>NZ_JBQEOG010000001.1:355668-933288 GCF_052045085.1 Stenotrophomonas sp. 22385
CGTTCGGGGGGGTCCGTTGCACGGGGGTGTGCGACGGCCTCCCCCGGTTTGCCGACCGCTTTGCGCTAAACTGGCCCACTGTGCGGCGCCCCGGGACCGGTTCGGTCCGGCCTCCGCCTTCCCAGGCGCAGGGCCCAATGGCGACGGTGCCCCCCAAGATTGCAAGCCTCCCGCATCTCTGCCGGCTGGCCTTACCAAGACGGACTCATGAGCGACAAACCGCTGACCGATTTGACCTTCTCTTCCTTCGAGCTGCATCCGGCCCTGCAGGCTGGCCTTGAAGGCGCTGGTTTCACCCGCTGCACCCCGATCCAGGCGCTGACCCTGCCGGTGGCACTTCCCGGCGGCGACGTCGCCGGCCAGGCCCAGACCGGTACCGGCAAGACGCTGGCGTTCCTGGTCGCGGTGGTGAACCGCCTGCTGACCCGTCCGGCGCTGGCCGACCGCAAGCCGGAAGACCCGCGCGCGCTGATCCTGGCGCCCACCCGCGAGCTGGCCATCCAGATCCACAAGGATGCGGTCAAGTTCGGGTCAGACCTGGGCCTGCGCTTCGCGCTGGTGTACGGCGGCGTTGATTACGACAAGCAGCGCGAAATCCTGCAGCAGGGCGTGGACGTGATCATCGCCACCCCCGGCCGCCTGATCGATTACGTCAAGCAGCACAAGGTGGTGTCGTTGCACGCCTGCGAAATCTGCGTGCTCGATGAAGCCGACCGCATGTTCGACCTGGGCTTCATCAAGGACATCCGCTTCCTGCTGCGCCGCATGCCCGAGCGCACCACGCGGCAGACCCTGCTGTTCAGCGCCACGCTCAGCCACCGCGTGCTGGAGCTGGCCTACGAGCACATGAACGAACCGCAGAAGCTGGTGGTGGAAAGCGAGTCGATCACCGCCGCGCGCGTGCGCCAGCGTATCTACTTCCCGGCCGACGAAGAGAAGATCCCGCTGCTGCTGGGCCTGCTCTCGCGCAGCGAAGGTGCGCGCACCATGGTGTTCGTCAACACCAAGGTGTTCGTGGAGCGCGTGGCGCGCTCGCTGGAGAAGGCCGGCTACCGGGTCGGCGTGCTGTCCGGCGATGTGCCGCAGAAGAAGCGCGAGAGCCTGCTCAACCGCTTCCAGAAGGGTCAGCTGGAAATCCTGGTGGCCACGGACGTGGCCGCGCGCGGACTGCACATCGACGGCATCAAGTACGTCTACAACTACGACCTGCCGTTTGACGCCGAAGATTACGTGCACCGCATCGGCCGCACCGCCCGTCTGGGCGAGGAAGGCGATGCGATCAGCTTCGCCTGCGAACGCTATGCAATGGGCCTGCCGGATATCGAGGCCTACATCGAGCAGAAGATCCCGGTGGAAGCGGTCACCAGCGAAATCCTGACTGCGCTGCCGCGACCCGAACGCGCGCCTGCGCCGGCGGGCGAGGAAGGCGACGAGAACGAAAGCGTTGGCCAGATCTTCCGCGAAGCGCGCGAAGCACGCGCTGCGGAAGAAGAGCGTCGCGGCGGCGGTCGTTCGTCCAGCGGCAGCCGCTCCGGCGGTGGTCGTGGCGAGCGCAGTGGTGAGCGTAGCGGCGAACGCCGTCCGCGTGGCCCGCGCAAGCCGCGCGTGGAAGGCGAACAGCCCGCGGTGGCCGTGGAAGGCACCGCGCCGGTGGAGGCTGCATTGGCCCCGCAGGCAGCGCGTCCGCCGCGCGCCGAACGTGCGCCGGAAGGTGCGGCCGAGGGTGAGCGCGCACCGCGCAAGCGCCGTCGCCGTCGCCACGGTCGTCCGGTGGAGGGTGCTGAAGGTGCAGCGCAGCCGGTCACGCCGGTGCAGGTCGCTGCCAAGCCGATGCGCACCGCCGCGCCGGCCGCCGACCCGGGCGCAGGCTTCCTGACCCGCATCGGCCGCAAGATCCGCCGGATGCTGTCGGGCGGTTGATCTCCGATCAACGGTAGCGCCCGGCCGGTGGCCGGGCGACACGCCATTCCCACGCCGCCATCCTCCTCCTGCATAATCGGAGGAATGAGCGTCCTGCGTTTTGACAATGTCAGCAAACACTATGCGGGCGGCCACCAGGCTCTGGTGGACGTCAGCTTCGATGTCGCACCCGGCGAAATGCTGTTCGTCACCGGGCATTCCGGCGCGGGCAAGAGCACCCTGCTGAAGTTGATCCACCTCGACGAACGGCCCAGCCGTGGCGCGGTGGTGTTCGACGAGCGCAACCTGCTCAAGGTGCGCGGTGGCGATATCCCGCATCATCGCCGCGCGGTCGGTGCGGTCTATCAGGACCATCGCCTGCTGATGGACCGCAGCATTGCCGAAAACGTGGCCCTGCCGCTGATCCTGCGTGGGACCCGGCGGGGTGACATCGGCAAGCGCGTGCGTTCGGTTCTCGAACGCATGGGTCTGGGCCATCGCGAAAAGGCGCTGCCGTCGCAGCTGTCGGCCGGCGAGCAGCAGCGCGTGGGCATCGCGCGCGCGATCGTCGGCGAGCCCAAGCTGCTGGTGGCCGACGAACCCACCGGCAACCTCGATCCGACCCTGGCCGCTGAAATCATGGCACTGTTCGCCGAACTGCCCGAGCGGGGCACCAGCGTGCTGGTGGTCAGCCATGACCTGGCGCTGCTGCGCGCCATGCGCAAGCGCGTGCTGATTCTCGACCACGGCAAGCTGATCGACGACATCTCGCCGCAGGACCTGGCCGAATGAGTACCGCCACCAACAAGGAAGCCGCTGCACCGTCGCGCCTGGGCGTGTGGCTGCACCACCACGGCCACAGCGTGGTGTTCAGCCTGGGCCGCGCCTGGCGCAAGCCGTGGGCCACCCTGCTCACCGTGATGGTGATGGCGCTCGCCCTGGCCCTGCCACTGGGCCTTTCGATCGCGCTGGACAACCTCAAACATTTCGCCGGCAGCGTGCAGCAGTCGCGCGACATCAACCTGTTCCTGAAGACCGATGTCGACGCCGCCGCCGCCAGACAGGTCGCCGATACGCTGCGCGGTCGCGCGGATGTGGCCGGGGTGACCCTGCGCTCGCCCGATGAGGGCCTGGCCGAACTGCGCGACAGCGCCGGGCTGGGTGAAGCGATCGATGCGCTGCACGACAACCCGTTGCCGTCGCTGCTGATCATCACCCCGACCAACGGCACCGACGACGCCCGCCTGGCGCAGTCGCTGGAGGGCCTGCCGCAGGCCGACCTGGTCCAGCACGATGCGTTGTGGCGCAAGCGCCTGGATGCCTGGCTCGGCTTCGGCACGCGCCTGGTACAGGTGCTGTCGGTACTGCTGGGCCTGGGCGCGGCGCTGGTGGTCGGCAACACGGTGCGGCTGGACATCCAGGCGCGCCGTGATGAAATCGGCGTGCTGCAGCTGCTGGGCGCCAGCGACGGTTTCATCCGCCGCCCGTTCCTGTACCTGGGTGCGTGGTACGGGCTGGGCGCCAGCGCGCTGGCCCTGGCGCTGGTGGGTGGGGCCGGGCTTGCCCTGCGCCCACCGCTGGCCGCGCTGTCGCAAAGCTATGCCAGCCCGTTCGTGCTGCATGGGCTGGACCTGTTGCATTCTTCGCTCGTGCTGGTCGGCACTGTTGTGCTGGGCTGGCTGGGCGCGTGGCTGGTGACCGGACATTTCCTGCGCCAGACCCGTCCGACCGAAACCTGAGGCCTGCCCCGCATGCGTCCGCAAGTACTGAAGCACCTGGTCGACGACGCGCCGCGCGTCATGGTGGTCGATGGCTCCAAGCTGGTCCGAAAGCTCATCGCCGACGTGCTGCAGCGCGAGTTGCCGGCAGTCGAGGTGGTGGGCTGCGCCTGTATCGAAGACGCCCGCATGGCGCTGGAAGCCGGCCCGGTCAACCTGGTCACCACCTCGCTGACGCTCAGCGATGGCGACGGCCTGGACCTGGCACGACTGGTGCGCGACACCGCCGGGCAGGCCTACGTGCCGGTGATCGTGGTGTCCGGCGATGCCCAGCAGCACCTTGAGCAGCGGCGTTTCACCGATTACGTCACTGACTATTTCGACAAGGCGCTGGGCCATGAAGCCCTCGCCACCTTCATCCGGGGCTATGTGCAGCCGGAAACCATTCCCGGCGCCACAATCCTCTATGTGGAAGACAGCCGCGTGGTCGCCGAAGCGACCAAACGCATGCTTGAGCGGCAAAGCTTGAACGTGCTGCACGTGATGACCGCAGAAGAGGCGTTCGCGCTGCTGACGGCCGAATCGCTGGGGCGCAGCAGCCACCGCATCGACCTTGTGCTTACCGACGTCACCCTGAAGGGCGAGCTGAGCGGTCTGGATGTGGTCGAGCGCGTGCGCGTGGACTTCGGCTACGGCAAGCGGCGGCTGCCCGTGCTGGTGATGACCGGTGACGGCAACCCGCTCAACCAGTCCGGCCTGCTGCAGGCGGGTGCCAACGACCTGGTGCAGAAGCCGATCGAAGAGCGGCTGCTGGTCACCAAGGTGTTGTTCCAGCTGCGCCTGTCACGGCTCAACGACAAACCGCTGGTGCGATGAACGACGTACCACCCTCGACCATCCAGCTTGAACCGAGCTGGAAGGCGCGTATTGGCGATTACCTGCTGCGCCCGGAGATGCGCGAGCTGGCGGCCTTCCTGCGCCAGCGCAAGGCGGCAGGCGCGCACGTGTTTCCGCCGAGTCCGCAGATCTTTGCCGCGTTCGATGCGACTCCGTTCGATCAGGTCAAGGTGGTCATCCTCGGCCAGGATCCGTACCACGGCGCGGGCCAGGCCCATGGCCTGAGTTTTTCGGTGATGCCTGGCGTGCCAGTGCCGCCATCGCTGTTGAACATGTACAAGGAACTGGAGGCCGACCTCGGCCTGCCACGCCCCGACCATGGCTGCCTGCTGCCGTGGGCGCACCGCGGCGTGCTGCTGCTCAACGCGGTGCTGACCGTGGAAGAGGGGCAGCCCGGTTCGCACCAGAAGCGTGGCTGGGAAGGATTCACCGACCACGTGGTGGAAACGCTCAACCGCGAGCGCGAAGGCCTGGTATTCCTGCTGTGGGGCAGCTATGCCCAGCAGAAAGGCAAGGTGATCGATACCAGCCGCCATCGCGTGTTCAAGGCACCGCATCCGTCGCCGTTGTCGGCGCATCGCGGTTTCCTGGGGTGCCGACACTTCTCGTCGGCCAACCAGTATCTGGAGCGGCGCGGCCTGGGTCGCATCGACTGGTCGTTGCCTGCGCGCTCCGCGCTCCAGGTGATGCGTGACGACTAACAGTCGTCACCTACCCGTCGTTGCCTAAACCCCCAGCATCTCGATGATGGACTGCGCCACCTGCCGCTTGCGCGCCGGCAGGCGCCGGAACAACGACAGCAGGTTGCCCTCCAGTTCGTTGCGCGCGTAGTCGGCGGTGGGCGCCGCTGCGCTCAACTCGCCGCCATCGGCTTTGCCGCAGCCGCGGCCGGTGGCCAGCCACTCGAACCGCACCTGCGTCACCACCGCAATCCGCGCCAGGTGCTCCACGCTTGGATGCGTGCCACCCCGCCGTTCCCACTGCGCTACGGCACTTCTTTTCACGCCGGTTTCATTCGCGAGTTGCGACTGCGACAGCCCTGCACTGGTCCGCGCACCACGGATCCGGTCCGACATCGTGAGCATGGCAATCCCCTTCCCATTCCTTGAGTGGTGGCGGGTTATCGATACTAACGAGACAGCAATTCTTTCAACATAATGTACAGAATCGCTATCCGTCATTGCCGCTGAAGGGTTACCCATCCGTAAACCCCGCAGCGATAGTCAAACTTCCCTCAGTAAATCTACTGGCCGATTTGACGATTGTCATCCGTCCACGTAGTTAATCCTCCATGTCGGCCAGTTGCTGCGCCGGACAAATCTGAACATCGGAACAGGCCGTAAGGTCCCGCATGGTAGGTATTTTCCTACGCGTGATGGAGCGCTGCGGCCACGAAACCGGGGGATGGCCGATGGATAATGTCAAAGGCGTGAATGGGGCGTTAGCGCGGTTCAGGATTGTCAGTATCTCCGCATTAATTGTGATCGGCCTCGCATTAAGCAGCCTATTTAGTGTCGCAAATGCACAGGATGCGTGTACGGCGAATGGCGCCTGCGTATCTGCGGGGCCCCGGCTTGCGCAGATAGACAGCACGCAGAGCCCGGTCCTGAATCTGCTGTTCACGACGCTTCTGCCCGGAACGAACATCAACATCACTGCCCTGGACTGGAACAACATCGCCGGCGCGGATGTGAATCTGAATGCGTTACTGACACGCCTCAACGGCGGCGTCGTGGTCAGCGATCCCAGCCAGGTGCTCAACGCCAACATCACCCTGGGTCAGCTGCAGGCGGCGCTGGTGTCGGTGCTGCAGGCCGACGGCAACACGCTGGCGGCCAACGCGCTCAACCTGCTCACGCCGTCGCTGAGCGGCCTCACCGGCAACATCCGCCTGGCCGACCTGATCCAGGTGAGCCTCCCGCCCGGTTCGCTGGCCAACGTCAATCTGGACGTGCTGGATCTGATCACCGGCGGGGTGCAGCTGTACAACTTCCGCAATGTTCTGACCACGCCCACGCCGGTTACCCTCACCACCGCGCAGCTGGCCCCGCTCGGCCTGGGTGGCCTGGCCAACGTGCGCGTCTGGGCGCAGGTAGTGGAGCCGCCGGTGTACAACTGCGGGCCGGTCGGCACCGGCTTCCACAGCGCGGCAATCCGCCTCAAATTCGATTTCGACGTCGTCCAGGGGCTGGACGTCGCGCCGCTGGTGTCGGCGCTCAACGGGCTCAACGTAGGCGGCCTGGTGTCGCTGGCTGGCACCAGCATCACCGCCTCGCTGCTGCACCTTTCGGTGTATGCCGACATCGCCCGTGCCGAGGGGACCATCAATGCGGTCAACCTGGCCAGCAACGCGGTGACCCTGCAGGCGCGACCGGGCCTGGTCAATCTGTACATCGGCACGATCAGCGATGCGGTGTTCTTCAACCGTACCGCCGTGCTCACCCCGGCCAGCGTCACCCCGATCAATGCCACCTCGCTGGCAGTCACGGTGGGCGTCAACCTGCTCAGCGGCCTGAAGGTCGCCGACGTCGATGTACCGCTGACAGTGTCGGTGCGTGCGGTGGCCACCGGGACCCCCTCAACACAGTCGGTGGTGTTCAATGGCCCCTATCCGCAGACGCGTACGCTGACCAGCGGCACGGTCACGGCCACGTCGCTGGTCACTTCGCTGGTCAATTCACTGGAGCTGCAGATCACCAGCGGTACGCCCGTGGTCCGGCTGGTCAACAACCTGATCACGCTGCCCGTGCCGGTGAACAGCATCGTCAATGCGCTGGTGACCGCCCTGCAGCAGCCACTGAGAGGGGTGGTGAACGCGGTTGTCGCGCCCGTGCTGGCCGCAGTGCTGGGCGGGGTGGTCGACAACCTGCTGGGCCTGCTCGGCATCCGCATCGGCCAGGCGGTGTTCACGGTAGAGAGCATTTCGCAGAGTTGCGCGGCTACCGTGCAGCTGGTCAAAACGCTGGCGCCTACGACCGACACCGGGCTGTTCAACCTCAGTGTCGCGCAGGGCGCCACGATACTGGCCAGCGTAGCCAATGTCGGCAACAACGGCGCCACCACGGCGGTCGTCACTACCCCGGGTACGGTCTACACCCTGGCTGAAACCGCGGGTACGGCCACCGTGCTGGCGCGCTATGCCAGCACCTGGGAGTGCAAGGATCAGGCCGGCACCACGCTGACCAGCGGCACCGGGCAGAACTTCACCTTCACATCGCCTGCGTTGTCCGCCCAGCCCCTCAACGTGGTCTGCCGCATCACCAATCGAACGCGCCAGGCAGATCTGTCGATCACCAAGTCCGATGGCAGCGGCACCTATACCCCGGGCGGCACGGCCAGCTACGTCATCACCGTCAGCAATGCCGGGCCGGATCCGGTCACTGCCGCGCAGGTGACCGATACGTTGCCGGCGGGCGCCACGCTGAGTGCGCCGTGGAGCTGCGCTGCCTCGGCAGGCAGCGCCTGCAGTGCCGCCAGTGGCGGTGCGGCCGGCGGCAACAGCGTCAGCCTCGGGGTCGATCTGATCAACGGCGGGCAGGCCACGATCACCGTGCCGGTCAGCTTCAGCGCGGATCCCGCCGCGTACTAGTCGTACCCACCCGGAGTGCCACCGCGGTGGTGGCGCTTCGACAGCAACGACGCAACACGTAGCGCGCGGGCAGGTCCCTGCGCGCTGCTTTCGAGGATCACTGCATGCCGACCGCCAGCGCCCGCCGCTTCCTTTCCCGGCCCACCGCCAGCCGCCTGCCCGCCCGCGCGCTGCCCCTGGCTGGCGTATTGCTGATGGCCCTGGCCACCGCCGGCGTGCATGCGCAGGCCTACCGCAACCCACTGGTGAACACCGCCACGGTTGCCGCACCGGCCGACATTTCCGATCCCACCCCGGGCAACAACAGCAGCAGTGACAGCAATACCCTGGCGGCCACCGCGCAACTCAGCATCGTCAAGACCATCACCTCGCCGGTGCCGGTTGCGGCCGGTGCGCCCGTGCAGTACCGCATCGAGGTACGTAATGGCGGACCGTCGCAGGCCGTGGGCGCACTCCTGACCGATTCGGTGCCGACCCAGCTCACCGGCGTGACCTGGACCTGCGCGCCGGTGTCGGCCGCCACCTCCTGTTCCGCGGCGTCGGGTACCGACAGCGTCAATGTCGGGGTCAACGTCGGCGTGGGCGAGGTGCTGGTGGTGCTGGTCACGGGTACCGCGCCTGTCGTCACCCCGGCCACCATCTCGGCCAACAGCGCCACCATCACACCGCCGCCAGGCACCACCGATCCCACCCCGGGCGACAACACCGCCACCACGCCCACGATCAGCGTGCAGGCGGCGGCAATCGTCGCCAACAACGACAACTACACCGCTACGCCGATTCCGCCCGGTGCCGGTGGCACCACACCGCGCGTGTTCGCCAATGACACGCTGCGCGGGGACGCGTTCGTGGATGCGGCGGTGGTCGCCACGCTGACCACTGCGCCGGCGGGCTATTCCATCAACGCCAATGGCACCATCAGCGTGCCCGCCACCGCGGCGTCGGGCCCGGTGACGCTGACGTACCAGATCTGCGAGGCGGCTTCGCCCAGCAACTGCGCCAGCGCCAATGTGCAGCTTGTGGTGGCCCCCAACGCCGTGGACGACAGCTACGCCGTGCAGGCGGGCGCGCAGCTGGTCGGCAACGTGCGCGACAACGACAACTACGTGGTCGACTCCACGTTCACCCAGACCGCCGCACCGACACAGGGCACCCTGCAGCTTCTGACGGACGGCAACTTCACCTATATGGCCAATGCCGGTGCCACCGGCACCGATACCTTCAGTTACCAGCTGTGCCTGCCCGCGCCCAACGGCGCCGTGTGCGACACCGCCACGGTTACGGTCAACCTCACCGCGAACGTGATCGACGCGGTCAACGATGATTTCAGCGCCGGGGCCATTCCGGCTGCGGCGGGCGGCATCACGCCCAGCGTGCTCACCAACGACACGTTCAATGGCGCTGCGGTTGATCCGGCCACCCTGACCACGACCCTGATCACCGCACCGGCGGGTTACACGATCAACGCGGGTGCGATCAGCGTGCCGGCGAACGCCGTGGCGGGTCCGGTCAGTCTGGCGTACCGCATCTGCGTCACCGCTGCGCCCACGTTGTGCGATACCGCCACGGTGCAGGTGGTGGTGGGCCCGAATGCGCTGGACGATGCCATCACCACGCCCGGCGCCGGGCAGCCGGTATCGGGCAGTGTGGCTGGCAACGACAACACCCCGGCCGGCTCCGCGTTCACCGCAGCGGGTGCGGCCGCGACCCAGGGTACCGTCGTCCTCAACGCGGATGGTTCCTTTACCTACACGCCCAATGCCGGGGCCAGTGGCACCGATACGTTCGGCTACTCGGTGTGCCTGCCGGCCCCCAATGGCGGCGTCTGCGATACCGCAGTCGTCACCGTGACCCTGGGCGCCAATGCGCTGCTGGCCAACGATGACCTGTTCCCGACTCCAGTCCCGGCCCTCACCGGCGGCAGTACCCCCAGCGTACTGGGCAACGACACCCTCAATGGCGTCGTGGTCACCCCGGGCACCGTCACCGCTACCCTGCAGGGTGCGGTGGCCGGTTTCAGCCTGGATCCCACCAGCGGTGTGATCACCGTAGCGGCCGGGGTTCCGGCCGGTGCCACCGCGCTGAGTTACCAGCTCTGCGAGAACGCGGCTCCTGCCAACTGCAGCACCGCCAACGTGCAGGTGCTGGTCAGCCCGGCGGCGCAGCCGGACAGCTTCAATGCGCAGTCCGGCCAGGCGTTCAGCGGCAATGTCGGCACCAACGATGCGCCGCCGCCCAACGCGGTATTCGCCGCGCTGAGCCAACCGACCCTGGGCACGCTGGTCTTCAACAGCGACGGCAGTTTCACTTACACATCGGCCGCCGGCAGCGCCGGCACCGATACGATCACCTACCAGGTGTGCCTGCCCGCGCCAAACAGCGGCGTGTGCGCGACCACCACGGCCGCGTTCGTCATCGCCGCCAACACCGTCGATGCGGTGGACGATACATTCACCACGCCTGCGATCTCGCCGGTCACCGGCGGCAGCACGCCGTCGGTACTGGGCAACGACCTGTACAACGCCGCGCCCGCCTCCGCTGCGCAGGTCACCCTGAGCCTGACCGGCACCACGCCGCCGGGTTACACCATCACCAGCGCCGGGGTGATCAACGTCCCGGCCGGTGCCGCCGCCGGTGCGGTGAGCATCAGCTACGAGCTGTGCGAAGCCGGTACCACCAGCAACTGCGATACCGCAGCAGTCGCGCTGCTGATCGCTCCCGCGGCTGCCGACGACAGCTACACCACGTCGGCCGGCCAGCCGCTGGTGGGCGATGTCAGCATCAATGACAACGCGCCTGCCGGTGCGGCCTATACGGTGCTCACCCCACCGGCAGCCGGTACCTTCTCCCTGCAGCCCGACGGCAGCTTCAGCTACACGCCTGCCGGCGCAGGCGCCCAGACTCTGCAGTACCAGGTCTGCCTGCCGGCACCCGATGCCGGAACCTGCGCCACCGGTACGGTGAGCATCAACGTCATCGCAAACACCCTCGATGCGGTGGACGACAACTTCCGCACGCCGGTGTTCGCCCCCGGCGCCGGCGGCACCACCCCGAGCGTGCTCGGCAACGACACCTTCAACGGCGCCGCGGCGAACCCGTTGCAGGTCACCGTGAACCTGGTCGGCGCACCGGCCGGTTTCAGCATCGATGCGGGCGGCGTGATCACGGTGTCCGGGTTCGCACCCGCCGGCGCCGCCACGCTTGCCTATGAACTGTGCGAACTGGGCTCCACCAGCAACTGTGACACCGCGGCAGTACAGGTGCTGATCGCCCCGGATGCATTCGACGACACCGCCTCGGTCACCGGCACCCAGCCGGGCAGCTTCAACCTGGCCGCCAACGACAACGTGCCGGCCGGTGCGACGTTCACCATCGCGGTTGCGCCGACCAAGGGTACCGCCGTGCTGGCCGCCGATGGCAGCCTGCAGTACACGGCCACGGCGGGCCAGAGCGGGACCGACACGCTCAGCTACCAGGTGTGCCTGCCCGCGCCCGATGGCACCACCTGCGATACCGCGCAGGTGACCATCAGCATCGCCGCCGCCGCGCTGGTAGCGGTGAACGACGATTACAGCGCCAGTCCGATTCCGCCCAGTGGCGGCAGTACGCCCAGCGTGCTGCTCAACGACACCTTCAACGGCGCGCCCATCGTGCCCGGCACCACCCCGGTCATTGCATCGCTCACCACTCTCGTGACGGGCTACAGCATGGCTACCAACGGTGTGATCTCGGTCGCCGCCGGTACGCTGCCGGGCTCCGTGGCGCTGAACTACCAGGTCTGCGAAGCCGCGCTGCCCAGCAACTGCGCTACGGCCACCGCGGTAGTGGTGACGAGTCCCGACGCGGTCGATGACAGTTTGCCAGCCACCGCCGGCGCCACCACCGTACTCAACGTGCTGGCCAATGATGTCGCCCCGCTTGCCCCGGTGGTGAGCGTGACCGTGCAACCGACCAGCGGCACTGTCGCGGTCAATGGCGACGGCAGCATCAGCTACACCCCGACCGGTGCGTTTGTCGGCCCGGACACCTTCACTTACCAGCTGTGCCTGCCGGCACCACACGGCACCGTGTGCGATACCGCCACGGTGGCGCTTACGGTGACCGCCACCACGCTGGTTGCGGTGAATGACGATTTCACCGGCACCCCGATTGCGCCGGCCGCAGGCGGCAGCACCCCCAGCGTGCTGCTCAATGACACCTTCAACGGCGCAGCGATCGTGCCTGGCACCACGCCGGTCACCGCGACGCTGCTCAGCCCTGTGACGGGCTACACCATGGCCGCCACGGGCGTGGTCAGCGTGGCGCCGGGCACCACGCCCGCAGCGGTCACGTTGAGCTACCAGGTGTGCGAGACCGCCTTGCCGACCAACTGCGCCGCCGCCACGGCCGTGGTGGCGGTCGCTCCTGACGCGATCGATGACGCCCTGCCGGCCACGGCCGGCACCACCACCGTGCTCAACGTGCTGGCCAACGATGCGGCACCGCTGAATCCGGTGGTCACCATCGCGTCGGCGCCAGCCAACGGCACCGCCGTGGCCAATGGTGATGGCAGCATCAGCTACACCCCGACCGGCGCGTTCGTCGGCGCGGACAGCTTCACCTACCAGGTGTGCCTGCCCGCGCCGGGCGGCAGTGTCTGCGACACCGCTACCGTCAGCGTCAACGTCAGTGCGACCACGCTTACCGCCGTGGCCGATGACTTCACGTCAACGCCGATCGCGCCGGCCACCGGCGGCAGCACCACCAGCGTGCTGCTCAACGACACCTTCAGCGGTGCGCCGATCATTCCCGGTACCACCGCCGTGACAGCGTCGCTGTCCACGCCGGTCACCGGTTACAGCATGGATGCCAACGGGGTGATCACCGTGGCGCCGGGCACCCCCCCGGCTGCGGTCACCCTGAACTACCAGGTGTGCGAAACCGCAGTGCCCACCAACTGCGCCGGGGCCACGGCCGTGGTCGCCGTGAGCCCGGTCGCGGTGGACGATGTCCTGCCGGCCGCTGCGGGCAGCGCCACGGTGCTCGCCGTCACCGCCAACGACACCTTGCCGGCCAACCCGACCATCACCGTCGCGGTTGCGCCGACCAACGGCACCGCCGTGGTCAACGGCGATGGCACCATCACATACACGCCCGTCGCCGGCTTTACCGGTGCGGACAGCTTCACCTACCAGGTGTGCCTGCCGGCACCGGGCGCAGCGGTCTGCGATACCGCTTCGGTTGCGGTCACTGTCAGCGTCACCGGCCTGACCGCGGTCAACGACGACTTCACGGCAACGCCCATCGCGCCGGCCGCCGGTGGCAGCACCGCCAGCGTGCTGCTCAATGACACCTTCAACGGTGGGGCCATCGTGCCCGGCACTACGCCGGTCACCGCCACGCTGCTTACCACCGCCACCGGTTACACGATGGCGGCCGACGGTGTTGTCACCGTGGCGCCGGGTACCACGCCAGCAGCGATCACGCTGAACTACCAGGTATGCGAGAACGCGGCACCGACCAACTGCGCCAGCGCTGCGGTCCTGGTTGCCGTGCGCCCCGAGGCGGTGGCCGATGCGCTGCCGGCCACCGCCGGGACCACCACCGTGCTGAACGTCCTGGTCAACGATGCCGCACCGCTGAACCCGGTCGTCACCATTCCGACCGCGCCGACCAGCGGTACCGCGGTGGTCAACGGCGACGGCACCATCAGCTACACGCCCACTGCCGGTTTCACCGGTCCCGACAGCTTCACCTACCAGCTGTGCCTGCCCGCGCCGGGCGCCAGTGTCTGCGATACCGCGACGGTGAGCATCACCGTGAGTGCCACCACGCTGACCGCTGCGGCCGACGACTTCACCGCCACACCCATCGCGCCAGCCGCCGGTGGCAGCACCGCCAGCGTGCTGCTCAACGACACCTTCAATGGGGCACCGATCGTGCCCGGGACCACGGCGGTAAACGCCTCGCTGGTAACGCCGGTGACCGGCTACAGCATGGCGCCCAATGGCGTGGTCACGGTTGCCCCGGGCACCACGCCGGCGGCCACCACGCTCAGCTACCAGGTATGCGAAATCGCCGTTCCCACCAACTGCGCCCAATCCACTGCCGTGGTGGCGGTCAGCCCGGTGGTGGTGGATGACACCCTCAACGCCGCTGCCGGCACCACCACGGTGCTCAACGTCACCGTCAACGACACGCTGCCGACCAACCCCACCATCACCGTGTCGGTTGCACCGGCCAATGGCACCGCGACGGTGAACGGCGATGGCACCATCAGCTACACGCCCAACGCCGGTTTTACCGGTTCCGACAGCTTCACCTACCAGGCCTGCCTGCCGGCGCCCGCTGCCGGGGTCTGTGACACCGCCACCGTGACGCTCACGGTTGCCGCCACCTCGGTGACGGTGGTGAACGATGACTTCACCGGCACCCCGATCGCGCCGGCCGCCGGCGGCAGCACCGCCAGCGTGCTGCTCAACGACACCTTCAACAGCACGCCGATCGTGCCCGGCACCACGCCGGTGACGGCGTCGCTGATCAGCCCGGTCGCCGGCTACAGCATGGCGGCCAATGGCGTGGTCAGCGTCGCCGCGGGCACCACCCCGGCGGTGGTAACCCTCAGCTACCAGGCCTGCGAAAACGCGGTGCCCAGCAACTGCGCGCAGGGTACCGCCGTGGTTGCGGTCAGCCCGGTCGCGGCCGACGACACCTTGTCGGCTGCTGCGGGCACAACCACCGTGCTCAACGTCGCCGCCAATGACACGCTGCCGACCAACCCCACCATCACCGTGTCGGTTGCACCGGCCAACGGCACCGCCGTGGTCAATGGCGATGGCACCATCAGCTACACCCCGAGCGGACCCTTCACCGGCGCGGACAGCTTCACCTACCAGGTGTGCCTGCCGGCCCCCGGCGCGGGAGTGTGCGACACCGCCACCGTCAGCCTGACCGTGACGGCCAGTGCGCTGGTCGCAGTGGGCGATGACTTCAGCGCCACCCCGGTCGCGCCCTCCGGAGGCAGCACCACCAGCGTGCTGCTCAACGACACCTTCAACGGCGCACTGATCGTGCCGGGCACGACGCCGGTGACCGCGTCGCTGGTCAGCGCGGTGCCGGGCTACAGCATGGCCGCCAACGGGGTGGTGACGGTGGCACCGGGCACAGTGCCCGCCGCCACCACGCTCACCTACCAGGTCTGCGAGAACGCACAGCCGACCAACTGCGCGCAGGCCACGGCCGTGGTGGCGGTGCGTCCCGACGCGGCCGATGACACCCTGCCTGCCGGCAGCGGTACCACCGTGCTCAACGTGGCGGCCAACGACACCTTGCCGCCGGGTCCGGTGTTCACCGTGTCGGTGCCACCCACCAATGGCACCGCCGTGGTCAACGGCGACAACACCATCAGCTACACGCCCAATGCTGGGTTCACCGGCACCGACAGCTTCACCTATCAGGTGTGCCTGCCCGCGCCCAACCTCAACGTGTGCGATACCGCCACGGTCAGCGTGACGGTCACGGCGGCGCTGCTGGATGCCGTGGACGACACCGCCACCAACGTGCCGGCCACCGGCGCGCTGGGCCTGCTCAACGTGTTCGCCAACGACACCTTCAATGGCGCGGCGCTCGATCCGGCCACGGTGCTGCTGACCCCGAACAACACCACGGCGCTGACCATCCAGCCCAACGGCAGCCTGGACGTGGCAGCAGGCACGCCCGGCGCCACCTACACCACCACCTATCGCCTCTGCCTGGTGGCACAGCCGACGGTGTGCGATATCGGTACGGTGTCGGTCATCCTGGCCACCACGCCCGGCCTGCTGGACGCGGTGGATGACACGGTGGCCAACGTACCGGCTGCCGGTGCCAGTGGCGTGGCCAACGTGCTGGCCAACGACACCTACAACAGCGCCGCGCTCGACCCGGCCACGGTGGTGCTGACCCCGGTCAACACTGCTGCGCTGACCATCCAGGCCAATGGCAGTGTGGATGTGGCAGCCGGTACGCCCGGCACCACCTACACCACCACGTACCAGATCTGCCTGGTGGCACAGCCTGCCGTGTGCGATGTGGGCACCGTATCGGTCACCCTTGAAGCGGCCGGTGCGCTGGTCGCCGCCGACGACACCGTGCCTGGCGTCCCGCCGGGCGGGGCGACCGGCGTGACCAACGTGTTGACCAACGACACCTTGAACGGCGCACCGGTGGATCCGACTGCGGTGGTGCTGACCCCGACCAACACCGCCGCGCTGACCATCCAGCCCGACGGCAGTGTCGACGTCGCCGCCGGTGCCCCCGGCACGACCTACACCACCACCTACCAGATCTGCCTGGTGGCGCAGCCCACGGTGTGTGCGGTGGGTACGCTGTCGGTCACGCTGGCGGCAGCACCGAACAGCGTGCCGGTGGCCAACAACGACCAGGCCAGCACTCCGCAGGACATCCCGGTCGACGTGCCGGTACTGGCCAACGACCTGGCCAACGGCGCTCCGGTCGACCCGGATACGGTGGTGGTAACCATCACCGCTGCGCCGACCATGGGCACCGCGGTGGTGCTGCCAGGTGGCAGCGTGCGCTACACCCCGATGACCCACTACAGCGGCGCCGACAGCTTCACCTACACCGTCTGCAGCCAGGCCTCGCCGTCCACCTGCAGCAGCGCCACGGTCAGCGTGCAGACCGGCCTGAACGACGTGGATGTGGTGGATGAGAACATCACCGTGCTCAGCGGTACCACCACCACCGTACCGTTGCTGGACAACCTGACCACCAGCGGCGCGCGCATCAACCCCGCGTCGATGCGGCTGGGCCGTGCCGCCTCCAGCGGCCGGGCGACCTGCGGCAACGGCGAGTGCGTCTACACCGCCTTCGTGGGCTACAGCGGCCTGGACAACTTCAGCTACAACATCTGCGACACCTCGATGCCCACCCCGGTGTGCGTGGAGGGCTGGGTGAATGTGGTGGTTACCGCCGACGCGGTGGTCCTGCGCCTCACCAAGCAGGCCACCCAGCGCAGCGTGCAGGTAGGCGACGTGGTGCGCTATGTGGTGACCGTGGAGAACATGGGCGACTTCGATGCCCTGGGCGTGACCCTGCTCGACACCCTGCCGAGTGGCTTCACCTTCATTCCGGGTGGATTCGAAGCCCGCGATGCCGACAACGCCGCACGTGCCAGCGGCGTGGCACCGCTGCGGATCGATGGACTGGATATCCCGGCGGGTGGCTCGGCGACGCTGGTGTACTACCTGCGGGTAGGGGCGGGTGTCGGCTTGGGCGTGCACACCAACCGCATCACCGCAGCCGATGTGCTGGGTACCACCATCAGCAACGTGGCCTCGGCCGATGTGGAGGTTGTCGGCGATCCGCTGCTGGACGAAAGCCTGGTGGTCGGCAGCGTGTTCGACGACCGCAACGGCAACGGCGTGCAGGATGCCGGTGAGCGCGGAATACCCGGGGTGCGCGTGGTGTCGGTGGAAGGCCTGGTGATCGAAACCGACGCCTACGGCCGCTACCACCTGGTCGGCATCAACGGAGGCCAGGCGCGCGGGCGCAACTTCATCCTCAAGGTCGACCCCAGCACCTTGCCGGGTGAGGCGCGCTTCACCACCCGCAACCCCTTGGTGCGGCGGATCACCCCGGGGCTGCCGGTGCGCTTCGACTTCGGTGTCGCATTGCCGGAAGGACGCATGGGGGCAGGACCACCGCCATCGGTGCTCGAGGTCGGCGAAGGACTGTTCGTTCCCGGCCAGGCCACGCTCGGCCCGGCGGCTGAAGCGGTGCTGGCGCATGCCGCCCGCACGCTGCAGGCGCAGGGCGGTGGGCAGCTCAACGTGGCCGTGGGGCAGGCCACGCCCGAACTGGCCGCACGGCGTGCCGATGCGTTGCGGCAGGCATTGCTGCCACGCCTTCCGGCCGACGTTGCCGCCCGTGTGCAGGTCCAGGTGCAGCCTACTGCGCCGGCCCGCCCCGCCACCCGTGCGGATCGCTGAGGAGATGCCCATGATCAACAAGACCTCACTCAGCCCCTTGGTGCTCCTGCTGGTGCTGTGGCTGCCGACCAGCCACGCGCAGGCCCCGCAACCCGTGCCGGAGGTGCCCACCACGCTGTGCGGCGTGGATGGCTGCCGCCAGGGCAACGACCTGCTGCTGCAGGTGCACCCGGCGGCGGATGCGCCATCCGATCCGACGGCGCCCGGCGCGTTCGTGCCGGCGCCCAATGGCGCCTCGGCCACCGAGCTGCCCGACGGCGCGGTGGTGTGGGCCACCGAAGACCCGGCACTGTCGGCGCCGGTGCTCAACGTACAGACCGGTTCGATGGCCCCGTTCGAGAACGGGCGCCTGACCAAACCGCTGCGCTTCCATGGCTACAACAACTACGCTTCGTTCATCGAACGACTGGAAGTGGTGATCTATCGCGGCAGCGACACCGACCTCGTCACGCCGTTGGCGCGCATCGAAATGCCGGTCGATTACGTGGGCAATACCGAATGGGATGGCCAGCTGCCGGAAAACCTGAACCTGCGCGTCGGCGACGACCTGCAGTACATAGCCCGCGCGTACGGCCGTGATGGCTCCTTCGATGAAACCAACGCCCAGCGCTTCCAGCTGGTGCTGCCCACCGATTACGAACGTGGCACCCAGCTGGTGCGTGACAACGTGCAGCGCACCCTCGGCCGCGTGCTCGACGGCGACGATGCACAGGCCCAGCAGCTGAGCAATGCGATCTATGGCCAGAACGCGCTGCGCCAGCAGAACATCCCGATCTACGGTTCGCGGGTGCGCATCTACGGGCGTGGCCTGAGCCCCAACGCACGGGTGCTGATCAATGGCCAGAGCTTCCCGGTGGACCTCGAGCAGAAGTTCGCCGCCGAGTTCCTGGAGCCGATCGGCCAGCACCGCTATTTGGTGCAGGTGGAAGCGATGGATGCGCCCACCCTGACCCGCACGCTGGACGTGGAGGTCACCGGCAGCTACCGGTTCCTGGTGGCACTGGCCGACGTAACGTTGTCGAGCAACACCGCCAGCGGCAACCTGGACCCGCTGGCTGCCGACCGCGACCAGGACGACAGCTTCCTCAGCGAAGGCCGGCTGGCGTTCTACCTGAAGAGCAAGCTTCGTGGCAAATACCTGGTCACTGCCCAGGCCGACACCTACGACCGCGAACTGAAGCGGCTGTTCGACGGCTTCCTGGATGCCGATGCGCGCGATGTGTTCCGCCGGCTGGACCCGGACCAGTACTACCCGGTCTACGGTGATGACTCCACCACGTATCGCGACGTCGATACGCAGGGCAGGTTGTACGTGCGCGTGGACTGGGACCAGAACCAGGCGCTGTGGGGCAACTTCGCCACCGGCTTCACCGGTACCGAGTACGGCCAGTACGTGCGTTCGTTGTATGGCGCGGCAGTGAGCTGGCGCTCGCGCGCGACCACGCCGCTGGGCGATCCACGCTCGCTGCTGAAGGCGTTTGGATCCGAAGCGCAGTCCGCGCTGGGCCACAGCGAGTTCCTCGGCACCGGCGGCAGCCTGTACTACCTGCGCCACACCGACCTGCTGCCCGGCTCGGAGCAGGTGGTGCTGGAGGTGCGCGACCGCACCACCGGCCGCACCGAAGTGCGCACCAACCTGCAGCGGGGCGTGGATTACGAGATCAACGAGATCCAGGGCCGACTGTTCCTGACCCGCGCGCTGTCGCAGATCACCCGTGAGAACGTGCGCACGTTGACCCGGGATACCCCGCTGGACGGCTACGACCAGCTGCTGCTGGTGGATTACGAGTACATCCCGGTGGGCTTCAGCACCGACGATGTCAGCGCCGGCCTGCGCGGCAAGCAATGGCTGGGCGACCATGTGGCGATCGGCGGCACCTACGTCGATGAAAACCGCAGTGGCGACGACTACAGCCTGATGGGCGCCGACCTCACCCTGCAGGCCGGGCGTGGCACCTACCTCAAGCTGGAGCAGACCCGTACCGAAGCCACTGCGGCGCCGATCTTCTATTCGGACAACGGCGGCCTGAGCTTCATCCAGCGCAATCCGGTCAGCGGTGACCGCAAGGGCGATGCCCGCGCGGTGGAAGCGCGCGCCAACCTGCGCGAGCTGGGCTGGACCAGGCAGGACTGGAGCATGGGTGCCTGGTGGCGCGACGTGGATGCCGGCTTCTCGGTTTCGCGCATGGACAGCGGGCTGGCGCTGGAAGAATACGGCGCAGAGTTCCTGGGGTACTTCACCGACAACCTGAGCCTGTACGGCCGGCACAGCCGCGCCGAACGCGGTGAGGTGGCGGTGGAGCAGTCTCAGCTCACGATGGACTGGCGGCTGGGCAACGATGGCCAGCTCGGTGCCGAACTGCGCCGGGTACGCGAGGAAAACGCCGGTACCGATGTGGACGGCACGCTGGCGGCGCTGAGCTACCGGCAGCGCTTCGGTGCCAAGTGGGAGCTGTACGGAGTAGGGCAGCTGACCGTGGATGACGACAGCGGCGCCTACGAGAAGAACGACCTGGCCACACTGGGCGCACGCTACCTGTTCGGCAACCGCTCCAGCCTGGGCGCGGAAGTGAGCAGCGGCAGTCGAGGCGATGGCGCGAAGCTGGAGGGCGAATACTGGATGACGCCCGAGCACAGCTTCTACGGCAACTACAGCTACAGCACCGACCGCACCACCACCGACCCGCTGTATGACACCGGGCTGCAGTCGGGCTGGACGCTGGGCCAGCGCTGGCGCCTGAGCAACCAGGTCAACGTGTTCAACGAAAGCCAGTACCTCAAGGACCGCCGCGACGACAGTGCCGGCCTGGTGCACACCTTCGGCATGGACTTCTACCCCGCGCAGGGCTGGACGCTGGGCTTCAGCGTGATGGATGGCGAGCTAGATGCCACCACCGGGCGGGTTGACCGCCGCGCGTACAGCGTCAACGGCGGGCGGACCGATGCGAACACCCAGTGGGCCAGCAAGCTGGAGTACCGCCGCGATGAAGGCGCTGAAGACCGCCGCCAGTGGGTGACCACCAACCGTCTGCTGTACAAGGTCAACGAGGACTGGCGCATCGCGTTGCGCGCCAACTACGCCGACACCGACGACAGGCGCAACCCGCTCGCTGACGCCAAGCTGGTGGAATCCAACCTGGGGTTCGCCTGGCGCCCGCACGACAACACGCGCTGGGCGGCGTTCGGCAAGTACACCTATCTGTACGACGTGGCGTCGCTGGGCCAGGAAGGCGGCAACGTGTATGACCAGAAATCGCAGATCGTCTCGTTCGAAGGCGTCATGCAGGTCAGTGACCGTTGGGAGCTGGCCGGCAAGCTGGCCGGGCGTTGGGGCGACTATCGCACCGGGCGCGGCGAGGGCGAATGGCTGGACAGCCGGGTGAATTTCTCGGCACTGCAGCTGCGCTACCGGCTGTTCTCCCAGTGGGAAGCCCTTGCCGAGTATCGCTGGCTGGATGTGCGCGAGGGCGGCGACAAGAAGGGCTGGCTGGTGGGCGTGGATCGCCAGGTCGGGCAGAACTTCAAGATCGGCGCCGGGTACAACTTCACCGAGTTCAGTGATGACCTGACCGAGCTGCGGTATGAGGCGAAGGGGTTTTTCTTGAGTCTGTCGGGATATTACTAAGCGTCGGTGGGTTCTGGCCTGCCACCCATGGGGTGGCACTACCGGGCGTTGCGGCTTCGGCTGTCGGCTTCGGTGGTTCCGGTGCCGTGCATCGGCTTGGGGGGCTTTTGGGGGCGTTCAGGCGTTGGCGGGTGCCGGCGCTGAATGCCTGGCAACGTTTTCATCCTGAATGGGTGTCTTTTGGTGGGATTGTCCTGCCCAAAACGACGTGCTTGTGACGTTTTTGCCTATATCCCATTGATTTAAAATGGAAACTGACGCGGCGCGGCCCACTCGCAACTGTCACCATTTCGCGGTACGTTAGGGGCCTGATCTGCGCCAGCGTTTCACTCACGGAACGCTGGAACTTTTTGAACTGTCAGCAGTCCAAATACGGGACTGATAAGATGACCCCTATGAGCCAGAACATGTCTACTGCCCTTGTGGCAAACAATCTTCCGATTCCCAGTGCGCTCGGTTCGCTGGACGCCTACATCGGCGCCGTGCACCAGATCCCGGTGCTGACGGTCGATGACGAGCAGGACCTGGCCCGCCGCTTCCGCGACGAGCAGGACCTGGACGCCGCGCGCGAGCTGGTCCATTCCCACCTGCGCTTCGTGGTGCACGTGGCCCGTGGCTACAACGGCTACGGCCTGCAGCTGGGCGACCTGATCCAGGAAGGCAACATCGGCCTGATGAAGGCCGTGAAGCGCTTCGACCCGGACATGGGCGTTCGCCTCGTGTCGTTCGCGGTGCACTGGATCCGTGCCGAAATGCACGAGTTCATCCTGAAGAACTGGCGCATCGTCAAGGTCGCCACGACCAAGGCGCAGCGCAAGCTGTTCTTCAACCTGCGCAAGTCCAAGACCCGCCTGGGCTGGTTGAACGCGGCGGAGGTGACCGCGGTCGCCAAGGACCTCAACGTGTCCGAACGCGAAGTGCTGGAAATGGAATCGCGCCTGTCCGGCCGCGATGTCGGTTTCGATGCGCCCAGCGATGACGACAACGAGCATGCGCCGCCGTCGCCGGCTGCGTTCCTGGTCGCCAACGACGAAGATCCGTCGATGGCCTATGAGCGTGCCGACAGCGAAGACAACCAGCTGCAGCTGCTGCGCGAAGGCCTGGCCGAGCTTGACGCACGCTCGCGCGACATCATCCGTCGCCGCTGGCTGGACGCCGACAGCAAGGTCACGCTGCAGGAGCTGGCCGATGAGTACGGTGTGTCCGCCGAACGCATCCGCCAGGTCGAAGCGAACGCGCTGAAGAAGATGAAGGCGCTGTTCACCGCGTAATGCGGCGTCCAACGCAGTACACAGAAAACCCGGCGTTGCCGGGTTTTTTGTTGCTTCGAGCGTGCCCACCAACGGTGGGCACCTGCCGGGTAGCGCCCGACCGTTGGCCGGGCGCCGCGGCGATCATGCCCGCTCGCGGGCGATCGCGCGCCAGCCGATGTCGTTGCGGTGGAACTCGTTGTCCCACGACACCTTCGCCACGCCGGCATACGCATTGGCCTGCGCGTCGCCCACGCTGTCGCCCAGCGCGGCCACGCACAGCACACGGCCGCCGGCGCTGAGCACCTGGCCCTGCGCGTCCAGCGTGGTGCCGGCATGGAACACCTTGGCCGTGGACGGCACCTGGTCCAGGCCGTGGATGACGTCACCGGTGATCGGCGCCTCCGGGTACGGCGAGGCCGCCATCACCACGCCCAGGGAAGGACGCGGATCCCACTGCGCCTGCACCGTGTCCAGGCGTGCATCGATTGCCGCTTCCACCAGCTCCACCAGGTCCGACTGCAGGCGCAGCATCACCGGCTGGGTTTCCGGGTCGCCGAAGCGCACGTTGAATTCAATTACTTTCGGCGCGCCGCTGGCATCGATCATCAGTCCGGCATAGAGAAAGCCGGTGAACGGGATGCCATCGGCGATCATGCCCTGCACGGTGGGATTCACCACCTCGCGCATCACCCGTGCATGCACTTCATCGGTGACCACAGGCGCGGGCGAATACGCTCCCATGCCGCCGGTGTTCGGGCCGGTATCGCCGTCGCCCACCCGCTTGTGGTCCTGTGAGGTGGCCATCGGCAGCGCCGTGGTGCCATCGACCATCGAGATGAAGCTGGCTTCCTCGCCATCCAGGAACTCCTCGATCACCACGCGCGCGCCGGCATCGCCGAACGCATTGCCCGACAGCATGTCGCGCACCGCGTCTTCGGCCTCCTGCTGCGTCATCGCCACGATCACGCCCTTGCCGGCGGCCAGGCCATCGGCCTTCACCACGATCGGTGCGCCCTTCTCGCGGATGTAGGCCAGCGCCGCGTCCACCTCGGTGTGCACCGCGTAGAACGCGGTGGGGATGTTGTGGCGGGCCAGGAAGTCCTTGGCATACGCCTTGCTGCCCTCCAACTGTGCCGCTGCGGCGGTGGGCCCGAAGATGCGATGGCCAGCAGCGCGGAAGCGATCCACCACGCCAGCCACCAGCGGCACTTCCGGGCCGACCACGGTCAGCCCGACGCCTTCGGCCTGCACCAGCGCCAGCAGCCCGTCGAGGTCGGTGACCTTGACCGGCACGTTGCGGCAGCCGGCCTCGGTGGCGGTGCCCGCATTGCCCGGTGCAACCAGCACCTCGGTGACACGGGACGACTGGGCCAGCTTCCAGGCCAGGGCATGTTCACGGCCGCCGGAGCCGATGACGAGGATCTTCAAGGCAGTTCTCGCAACAAAGGGGAAGAAAAAAGGGGCCCGGCAAGCACCGGACCCCTGTGATGATCAATGACGGAAGTGACGCACGCCGGTAAACACCATCGCCAGGCCGTGTTCGTCGGCCGCGGCAATCACTTCCGCGTCGCGCATGGAGCCACCCGGCTGGATCACCGCCTTGATCCCGGCGGCCGCAGCGGCGTCGATGCCGTCGCGGAACGGGAAGAACGCGTCGGATGCCATCACCGAACCTTCAACCACCAGGTTCGCGTCGGCCGCCTTGATGCCGGCGATGCGGGCCGAGTACACGCGGCTCATCTGGCCGGCGCCGACGCCGATGGTGCGGTTGTCCCTGGCGTAGACGATCGCGTTGGACTTCACGAACTTGGCCACGCTCCAGGCGAACAGCAGGTCGGTGAACTGCTTTTCGGTCGGGGCCAGCCTGCTGACCACGGTCAGTTCGTCACGGCGCATGCCCCGGTTGTCCGCGCTCTTCACCAGCAGGCCCGAGCCAATCCGCTTGGTGTCGTAATGGTTGCGGCCTTCGCCGTGCGGAATGCGCAGCACACGCACGTTCGCCTTCTTCTGCGCGTACTCCAGCGCGGCCGGTTCGTAATCCGGAGCGATCAGCACTTCCACGAACTGGCGGTCCAGGATCACCTTGGCGGTAGCAGCGTCCAGCGGCGTGTTGAACGCGATGATGCCGCCGAAGGCGCTGGTCGGGTCGGTGGCGTAGGCCAGCTCGTAGGCATCGCCGTTACCGGCGCCCACGGCTACGCCGCAGGGGTTGGCGTGCTTGACGATCACGCAGGCCGGCGCGTCGAACTGGCGCACGCATTCCCATGCGGCATCGGCATCGGCCAGGTTGTTGTAACTCAGTTCCTTGCCCTGCAGCTGCTGGAACGTGGCCAGCGTGCCGGCCACCGGCGACAGGTCGCGGTAGAACGCGCCGGCCTGGTGCGGGTTCTCGCCGTAGCGCAGGTCCATGACCTTGACGAAGCTGGAGTTCATCTGCGCCGGGAACTCGGTGCGCAGCGGCACGGCCGCCTCGGTGGCGGTCACCGCCGACAGGTAGTTGCTGATCGCCGCGTCGTACTGCGCTACGCGGTTGAACGCGGCCACCGACAATGCGAAACGCTTGGCGGCAGACAGCTTGCCATCATTGGCATCAAGCTCGGCCAGCAGCTCGGCGTACTGCGACGGATCGGTGGCCACCGCAACCCGGGCGAAGTTCTTCGCAGCAGAACGCAGCATGGCCGGGCCGCCGATATCGATGTTCTCCACTGCATCGGCCAGCGTGCAGTCCGGATTGGCGGTGACGCGCTCGAACGGGTACAGGTTCAGCACCAGCAGGTCGATCGCCGCAATGCCATGTTCGGCCATCACCGCCTCATCCTGGCCGGCCCGGCCCAGCAGGCCACCGTGCACCAGCGGGTGCAGGGTCTTGACCCGGCCATCCATCATTTCCGGGAAGCCGGTGACATCGGCCACATCCCTGACCGCCAGGCCTGCGTCGCGGATGGACTTGGCGGTACCGCCGGTGGACAGCAGCTCGACATTGCGCGCGGCCAGGGCGCGGGCCAGGTCGATCAGACCGGTCTTGTCGGAAACGGAAAGCAGGGCCCGGCGCACGGGCAGCAGATCGGAACTCATGGGGGCAGGAGATCGAAGCGGAGCGGGCCCGTATTGTAGGCCGTAAATGCCCGCCACCGGACCGTGGCCAACGTCCGGCAGGTACCCCCGCCGGCGGGCCCACCTCAGCCAGGCATCACGTAGTGATGCCGTATTCCTTCAACTTCTTGCGCAGGGTGGCGCGGTGGATGCCCAGCATCGACGCCGCGCGGCTCTGGTTGCCTTCGCAGTGGTTGAGCACTTCCACGAACAGCGGGATTTCCATTTCACGCAGGACGATCTCGTACACGTCATCCGCATCGCAGCCGTCCAGGTCGCGCAGGTAACGCCGGACCGACTGGGCCACGTGTTCGCGCAGCGGTGGCTTGGGCGCGCCACGACTAGTGTCAGGACGAGAAAGGACAGCGTTCAAGAAGGATCCCGGTGCGAAGCCAGGGCGGACCACAACCCTGGCGGAAAATTTGGAGGGGGTCAGTCTAGCGCGTGCGTGGCCGGGCCGCCACGCTCGTGGGCAGGACGCCGGGTTACAGGAACTCGAAGGTGAATGCGACGGTGGACGCGGCAGGTTCGCGGACCCGGAATGCTATCTGCGCGCTCTGGCCCGGTTCCAGTACCGCAGCGGCATCAACCGTAGGGTCCAGGTAGTCGCGAGGTGCGAACACGCGGGTACCGATCACGCGGCCATCGGCGTCGGACAGCGACAGCCGCAGCGATGGCCAGGCTTGCGCCCAGCGGGCATCGTTGCGGAAGCTGGCCTGTACCTGCAGCGCGCCGGGCTGACCGGGTACCGGCCGCACATCGCGGCTGATCATGCTGAAGGCGGCCGGCTCCCGCCAGGCCGGCAGGCTGCAGCGCAGCACGCTGCACAGGCCGCTGATCCATGGCCGGCTGCCGGCATCGGCGGCCAGGCGCGCGCGGTCGGCAAGCGCGATCTGCAAGGACAACAGCACCACAAGCCCGGTCACCAGGCCCCATTGCCAGCGCGGCGCAGGCGCTGCCGCCTGCGGCGTGCGCATGAAGCTGGGCGCTGACGTCGCCGACAGCGGGGCCGCGTTCCTGCTGGCGAGCCGCCGGAAGGCTTCATCGTCGTCGGCCACCACGGCTGCGTCATCATTGCCGACCGCCGTGCGATCGTGCGGGATGTCCGCGTCGGCCCGGCCGGTGTCCCGCGCTTCCTCGCCAGCGTGATCGTCCGGCACCGTGTCGTCCGGCGCTGCTACCGGCGGTGGGTCGACCGCAGGCGGGGCATCGGTGGATGCACGCAGAAACGTCGCCAGCGGGCGGCGAGGGGGCGGGGTGGGCTCGGTCATCGCGTCAGGGCCGGGCGGAGGTGGTTCATTCAAGCACGGCGCACGCCGGTGATGCGCATCCAGTCGTCGTCACGCGCAACTTCAAGCTGCTCGAACCACGGTGCGTAACGCACCAGCAGTTCGTCTTCCTGCCCATGCAGGATGCCCGACAGCGCAATCCGGCCCCCCGGCGCCACGCGCGCGGCCAGCAGCTCGGCCAGCGCATCCAGCGCCGAAGCCAGGATGTTGGCCACTACCACCGGGTAGGTGGCCTGCGGTTCGTCGGCTGGCAGGTACACCTGCATGCGCTCCTGCAGCGCGTTGCGCTCGGCGTTGTCGCCCGTGGCGAGTACCGCCTGCGGGTCGTTGTCCACGCCCACTGCCTTGGCCGCGCCAAGCTTGAGCGCGGCCAGTGCCAGGATGCCCGAGCCGCAGCCGAAATCCAGCACGGTCTGCCCGGCCAGCGCGCCTTCGGCGGCCAGGGCGTCCAGCCAGCGCAGGCACAGCGCGGTGGTGGGGTGGGTGCCCGAACCGAACGCCAGGCCCGGGTCCAGCCGTACGATGGCGGCATCGGCGGCCTGTGCGGCCTCGGGCAGCTCATGGTTCCACGGCACGATCCAGGTGCGGTCGCCGAACGCCATCGGCTGGAACTGGTCGAGCCAGGCGCGCTCCCAATCTTCGTCCTCCACCGCGCGGAAACTGGCATTGCTCCATTCAAGGCCCGGGTCGAACGCCTCGAGCGCCGCCAGCAGTGCCAGCGCATTGGTGTCGGCCGGGAACAGGGCGCTGAGCACCAGATCGTTCCACAGCGGGGTTTCGCCCACGCCCGGTTCCAGGATGGCGCGCTCGTTGCTGGTGTCGGCATCGGCGTCGAGCAGGGTCACCGCCAGCGCGCCCACGTCGTCCAGCGCATTTTCATAGCGCGGCTGGGTGGCTTCGGTGCAGCGAAGGGTGAGTTCCAGGAACGGCATGGGCGGTAGGGACCTGCGGAAAACGGTGAATGCTAGACCATTGAGGGGGCTCGCGGTGACGCCCGTCTCATAAGTCGGTGAGAAGCGACGCGACGGGGTGTTCAGACAACAGGTTACGCCATTGCTAAACTCCGCATCCTGCTGTCTGTCTCCTTCGAACTGGTCCCGCCATGGCCCTCGCGCCCACGCTCAAAACCTGGCTGCTGGTGGTGCCGGCCTTGGCTTTGCTGGGGATGGTGGGTTACCGCGCGGGTGGCCGCGCGCTGCAGGCCGACCATGGATCGGCTGCGGTCAGCGAACTGCAGGTAGGTGCAACATCGGCCGCGCCGCTTCAGGCCCAGCAGTTGGCGCGCCGGTTGCTGGCCAGCGAGCGCAGCACGGCGGTGCCGTCGGGATTGCCGCTGGACATCCGCGCCGATATCGAAGGGGACACCGACCTGTTTGCCTACGCGCAGCGCCTCCGCCTGCAGGCCGCCAACGGCAATGCCGAGGCAGGCTGGATGGTCAGCCGCGTGTACGACTACTGCGCCATCTATGCGATGGACCCGGGCGGCTACCAGCTCGACAACAACGTGCTCACCGGGCTGGGCATGAACGCATCCTCACCGATGGTGCAGGCGCGCGAGCGCGTTGCACGCCGCTGCGCGGGTTTTGTCTCCAGCGACGGCCTGGGTCGTTCGTTGATTCTCACCCAACGCGTGCTGGCCGCACGCGCGGGCAACCTGGCGGCTGAAGCGGCGTTGTTCGCCGATGGCCAGCCGCTCCAGGACAGTCCCGAGTACCGCCGTGACCTCGTGGAGCGGGTGATGGACTCGCGTGATCCGGAAGCCTACATGGCCATTTCCACCGCGATGGGCCAACGCGCCAGCGGTGATGGCGCGCTGCAGGGCCTGGTAGCCGGCGATCAGTTCAGCGAACTGGCGTGGCGCCTGGCGGCGTGCGAGCTGGGCATGGCCTGTGGGCCGGACAGCGTGCTGATGAACAATTTCTGCGCGAACGGAGGGATCTGTTCGCAGGACGGTGGGCAGGACTTCGCCACTTTCGTGTATGACGCTGCGGTTTCGCGGCAAGGTGCGGGGAAAATGAAAACGTTGGTTGAGCAGTTGATCAAGCGGAGTAACCGGTCATGAATTACCGTCGATTCCTGCATGGCGCCAAGTTCTGGTTCTGGGTGGCGTTGTTCGTGGCTTACTCGGCCGGTGCCGTGGGCCTGGTCATGATCGACACCTACGATGACCGCTACCGGAAGTTGTCGAAGGTGACGCTGACCTCGGTGAAGACACAGGAAGACGTGCGCCGCGCCGGTGCCAGCCAGGTGGCCGCGGTGTACCGCGCGCAGAGCGGCATGCCGTTCGCCTCGTTGCCGGCGGGCAGCACCTTCCAGGTGGTCTGGCCGGACGGCTCGACCGAAACCATGGTGATCGTCGACCCGACGTCGTCGCTGGGCGTGGCACCGGTCAAGGACACCCAGATCACGGCGGCCGACGCCCGCCGTTGATGCAGGCGCCTGGCACCCCGGCGCCGGGGATGCCGCATCTGGTGATGCTGCCGGGGCTGGGCCCGCGCACAGGTCGCTGCTGACTACCACGATGCGCCACGCCTATCGCAGGCGGGTTTTCATTAGGCATCTTCGCTTGGACAGCGCGGGGCTGTTCCGATTTCATCGGGCACGCCTTTCCAGCGAGTTGCCCATGCCCACTACCGCCGAAGCGCATTGGCACGCCGCCGGTCGCTTCCACGCCCGTACCACCCCTGTCGCCGCTCCGTTGCCGCACCCGGTGGACCCCGTCGCCATCCGCCGTGTTGAAACGCCCATGCAGGCGCTGGCGGCGGTGCTGACGGTGATCAATGCCGCAGGATTGCCCCTGAGCACCGCGCGGCCGCTGCCCGCGCGCCCGCCCGACTGCATTCCGGTGGCTGTCTCGCCGACCCTGCCGGGCGTGCTGCACGGCGTGGCCGGTTTGCTGCGCAGCCCGGTAACCGAGCTGTTCAGTGATACGCGCACTGCCTGGCTGCGCCATGAAGGGGTCCGTTGCGCGCCGCCACTGGGCACCGGCACCCGGGCGCTGCTGCAGGTAGCGGATGCGATTTCCACCGTTGCCGAAGCCGCCGTACTGGGCGGGCGGAGTGTGCTTGGCATGCAGGAAGCGGCGGTCGTACTCGATGCAGGCGCCGACGTGCTCGAACATCGCCCACTCGGTCGAAACGAACTGACCAACGCAGTGATGGCGCTGGGCGGCCTGCATGAATTCGAACCCGGCGCACGCGGAGGACCGGACACTGAGGAGCTCTTGCCCGCCGCCCCGTCATCGCGTGGCTCCGGCGAGAATGAAGCGCCACCGGCGCTGCCGCGGCGGACCGGCATGACGATCCGCCAGACCACCGCCGAGCTGCACCACGGTCGTATCCAGGTGCGGTTTGAGGGGGCTGAACGCGACCTCACCATCAGTGAGGGCCGGATGCAGGTGCTCACCGACCGTGGCGCCGTCGATGTGGTGTTCGATACCGGCGATTGGCAGTGGAAACGCGCACCGGCCGCACGGCCGGCAGCGTCCGGGGCGAGTCGCCCGGGCAGCTCCATCCCGTTGTTCGATCACGTGGCCGGGCATGTGCATCAGCAGGCGGCGATGGAACATGCCCGGCTGCGCCTGGACCTGCTGGGGCCCGACGGCATCCTGTACTACACCGATCCGGCGACGGAGCTGGCGGGCAACGCCGTATGCGTGGATGGGCGCTATTACGCCGCCACGCTGACCGAGGGCCTGGGCCTGCGCATCGGTGCGCTGGAACTGGTCAAGCGCGACGGTGTGTACCAGCTGCGCGAGCAGGCCCCCCGACCCGTCCGCACACTGCGCTGCCGCCGCGCACCGGGCGACGCCTGCGCCGCGCTGCCGCCGGAGTTCTCGCCGGAGCTGTCCCGTCGACTGGAGGCCCATCATGGGCAGGCGCTGGGCGAGCACCAGGCGCGTCTCCGGGGAATTGTGCCCGACGCGGGGCGGCCGGGCTGGTATATGAGCCGCCGGGGCAACCGCCTGCGCCACTACCTGCGGTTCAACGAACGCTACTTCCGCGTGCGCCTGCGTCAGGTGGACGAGCACACCCAGCGCATTTCGGTGTATCTCCCGCGCGGGCGGGGTGCCGGTCGCCTGCCTCACCGGGCCCAACCGGCGCATCGCATTGCCGACATCCGCCAGGCAATCCCCGTACAGGAGCATCGCTTCATGACCCAGGCCGAGTTCAATGTGGAATATCGCGGCATGCCCAGCCTGGAAGCGGCGCAGGTGTACGAAAGCGCCGTGGCGCAGAACGGGCAGCTGCGGTTGAGTCAGCTGCAGCGTGCCGCCATCCACAGCTATCTCACCTGGCGCCGCCGTTCCATGGACGATTACCTGCAGTACGGGAGCCTGCAGCCGGTGTTCCGGGATTCGGAGCAGGTCGTGGCGCGCATCAACCGTGGCTTGGCGCGTATTCCGCCGCATGCTGGCCGGGTGTACAGCGCGCTGGCGCTGGATGCAGCGCAGTTCGCCGGGTTGCAGGAAGGCCAGACGCTTTACACCCGTACCTTCCTGGTAGCCAGCGGTGACCGTGGACGCGCCGTCCATGCCGCCGCAGCAGCCAGCAGCAATAACATCCAGGGGGCCACTACCCTGGTAAGCCTGCTGATGCACCAGCATGCCCACCCCACCGGTCTGATCTCGCTACAGGATGAAGCGCAGGTCATGATCGGCAACAACGTGCTGTTCAAGGTCACCGCCAAGGCAGCTGGCGAGCTGCACCTGGAAGAGCTGGGCGCCGCACGGCAGGCCATGGGCACACTTGGCGCGCAGCCGCTGCTGGCCAACCCGCTGCGCGATTGAACAACGCGTTGCCGGCTGGCGCCGCCCGTTGGTTGGCCGACGTACAGCGGTATCACCCACCCACAACGAGCCACGCAGAGCGCCGGAAAGCAGAAAGGCGGGCAATGCCCGCCTCCCCGTTCAACCCACCACCGAACAGATCAGGTCAACGCGATCGACTTGTTCTTGCGCTCGGCCAAGCGCTTTTCCAGGTAGTGGATGTTCTGCCCACCGGCCTGGAAGCCCTTGTCGCGCATGATCCGCTGCTGCAGTGCCACGTTGGTCTTGATCCCGTCCACCACCATCTCGCTCAGCGCCACCCGCATGCGCGCGATGGCGGTTTCACGATCCGGTCCGTGCACGATCAGCTTGCCGATCATCGAGTCGTAATTCGACGGCACCCGGTAGCCGGAATAGATGTGCGTATCCACGCGCACGCCCGGACCGCCCGGGGGGTGGAACGCGGTGATCTGACCCGGGCTCGGCACGAAGGTTTCGGCATCTTCGGCGTTGATGCGGCACTCGATCGCATGGCCGGTGAGCACCACATCGCTTTGCTTGATGCTGAGCTTTTGGCCGGCGGCGATCTTCAGCTGCTCCACCACCAGGTCGATACCGGTCACCATTTCGGTGACCGGGTGCTCCACCTGGATGCGGGTGTTCATTTCGATGAAATAGAAGCGGCCGTCTTCGTACAGGAACTCGAAGGTGCCCGCACCGCGATACCCGATCCGCACGCACGCCTCGGTGCAGACCCTGCCGATTTCTTCGCGCTGTTCGGCGCTGATGCCCGGTGCCGGCGCTTCCTCCACTACCTTCTGGTGGCGGCGCTGCATGGAGCAGTCACGCTCGCCCAGGTGGATGGCGTTGCCCTGGCCATCGGCCAGCACCTGGATTTCCACGTGGCGCGGATTCTCCAGGAACTTCTCCATGTAGACCTCACCATTGCCGAACGCGGCCTTGGCCTCGCTCTTGGTGGTTTCAATGGAGGTCTTCAGCGACGCCTCGGCATGCACCACGCGCATGCCGCGCCCGCCGCCGCCGCCGGCCGCCTTGATGATGACCGGATAGCCGATCTCACGCGCGATCTTGGTGTTGGCCACGATGTCCTCGCCCAGCGGCCCGCCCGAACCGGGCACGCACGGCACGCCGGCGGCCTTCATCGCGCGGATCGCTTCCACCTTGTCACCCATCATGCGGATGGTGTCGGCCTTGGGGCCGATGAAGATGAAGCCGGACTCCTCCACGCGCTCGGCAAAATCGGCATTTTCCGAAAGGAAGCCGTAACCCGGGTGGATGGCCTGGGCATCGGTGACTTCCGCCGCCGCGATCAGCGCCGGAATATTGAGGTAACTTTGCGGCGACGGCGCCGGACCAATGCAGACCGACTCGTCGGCCATGGCCACGTGCTTGAGGTTGCGGTCGACCGTGGAATGCACGGCCACCGTGCGGATGCCCAGGGTGTGGCACGCGCGCAGGATGCGCAGCGCGATCTCCCCTCGGTTGGCGATAACGACTTTGTCGAGCATGGACGGATCCTTAGCCGATCACGAACAGCGGCTGGTCAAATTCGACCGGAAGGCCGTTTTCGGCCAGGATGGCCACGATGGTGCCGGACGCATCGGCTTCGATCGGGTTGAACATCTTCATCGCTTCGATGATCGCCAGCGTTTCGCCGGCCTTGACCTGCTGGCCGATGCTGACGAAGGCCGGCTTGTCCGGCGCGGACGAGGTGTAGAACGTGCCGACCATCGGCGAGCGCAGCACGTGGCCTTCAGGCAGCGAAGCAGCCGGCTTGGCGGTACCGCCGGTGGAGGCTTCGGTCGGCGACTGCATCGGCATCGCCTGCGCGACCGGCTGGGCCGGTGCCGGGGCCATCATCATCTGCGGCTGGGCCTGCACCATGCCGTAGCCCGACACCGGGGCGCGCGACAGGCGGACGGATTCTTCGCCTTCCTTGATTTCGATTTCGGCCAGGTTCGACTCTTCCAACAGGTCGATCAGTTTCTTGATTTTGCGGAGATCCATAGGGGCCTCTGGTGTTTGATGTCAGTGTGGTGGGAAGCGCGGAGCGCTCGGGTCAATGGGGTGTCAGGTGGCGGCCAGCCGCACCAGCGCCGCGTCCATCGCGTAGCGGTAGCTGTCGGCGCCAAAGCCGCAGATCACGCCGACCGCCTTGTCGCTGAAGTAGCTGTGCTGGCGGAACGGTTCGCGGGCATGCGGGTTGGACAGGTGGATTTCGATGAACGGCACGTCCACCGCCGCCAGCGCATCGCGCAGGGCGACCGAGGTGTGGGTGAACGCGGCCGGGTTGATCAGGATGAAGGTGGTACCGTCGGTACGGGCAGCCTGCACCCGGTCCACCAGCACGTGCTCGGCGTTGGACTGCAGGCTTTCCACCACGTGCCCGGCGCCCTGCGCCTGGGCCAGCAGGGCCTGGTCGATCTGCGCCAGCGTGGTGTGCCCATATACGCCCGGCTCGCGCGTACCGAGCAGGTTGAGGTTGGGGCCATGCAGGACCAGCAGTTTCGCCATGGAAGCCAAGCAACAGGAAAGGGCGGAGTCTGGCGGAACCGGTGGATCGTGTCCAGTTCGGCGAAGTTACGGTTGTTTCAATCGATCGTTTGAATGTGCGGCGTACCGCTTGGGACGCAGGGGATGGCGCATCTCGACGGCCGCTGAACCGCGCGCTGAGGTCGGGTGAAGTCCAAGGCGCGTCACCATGCAGGGGTAATGCAACTCCAGCGTTCCGTCCATGGCACTGGTGATCCGAAAGGCCGATGTTACTTTTAGTAGGTAACGTCTTCCAAGGATCTTTTCCATGCACAGCCTGATCGTAGTAGCCCACCCCGAACCCGCTTCGCTCACCCGCGCGGTGGCCCACCGCATCGGCGATGCCATCCTCGCCGCCAGCAGGGGCAACACCATCGAGATTGCCGATCTGTCGGCGGAGGGCTTCGACCCCCGATTCAACTCGGCCGACAATGCCCTGTTCCGCCAGACGGGGGCGGCACCCGCCGACGTAGCGGCCGAACACGCCCGCATCGATCGCGCCGATGCGCTGGTGCTGGTCTACCCGTTGTACTGGTGGTCGTTCCCGGCGCTGCTCAAGGGCTGGATCGACCGGGTGTTCACCCAGGGCTGGGCCTATGCATACGGTGAAGACGGCAAGGTAGCCAAGAAGCTGCAGCGCCTGCAGGTGCATCTGGTCGGCCTTGGCGGCGCGGATGCCGGCATGATCGAGCGACGCGGCTACGGTTCCGCCATGAAGACCCAGATCGACATGGGCATCTTCGACTACTGCGGCGCGCGCGTGCAGTCGTCCACCCTGATGCTTGAATCAGACAGCGGCGCCGCCGAGGCCCATCTGCGTACGGCCGCCGGCATCGGTCGTACCATTGGAGCTTCTGCTGCTGCTGCCTGACGTCCTGCCGATGCCCGCCCGCCCCGTGCCACCCCGCCGCCGCCTGCCGCGTGAGCAGCGCGCCCGCCAGTTGCTGGATGTGGCGTGGGCGCTGGTGGGCGAAGAAGGCACCGACGCACTTTCGCTGGGGCGCCTGGCCGAAGCGGCAGGCGTCACCAAGCCGGTGGCCTACGACCACTTCGTCACCCGCAACGGCCTGTTGGCCGCGTTGTACCAGGACTACGACCAGCGCCAGACGGCGGTGTTTGAAGAGCGCATCGGCAAGGCGAGGGCGCAGCTGCGGGAGCGTGCGCGCGCGATTGCGGGGGGCTACATCGCCTGCGTGTTGTCGCAGGGCCGTGAGATCCAGGGCATCCTGGCGGCGCTGGCGGGTTCACCGGAGTTGATGGAAGTAAAGCGGCGCTATCAACAGGATTTCGTTGCCAGGTGCGCCGAATGGCTGGGCGGGTTTGCAGCAGGGGGCGACGTGCCAGAGGCTGGTTATTGGGCGATCCTTGGAGCCGCCGAGTCGATGTCCGAGGCGGTCGCTGCCGGATCGGTGGAGCAGGCGGTCGCCGAGGTTGAACTGGAACGTTTGATCGTATCGACCGTCAAGCGGGTCTGATCGAGCGCACGGCCACCAGGGTGGCCGTGTTTCCCGCTCGGGGGCGCCCTTCCTGCTCCTTCAGGCAGCCTTGCCCAGTGCACGCCGCTCGATGCTGGCGGCAAACAGCGGCGTCTCGCGGCCGTTGTGGTCACCCCCATCGCGCTGACGTGCTTCGGCGGCCTCCTCGAACGGTGTGCCGTGCTCGGCGATGAAATCGAGGAATGCCTGGGTGGGGTGGGCCACCACGCTGTTGGTGTACTCGCACGTGTTCTCGTCGATCTTCTTCACGCTCAGCGTCCAGATCACCTGCACGCGGGTGCGGCCGTTGGGCGTGAACGCATCGGAGGTGGAGACCATGCGGCACAGGGTGGGCGTGGCGATCTCGGCCACGTAGTGCTGCACCATCAGGGTCTTGCCGATCATCTCGACGTTGATCGACATGCGCTGGCCATCATCGGTCGTGGTGCTCCCGGCGGAGATATGGTCCGGGGGACAGCAGCGCTGGTACTCGGCTTCGGGCAGGTTGAACAGCCACTCGGCGATGTCCACCCTCCCGATCGGCGCGTTGATGACGGCGCTGTAGGCGGAGGACGAGAGCTGGCGGTCGGTGATGATGATGTCGGACATGGTGGCGTTCCTGTGGGAAGGGGCTGCAACGGGTGCAGCCCTACTATCCACGCAGGCATCGCGGCCCACAGCCATCTCCCGGTATGCGCCGGACTGTCCACCGGTTCGATGACCTCATACGCAGGTATGAGGCCTCTCTAATCCCGCTTCGCTGGTCAAGCGGTGGGGGCAGGCACCGGGGTGTTGAGCAGCTGCTGCTCCCACAGGTAGGCGATGCCGCTGCCGGCGGCGTGCTGCTTGAACACGTCGGTCACTTCGGCCACGTGCTCCAGGCGGGCCCAGTCGCGCTGCCATTCGCCGGCCAGCGCGATCCAGGTCATCACGTTGGCGCCGGCGGCGATCATGCGCTGGATGGCAACCTGGTGCGCTTCAACCGAAACCGCACCGCAGGCATCGGTGATGACGGTGACGTCCCAGCCTTCGCCCAGTGCCTGGATGACCGGCATGGCCACGCAGATCTCGGTCCACAGGCCCGCTATGACCAGCTGCCTGCGGCCGGTGGCCTTGACCCGGTCCACCACCTTGCGGTCTTCCCAGGTGTTGATGAAGGTGCGGTCGATCACCTCCTGGCCGGGGAACACATCGGTGATGTGCGGGAAGATGAGGCCGCCGCGCTCTGCGATGACGCTGGTGAGGATGGTGGGCACGCCAAACGCCTTGGCGGTCTTGGCCAGCGCGGTGGCATTGTTCACCACCGCCTGCGGGTCGTGGCTGTTGAGGTTGGCCAGCTGGTAGGGCTGATGATCGATGAGCACAAGCACGGAATCTTCGGGGCGGAGCAGCGAGTCAAGGCCGTTGCGGAACGTCATGGCATCTTCCTGTATGGGTCGGGGTAGGGCGAACCCAGACCTTGTCATCGCTGGCTATAGGGGGGTAGCCGCGTGAGGCGGCCAGCTGTGTCGCAGAAACCGGAACACTGAATGGGCATTAGCCGTGTCAGGCTGTAGTGCGACTCAGGGAGGGCAGTGTGGATATCGAAGATCTGCGGACGTTCGTGGACGTGGCCGATGCCGGCGGCGTATCCCCGGCGGCGCGCCGGCTGGGCGTGACCAAGTCGATCGTCAGCCGCCGGCTGGCCCGGCTGGAGGCGGAGCTGGGCGTGCAACTGCTCGCCCGCACCACGCGTGGGGCGGCGCTCACTGAAGCCGGCGCCACGTTCCGCGAGCACGCCGCACGCGCGTGTGCGGAGATGGACGCAGCCCGGGAAGCGATCCTGCCCAATGGCGAGCTACGTGGCCGCCTGCGCATTGCCGCGCCGCTGACCTTCGGGCCTACGCATTTCGCGTCGGTGTTCGCGGAAATGGCGCGGCGTCATCCGCAGCTGCATGTGCATGCGGCCTACAGCGACCGCTTCGTGGACATGGTGGCAGAGGGCTTCGACTGCGCCGTGCGCGTGGGTTACCTGCCGGATTCGAATCTGGTCGCGCGCTGCGTGGGCCCGCTGTACGGGCGGCTGGTGGCCAGCCCCGACTATGTCAGTGCGAACGGGTCGCCGCAAAGCCCGAACGAACTTGGCGCGCACGAAGCGCTGATGCAGGGCACTGAGCCGTGGCAGTTCATGGACGGCGATAAGGTGGTCACCGTACATCCGAGGGGACGCTTCAAGGCCGACAACGGCACGGCACTGCTGGCGGCGGCGCTGTCAGGGCTGGGCATCGCGTGGCTGCCCGACGGACTGACCCGGGAGCATCGGGATTCTGGTGCGCTGGTGCAGGTGATGCCGCGCCACCCACCGCCACCGGCCGGGATCTACGTCATCCGGCCGCCGGGCCAGCACCCGTCGTTGAAGGTGCGCGCGCTGACCGACTTGTTGATCGAGTGCTTTGATCACGCGCCGGCGTAGAGCGCTGTCACTCGCTGGAAATGGCCGCGCCCGTGCGGGTGCCAGCCGCAAAGTACCGGCTGCCCCACCGCAGCGCCACCTGCACCAGCAGCACCAGCACCGGTACTTCCACCAGGGGTCCGATCACGGCGGCGAAGGCCACCGGCGAGGCCAGCCCGAACGCGGCGATGGCCACGGCGATGGCCAGCTCGAAGTTGTTGCCAGCAGCGGTGAACGCAATCGCGGTGGTGCGCGGATAGTCCTTGGCGATCAACCGGCCCATGAAGAAGCTGATGGCGAACTGGATGATGAAGTACAGCGTCAGCGGGATGGCGATGCGAACCGCATCCAGCGGCAGACGCAGCACGTCGCCGCCCTTCAGGCTGAACATCGCCACGATGGTCAGCAGCAGCGCTACCAGCGTGATCGGGCTGATTGCGGGCAGGAAGCGCTGCTCATACCACTGTGTGCCCTTGGCCGCCTTCAGCCAGCGCCGCGTGAGATAGCCGGCAAGGAAGGGTATGCCCAGGTAGATCAGCACCGCCTCGGCAATGGTCCACATGCTGACATCGATGACGCTGCCCTGCAGGCCGAATACCGGCGGCAGCCAGGACAGGAAGAACCAGGCGTACACGCTGAACAGCGCGATCTGGAAGAGCGAGTTGAAGGCCACCAGCCCGGCTACGTACTGGCTGTCGCCGCGGGCCAGCTGGTTCCATACCAGCACCATGGCGATGCAGCGCGCCAATCCGATCAGGATCAGGCCGGTCATGTATTCGGGGGAGTCGTGCAGGAACAGCACCGCCAGGCCGAACATCAGGAATGGCCCGACGATCCAGTTCTGCACCAGCGACAGCGCCAGCACGCGCTTGTCGGCAAACACCTCTGGCAGCGCTTCGTACTTCACCTTGGCCAGCGGCGGGTACATCATCAGGATCAGGCCGATGGCGATCGGAACATTGGTGGTACCGACCGACAGACGGTTGAGGGCGGACGGGATGCCGTCAAACGTCGCACCCAGCCCAACGCCGACGGCCATTGCCGCGAATATCCACAACGTGAGATAGCGATCAAGGAAGGAGAGGCGGGGGCGTTGGTTGTCCACGTCAAGGGCCTCAGCAGCAGCCGGGCCGATCAACGGGCTGATCGTCGGCGCAGCAGTTTTCAGTCAGGTAAGCCACCAGCGCGTTCATCGACTGGAAGTCAGCCCGGTAGCAGATGGCCCGGCCACGCTGCTCGGCAGTGACCAGACCAGCCGCAGACAGTGACTTCAAATGGAACGACAGGGTGGCGCCAGGCAGGCCCATGGCCTGTGCGATATCGCCAGCCAGCTTGCCGGTGCTGCCGGCCTGCACCAGCAGACGAAAAATGGAGAGGCGGGTGACGTGGCTCAAGGCCGCCAGGGCAGTGGTTGCGCGCTTATGTTCCATAATTCTAGAATAATGGAAACATTGAGGCAGGACAAGCCGTGGAAGCGTTCCCCAATCTGGTCCCCGATGCGTTGGACATCCCTTCGGTCGCCGCGCTTGAAGCGGGATCCGTGCCGCCGCACCGCCCGCGCATTCTCATCCTGTACGGCTCGCTGCGGCCGCAGTCGTTCAGCCGCAAGCTGGCGCTGGAGGTGCAGCGGCTGCTGGAACACCTGGGCGCGGAAACCCGGCTGTTCGATCCGCACGCACTGCCGATGCTCGACGCCGTGCCGGCCACCCATCCCAAAGTGCAGGAACTGCGCCAGGCGTCACTGTGGTCCGAGGGCCATGTCTGGATCAGCCCGGAACGGCACGGCACGCTGACGGCGGTATTCAAGAACCAGATCGACTGGCTGCCGCTGGAAGAAGGCAGCGTGCGGCCGACGCAGGGACGTACGCTCGCCGTGATGCAGGTCTGCGGCGGCTCGCAGTCGTTCAACGTGGTCAACGCCCTGCGCGTGCTGGGCCGTTGGATGCGCATGGTGACCATCCCCAACCAGTCTTCGGTGCCCAAAGCCTGGCAGGAGTTCGACGAGAACGGGCGGATGAAGCCGTCGGCCTATTACGATCGCGTTGTGGATGTGATGGAAGAGCTGGTCAAATTCACCCTGCTGGTGCGCGGCCGCAGTGACTACCTGGTGGATCGCTACAGTGAGCGCAAAGGCGCAGCCGAAGCGGCCGCGCTGGCGGCCGCGGCTGGTGTCGTTGAACCTGTTTTCAATGAGGAAAGTGCATGAACGCCGTCATTTACCACAATCCCCGGTGCGGCACGTCGCGCAATACACTGGCCTTGATCCGGCACGCCGGGATCGAGCCGGAGGTGATTGAATACCTGCTCACGCCGCCGACCCGCGCACGCCTGGTCGAGCTGATCGCCGCTGCGGGTTTGAGCGTGCGCGGTGCCATCCGGGCAAAGGAAAGCCAATATCTGGAACTGGGCCTGGATGACCCCTCACTCAGCGACGATGCCCTGCTGGATGCAATGCTGGCCCACCCGATCCTGATCCAGCGACCGCTGGTGCAGACCGACCTCGGTACCCGCATGTGCCGGCCGTCCGAGGTGGTGCTGGAGATCCTGCCGCCCATCGCGCAGCCGTTTACCAAGGAAGATGGCGAAATCGTGGGTGCAACAGGCTGACTACTGGACACCGGATGCGGCGAAGCGCTGCTTCGCCGCGGTGCATGCGTTACCGGGCGTTGGCAGGCGCCAGCTGGTTGAGAAGCGTCGTCGCGGTTTCACCGGATGAAGCGGGATTCTGCCCGGTGATCAGCAGGCCATCACGGACCACGTACGAGCCCCAGTCCGGGCCTTTCGAGTAATCGCCGCCCAGCGCCTTCAGCGTGTCTTCGACCAGGAACGGCACCACGTCGGTGAGACCGACCCCGGCTTCTTCGCTGTTGGTGAAGCCGGTTACTTTCCTGCCTTCCACCAGCGGCTTGCCATTGGCGGCCTTGACGTGGCGCAGTACGCCCGGCGCGTGGCAGACCAGGGCGACCGGTTTGTTGGCGGCAATGAATGACTCGATCAACGCGATGGAGTCGCGGTCCTCAGCCAGGTCCCAGAGCGGACCGTGGCCACCGGGGTAAAACACGGTATCGAAATCGGCCTGCGAGACGCTGTCCAGCCGCACGGTGTTGGCCAGCTGCGCGGTGGCAGCGGCATCGGCCTCGAACCGGCGGGTCAGGTCCGTCTGGAAGTCCGGTTCGTTGCTCTTGGGATCCAGTGGCGGCTGCCCACCCTTTGGCGAAGCCAGAGTAATTTTCGCGCCGGCATCCTGGAAGGCGTAATAGGGGGCGGCCAGCTCTTCCAGCCAGAAACCGGTCTTGCGGCCGGTGGCGCCAAGTTCATCGTGGGAGGTCAGGACAATCAGTACATTCATGGGGCACTCCTGGTTGGTTTGTTGCTTACAGTAGACCGGTCGTCTAGAACGCCGGCGTGAAAAAAACCCCATCGGGGCGTGAGGGATCCGCCGCTGCGGTCAGTCAGGGCGGATGAGGTGGTGGCTGGTACGCAATGCGTTGTCGAACGGCTGGCGGTTGCGGACAATCTTCGCCATCAGGCTGGCGCCCAACCACAGCTCGTAGAGACTCTGCGCCATGGCCTGCGGATTGCCGGCGAACGACAGCGAGCCTTCCCGGGCACCGGCTTCGAGTACCGTTGCCAGGCGGCTGATGATGCCGGCGGTACCGCGCTGCAGCGTTGCGCGCATGCTTTGGGAAAGATCGGCCACTTCAGCGCCAAGCTTCACTGCCAGGCACCTGCCCTGGCAGTCCTCGAAGGACTGGTTGTCCATCCATGCCTTGAAATAGGCGTCCAGCTGCTGCGCCCGGGTTCGGCGGGGCTGGCTGAAGGTGCGGTCCATTTCGGACAGGTACCCAGCGAAATAGTCCTCCAGCAACGCGTCCCCGAACGCCTCCTTGGAGCCGAAGTAATGATAGAACGAACCTTTCGGTACGCCTGCAGCGGTCAGTACTTCGTTCAGCCCCACGGCCGAGAAGCCTTTGCCGCCCATGATCCGCTGGCCGGTGGCCAGGATCTTGTCGCGGACATCCAGGGTGTCGGTGGCGGGGGTCGGTGTCATGCAGCGCACTGTACACCCGATTAGACCGGTCGTCTAGTATTCGCAGCGGGTGGTTATGCGGCCTTGCCCGTTTTGATGGCACGCTCGACATGCGCGAGCAGCTCGTCTACCTCGAACGGCTTGGCAACGAACGGGATGGCTTTGTGTGCCGCCGGGATGGCCTGCAGGTAAACCGCGGACGCGAACAGATAGGGCGTGCCCAGCCTTGCAAGGCGATCGGCCACCGGGAACACCGCACCGTCGCGCAGCTCCACATCCAGGATGGCCGCATCGAAAGGTTGGTCGGCCAGGGCGAACAGCGCATCGGTCACCGAGTAGGCCGGGACGACCGTGTAGCCTGCGCCACTGAGGACTTCAATGAACAATCTGGAGAGTTCGATCTCATCCTCGACGACCAGGATGACCTTGCTTGTACGGGGTGATGCTAGGGTGCTCATGGGCTGCGCAGGAAACTTGGGTACCCTGATGGTCACCCCCAACATGTCAACGTTGCGGAAAGTCCTGTAGTCGCCGCCTTCATCAACGCAGTAGAAGTACTGTTTTTTGGTGCCGGCGACCGTTGTTACGCTCCAACACCCGTGGTCGGAGATTCCAACGTGAGCAACGCCACCCTGCCGTACATGCGCCTCGCCCCCTTGGCTGTCCTGGCGGTCACCGTGGCCCTGGCCGCCTGCCGACGAGAACCCGACGTCGTCGCGCCTGCCGCGACCGGGACTCCGGCGACCGCACCTGGACCCGCTACGCCGACACCTGCGCCGGCGCCGGGGGCTCCCGCGCCGGCGCCAGGAAGCATCCCCGTCACCGCCGACAACTTCGTACGCGCAGAATCCGACCGCTACTTCGCTTCACTGGTGAAGGAAGGAGGTCTGGGCAAGCTCTTCCATCACCGCGAACCGGCATCGATCGACAACCAGACCGTGGTGCGGTTGAACCGGGACACGCTGTATTCCAGTGCGGTGTTCGACCTGGATGCCGGACCGGTCACCATCACCCTTCCAGATGCCGGTGATCGCTTCATGTCCATGCAGGTCATCGATGAGGACCAGTACACCACCCAGGTGAACTACACGCCCGGCGCCTACACGCTGAGCCGAGGCAAGGACGGTACCCGCTATGTGGTCGTCGGCTTCCGCACGCTGGTGGATCCCAACAATCCGGACGATGTGGCCAAGGTGCATGCGCTGCAGGACGCAATCAGGATCCAGCAGGCCGCCCCGGGCAGCTTCGAGGTTCCCAGGTGGGACACGGTGAGCCAGGACAAGGTGCGGGATGCGCTGGTGACGTTGGGGTCGACGTTGCCGGATGCCCGCCGCATGTTCGGCACGCGCGAAACGGCCGATCCGGTACGCCGGCTGATTGGTGCTGCGACAGCGTGGGGGGGCAACCCGGACAGCGAAGCGATCTACCTCAACGTGACGCCGACCGGCAATGATGGAAAGACGGTGTACCGCCTGCACGTGGCGGATGTCCCGGTGGATGGGTTCTGGTCGGTGAGCCTTTACAACGCCAAGGGCTACTACGACAAGAACCCGCAGAACGCCTATTCCCTCAACAACCTGACCGCGAAGAAAAATGCAGACGGAACGGTGGACATCCAGTTCGGTGGCTGTGATGGCCAGGTGCCGAACTGCCTGCCCACGACCCCGGGCTGGAACTACATGGTGCGGCTGTACCGCCCGCGCGCCGAGATACTTGACGGACGCTGGTCGTTCCCGGACGCCGTGCCAGTGCCATGATGCGTCCGGTCAGCGCGGTGGCAGGCAGATCACCAGCAGCGCGCAGACCACCAGCAGGCCGACGGCCACCAACCGGTAGCCGTTGAGTGACAGCCGGCCGCCGAACAGGCGCACGTCGGTGGTGGCGAATTCGTGGCGGCAGTAAGGGCAGCGCACCCGCAGGGCGACATCGCGCCTGGCAAACGGGGCATGGAAGGGTTGGATGCCCCCGCCCAGAAGTGCCTTGCGGCCGTCGAACTGCGTGGTGCAGCGGGGGCAGGTAGCGGTTGCGGACATGCGCGGCCTTGGCGGGGGAGCGGCGAAGGCGCGCCGGTTGCCCGCCGAGTATGTCATGGCGGTCAGGGGCATCGGCGTACAGGTGCCGTGTACACGCCATCTGCGATGCTGGGATGATGACGTCACCACCAACACCCGAGTTCGAAACCGCCACCGCGGCACCTGCCCGCCCGCGTTCGCCGGCGATTGCCCTGCGCCGCTGGATCATCTGGTTGGCAGTGCCCGTGCTGCTGGGCATTGCGCTGCTTACGCTGTGGAACAGCGAGTGGCTGAAGGCACCACGCGCCATGTGGGAGCTGGCACGCATGCCGGCGCCCAGCGCCTTGCCGGTGCCGGTGGAAGGCGTGGCGGCCCGGCGCATCGCCGACACGTTCGGCGCACCACGCGGACGGGACCGCACCCATGCCGGGGTGGATATCTTCGCCAAGCGCGGCACGCCGGTGCGGAGCGCAGCGCCAGGCGTGGTGGTCGCGGTGCGCGACAGTGGACTGGGCGGCCGTCAGGTCTGGGTGGTGGGCCCGGCGCGCGAGCGCTACTACTACGCCCACCTTGAGGATTGGCGCGAGGGACTGGCCGAAGGCGAGGTGGTCAGCGAAGGGACGGTGCTGGGCTACGTCGGTGACAGTGGCAATGCAGCCGGTACGCCGCCGCATCTGCATTGGGGGATCTACGGTGCCGATGGCGCGTACGATCCGCTGCCGCTGCTGAAGGCGGACGGCACGACCAACGGCCGTGCGCTGCCCCGGTAGGTAACGACCGCTGGTCGTTACGCCTTCGACCGCCGGCCGGACACGTGCGCATGCCCGCGCACATGCCAGCGCCATGGGAACTCCACGGCGCGGCTGATGCCGATGCGGGGACCCACCACCGGATCCTCCGGTGGCGGCATACCATCGGACACGATCCGGATGCCGCGGTCGTTCCTGACGAGGTCAGCGCCATCCAGCGCCTTGTCGATGCCCATTGCCTGTGACAGGCGTCCTGGCCCACTGGCCAGCTCGCGGTCGCGGCGGATGGCCGGCCGCGCATCGCGGATCAGGGCCACGCCGCGCACCGGTTCCAGCGCCCGCAGCAGAACGCCCCAGCCCTGGCCGGCCTCACCGCATACGGCGTTGCTGCCCCAATGCATGCCGTAGGTGAAGTACACATACAGATGGCCGCATTCGCCGAACATGCTGGCCGTGCGTGCGGTCATGCCCCGGAAGGAATGTGCGGCCGGATCCTGCTCGCCGGCATAGGCTTCCACCTCAACGATGCGGCCGGCGCGGCCATCGTCGCGGACCAGCAGCTTGTTGAGCAGCTCCGGTGCCACCTCGGTGGGGTGGCGACGATAGAAGCTGCGCGGCAGCGTACGCCACCGCGATGGTGGCAGCAGGACGGGGGCGGTGCGGGCTACGGGCATGGCAGGTTCCGGCAGTGACACCTGCACCATGCCCGGGGTCCCGTCGTGATGGCATCAAGCCCCGCGATGGCGCACGTCAGCACAGTGGCGCAGTCTGCTGGGCGACAATGCGTACCAGCTTGCAAGGGTTGCGCTGCACCAGCACCTGCGTGATGCGCTCGCCATCGGTCTCGAACGACATCGCCGCCTCCAGTTGATCGCCGAAGAACCGCAGCAGTCCCATCCGGCCGTTGAAGAACGCCGGCAGCATGCGCAGCGCGGCGCGGTGCCGCAGGGTCGGCGCGAACAGCAGCCGGGCGATGCGCGTGCCACCAAGCAGCGGCCTTGGGAAGCTGTTGACCACGCCGCCACCGTCGCCGATCAGCTGCGCGGAGGAATCCAGCAACGCGATCATCGCTTTCAGGTCGCCCTTGTCCAGCGCAGCGGTGAAGGCCTGCAGCAGTTGCTGGTGGGTACGGTGCGGTACCGCGTGCAGTGGGCGTTCCTCGCGCAGGCGCGCACGCGCACGGTGCACGATCTGCCGGCAGGCCGCTTCGCTCCTGTCGAGGATGCGGGCGATCTCCGGATAATCGCGGTCGAACACATCGTGCAGCAGGAATGCGGCACGTGCCTCCGGCGCCAGCCGCTCCAGTACTGCAAGGAAGGCAACGGACAGATCGCTGGCCGCTTCGTGCAGGAACTCCGGCGTGCTGGCAACGTCGGTAAGAACCGGCTCGGGCAGCCAGATGCCAACATAGTGTTCGCGCGTGCGGCGCGCCATGCGCAGCTCGTCGATGGCGATACGGGTGGTGGTCGCGACCAGCCAGGCTTCGAGGTTCTCGATGGCGTCGCGGTCAGTGCCGTTCCAGCGCAGCCACACCTCCTGTGCGACATCTTCGGCCTCGGCCATGGAGCCCAGCATGCGGTAGGCCACGCCGAGGACGCGTGGGCGCAGCTGGGTAAAGTGGTCGAGTGAGGTATCCATGGCGGCATTCAACACGAGCGCGCGGCGCAGGGACAGTGCCTTGAGCAGGAGGCTGCCCCCCTCGGCCACGCTACGTCGACTCAGTACGGCCGCAGCAATGCCGACGCGCTCGGTGCAGCTGCCATGGCCTCGGGCGCACGGAGGCGGCCTGCGGCGGTGCGCCGCCATCCGGGCGAACGGGGAATCGCCTTGCGGTCATGGTGGTGATCCTGGCAGTGGGAAGGAGGGAGTCGACGCTGCAGGCTAGGTGCCTGGCCATCGTGGCGGTAGCCGGCAACGCGGACGCACGGTGTTGAGCGCTGTGCACCAATCCCGACGATGGGGGCTGTCACAGCGCAGTGCGCTGGCCCGTCTGCCTTGCATGAGCACCTCATTCATTGCCGATGCCGCAGGCCTGCCCCTTCCCGCCGAACAGGTGTGGATCACGTTCCTGTCTGCGCTGGCCGAGCTGCCTGCCGATGCCCGCCTGCTGCTGTTGTTGCATGACGTGGCCGGCGCCCCGCTCGAAGAGCTCATGCCGTTGCTGGGCTTGCCTGCTGCCCAGTGCAGGCAACGGCTGGAAGCGGCTCATGCCTGCCTGCGCGCGCATGCGCGCCACCTTGGAGCGCCGCCCGCATGTCCTTGACTGACCCGGGCACCGTAGATGACGGTGTCGACCCACTCACCACCGGATTCTCGGCCAGCTACGCCGGGGTGATGGCCTTCATTGCCGTTGCCCATGAAGGCAGCTTCTCGCGCGCGGCTGACCGGCTCGGCATTGGCCGCTCTGCGGTCAGCCGCAGCGTGCAGAAGCTGGAAGGCCAGTTGGGCGTGCGGCTGTTCCTGCGCACCACCCGTTCAACCTCGCTCACCCGCGAAGGCGAGTTGTTCCACGACGGCTGCCGACCAGGCGTGGACCGCATCCTGCAGGCGCTGGAGGAAATGCGTGACCTGCGCGATGGGCCGCCACGCGGGCATCTGCGGGTGAGTGCCACACCTGGGTTCGGGCGCAAGGTGATTGCGCCGCTGCTGTCGGCTTTTCGCGCGCATTTCCCTGATGTCACGCTCGAGCTGCAACTGGAGGAGCGCCCGCTGGACCTGGCCGCTGACCGGATCGATGTGGCCTTCCGCGACGGCGTGCTGGAAGACAGCGAGGTCATTGCCAAGCACCTGATCCCGATGCAGCTGCTGGTCTGCGCCGCACCGGACTATGCGGCCCGGCACGGCCTGCCGACCACCGTGAGTGAACTGTCCGCGCACGCCTGCATCAGCCAACGCCAGGCCAATGGGCGGCTGCAGCCATGGGAGTTCCGTGTGGAAGGGCGGCCGCTCAGCGTGGAACCGGCGTCGGCGCTGGTGTTCAACGACGCCGAGCTCGTTCTGCAGGCGGTGCTGCAGGGACAGGGCCTGGCCCAGCTGCCGAACTACCAGGTGCGCCACGCGCTGGATGCCGGGCTGGCGCTCAGCTGCCTGGACCAGTACGCCGCCGACGATCGCGGGCACTACCTGTGCTACCTCAGCCGCCGTCAGCTGCCCAAGCGCATCCGAGCGTTCATCGACTTCATCACCAGCGAGGTGCGCGCGCTGGATCTGGATGTGGTGACCCATTGGGAGAGCGTGCAGCAGGCCGGCGCGCCGGCGCGCGACATCGACGCGGGTGCGTGGCGGTGAACGCAATTGGTGCCTGAGAGGCAACAGTGCGGGTCCGCGGGCGGACCTACTGCTGCCGTGGCGGCCTCCCTAGCATCGCCACATGCCCCGGCGCCCGGGGTTCCTTCGCCCCCCCTGGAGCAAGAACATGAAAATCCTGATCATCGGCGGCACCGGCCGCATTGGCAGCAAGGTCGTCGACCGGCTGCGCGCGGCTGGCCACGACATTGTCATCGCGGCACCGTCCACCGGCATCGACATCGTCAGCGGCGACGGCCTGGACGCGGCCATGGCCGGCACCGACGTGGTCATCGACCTGGCCAACTCGCCGTCGTTCGAGGATGCGGCGGTGCTGGACTTCTTCCAGACCGCCGGGCGCAACATCCTGGCTGCTGAAAGCAGGGCTGGCGTGCGTCATCATGTGGCGCTTTCGGTAGTGGGCACGGACAAGCTGGCGGCCAGTGGCTACTTCCGCGGCAAGATCGCGCAGGAGAGGCTGATCCGCGACGCCGGCATCGCCTACACGATCATCCATTCCACCCAGTTCTTCGAATTCCTGCCCGGCATCATTCAATCTGCCGGCGAAGCGCTGCATCTGCCCACCGCACTGGTTCAACCGATTGCTGCCGAGGATGTGGCCGACGCGGTCGCCAGCATAGCGCTGCAGCCGGCCATCAATGGCGTGGTGGAAATCGCCGGTCCCGAGCGCACCCGGATGGATGAGCTGGCGCAGCGCTTCCTGGATCGCACCCACGACCCCCGCCACGTGGTGGGCGACGCGCAGGCACCCTACTTCGGTGCGCAGCTGCAGGACGACACGCTGGTGCCGGTCGGCCAGGCCTGGCTGGGCCGCCAGGGCTTCGACGCCTGGCTGCAGCAGTCAGGGCTGAGCCGCAGCAACTGATTGCCCACCTGCCTGTACTGCGTGGATACGCCATGTCCGACCTGAAGCCGCCGTCGCCTGCCGTTCTCGACAGATACCGAGGGGATGAGGTGCGGCCGCTTTACACCGGACGGGTGCGCGTAACCGGCGGCGAGACCGGTCACGGGCGTGCTTCGGGTGTGGTCCTCTCCGACGATGGAGCCTTGGCGCTGGAGCTGCGCCTGCCGCTGTCGCTGGGGGGACCCGGCGGTGGCAGCAACCCCGAGCAGCTGCTGGCGGCCGGCTACGCGGCCTGCTTCCACGGCGCGATGAACCTGCTGGCCAGCCGTGCCGGACTGGCGTTGGCGGATGCCTGCATCGAGGTGGCGGTGACCTTCTCGCGTGATCCGATCGACGGCCTGTACCTGCTGTCGGCCGAGGTGGAAGCCTTCCTGCCTGGGCTGGAGCCCGCCGTGGCCGCCGAACTGGTGCGCAACACCGAACGTGTCTGCCCCTACGCAAAGATGTTCCGCAACGGCATCACCCACGTGGTGTGCGTGGTGCCTGCCGCCGCACCCTGAGCGGCGCCTTACCGGCTGGAGCAGACCCTCATGTCGCGATGTCGTCCACGGGAAGCGCGCCCTCCCGCACAGCCCGACCGTCATCGTGCCGTCTTCAATGCCGACTACAACGTACGCAATGCAAGGGCGGGGCGGGATGCTGTCTGATCCGGCCCTAAAGCCCGGGCGGATGCAGCCGATATCGAGGCGTCCTTCTGCCTGGAGTGCGTCATGTTGGCCGTCCCCCGCCGTGTGCTGTCGTCCCTTGCCCGCCGGGCTGAACCCCTGCGCCGGCTCAGCGTCGCGCGCAAGCTGAAGATCAGTCTGGTTGCCTGTGCATCCGGCCTGCTGCTGGTGGCCGTGGTGTACGCGTGGACACGGTACAACAGCGAGCGGGCGGCGGACACCTTCGCCACGCACCAGCAGGCGACGAGCCTCATGGCGGCACTCGGTACGCAGGTGGCCGATGCCCGTCGCCTGCAGACCCGCTACGCGGCGAGCTTCAACGATGCCGACCGCGAGGCGCTGCAGCGGGCACGCCAGCGCCTTCAGGTGTCGCTGGAGGCCCTGCAGCGCGCCGCTGTCGCCAACGGCAATGGGGCTTCCCTGAGTACATTGGCCAACCGCATCGGTGAATTTGCCGAGGGCATCAACGCGCTGAATGCACGTGTGGATGAGATGGGCCGGGGTGAAGCCGGGCTGCGCGCGCAGCTGGAGGCCTCGGCCACCAGGATGGAGGCCGCGTTGGGCCCTCTGCAACGTGCCGCGCTTGACGCGCAGTGGCAGGCGATCCGCCGACAGGAGGCACTGCTCCTGCTCACCGGCGATTCCACCCACGCCGACCGTGCCAGTGAAGCCAAGCTGCCGTTCGAGCTGGCGCTGGCAGCGCCGGGGGTGCCGGCAGCCGCGCAGGACGCACTTCGCGCCGGCATGGATGCCTACCAGGGCGCACTGCTCAGTTACACCGCCGCTCGAGTCGGGCTGGACGTGGAAGCACAGTCGCTGGCCGACACCGCTGCCCAGATCGCCCCGTCGCTCGATCAGGTGCAACGTGCGCAGGCAAGAGCGCTGGACGGCGCGCGTGGGCGCCTGCAGGTACAGGCCAGGGCGATGACGGTGGTGTTCGCGGTCACGCTGCTGCTGGTGACTGCATTGCTCATCGCCACGCTGCTGCTGACCCTGCAGGCGGTACAGCGCCCGATCGCCAACACACTGCGTTTCGCCGAAGACATTGCCGAGGACCGGCTGGATACGGTGCTGGTCGTGCATAACCCGCACGATGAATTCGGCACGCTGGCCCAGCGCCTGCTGCACATGCGCGAACGTCTGCGCGGGCGGATCGAGGCCGAGCGGGCGGCAGCGCGCGACAACACCCGTGCGCGACAGGCGCTGGACAGTGCCCAGACCGGATTGATGGTGCTTGAGCCTGACGGACGCATCGGTTTCATCAACCAGGCGCTGTGCAGCGCGCTCGGCTGCACGCCCGGGCAGTGGCAGGGACGCCCGGCGCAGCTGCTGCATCCGGTGTTTTCGGGCGTTGCGGCGCAGCTGCAGTGCGGCCACGCAGGCACGCACGAGATCGAACAGGATGGAATCCGTTATCAACTGGCATTCAACCCCATCCTCGACCACGATCAGCTGTTGGGCGCAGCGGTGGAATGGCGCAGCCGCGCGCTGGAAGCCACGGTGGAGAACGAAGTGGCCGCGCTGGTGGATGCCGCCGCGCAGGGCCAGCTGCAGGCCCGCATCCGAGTGAACGACAAGCAGGGCTTCGTGCTGACCCTGGCGGTCAGCATCAATCGCCTGCTTGACACCTTCCAGGGCAACCTCGCCGAGCTGCAGGCGCTGCTTTCAGGCCTGGCGCACGGAGACCTGGCCGTCCGCATGCAGGGTGACCATCAAGGCGTGTTCGCGCAGATGCGCGATGATGCCAACGCCAGCGTGGCACAGCTGTCCGATATCGTGGCCCGAATCCAGCATGCCACTTCCGCAATCAATGGCGCGGCCGGCGAGATCGTGGCCGGCAACCGTGACCTGGCCGAGCGGACGGAGCGCCAGGCGGCGCATCTTGAAGAAACCGCATCGTCCATGGAGGAGCTCACCGCCACGGTGCGCGAGAACGCGCACTCGGCGCAGCAGGCCAACCAGTTGGCCGTTGACGCTGCTGCGATCGCGGGGCAGGGCGGTGCGGCCGTGGCGCAGGTGGTGACCACGATGCGCGACATCGCCGAGTCATCCCGGCACATCGGCGACATCACCGGGGTGATCGATGGGATCGCGTTCCAGACCAACATCCTCGCGCTCAATGCTGCCGTCGAAGCCGCGCGTGCGGGCGAACAGGGCCGCAGCTTCGCAGTGGTCGCGGGCGAAGTGCGCCTGCTGGCCCAGCGCAGCGCCGATGCCGCCCGCCAGATCAAGCGACTGATCGAGTCGTCTGTGGAGACGGTCAACGCCGGTAGCCGCCAGGTTGGCGAAGCGGGGGCTACCATGCGCCGCATCGTCAGCAGCGTGGAGCAGGTCACTGCGATAACCGCCAGCATCTCGGCTGCGTCGCAGCAGCAGAGCATGGGCATCGAGCAGGTAGGCAGGACCCTGTTGCAGATGGACGGCAGCACGCAGCAGAACGCAGCGATGGTGGAGGAGGCTTCGGCGGCGGCGCAGGCAATGCAGCGACAGGCGTCGCTGCTGTCCGAAGCGGTGGCGGCATTCGTGTTGGCACGCCCTGCCGTGGTGCGTCCCGTAAGTCCGGCGGTTGCGTGAGGGATTCGTGATTGCAGCGTGTACATGGGCCGCCCAACGGGCGGCGCTGCCGGGGGTATGCTTCGGGCATGAACATACGTCGAAAAGCAGCGTCGCCCGCCCTGACGGGTGATGCGTTTGTCCGCGTGCGGGGAGCGCGCGAACACAACCTCAAGAACGTGGACGTGGACATTCCGCGAGACGCCCTGGTCGTATTCTCCGGCATCTCGGGTTCCGGGAAGTCCTCGCTGGCATTCGGCACGCTGTATGCCGAGGCGCAGCGCCGGTATCTGGAGTCGTTGTCGCCCTATGCGCGCCGCCTGATCGACCAGGTCGGCGTACCCGACGTGGACGCCATCGACGGCCTTCCGCCGGCGGTGGCACTGCAGCAGCAACGCGGCACGGCAAGCGTGCGCTCAAGCGTGGGCAGCGTGACCACCCTGTCAAGCCTGCTGCGCATGCTTTACTCGCGCGCTGGAACCTATCCGGCCAAACAGCCGATGCTGTACGCAGAGGACTTCTCGCCGAACACGCCGCAGGGTGCCTGCCCGAACTGCCACGGCTTGGGTTACGTGTATGAAGTCACCGAGCAGTCGATGGTGCCCGACCCCTCGCTGTCCATCCGCGAGCGCGCGATCGCCGCGTGGCCGCCGGCCTGGCACGGACAGAACCAGCGCGACATCCTGGTGACGCTGGGCTACGACGTGGATGTTCCGTGGCGCGACCTGCCGAAGAAGCAGCGCGACTGGATTCTGTTCACCGAGGAGCAGCCGGTCGTCCCGGTATATGCCGGCTTCACCCCGGGCGAGACCCGCGCCGCACTGCGCCGCAAGGAAGAGCCCAGTTACATGGGTACCTTCAGTGGCGCGCGGCGCTATGTACTGCACACGTTCGCCACCACCCAGAGCGCCATGATGAAGAAGCGCGTTGCGCGCTACATGGTCGGCACGGTATGTCCGGTCTGCGACGGCAAGCGTCTCAAGCGTGCGGCGTTGTCGGTGACCTTTGCCGGCATGGACATTGGGGCACTCTCCCGGCTGTCGCTGTCAGCCATGGCCGACGCATTGCGTCCAGCTGCAGAGGGTCGTTTCGACGCGCCCGCCAAGGCTGCGGCGCGCAGCCGTGCCGCCGGGCGCAGGGCCGAACAGCAGCGCGTGGCCAAGGGCGGGCTGCTGCACGGGGGGAGCAGTGACGTGCGCCGCACCCCGGACCTCTCCGAGGAGAAACGCATCGCGGCCCAGCGCATCGCGCACGATCTGGTGGAGCGCATCGGTACGCTCCAGTCGCTGGGCCTGGGTTACCTGTCGATGGACCGCGCCACGCCGACGCTGTCACCGGGTGAGCTGCAGCGGCTGCGCCTGGCCACCCAGATCCGCTCCAGCCTGTTTGGCGTGGTGTACGTGCTGGACGAGCCTACCGCCGGCCTGCATCCAGCCGATGGTGAAGCCCTGTACGCTGCGCTGGACCAGCTCAAGGCCGGCGGCAACACGCTGTTCGTGGTCGAACATGACCTGGAGATGCTGCGTCGCGCGGACTGGCTGGTGGATGTCGGTCCCGGGGCGGGCCAACACGGTGGGCAGGTGCTGTACAGCGGGCAACCACAAGGTCTGCGCGGCGTTGCAGCCTCCGCAACCGCGCCCTACCTGTTCGGCGACCATGACCGTGCCACCCGCACCCCGCGCACGCCCGCCGGCTGGATGGAACTGCGCGGCATCCACCGCAACAACCTGCACGGACTGGACGCACGCTTCCCGCTGGGCACGTTCTGCGCGGTTACCGGCGTCTCCGGCTCGGGCAAGTCCAGCCTGGTCAGCCAGGCGCTGGTGGAACTGGTGGGCGAGCAACTTGGCCATGAACCCGCCGCAGCCGAGGTGGATGACGAGCTGCCGCAACCGAGCCGGATCGAACGCGCCCGCGGCCGCCTGCATGCCGGACACACGGCAATCAAACGCCTGGTGAACGTGGACCAGAAGCCGATCGGGCGCACGCCGCGTTCCAACCTGGCCACCTACACCGGCCTGTTCGACCACGTGCGCAAGCTGTTTGCCGGCACCCGCATGGCCAAGGCGCGGCGCTACAGCGCCAGCCGTTTTTCCTTCAATGTGGCGCAGGGCCGCTGCGAAACCTGCGAAGGCGAAGGCTTCGTGCACGTGGAGCTGCTGTTCATGCCCAGCGTGTATGCGCCATGCCCGACCTGCCATGGCCAGCGTTACAACGCCAAGACGCTTGAGGTGGAGTGGAACGGCCGTAACATCGCGCAGGTGCTGGCGATGACGGTGGAGGAGGCGCTGGCGTTCTTTGCCGAGGAAATTGTGGTGCAGCGCCCGTTGCAGCTGCTGCGCGATATCGGGCTGGGCTACCTGCGCCTTGGCCAGCCGGCCACGGAGCTGTCCGGTGGCGAGGCACAGCGGATCAAGCTGGCTACCGAGCTGCAGCGCAGCCAGCACGGCAACAGCCTGTACGTGCTCGACGAGCCCACCACGGGCCTGCACCCGGCCGACGTGGACAAGCTGATGGCGCAGCTGCACGGGTTGGTGGACGCGGGCAACACGGTGGTGGTGGTCGAGCACGACCTGCGCGTGGTGGCCGACGCCGACTGGGTGATCGATGTCGGGCCTGGCGCGGGCGAGCAGGGTGGGAAGATCGTGGCGACGGGAACGCCGGAGCAGGTGAGCCGCTCGAAAGACGGTAAGACGGCTGCGTACCTGCGGCGCTTCTTCGCCTGACCGGGCATCCGTGCCCACCAGCGGCAGGCAGCTACCGCGCAGTCGCCGGCGCTCCGGCGGTGGATACCGACCGTTGGTCGGTACTGTCCACCCACCGTTCGACTTCCCCCTCCGCGAACGGCCCCAGCTTCTGCTTGACGATCTTCCCGTCCGCATCCACCAGCACCGTGTAGGGCAGCAGACCCTGCGCGTTGCCCAAGCGCACGCTGGCGTCATCCGGCGCAGGCTGCTCGATCACGATCGGATAGGTCACCGGCACGCGGTCAAGAAAATCGCGTACGCCGTCCGGTGTATCGATGGCCAACCCCACCACCTGCACGCCATCGGCCGCCTGCGCAGCGGCAAACGCGGCCAGCATGGGCATCTCTTCCACGCATGGGCCGCACCAGCTGGCCCACACGTTGATCAACAGTGGGCGGCCACCGAAGCGGGCGAAGTCCACGGGCTTGCCCTCCACATCCGGCAGGGTGATTGCCGGCATCGGATCGCCGGGTTGGGCCGGCATGGCGGCCGGCCGATCCACGACAGCAGACCCGGAGTGCTGCGGCACGCGCCCGACGTAGTACACACCGGTGCCCAGTCCCAGCACCGCAGCCAGCGCCGCCACCACCCTCAACGATGTGCGGACCGGCGGGGTGCTCATCGCGCGGTGCGCAGCAGCGCTTCTTCCACCAGCGCCTGGGTCAGCACGGTGGGCAGCACGGTCGGCGGTGCGCCGGGGCCGTACACCACGTACAGCGGCACGCCGACCGCCTTGTGCTCTTCCAGGAACGCGGTGATTTCCGGGTCCACGTTGGTGTAGTCACCCCGCATGTACACCGCGTTGGTACGGCGCAGCGTTTCCTCGAAGCCATGGGTGCCCAGCACCGCCCGCTCGTTGGCCTTGCAGGTCACACACCAGTCCGCGGTCATGTTGACGAACACCACGCGGTTGTCCTGGCGGAGCCGGTCGAGCATCTGCGGCGAATAGGCCACCACGTTGTCGGCAGCGGCCAGCGCGGCCCTGGCCGGTGCGTCGATCCGTGTCACCCCCCATACCGGCACCAGCGCGCCCAGCAGCAGCACCAGCGCCAGTGCGGCACCGACGCGCTGGCTGCGCCAGCGGCTGCGCTCGAACCACCACAACGCCAGGCCCAGCACCACCAGCCCGGCCAGCAACAGCGCCATCGCATCCACGCCACGCTGCTTGCCCAGCACCCACAGCAGCCACAGCGCGGTGGCATACATCGGGAAGGCCAGTACCTGCTTCAGGGTCTCCATCCACGCGCCCGGGCGCGGCAGGCGCTTGGCCAGCGAGGGCACAAAACCGATCAGCAGGAACGGCAGCGCCAGGCCGAGGCCCAGCATGAGGAACACCAGCATTGCCGGCACCGCCGGCGCGGTGAAGGCATAGGCCAGCGGCGCGCCCATGAATGGTGCCACGCAGGGGCTGGCCACCACGCAGGCGAGTACGCCGGTGAAGAAGTCGCCCATCGGCCCGCTGCGCGAGGCCAGCGACTGGCCCACGCCGCCCAGGCTGCCGCCCAGGGTGAACACCCCGGACAGGCTCAGGCCCACGGTGAACATCAGGTACACCAGCGCGGCGATGAACCACGGGTGCTGCAGTTGGAAGCCCCATCCCGCTGCCTGCCCGGCGGCGCGCAGGGCCAGCACCAGCGCGCCGATCGCGGCGAATGCCACCAGCACGCCGGCGGTGTACCAGAGTGCATGGCTGCGCGCGCGCTGGCGGCTTTCGCCACTCTGCGCCACGCCCAGCACCTTCAGCGAGAGGATCGGCAGCACGCACGGCATCAGGTTGAGGATCAGGCCGCCGGCCAACGCCAGCAGCAGCGCGGTGATGAGGGTGATCGGCGTGGCACTGTCGCTGGCACCCGGAGGACGCGTGCGCTGGTCATTGTCGGCGCTGGCGTCGGGCGTCCCGCTGGCGGGAAGCGCCAGGGCCGGCTCGTTCGGGCGGATCAGCATCGGCTGGGTCGCAATGCCGCCGGTCTCACGTGCCTGCGCGCGCTTCTCGCGCGTTACCAGCGGCGTGATCACTTCGCTGCGGCGTGCCTCTTCACCGGCGCTGGCGTTGACCTTGCCGGCAGGCAGCGCCAGCTTCACCCGCCGGGTCATGGGCGGGTAGCAGATGCCATCGGTCTGGCAGCCCTGGAAAGTGATCACCAGGGTGGCATCAGCGGCATCGGCAACGCTGCGGCGCAGCGGCAGCTTCACATCGACCTGATCGAAATACACCGATACATCGCCGAAGTGTTCGTCGCGGTGCGACCTTGCGGCGGGCCACAGCGGCTTGTCCGCGCGGATGCCACGGGCGCCCTCCAGGGTCAGCGAGGTGCGGTCGCGATACAGGTAGTAGCCTGGCGCCGGGCTGAAACGCAGCAGCACGGTGTTGCCATCGCCCACGATCGCTTCGAAGCCGAACGCGCGTTCGGATGGCAGCGGCAGCGACTGGGCGCTGGCGACGCCGGGCAGGCGCAGGCCACCGGTGGCGTTGCCGCCGGCCAGCGGGGTGTTGAACGGCGACGTGGCGCCGCCGCCCAGGGTCGGGGCCGCGGTGCTGTCAGCGCGTGCGCTGCCGCCCGGCAGCGTGACCTGCATGCTGCGCATCTGCGGCGGGTAGCACACCCCGGCGTCGGCGCACCCCTGGTAGCGCACTTCCAGCGTCACCGTCTCAGCCCCGTCGGCCGCCTTGCCCGGCAGCACGGCAGTCAGTCGTTCGCGGTAGGTTTCCACCTCGCCGAAGAAGTCGTCGTGGTGTTTCTTCCCGGCCGGCATCTGCAGCGCCCCGGCACTGAAACCTGCGTCGCTCTTGACCGTGGTGCGGTGCCGGTAAAGGTAATAGCCCGGTGCGATCTTCCAGCTGACCTCGATACGGTCGCGGTCGCGCGCCTGGGCGCTCAGCCCGAAGGCTTCATCCACCGGCAGCAGGTCTTTCTCGCTGACGGCGAGCGCCGGCAGGGAAACCACGAACAGCGCGCACAGCGCGGCAACACGACGAAGCAGCGGCATCAATCAGTTTCCTCTCGGGTCTGCGCCCGGATCCAATCCAGATACGCCGGCAGGCCGGCGCGGGTTTCGACCGCGATGCACTCCGGGAGTTCATACGGGTGCAGCGCCTGCACGCGCGCGATGGCCGCATCCAGACGGCTGCCGGTGGTCTTGATCAGCAGTTGGACCTCATGGTCCTCGGTGACCTCGCCATGCCAGCGGTAGGTCGAATGCGCCCCGTCCAGCCGGGTCACGCAGGCGGCCAGGCGTTCTTCCACCAGCGCGTGCGCCATCCGCGTGGCGGTGGCCGCATCGGGGCAGGTGGTGAGAAGGATGAATATGGAATCGGGGCGCGACATGACCCCCGATTGTAATGCGGATGCCGGCCGGCCCACACGGGACCGGCCGGCATCAAAACCCGTCGCCCGACCGTTGGCCGGGCCTCGGGATGCCTCAGTTCGCCAACGTGCAGGTCGCCGGCTTGGCCGACGTGAACAGGGCGGGCGTGCCCCATTCCGGATGGTCGATGAACGGGTTGCGGTTGCCCTGGAAGCTGTAGATCACTTCATTGCGGGCTTTTTCTGCCGCATCCGGCGGGTCGGACAGGTGCCAGTCGATCAGGGTCGAGAGCAGCCCCATGTAGGCCGGCGACGCCGAGGTCTTCACGATCCTGCTGCGGTCGTCGGTCAGCTCCAGGTCCGGTTCGGACTGCCCGGTGGCCGCGTCCTTGCCGCCCTCATAACGGATCGCCATGTACATCACCGCACGCGCCATGTCGCCCTTGCGATGGCCCCAGACCTCGAAGGTGCCGGCATTGCCGTCGGGAGTGCGCACCCAGTTGGAATTGCCCGGGTAGCCGCCACTGCCGCCACCGGTGCCGTTGTTGGCTTCGGTGGCGCGCTCGCCGCAGTTGCTGTCGCAGGTGGCAAACGGCTTGTTGCCACGGTCCGCGTTCCACTGTGCGTCGGTCAGGTACAGCATGTGGGTATCGGTATAAGGCGCGTACGGCAGGCCCTTGTCGCCGGTGGTGCTGGCAAAACCCAGCGAATTGGGCCAGGTGTGCTCGCGGTTGTAGGTCAGCCCGCTGCCGGTGCCGGCCCGGTCGCTGACCTTGGCGTAACTGCGGTTGCGGTATGCGTCCAGGATCCGGCCGCTGTTGTTGGGATCCTCATCGGCGATTTCCAGGATGGTCCAGGTGCTGGTGCCCGAGCCGCTGTACGGGTACGAGGTGTGGCCCTTGATGGTGGCGTGCAGCGAGCAGCGCAGCTGGCTGGGGCTGGAGGTATTGACCTTCGCGTAGTAGCTGCCCGGGTCCGGATCGGGGCCGGGGCCGGTACCGCCGCTGGCCACGGTGAAGGCAATGCGGGTATCCGCTGCCGGCCGTGCACCCTGCGCGTCCTTGATGCGGGCGGCGCGGATATCGAAGCGGCAGGCTTCGCCGGCCACCAGCGCGGTGTTGGTGGACAGGGTGAAGCGGGTGCCGCTGTTGGCATGGGTCAGCGGCACCGTGCCGGACTGGCCGCAGCTGAGCGTGAATGCACCAGCGCTGGCGGTGACGTTTTCACTGAAGGTGACGACCAGATCGGCGGCAGCCGGGAAGCTGGCCGCGCCCTGCTCCGGGGTGGTGGTGGTGACCGACGGCGGAGTGTTGGGTCCGGTGCCGCCGGTGCCGCTGAAGCTCTGGCCGGCGTTGCAGGCACCGAAGGTCTGCGCGGCCGATCCGGCCCAGGTGAAGTGGGCGTACTGGCTGCCGCTGCCGGTGAGCTGCAGGGAGGTGCCCGGCGCGGTGCTGTTGCTCTCGCTGACCGGGATGTTCTGGCTGGTCAGCCCGGCGGCCGGGCCGCCGGCGGCGGTGATGGTGCCTTCGTAGCTGATGAACTGGACCACCCTGCCGCTGGCGTCCACCAGTGCGATGCCGTCGTTGGCACCGTTCTGCAGGCCGTTGGTCGGGTAGGTGACGGTGGCGATGCTGGCCTTGCCACAGCCGGCGGCGCTACCGGCCGGCACCGGGGTGTCTGCGTAGACCGTGGCCGCCGACGGCGTGCTGCCGTTGTACAGGTACAGCCGGTAGGTACCCAGGTCCTCTCCGCCGGTGGCGACCACCTCGATGGCTTCGCCGACATCCCCGGCCGGGGTGCTGTCGTCGTAGTGCAGTTCATTGATGAATACGTCTGCCTGGACGGAACCCGCGGCCAGCGCCAGCAGGCACCCCAGGGACAGTGGTGTGAGCAACCTCATCTACGGCTCCTTGTGATTGGGTTTTGCCGGCCGAATCTAGCTAATCCATATGACACATCTATCGATTTGTCGTCTTCGGCACTCCGCATTGAGACGTGCGTCAAGAAAATGGCGGTCTGGGAGAAATCGTCGGCCCCCCCTTGAAAGGGCCGGGGACAGCACCATCTCTGCCCTGTCCCGCACTGGCGGGTTTTTTCGCGAGCGGTGCTGGCAGTCACCTGGGGTGAGTGCTAATATCGCCGGACTTTTTCAAATCAATCAACAACTTAAGAGGCACGCATGAACATCAAGCCGCTTCACGACCGCGTTGTGGTCAAGCCGATCGAAGCCGACGAAGTCTCCGCCGGCGGCATCGTGATCCCCGACTCGGCCAAGGAAAAGTCGACCAAGGGCGAAGTCGTGGCCGTGGGCCCGGGCAAGCCGCTGGACAATGGCAGCGTGCGTGCGCCGTCGCTGAAGGTCGGCGACAAGGTCATCTACGGCCAGTACGCCGGCAGCAGCTACAAGAGCGAAGGCGTGGAATACAAGGTCCTGCGCGAAGACGACATCCTCGCCGTCATCGGCTGATTCCGCCTCGCGGGGCGTTGCCCCGCTGCCCCGATCTAATGTCGCCGGGCACGACCCGGCCCCAACATAAAAAGGTAATCGCAATGGCTGCCAAGGAAATTCGTTTCGGTGAAGACGCCCGCGCCCGCATGGTGCGCGGCGTCAACGTTCTCGCCAATGCCGTCAAGGCCACCCTGGGCCCGAAGGGCCGCAACGTCGTGCTCGAGAAGAGCTTCGGCGCCCCGACCATCACCAAGGACGGCGTGTCCGTCGCCAAGGAAATCGAACTGGCTGACAAGTTCGAGAACATGGGCGCGCAGATGGTGAAGGAAGTCGCCTCGCGTACCAACGACGACGCCGGCGACGGCACCACCACCGCCACCGTGCTCGCCCAGGCCCTGATCCGCGAAGGCGCCAAGGCCGTGGCTGCCGGCATGAACCCGATGGACCTCAAGCGCGGTATCGACAAGGCCGTAGTGGCCGCCGTCGCCGAGCTGAAGAACATCTCCAAGCCCACCGCTGACGACAAGGCCATTGCCCAGGTCGGTACGATCTCGGCCAACTCGGACGAGTCGATCGGCAACATCATCGCCGAAGCGATGCGTGAAGTCGGCAAGGAAGGCGTGATCACCGTTGAGGAAGGCTCGGGCCTGGAAAACGAGCTGGACGTGGTCAAGGGCATGCAGTTCGACCGCGGCTACCTGTCCCCGTACTTCATCAACAACCAGCAGGCGCAGACCGCCGACCTGGACGATCCGTACATCCTGCTGCACGACAAGAAGATCTCCAACGTCCGTGATCTGCTGCCGGTGCTGGAAGGCGTCGCCAAGGCCGGCAAGCCGCTGCTGATCGTGGCCGAAGAAGTCGAAGGCGAAGCGCTGGCCACCCTGGTGGTCAACACCATCCGCGGCATCGTCAAGGTCGTGGCCGTCAAGGCGCCGGGCTTCGGCGACCGTCGCAAGGCGATGCTGGAAGACATGGCCACCCTGACCGGCGGCACCGTGATCTCCGAAGAGATCGGCCTGTCGCTGGAGAAGGCCACCATCAACGACCTCGGCCGCGCCAAGAAGGTGCAGGTTTCCAAGGAAAACACCACGATCATCGACGGCCTGGGTGACAAGGCTGCCGTGGAATCGCGCGTGGCCCGCATCAAGACCCAGATCGAAGACACCTCGTCCGATTACGACCGCGAGAAGCTGCAGGAACGCGTGGCCAAGCTGGCCGGCGGTGTTGCTGTGATCAAGGTCGGCGCGTCGACCGAAATCGAAATGAAGGAAAAGAAGGACCGCGTTGACGACGCCCTGCACGCCACCCGTGCGGCAGTCGAAGAAGGCGTGGTGCCGGGCGGCGGCGTTGCCCTGGTCCGTGCGGTCACCGCGCTGGCCGGCCTGAAGGGTGCCAACGAAGACCAGAACCACGGCATCCAGATCGCCCTGCGCGCGATGGAAGCCCCGCTGCGTGAAATCGTGGCCAATGCCGGCGAAGAGCCGTCCGTGATCGTCAACAAGGTCAAGGAAGGCACCGGCAGCTACGGCTACAACGCTGCCACCGGTGAGTTCGGCGACATGCTGGCCTTCGGCATCCTCGACCCGACCAAGGTGACCCGTTCTGCCCTGCAGAACGCTGCCTCGATCGCCGGCCTGATGATCACCACCGAAGCGATGGTGGCTGAAGCGCCGAAGAAGGACGAGCCGGCCATGGGCGGCGGCGGCATGGGCGGCATGGGTGGCATGGGCGGCATGGACTTCTAAGTCGCCGCACACGCGACATCCTGTCGTGCTGTACACCGGGAACCCCGCCGAGAGGCGGGGTTCTTTCGTTATGGGACAAACACCTTGTTGCCGTATTCCCAGCTCCACGGCGCGCCGGTGTCACCCAGCACGTAGCGCGCCAGTGCGGGGAATGCGGCCTCGGCGCGCACGTCGTTGCCCAGGATCACCACGCAGCGCTGGCCACGCTCCAGGCAGACCATCGTGTTGCCCACCGCATCGTCATGCCCGCCTTTGTAGAAACCATGGCCCTGCGGGCCGTCGAACACCACCACACCCAGCCCGGCGGCAAGGTCGGCCCGCCGCTTCGCCGGCGGCAGTTCGTCCTGCAGCGTGGGGAACTGCGAGGCGGTGGTGATCGGCCACTGCGCGCGCACCAGCTCACGTCGCGATGCAGGCGAAAGGCCTTCACCGCTCACCAGTGCGGCGGCAAGTCGCGCGATATCGGAGATGGTGGTGTCCATCGAACCAGCCGCACGCACACGGCTGCGCTCGTCATGCGGTTCGGTGCTGCCGTCCTGGGTCCAGCCGTCGGCCAGGTTGCCGGCGAAGTCCGGGCGCCAGGTCATGCTCGTCCGGGTCATGCCGAGCCGATCGAATACCCGCCGCTGCATTTCCTTGCCCACGTCCAGGCCTATCCCCTGCTCGAGCACGAACTGCAGCAGGATCAGGCCTTCGCCGGAGTACGCATACCGCGTGCCGGGGTCGAAATGCAGCCGCAGTTTTCCCTCCGGTTCAAGGAAGGCGAAGTTGGAGAAACCGCTGCGGTGGCTGAGCAGCATGCGCGGGGTGATCTGCTGCCAGCGCGGGTCGTCCTTCAGGTCAGGCCAGGGCGCGTAGCGCTTGTCGGCCGGATAGTCCGGCAGTGGACGGTCCAGGTAGGCGGCGATGGGCCGATCCAGATCCAGCACGCCCTCGTCCACCAACTGCAGGACCATGTAGGCAAACGCCGCCTTGGTCAGCGACGCGGCGTACATGATGGTGTCCGGCTGCAGCGGCTCGCCGGCCGCATTGCGCTTGCCGGCCGCGTGCACCTGCACGACCTTGCCGTCATCGATCACGGCCAACGCCAGCCCCTGGGCACCGGTTGCCCGCATCAGACGCTGCATCTGCGCATCCACCGCAGGCGCGGATGGCAGCGGATGGGGTGGGGCGGCCGCCAGCGCAGCCGACGTGGGCAATAACAGGGAGAGCATCAGGACGAACGGGCGCATGCACGGCACTCCTCCGGGTCTCGACCCAGATCCTAACGCGGGACGCACCCGGGGCCAGCGCCGGAAGTCACCCATCCAACGGCACTCCGGGACATCTCTGCCCGGTTGCGAATGAAACAGTTGGCACTGCCCAACCCCTGTGATATCAATACTCCCCAATGAACGCACGTCCCGCCAATTCCTACTTTTGGTATTACTTTCCGAAGCCACCGGCGGAGGAAGGCATGCGCTCACCCTGAAGAAAGCTTCAGACGCATACCCGAAAGCCGCCAGCGCACCTGGCGGCTTTTTTGTTGCCGCCGCGCTGGGGACCCCCACCTTCCAGGAGACACCCCCATGCCCCCCCACACCGACGACCTGCGCATCCGCAAGATTGAACCGTTGACCCCGCCCGCGCAGCTGCTGGCGATGCTGCCCTGCGACGAAGAAGCCTCCTCCACCGTGAGCGCCTCGCGCGCCGCACTGCACGAGATCCTGCATGGCCGCGACGACCGGCTGGCGGTGGTGATCGGCCCGTGCTCGATCCATGACCCGGTCGCGGCAATCGAGTACGCCCAGCGCCTGAAGCCGCTGCGCGATGCCCACGCGGGCGAGCTGGAAATCGTCATGCGCGTCTACTTCGAAAAGCCGCGCACCACGGTGGGCTGGAAGGGCCTGATCAATGACCCGGACCTGGATGGCAGCTTCCAGATCAACAAGGGCCTGCGCGTTGCGCGCGGCCTGCTGCGCGACATCAACAAGCTGGGCCTGCCCGCCGGCGTGGAGTTCCTGGACGTGATCTCGCCGCAGTACATCGCCGACCTGGTTGCCTGGGGCGCCATTGGCGCGCGCACCACCGAAAGCCAGGTGCATCGCGAGCTGGCCTCCGGGCTGTCGTGCCCGGTCGGCTTCAAGAACGGCACCGACGGCAACATCAAGATCGCCGCCGACGCGGTGGGTGCCGCGTCCAACCCGCACCACTTCCTGTCGGTGACCAAGCAGGGCGATACCGCCATTGTCGCCACGGCCGGCAACCCGGATTGCCACGTGATCCTGCGTGGCGGCAAAGTGCCGAACTTCGATGCCGCCAGCGTGGATGCCGCCAGCCAGACGCTGGCCAAGGCGCAGCTCCCGGCGCGGCTGATGATCGATGCCAGCCACGCCAACAGCAGCAAGAATCCCGAAAACCAGCCGAAGGTGATCGCTGACATCAATGCACAACTGGCGGCAGGCGAAGAGCGCATCGTGGGCGTCATGGTGGAAAGCCACCTGGTCGCTGGCCGCCAGGAACTGGTGGAAGGCCAGCCGCTGGTGTACGGCCAGAGCATCACCGATGGCTGCATCGGCTGGGACAGTTCGCTGCAGGTGCTGGAGGCGCTGGCCGAGGCCGTGCGTGCGCGGCGCGCGCGGCGTCTGGCCGAGGCGGCTTGATCCGGGCGGCGCACGACCAACGGTCGTGCGCTACCGGTGCCGGCCGGCGGCGGGTATCGACCGCCGGTCGATACCCGCTAATGCACCTCGTCGCGATACACGAACTTCGGCATCTCCCACTTGAAGTGGATCGCCAGCAGGCGGAACGCGAAGCCGCCGCCCAGGCACCACAGCGTGGCGGCATTGAGCGACACGTCCAGTTCCAGCAAACCCAGCCACGCCGCGCCAGTGAGCAGGGTGATCACCGCGTACAGCTCCTTCTGGAAGATCAGCGGCACCTCGTTGCACAGTACATCGCGCAGGACGCCGCCGAAGGCGCCGGTGAGCATGCCGGCGATGAGTACGATCGGCGCCGCGTGGCCACCGTCGCGCGCCACCGCGCAGCCGATCAGGGTGAAGCAGATCAGGCCCAGGCCATCGAGCACCAGGAAGGTGCGGCGGAAGTGGTGCATCCAGCGTGCCACCCAGGTGGCGATCAGTGCCGCACAGATCGTGAAGCCCAGGTACTCGGGGTGCTTGACCCAGCCCAGCGGGTAGTGGCCCAGCACGATATCGCGCAGTGAGCCGCCGCCCAGCGCGGTCACGCAGGCGATGATGACCACGCCGAACAGATCCATCCGCCGACGACCGGCAGACAGCGCGCCGGTCATGGCTTCGGCGGAAATGGCGATGAGGTAGATGATGGACAGCAGCATGCAGCGGCTCCGGAGGGGGCAGGCGGGGACGGAAACGCGCACGCGCCAGCGCCGCAGCACTGTCGTGGGGTGGGATTCCGTTGCCGCTCCCGCTGTCCTTTTGCCTGAGAGTTCAGTGGCCAGGCCACGTGCCCCTTCGGCGGGTCATTGAAGACCTCTCTCCAGATCGGCGTGTTGGATGCATGGTTGGTGGCGTTTCGAGCCACCGGCCTGAGCGATTATGGGAGCCTGCGCCTTCGGCGGGCGCCAGCGCGGCGCCTCTCTCCTGCATCCGGAGCGGATTCTAGCAGCCAGTACCCTCGTGCCGGTGGATAATCCCGGTATGCCCGCTGAACCCGCCCCCTGGTACCTCTATCTGCTGGAATGCCGCAACGGCAGCTATTACGCCGGCATCAGCAACGACGTGGACGCCCGCTTCCAGGCCCATGCGTGCGGGAAGGGCGCGCGCTACACCCGCGCCAACCCGCCGGTGAAGCTGCTCGCCATGCGCGCCTATCCGGACCGTTCGGCCGCCTCCAAGGCCGAATGCGAGCTCAAGCGCCAGCCGCGCGCACGCAAACTGGCCTGGCTTCAGCAACGGAGTGGCGGAACATGACAGGCATCGACCCGGCCAAGGCGCGCGCAATGATCGGCAAGACCGTGCTCGCCGGCATCACCTACCTGGACGCCGAAGGCAACGCGCTGGAGCACCGCCAGATGGCCGGGCACGTGCTGCGCATCAATGACGAGGAGGGCGTGGTGCTGGCCAGCGCGCTGGACGGCGAGGAACTGTTCCTGCCGCCAGAGCTTGGTCATTACACCCCGGCCGCGCCCGGCGACTACACGCTGCGCTCGATGGCGCTGACCATCCGTGATCCGGATTTCCTGTGCACCTGGGATGTTCACCTCGCTCCGGGCAACGATCCCTGATCGGTCGGTTTCGGTCGGCGGTCCTCGCGGTCATCACCAAAGATGATCCGTGCACTGCGCTGGTAGCTCCAATACGCCACCGCCCAATTGAGCAGCACCACGATCCGGTTGCGGAACCCGATCAGGAAGAACACGTGCGCGGCCAGCCAGAACCACCAGGCCAGCACACCGGACAACTGCAGCCGGCCCAGGTGCACGATGGCGGCCATGCGCCCGATCGTGGCCAGGTTGCCGTAGTCCTGGTACTTGAACGGGCCGGGTGCCGGCGTGTCCTCGAGCCGCGCACGGAGGGTGGCGGCCACATGCTTGCCCATCTGCTTGGCGGCCGGGGCAACGCCCGGCACCGGCCGGCCATCGGCCTGCTGCAGCGCGGCCAGGTCGCCGGCCACGAAAATCTCCGGGTGCCCGGCCAGGGTAAGGTCGGGCTGCACCAGCACGCGCCCGGCGCGGTCCAGGGGGACGTCCAGCGTCCGCGCCAGCGGCGAGGCAGCCACGCCTGCGGCCCACACCACCGTGCGGGCGGCAACGAACTGCTCGCCGAGCTGGAAGCCCTCGCCGTTGATGTTGCTCACTGCGGTGCCGGTCAGCACTTCCACGCCGAGCTTCTCCAACTGGCGCCGCGCTTTCAGCGACAGTACCTCGGGAAAGCTGGACAGCACCCGGGGCCCGGCTTCGACCAGCCGCACCGTGGCGCTGGCCGGATCGATGTGGCGGAACTCGTTGCGCAGGGTGTGCCGCGCGATCTCGGCCAGGGTGCCGGCCAGTTCCACGCCGGTGGGGCCGCCGCCGACTACCGCAAAGCTCAGCCACGCTGCCTTGCGCGCCGGATCCGGCTCGGCCTCCGCGCGTTCGAAGGCCAGCAGCAGCTTGCGCCGCAGTGCGATGGCATCGTCCAGGGTCTTCAGGCCAGGTGCGTCGGCGGCCCACTCGTCGTGCCCGAAATACGCGTGGGTGGCGCCGGTGCACAGCATCAGCGTGTCGTAGCCGAGCTGGCCGCCGTCGGCTAGGGTGATCTGGCGCTTGCCCTTGTCGATCGAGGTCACCTCGCCCAACCGCACTTCGACATTGCGCTGGTCGCCCAGGATGTGGCGCAGCGGCGCGGCGATGTCGGGCGCGGACAGGCCGGCGGTGGCAACCTGGTACAGCAGCGGCTGGAACAGATGGTGGTTGCGACGGTCCACCAGGGTGATGCGGATGCGCGCGCTGGCCAGCGCGCGGGTGGCCCAGAGGCCGGCGAAGCCGCCACCAATGATGACCAGGTGGGGCAGGGGATCGCGGGTCATGCAATGACTCCTTGGCGGGGGTCGAAGCGAAGCAGAGCATGTTCGCACGCGACGCGCGATCTTCACGTGGATGACAGATACTGGGTTCAGCAGCCGTCGCGCCTGCCGGCGGCCGATTCGACCCTTGACTGGAGGTTGAGATGACCGAACCGGAAAAGCGCATCGCCCTGCTGATCGATGCCGACAATGCGCCGTCTTCGAAGATCGATGTGGTGCTGGCCGAAGTGGCGCGCTACGGCGTGGCCAACGTCCGTCGCGCCTATGGCAACTGGAAGAGTCCACGCCTGAAAGGCTGGGAGGGGGTGCTGCACGAGTACGCAATCCGTCCCATCCAGCAGTTCGCCTACAGCCGCGGCAAGAACGCCTCGGACATGGCGATGGTGATCGATGCGATGGACATGCTGTACGCACGCAACCTCGATGGGTTTGCGATCGTGTCCAGCGATGCCGATTTCACTCCGCTGGTGATGCGCCTGCTGACCGACGGGGTCAAGGTGTATGGGTTCGGCGAGAAGAAAACGCCGGAGCCGTTCGTCAACGCCTGTTCCAAGTTCACCTACCTGGAAGCCCTGGGCCAGAGCCACGCGGTGGACGCCGAAGTGGAGCAGGGCGCTGAGGAAACCCGTCCACGCAAGACCGGCCCCGAACTGCGCAGCGATACCCGGCTGGTGCAGATGCTGCGCCGTGCGGTGACGTCGGCCGAAGCCGAAGACGGCTGGTCGCACCTGGGCCCGGTGGGCAGCCAGATCGGCAACCAGGCTTCTTTCGACTCGCGCAACTACGGCTACAACAAACTCAGCGAACTGCTCGCGGCCACCGGGCTGTTTGAAATGAAGAAGGACGGCAAATCCACGTACGTGCGCGCACTTCCGAAGAAGGCGCGGTAACACCGCTGCGTTGATCGGCGTATCGTATCGGCGCATATCGACAACCGGGAACACCAACATGCTGAAGATCTGGGGCCGCCGCAATTCCAGCAACGTGCGCAAAGTGCTGTGGTGTGCGGAGGAAATCGGCCTGCCGTACGAATCCATCGAAGTCGGCGGCCCTTTCGGTGGCACCCAGTCGCCGGAATACGTGGGCATGAACCCCAACGGTCTGGTGCCGGTGATCGAAGACCACGGCCTGCCGCTGTGGGAATCCAACACCATCGTGCGTTATCTGAGCGCGCGCTACGCGCTGGGCACGCTCTACCCGGAGGATGCGATGGCGCGCGCCCAGGCCGAGAAGTGGATGGACTGGAGCACCTCGCGCATGGCGCCGCTGTACACCGATCTGATCTGGGGCATCATGCGCACCGCCCCGGCCGACCGCGACGAAGCCCGCATCAATGCCGCGGTCACGCGTGCCGGCGAGTTGCTGCGCATGGCGGATGCCACCCTGGCGCAACAACCCTGGTTGTCCGGGGAGCAGTTCGCGATGGGCGACATACCGCTCGGCGCGCTGGTCTATGCGTGGTTCGAACTGCCGATCCAGCGGCCGTCGCTGCCGCACCTGGAAGCGTGGTACCAGCGCCTGCAGCAGCGCCCGGCGTACGTCAAAGCAGTGATGACCCCGTTGACGTGAAGTAACGGACGGTAGGTGCGGACCGTTGGTCCGCACGCGCTCAATACAGGTCGGTGGGGTCGACGTCCAATGACCAGCGCACCCTGCGCGCCTGCGGCAATCCGTAAATCTGCGGCATGATCTGGTCCAACAGTGCGTGCAGCGGCCGTCGCGTCGGCGCCGACAGCAGCAGCTGGGTGCGCTGGTAACCTGCGCGGCGCGGCATCGGTGCCGGCATCGGGCCGAAGCGTTCCACCGGGCACTCGTGCGCGATCAGCTCGCGCACGGCCATCAACATGGCATTGGCGTGCTCCACCTGCTGCGCCTCGGCGCGCATCAGCGCCAGGTGCGCGAACGGTGGGAAGCCGGCCGCTTCGCGCTGCTGCAGCTCGGCATCGGCAAAGGCGTGGTAGCCACCGTTGACCAGGGTTTCCAGCAACGGGTGCCCGGGGTGATGGGTCTGCAGCCAGACTTCGCCGGCGTCGGTGGCGCGCCCCGCGCGCCCGGCCACCTGGATCAGCTGCTGGGCCAGTTTCTCGCTGGCGCGGAAGTCGGCGGAGAACAGGCCTTCGTCGATGCCCACCACAACCACCAGGGTCAGCTTCGGCAGGTCGTGGCCCTTGGCCAGGATCTGGGTGCCGACCAGGATGCCGGCACGGTCACCCAGCGTGGCCAGCTGGGTTTCCAGCGCGTCGCGGCGGTTGGTGGTGCCGCGATCGATGCGGATCACCGGGAAATCGGCGAAGGCTTCCACCAGGTGTTCTTCCAGGCGCTCGGTGCCGATCCCCTGCGGCTGCAGCGCCAGGCTGGCGCAGTCGGGACAGGCCAGCGGCGCTGGCTGGCGCGCGCCGCAGTGGTGGCACTGCAGGCGGCGGCCGCCGGCGTGCACGGTCATCGGCGCATCGCAGCGTCTGCAGGGCGCGGTCCACCCGCAGTCATGGCACAGCAGCACCGGGGCGTAACCGCGGCGGTTCTTGAACACCAGTACCTGGTGGCCGGCCGCCAGGTGCTGGCCGATGCCTTCCATGACCTCGGCCGAGAGGCCGTCCTTCAGCGGGCGCTTGCGTACGTCCAGCACCCGCACCCGCGGCGGTCGCGCCTCGCCCGCGCGCTGTTTCAAGCGCAGGTGGGTGTAGCGGCCGGCGTGGGCGTTGTGCAGCGATTCCAGCGACGGCGTGGCGCTGCCCAGCACCACCGGCACGTCCAGCGCCTTGGCCCGCACCAGCGCGAAATCGCGCGCGTGGTAGCGGATGCCGTCCTGCTGCTTGTAGCTGCCGTCGTGCTCTTCATCGACCACGATCAGCCCGGCATTGGGCAACGGGGTGAACACCGCCGAACGCGTGCCCACGATCACCTGTGCCTCGCCGCGGGCGGCGGCGGCCCACACCCGCGCGCGTTCGTTGTCGTTCAAGCCCGAATGCAGCACATGCACGGTAATGCTAAGGCGGCTGCGGAAGCGTGCCAGCGTCTGTGGCGTCAGCCCGATCTCCGGCACCAGCACCAACGCCTGGCGGCCGCGTGCCAGGCAGTCCACGATCGCCTGCAGGTACACCTCGGTCTTGCCACTGCCGGTGACCCCGTCGAGCAGGAACGCGCCGAACTGCGCGTGGGCGGTGATTGCGGCGATGGCGTTGGCCTGCTCCGCATTCGGCGTCGGGCCCGACCGGAGGACCGGCAGCGCCGGGGTATGCTCCAGCGGGATGCGCTCGACCAGGCCGCGCTTGGCCAGCGCGCGCGCCGCGCTGCGCCAGTCCTCCATGGCCTCGTCCAGCAGGTCCTCGTCCACGCTGCGGCCGGCCAGGTGTTCGGCCAGGCGGTGCGGACGGGTGCCGGCCCGCAGCTTGGCGCGTTGTTCGATTCCTGCCGCCGTGAGCTGCCAGCCCCAACGATGGGTATCGGGCACCGGTTCGCCACGGCGCAGCGGGGCGGGGAGGGCGGTGCTGACCACCTCGCCCAGCGGCGCATGGGTGTAACGCGCCAGCCACTGCAGCGAGGTCCACAGCTCGCCGTCCAGCAGTGGCGCCGCATCCAGCCATTCCACCGCAGTCCGCAGCGCGTTGCCGTCGGGCACCGTGCCGATCCCGGCCACCACGCCCACCAGCTCGCGTGAGCCGAACGGCACCCGCAGCCGGCGCCCGACCATGCCGGGGCCGGGTGCCTCACCCGGCGGCGGCGCGTAGTCGAACCACTGCGGCAACGGCAGGGGCAGGGCCACCTGGAGGGAGGGGGCATCCCGCAGGGGGGCCAGGGCACTTTCCAGGCTCAGCAGGGGGGCTGGATCGGGGGGCAGCATCGCGCCAGTGTAGCGGGCGCGACCGGCCCTGTTCAGCGCGCGAAACCGATCGCCGGCTGGCGTCGTGGAACCTAAATAGGAGCTAAATATCCGTGGCTATTGGAGATTCGGTCTTATCCACATCTTCTGTGGATAAGTCTGTGTGCGAGTGTCGAACTCCGAGCTGTTTGTCAGGGAGTACCGCAGTGATGCCCGGGTTGGTCAAAAAATAGCCACACAACAAAATCCATTAAAATCAATTGGATGGCTGTGAAACACCGCTGACACATGGGGGATGCCGCCTTCACCTGCCCGTTTTATGCCGAATTTGTTGGTGCTGTGCACAACCTGCGCCGCTGTCAACCGTTCCGCACCTGGGCGGTCGTCGCACACGGCCTGTATCGGCATCCCCCTGCGCGGGCGCACTCGCTATCATTCCGGCACTTGATGGAGTTGCTATGACGGCTGTGAACGCCCCTGTTTCCTCTACTGCAGCGGGTGCCCTGTCCGCATTCCTGCGAGGCGTCGAGCGTCGCGCCCTGGTGGTTGCCGAACTGCAGTGCGGCGACCCGACCGTCGCCGAGCAGGCACTGGTCGCGGTGATGCGCGCCTTCGCCGGCATCGCCAGTGACGTGCCGATGGCACAGTGGCCGGACCGGTTCTGGATCCTGCTTGCGCACCGCACCCCGATCCGCATGCCGGCGCCCGGCGGCCAGTGGGCTCCAGGCCTGGCGCACCTGCCCACCCTTGCGCCGCCGGCACGGCTGGCGCTGCTGCTGCGGGTCGGCGGCGGGCTGGACGAGGCCGCCGCCGCGCAGATCCTGGACATGCCGGTGGCCGACTACCAGCAGGCGCTGGCCGAGGCCTGCCCGCGCGATGCGCAGGGCCATCCCGATGCGGCGGGTTGGCGCGCCCTGGCCGAACAGGTGCAGCAGCGCCTGCGCGAGCTGCCGGCCAGCCGCCTGCAGCAGCTGCACCAGCCCGCGCCGGCCCCCGCGGCGGGCAAGGGACCGGCCTCCTGGCGCGCGCCAGCACCGGCCGATGCGGCGCCGCGGCGCACGTCGGTCCGCCGCCACAACCGGCGGCCGCTGTGGCGCGGACTAGTGATCCTGCTGGTCACCACCGCCGTATTGCTGGGGGGCGCGATGTGGTGGCAGCACCGCAGCCCGGCGCTCGCCCCGGAAGCCAGCGTGCCCGAGGGCGCGGTGTCCACCGCCGACCCGGTGCAGGTGGAGCCGCTGGCCGCCGAAGACCTGCCGGTGACGGCACCGGCCGACCCGGCCCACGCCGCCGGCGACGCGGCCATGCTGGCCGACCCGGACCTGATGCTGGCCCGTGATGCCGACCTGTACGCGTGGGCGGCCGCCGGTGGTCCGGTCCCGGTGGACGAATCGCAACCGCAGCCCAGCCGCCCCGAACCTGCCACCGCCGGCCTGGAGACGGCAGCCGCTGATGAATAAGTCGATCCTGCTGCTTGCCGTGGGCCTGGCGGCCGGCGCGCACGCCGCCCCCCAGCCGTTACCCTTGCCGGCCGCCACTCCTGTGCCGGTAACGACACCCGCCATTCCCGCCACCCCGGCCGCACTGGATCCTGCCCAGCTGCGTGAACTGCGCAGCCGCTATGCCCAGTGGCAGGCGCTGCCCGCAGCCGAACGTGCCCGCATCCGCGAGGCCGCCGGCCGTATCGCCGCGATGCCCGCTGCACAGCAGCAGGCGCTGCGGGCCCGCTTCGACGAACAGGACCAGCGGTTCCGCGACGGCTGGCTGCTGGGCCCGCAGCTGGGCCAGCATTTCCCCAAGCTGCAGGGCCTGTTCGGCTATCTGCCCGCCGACCAGCGCGAGCCGGCGCTGGCCGCGCTGCGCCAGCTCAACGAGGGCCAGCTGGCGCAGCTCACGTTGATTGCTCAGCGCACCCCGCCGCAGGAGCGCGACCAGGTGCGCGACCAGTTCCTGGGGTTGGCGCCAGCCGCGCGCGATGCGTGGTTGAAGGAAAACCTGGTGCGTTGAGCGTAAGATGACCGGCCGCAACCCGGTGCCTGTGCCCTCCGCGCGCTGCCGTAGTTGCCGTCTGTGATCCCATGTCTACCGTTATCGCTACGCCGCGCCTCTCCCGGGAAGTGCGCGCCACCGGCCTGCTTGCGCTGCCGCTGGTCCTTGGCCACATCTCCACTGGCCTGATTTCCTTCGTCGACAACGTCATCGCCGGGCACCACGGTACCCAGACGTTGGCGGCGGTCACCATCGGCACGGCCCTGCTGTGGCTGCCGATGCTGATTCCGATCGGTACCTTGATCTCGCTCACCGCCTCGGTGTCGCAGCTGCACGGCGCCGGCCGCGAACGTGAGATCGGCCCGCTGTTCCGCCAGGCGCTGTGGCTGGCCTTGGGCCTGGGCCTGATCATGTTCACCTTCCTCACGGTGGTGCCGCCGTTGCTGCCTGCGTTCGGCATCGCCCCGGACATCGTGCCGGGCGCGACCGCGTTCCTGCATGCGGTGCGCTGGGGTGGCCCGGCGCTGACCCTGTACTTCTGCATGCGCTACCTCAGCGAGGGCATGCACTGGACGCTGCCGACCATGCTGCTCGGCTTTGGTGGCCTGCTGGTGCTGGCGCCGCTGGGCTACGTGCTGTGTTACGGCAAGCTGGGCTTCCCGGAAATGGGCGCCGAAGGGCTGGGCATCGCCTCGGCCACCATGATGTGGATCCAGGCGCTGTGCTTCGCTGGCTACCTCTGGAAGACCAAGCGGTTCGCCCACCTGGAACTGTTCTCGCACCTGGAGCTGCCGCGCTGGGCGGCGATCTGGGACCTGCTGCGCACCGGCCTGCCGATCGGCATCACCGTGCTGATGGAAGGCGGGCTGTTCATCGTCACCGCCCTGTTGATCGGCCGCCTGGGCGCCACCGAGGCGGCCTCGCACCAGATCGCCATCAACGTGGCGCAGCTGTGCTTCATGATCCCGATGGGCGTGGCCGAAGCGACCACCGTGCGCGTGGGCCATGCGGTAGGCAGCGGCAACGGGCTGGGCGTTCGGCGCGCTGCCATCGCCGGCCTGCTGATCATCCTGGGCACGCAGACGCTGTCGGCGCTGGTGCTGCTGTTCGGGCACGACGCCATCGTCGGGGTGTATACCGCCGACATGGGCGTGGCCGCGCTGGCCTCCACCCTGCTGCTGTATGCGGCCGCGTTCCAGTTCCCCGATGGCATCCAGGTGCTCTCGGCGGGCGCGCTGCGCGGCCTGAAGGACACCCGGGTGCCAATGTTCATCGCCATGTTCTCGTACTGGGGGCTCGGCATGCCGCTCGGCGCCGGACTGGGCCTGGGCCTGGGCATGGGGCCGCAGGGCATGTGGTTGGGCCTGATCCTGGGCCTGACCGCGGCGGCGATCCTGATGGCGTGGCGGCTGCGCGTGAGCAGCCGTCGTGTGGGTGTCGACCTGAACCTGCCGGCCTGATGGCCCCCTTACTTGTGTCCGATGCCGGGCTGTCCGGCACGGGCTATGCTGGTACCACGGCAAGAAGCCAACTGGAGTTTTCCCCATGAACCAACCCGTGCGTCGCAATCCCGTCGCCAGCTTCTTCATCGGGCTGTGGGATGTGATGAACTTTACCCGCAGGCTGATCCTCAACCTGCTGTTCTTCGGCCTGTTGCTGCTGATCCTGGTCCTGTTCGTCTTCGCGATGGGCAAGGGCGCCAGCAGTGGCCGCACCCTGCAGGACCGCACCACGCTGGTGATCGCGCCGGAAGGGCGCCTGGTTGAACAGTTCAGTGCCGATCCGGTCAGTCGCGCCCTGGCCAAGGCCATTGGCGACAACAGCGCCGAGGAAGTGCAGCTGCGCGACCTGGTGCGCGCGCTGGATGCCGCGCGTGAGGACAAGAAGATCGAGCGCGTGGTGCTGCAGCTGGACAAGCTGCAGCCCAGCGGCTTTGCTTCGATGCGGGAAGTGGCTGCCTCGCTGCAGGAACTGCGCGCGTCGGGCAAGGACATCGTGGCCTACAGCGACAACATGAGCCAGTGGCAGTACCTGCTGGCCGCGCAGGCCAAGGAAATCTACCTCGACCCGATGGGCGGGGTGGTGCTGGAAGGCCTCGGCCGTTACCGCCAGTACTTCCGCACCGGCCTGCAGGACAAGCTGGGCGTGGACGTGCACCTGTTCAAGGTGGGCGAATACAAGTCCGCCGCCGAACCGTACGTGCTGGACGCGGCGTCGCCGCAGGCCAAGGAAGCCGACCTGTTCTGGATGAACGACGTGTGGCAGCGCTACCTGGCCGACATCGCCACGGCGCGCAAGCTGGACGCCGCGCAGCTGGCCGCCGGCATCGACACCATGCCCGAAGGCATCGCCGCCGCCGGTGGCGACCTGGCCAAGTTCGCCCTGCAGCAGAAGCTGGTGGATGGCCTGAAGACCCGTGAGGAAGTCGAGGACCTGCTGGCCGATCGCGGCGTGGCCGATGAAGACGCCGACGGTGGCTTCCGCAGCATCAACCTCGATGAGTACCTGACCCAGCTCGACATCCGCCGCTCGCCGGTGGATTCGCGTCCGCAGGTGGCGGTGGTGGTGGCGTCCGGTGAGATCGCCGGTGGCGACCTGCCGGCCGGCCGCGTGGGCGGCGAGTCGACCTCGGCGCTGCTGCGCGAAGCGCGCGACGACGACAACGTGAAGGCCGTGGTGCTGCGCGTGGATTCGCCCGGTGGCGAAGTGTTCGCTTCCGAGCAGATCCGCCGTGAGGTGGTGGCGCTGAAGGCGGCCGGCAAGCCGGTGGTGGTATCGATGGGCGACCTGGCGGCATCGGGCGGCTACTGGATCAGCATGAATGCAGACCGCATTTACGCCGATCCGTCGACGATCACCGGTTCGATCGGCATCTTCGGCATGATCCCGAACCTGTCGCGCTCGCTGGACAAGATCGGCGTACACACCGACGGCGTGGGCACTACCCGCTTCGCCGGTGCGTTCGACATCACCCGCCCGATGGATCCGGCCGTGGGCCAGGTGATCCAGTCGGTGATCAACAAGGGCTACGCCGATTTCACCGGCAAGGTGTCCGACGCACGCAGCAAGCCGGTGGAAGCGGTGGACGAAGTCGCCCGCGGTCGCGTCTGGAGCGGTGCACAGGCCAAGGAACGCGGCCTGGTCGATGCCTTCGGTGGCCTGAAGGCGGCCATCGCAGATGCCTCCAACCGCGCCAAGCTGGGCGGCCCGGACAAGGTGCGGGTGCGCTACATCGAAAAGCCTGCCACGCCGTTCGCGCAGTTCCTCAGCGGCTTCGCCGGCACCCACGCCGGCGCCTGGATGCTGGGCGAATCGGGCGTGGCGCGGATGATGCTGGCCCGCGCGATGCCGGAGGTGGACACCCAGCTGCGCTTTGTCGAAGACGCCGCCCGTGATCCGCGCGGCAGCGCCCCGGTGAAGGCGCTGGCGTATTGCTTCTGCGGCTTCTGATGGCGGATCACGACCAACGGTCGTGATCTACCCGATGCGATTGTCACGGTAGGTCACCCCCGTTGGTGGTGGCGCGCTTCATCAGCAAACCCGGCCTTGGCCGGGTTTGCTGTTTTTACCGGCCCGCGTCGACCTCGTCGGCGGCGCTGGTGTCCGGTGCCTTTTCCAGTGTTTCGCGCGCGGCCTTGGCCTTGTCCAGCGGCTGCTGCATGGCGTCGCGCAGTGCGGTGGCCTGGGGCTCCGGTCGCTTGTCCGGGTCCGGTGGCACCGGGCGGCTGCAGCCGCTCAGGGCGAGCAGACCGGCCAGCGGAAGGGCGATACGGATCAACATGGCAACCTCGCGCGCGAACCCAGGGAAACGCAGTGTCGCACCGCGTTGCCAGCCCGTGTGTGATGGGGTGCGCCGCACCGGCATGCGGGCTATCCTGCCCGCAAACCATGAGGGGCCGCGGCCCAAGGCAGGAGAAGCAGGTGAGTGCGCAGCGTTGGCGATTGGATGGACAGACCGCATTGATCACCGGTGCCAGTGCCGGAATCGGCCTGGCGATCGCGCGCGAACTGCTCGGGTTTGGCGCGGACCTGCTCATTGTCGGCCGGGATGCCGACGCGCTGGAAATGGCCCGCGATGAGCTCGCCGATGCCTATCCCGACCGTGAGATCCACGGCCTGTCCGCCGACGTCTCCGACGACGAGGATCGCCGCGAGATCCTGGACTGGGTGGAGGATCACAGCGACGGGCTGCACCTGCTGATCAACAACGCCGGCGGCAACATCACCAAGCCGGCCACCGAATACACCGAAGACGAGTGGCGCGGCATCTTCGAAACGAACCTGTTCTCCGCATTCGAACTGTCCCGTTATGCGCACCCGTTGCTGGCGCGCCATGCGGCATCGGCCATCGTCAATGTCGGCAGCGTTTCGGGCCTCACCCATGTGCGCAGCGGCGCGGTATACGGCATGACCAAGGCGGCCATGCACCAGATGACCCGCAACCTCGCGGTGGAGTGGGCCGAAGACGGCATCCGCGTCAACGCGGTAGCGCCGTGGTACATCCGCACCCGCCGCACCTCCGGCCCGCTGGCCGACCCGGACTACTACGAACAGGTGATCGACCGTACCCCGATGCGGCGCATCGGCGAGCCTGAGGAAGTGGCCGCCGCCGTCGGGTTCCTGTGCCTGCCCGCCGCCAGCTACGTGACCGGCGAATGCATTGCCGTGGACGGTGGGTTCCTGCGTTACGGGTTCTGAGGCGTACCGGCCAACGGTCGGTACCTACCGGGGGACGGCGCAGTTGCTAGCCGACAGCACGCTTTCAAGCCGCTGGCGCTCGGCGCTGGCGGCAGTGAGGGCGCCCGATGAAGCGAAACGTTCCCGACCCCGCGCATCGCGGAAGCGCTGCTGCCACGCGTTGCAACGCTGGTCTTCCGGCAGCGGTTCGCAGGTGTCGCGGATCACTTCGCAGCTGGCGGCATTGACCGGTGTGTTGCCGCCCAGCGCGGTGACCGACAACAGCACGCAGGTGGGGGGTGCCGGTTCAAGCTCGTGCAGGTAGCGGCCGCCGTCCTGGCCCTGGCACTGGTAGATCGGCGGCAGCGGCGGCTTTGCCGGGCTGTCGCCGGGCAGCTCGTCGCCGGGCTTGGGCAGGTTGGCACTGTCCAGGATCGCGGTGCCCCGGGGCACTTCGTACGCTTCTGAAATCATGCGCTCCATCGGCTGCGCCTTGCCGGGTACCTGCGGCGGCATCGCGGCGGGTGACAACGGCTGGACGGCCGGCGCGGCCGGCGCTGAGGGCGTGGGCTGGGTCGACACGGAAACCTCCGCGCGCGACGGCGCGGCATTCATGCGCTGGATCACCTGGTGGCTGCCGGCCGGGCAGGGCTTGCCCTGTACGGTCACGTTGTCGTCCGCATCGGTGCAGCGGAACACGATCGGCTCATCGGCCATCGCCGACGACGCCACGCACAGCAGCAACAGGAGCCAATACGGTTTCATCGGCGCAGGATACAACGCACCGGTTGCCGTGCCCTACCGGCAGTCCCGGTCGAGACGCGCATCCACGCCACGCTGCTCGCGGCTGATCGCGTCCCGCTCGCTCTGCAGCGCGCTGTTGTAGCGCCGCACCAGCTCCCAGCGCCGGTCGCTCAGGATCGAACACACTTCGCTGGCTGGCAGCGGGTGGCACTGGTCGCGCACCAGCACGTTGCCAGCCGGCACCACCACGTCCTGGTAGGTGCCCGGATATGCCGACCCTTCGCTGTGCCACTGCGTACTGCCGCTGCCGACGGACAGGCTGCCGCCGACCCGCGAGCCGCCGCCGGAGACGGTCAGCGAGCCGCCACTGGAGGTGACCGAGCCACTGCCCATCGGTGCGATCGGCGGCAGCGGACGGGGCCCAGGGCCCGGTCCTGGACCAGGGCCGGGATGGATGCCGCCGGGCCGGCGTCCCGGAATCCAGGCGCTGGTCCACACCGGCACCCAGCGCGGATTGCCCTCGCTGCTTTCGCTGGTATAGCGGCTGCCGTCGTCGCGGATGCACTCGTACATCGGCTGTGGTGGCTGCACCTGCACATAGCGCACCTCGCGCTCGGGTGCGGCAGGCGCCGGAGGAGCCGGAGCACGGTCGCTGCGCACCACGCGGGGTGCCGGATCGCGTGGACGCTGCATCTCGCGCACTTCCTGGCGGCCGTCGCGGCACGGTGCATCCTGCAGCGATACCGCGCCGTTGCTGCCTACACAGCGGTAGATACGGACGCTGCTCTCCTGCGCCGCCAGCGGGGCGCTGCCAAGCAGCAACAGGTACAGCGGGAGGGCAGGGTGTGGGCGCATGGCCGCAGTGTGCGGCCTTGCCTGTGCAGGCGCAAAGAACGCCATGCGGCTCAGGTACGCAGTACCTGGCCGGTGAGGGCGTCGCGGATCGGGGTGGGCTGGTCCAGGCCGCCGGTGGCGCCGTCAACCAGGCCATCCAGGTCGCGCAGCAGGTCCGGGTCCAGTCCGGCGCGGCTGCGCGCTGGTGGCTGGCCAGCCAGGTTGGCGCTGGTGGACACCAGCGGCCCGCCCCAGGCACGGCACAGCGCCGCCACCAGCGGATGGGCGCTGATCCGAACGGCGATGCCAGTGTGTTCCCCCGTGATCCAGCGCGGCGCGCGAGGCCCGGCGGGCAGGATCCAGGTGTGCGCGCCGGGCCAGCTGGCCAGCACCTCGGCCCTGCGCTCAGCAGGCAGCGCGTCGACGCGGACCCAGCCCTCCAGCTGCGTCAGGTCGGCAGCGACCAGGATCATGCCCTTCTCGACCGGCCGCTGCTTGAGCCGCAGCAGCTTCAGCACCGCCGCTTCGTTGGCCGGATCACAGCCCAGACCCCACACGGCTTCGGTGGGGTAGGCGATCACGCCGCCGGCGCGCAGCGCGGAAGAAGCAGAGTCTACGGTGAGTTCATTCATGGTGACGACCGTTCCAGTGCGCCGTGTTGCCGCCCGACCCTCGGTCGGGCGCTACCGGTTTCAGGCTTTCTTTACTGCCTTCTTTGCGGCTGTCTTCTTGGTGGCGGCTTTTTTCGTCGCTGCCTTTTTCGCGGGTGCCTTTTTCGCAGCCGCCTTTTTGACGGCCGCCTTCTTCACCACCGGCTCCTTCTTCACCGCCGCCTTTTTTGCCGGGGCCTTTTTGGCCACGACCTTCTTGGCCGCCTTCTTGCCGAAGCCCTTGCGCACCGGCTTGCCGGTTTCTTCCATCAACTGCTGCACTTCGGCCAGGGTCAGCGAGGCCGGCTCGCGATCCTTGGGGATCTTGCCGTTCATCTTGCCGTCGCTCAGGTACGGGCCGAAGCGGCCGTTCAGTACCTGGATCTCGCTGCCGTCGAATTCCTTGATGATGCGGTTGCGGGCGATCTCTTCCTTTTCCTCGATCAGGAACACCGCGCGGGCCAGATCGATGGTGTAGGGGTCGTCTTCCTTCTTCAGCGAGGCATAGGTGCTGCCGCGCTTGGCGAACGGGCCGAAGCGGCCGATGCCCACGCTGACATCCTCGCCCTTGTCCTCACCCAGCGCCCGCGGCATCAGGAACAGCTCCAGCGCGTCTTCCAGGCTGATGGTGTGCATCGACTGGCCCGGGCGCAGCGAAGCGAACTTGGGCTTGTCCTCGGCGTCCTCGGCGGTGCTGCCGATCGCCGCGTAGGGCCCGAAGCGGCCCAGCCGCACGCTGACCGGCTTGCCGCTCTTGGGGTCGGTGCCGAGCTCGCGGGCGCCGCTGGCCTCGGCGCGATCGACCGATTCCTTCTTTTCTTCCACCAGCTGGTTGAAGGGTTCCCAGAAGCGGGCCATCAACGGAATCCAGTCTTCTTCGCCACGCGAGACCGCGTCGAGCTCGTCTTCGAGCTTGGCGGTGAAGTCGTAGTCCACGTACTGGGTGAAGTGGCTGGACAGGAACTTCGAGACAGCGCGGCCGACGTCCGAGGGGCGGAAGCTGCGGCCTTCCATTTCGACGTATTTGCGGAACAGCAGGGTCTGGATGATCGACGAATAGGTCGACGGGCGGCCGATGCCATATTCTTCCAGCGCCTTGACCAGCGCCGCTTCGGTGAAGCGCGGCGGCGGCTGGGTGAAGTGCTGTTCGGCCAGGATGCGCTCCAGCGGCACGCGGTCGCCGGGCTTCATCGCCGGCAGCTTGCGGCCTTCGTCATCGTCCTCGGCGCTCTTGTTGTCCTTGCCTTCTTCGTACACGGCCAGGAAACCGGGCACCACCACGGTGGTGCCGCTGGCGCGGAATACGTGCTCGCTGCCGGCAGAGAGGTCCACGCTGACCGTGTTGAGCGTGGCCGGAATCATCTGGCTGGCCACTGCACGCTTCCAGATCAGCTCGTACAGCCTGCGCTCGTCTTCGGTGAGGTAGCGCGAGACCGAGGCCGGGGTGCGCAGTGCCGCAGTGGGCCGCACCGCTTCGTGCGCTTCCTGGGCGTTCTTGGACTTGGTCTGGTAGGTGTTGGGCTTGTCCGGCAGGGCGGCAATGCCGTAATCGCGGGCGATGACGTCGCGGATCTCGGCCAACGCATCCTGGGACAGGTTGACCGAGTCGGTACGCATGTACGAGATCAGACCGACGGTGCCTTCGTCGCCGATCGCCACGCCTTCGTACAGCTTCTGCGCCACCTGCATGGTCTTGCGGGTGGTGAAGCCCAGCTTGCGCGAGGCCTCCTGCTGCAGCGTGGAGGTGGTGAACGGCGCGGCCGGCCGGCGCTTGCGTTCCTTGCTGGCTACGTCGGTGACGTGCAGGTTGCCCTGCGCAGCCTGCTGGATGCGCAGGCGCGCCGCCTCGGCGGTGTCGCCGTCGGTCACGGTGAACTGCTCGAACTTCTGCCCATCCAGCTTGATCAGGCGGGCATTGAACGGCTGCGAAGGATGCGCACAGGCGGCGTCGATGCTCCAGTACTCGCGGGCGATGAAGGCTTCGATTTCCTCCTCGCGCTCGACGATCATGCGCAGCGCCGGGCTCTGCACACGGCCGGCCGACAGTCCGCGCTGGACCTTGCGCCACAACACCGGGGACAGGTTGAAGCCGACCAGGTAATCCAGCGCGCGGCGCGCCTGCTGGGCATCGACGAGGTCGCTGGCGATGGCGCGCGGCTGGCTCATGGCCTCCTTGATGGCGCGCGGGGTGATCTCCGTGAACACCACCCGCTGCATCGGCTTGTCCTTGACCAGCCCGCGTTCCTTCAGGATTTCGGCGATGTGCCAGCTGATCGCTTCGCCCTCGCGATCCGGGTCGGTGGCCAGGAAGATGTCGTCGGCGCCCTTGGCGGCCTTGGCAATGGCATCAACGTGCTTTTCGTTCTTCTCGATCAGGTCGTAACGCATCGCGAAGTTGTTGTCGGGGTCGACCGCACCTTCCTTGGGGACCAGATCGCGCACATGCCCATACGAGGCCAGGACGGTGAAGTCCTTGCCGAGGTATTTGTTGATCGTCTTGGCCTTGGCGGGCGATTCGACGATGAGCAGGTGCTTGGGCATGGTGTTGATTTCTGTGGGCAGCAGCCCGGGAGAGGGCGCTAGGGTGGAGCAAATGGCCGCATTAGTGAAGGGCAGCCGTCGAATTCCCTATGCTGAACGCCCGGGTATGCGCCGGGCGTTCAGGTTTTGCGCCTGCTAGAGGAATCACGCCGGGGCCGGCTGTGTCAAGCGGCCGGGTGTGAGGACGGGTCAGGACATGGACGCGGCGATGACCCCGAACATGGCGATCGCCACGCCGATCATGGCCACGGTCAGGATGCCGCTGATCACCAGGATCACGATGGTGACCGTGCCCAGGCCGCGTTCCTGGAACTCGGCATTTTCGGTGAAGGCCCACTTGTCCACCACCAGCGTGTCGCACAGCATGTCGTGCAGCGCCTGCTTGCGTTCGGTGAAGGCCGCCATGATGAAGCCGATCATCAGGGTCAGGCTGCTCAGGATGAAGCCGAAGTAGCGGCCCACGCCACGCAGGAAGGTGATCCGCTCGCCATCACTGCGTACCACCTTGATGCCCACGGCCATCTTGCCCAGGGTGGCACCGCCCCGCGAGGCATGGAAGCCGGCGTAATAGCCGATGCCGATGACGAAGCCGCCCAGCATGGCCACCAGGCTCAACGCCAGCGCCAGGCTTTCGTTGCCGCTGGCTGCGCCGATCAGGTTGAACACCAGGCTGACCGGGATGTTGATGATGCTCACCACGATCGAGTCGAGGAAATACGCTGCGTAGCGCTTCCAGAACCCGGCGTAGACCACCTCGCCGCCGCCCACCACGGCCGCAGCGTAATTGCCCGTGGCCGCAGGTGCGGTGTAGGGCGAATAGGTGCCGCCGCCGGTGCCGGGCAGCGGTGCGGTGCCGTTGTCGATGGCCGTGTAATCCCCACGCAGGTCGATGCCGCTGCCCAGGTTGTCGGCGGCGCTGGTCAGGTTCTGCAGCTGCAGCTCCTCGACCGCTTCGGAAAGCGGCTTCCACTGCGGGTAGCCCTCGCGCCACACCAGTGTGGCCAGGCTGATTTCGCCGCGCTGGAAGCGCTGGCGCAGGTCTTCGACCAGCAGCGGACCTTGGCGGTCCTGGCCGTCTGCGTAATACCACTCCGTCATTGCGTGCTTCCCCTCTCATCCATAATTTGAAGTGCTGCTCAACCGCGGCACTGCGCGGGGAGATACTTGGTGTCCAGATCGCTGCTGCAGGTCCACTCCTGGCTCCGCAGGTCGTATTCGAACCACACCATTTTGCCATCGAGTGCGCGCTTGCCCGGCACGGCGAACTCCAGTTCGATGCCGCACTTGTCTTCGCCGATGCGGCCGATGCGCACCGCACCCACGTAGTCGCCTGCGTACGAGGTCGGGCTCTGGAAGCCATCGTCGCCGTTGACCGGGCAGCGGTCGGTGTTCATGGCGAACTCGGTCACCTGGCTCTTCAACTGCGACACGATCCCGACTGCATTGGCCACCTTGGCCCGGTGCAGGTAATCGTTGTAGGCGGGAAGTGCGATCGCGGCAAGAATGCCGATCACCACCACGAACACGATGCCCACCGCCAGCCCGATGATCAGACAGCCGGAGGTCTTCTTCGGCGGCGGCGCCGCGCGCGGGTGGGTCGGCGCGGCACTGTAGGCGGGCATGGCAGGGCCAGGCGCGGGCGTGTCGAACCCCGGGATGCGCGGCGGGCTGGGCACCACCGGCTCCAGATGCGGACCGTCAAGCGGCGCGCCCGGGCCCGGGTCCACCACCGGTGGTGGTGCGATGACCAGGCCGATCTCGTCGGCGACGCTGCGCAGGGGCTGCCATTGGGCCAACCCATCGCGCCATACCAAGGTGTCCAGCGCAATGCGGCTGGACTGGTACAGCGCGATCAACTCCTCGGATGTCAGCGGACCCCGCTGCTGACGATTCCCTTCTGCATAGAACCACTGGCTCACTTTCCATTCCCCTGAATGCGCGAAGCACCCAGTGTACGGTCAGTGAAGCGGTTCCGGTTCGTCCACGAACATCTGGGTTTCCATCCAGGCGTAGGCTGCCTCGGCACCCGGCTGGTTGAACAGCACCATCAGCACCACCCACTTGAGGTCGTCCAGGTCCAGTTCGTCCTGGTCCAGCGCCATGGCACGGTCCAGCACCAGCTCACGCTGGTTGGCGTCCAGGATGCCGTGCTGTTCCAGGAACATCAGGAAACCGCGGCCTTCCACATCCAGCTTGTCCAGCTCCGGGCCATGGAAAATGCGAACCGGACCGTCCACGCGGGCAAGGGCCACGGCCGGGCGCTGTTCGGCCAGGGCGTCCAGCCAATCGAAGGCTTTATTGATTTCGGTGGGGCTGAAGCCAGCCTGTATCAGGCCGTTCTGGAGGGAGTCGCGGTCGCGGATGAGATCCGCGTCTTCGCTGAAATAGTGTTCGAACAGATACAGCAGGACATCCAGAATGCTCTCTTTCATTGCCCCTCGGCCTGCGTCAACGACGCTGTGGAGGTGAAGAAACTAGGGTTTTCGACAGTAGCGGCCATGGTTGGCGACCACCTTTCCATCCAGTTCCATGATCAGCAGCATGGCCGACAGCTGGTCCGCCGTCAATCCGCTGCGCTGGATCAATGAATCCATACCCGTGGGGTTTTCATCCAGCGCGTTCCACAAGCGCTGGTAGTGGCGGACAGGAAAGGGGGACGCGCTGCCGGGCGCCGACCGTGCCTGTTCAGTGGGGGCGTCCAGGCGCCAACGCAAGGCCTGGCCCAGGCTGGCGGCCGCCCCGGTCAGCCCGGCGACAACCTCGGCCGGGGTTTCCACCAGCTGGGCGCCGTCGCGGATCAGCCGGTGACAGCCGCGCGCCCGCGGGTTGCGCACCGAGCCGGGCAGGGCGAACACTTCACGCCCGATCTCCGCGGCCAACCGGGCGGTGATCAGGGCGCCTGAGCGGGCCGCCGCCTCGATGACCAGCGTGCCCAGGGTCAGCCCGGCCACGATCCGGTTGCGGGCCGGGAACTGGCCCGGGCGCGCCGGCGTACCGGGCGGGTACTCGCTGACCACGGCGCCCCGTTCGGCGATGCACGCCTGCAACGCGCCGTGGCGAGGCGGATAGATCAGGTCCAGGCCGGTCGCCACCACGGCCACGGTGCGTCCGCCGGGGACCTCCAGCGCGGCCTGGTGGGCCCGCGCATCAACCCCCGCGGCCAGTCCGCTCACCACGCCCAGGCCGCTGCGGGCCAGCGCGCCGGCGAACTCGGCGGCCAGCTCCGCGCCGGTCGGCGACGGGGTGCGGCTGCCGACCACGGCCACCCCGGGGTGCCAGAGCGCGGCCGGGTCGCCGTGCACGAACAGCGCCAGAGGCGCGGGATCCAGCGGGCGCAGCAGGGACGGGTAGTCGTCGCTTTGGATCGACACCAGGTGCCGGCCGGGCCGTGACAGCCAGCGTCGGCCGCGACCGAGCGCTTCGCGGTCTGGCAGTGCCAGCAGGGCCCGCTGCTCCGGGCTGCACCCGGCGGCGCGCCATGCGGCGGGGCCGGCGCGCAGGGCGCCGGCGGGGTCGTCGAAGCGGGCCAGCAGGGCGCGGCGGGGGGCCGGGGGGCCACCGGCAAGGACCAGGCGCAGCAGCGCCTCGGTGGAGCAGGGCAGGTCATCGGGCATCGGCTCAGGCTAGCCCGCATGCGACGACGGCGCCCTGGGGCGCCGTCGCGTTGTTGCGTCAGAATGTGTACCGACCAACCGTCGGTACCTACCGCGTGGTGGGGTCGGCAGCGCCGACCCGGCGGGGTTACTGCGCGTCGGGGTGCTTGGCGGAATAGCCGACCAGGACCGGCTTCACGCCCTGCATCACCAGCGCATAGCTGACCTTGTCGAAGGTGCGGAACACCATCGCGTGGGCGGCGTACTCGTCGGGCAGGGAAACGCGGCCGGCACCGGTGGTGAGCGAGTCGTCCATGCGCGAGGAGCCTGGGTACTTCATGCGGTGGGCCACATGCCGCCCCTGGCGCCACAGCGAAACCACGGTCCCATTGTCGATGCCGTTGGCGCTGCCGGCCGAAATCGCGATGACATCGCGCGGGCCGCCGGCCAGATACATGTCCGTCACTGCCAGCACGCGGATATCCAGGCCTTCGGTCTGGGCAGCCGGCGCATGCGGGAAGAACTGCAGATCGTACGGGGTGGCTTCCACCGGCACCAGACGATCGCCGGCGCGGACTTCACGCCCGTCGGTCCGGCCCTGCAGCGTGATGGAGGTCACTTCCGACTTCTCATCGGGCAGCTTCACCACCGTGCCCACGTTCAGCTGCGCAAGCTCATAGCCCAGCATCTCGTGGCGCTTGCTGGGCGCGGCCACGAAGTTTTTCCACAGGTTGCCGCTGCCCGGGGTGACATCCCCGTTGGCGGTAAGGTCCTCGGTCGGCTTGGGCAGCGTGTAGCGCACGGTGGGTCGGACCACGGCCCAGCGCTGGCCGACCTGTGCCCCTTCCAGTCCCCGCACGTAGGCGGTCTGGCCGGTGGTGGCGCGCAGGCGGTTGTCTTCCAGGGCAACCACGTAGGGCAACGAATCGATCTCGTCCACCACGCTGAGCTGCTTCAGGAAGGGCTCGACCTGGCTGAGCGGGATCGCATTGATCGGCGCCTCCTGGCGCGGGCCGGGCTGGGCCACGACGCGGTCCAGATAGGCCAGGCTCAGCACGTCACCTGGGTAGATGAGGTGCGGGTTCTTGACCTGCGGGTTGGCCTGCCAGATCTCTGGCCACAACCACGGCTTTTTAAGGAAGCGCGCGGAAATGTCCCACAAGGTATCGCCCTTCTGGACGACGTAGGTTTCCGGGTGCCCGCCATTCACTTCAACGGCGGTAGCATAGGTAGCGACGGTCAGCATCGCGACGGCGACGACCGTACGAGTTCTTTCAAACATAGGTGTGGTGCCTGATTCCCCAACAGGTTCGAGCACTATAGTCCAGAAACCGGGGCGCAAGGCAAGCGTTGGCGATAGAATTGCGACGTACGCCGCTTTAAGGGCGCCCCCCAACGGTATTTGCCATGGCTATCCTGCCCATTCTCGAGTTCCCGGACCCGCGCCTGCGGACCAAGGCTGCGCTGATCGACGCCGCCGAAGTGACCACCCCGGCCTTCCAGGAACTGATCGACAACATGTTCCAGACCATGTACGAGGCCCCCGGCATCGGGCTGGCTGCGTCGCAGGTCGACGTCCACAAGCGCTTCATGGTCATCGACGTCAGCGAGGAGAAGGACACCCCGCGGGTGTTCATCAACCCGGAGATCGTGGCCAGCGAAGGCGGCCAGGTCTACCAGGAAGGCTGCCTGTCGGTGCCCGGCATCTTTGCCGACGTGACCCGCGCCGACACCATCACCGTGCGGTTCCTGGACCGCCAAGGCGTGGCCCAGGAGCTGACCACCGACGGCCTGCTGGCCGTGTGCGTGCAGCACGAGATGGATCACCTGGACGGCAAGCTGTTCATTGATTACCTGTCTCCGCTCAAGCGTGAGATGGTCCGCAAGAAGCTGGCCAAGTCGCGCAGGCACGTTGCCTGACCTGGCCACGGACGTGGCGGTGCGGCCTGCCCGCGCTGCCCGACCGGATGTTCGGCGCCGTGCCCCGGCGCCGTTTTTCTTTCTGCAAGTGGGAACGCCATGAAGATTGTGTTTGCCGGAACGCCTGAGTTCGCCGTCGCCTCGCTGCGTGCCGCCGCGCGCCACCATGAGGTGGTGGGCGTGTACACCCAGCCCGACCGTCCGGCCGGCCGCGGCCGTGGGCTGATGCCCTCGCCGGTGAAGCTGGAGGCGATCGCCCGCGGCATCCCGGTGTTCCAGCCCGAATCGCTGAAGACCGCCGAGGCCCAGCAGCAGCTGCGTGACCTGCAGCCGGACCTGATGGTGGTGGTGGCCTATGGGCTGATCCTGCCCAAGGCGGTCCTGGCCATTCCGACCCACGGCTGCTGGAACGTGCATGCCTCGCTGCTGCCACGCTGGCGGGGTGCAGCGCCGATCCAGCGTGCCATCCAGGCCGGTGACGCCGAAACCGGCGTGTGCCTGATGCAGATGGAGGCCGGGTTGGACACCGGCCCGGTGCTGCTGCGCCAGCACACCCCGATCCAGGCCGGTGAACTGGGCGGTTCGCTGCACGACCGCCTGGCCGAGCTGGGCGCTCAGGTGCTGTCCGACGGGCTGGGCCTGCTGCGCGCCGGCCTCAAGCCGATCGCCCAGCCGCAGCCCGAGCAGGGGGTGACCTACGCACACAAGCTGGACAAGGCCGAAGCGCGGCTTGACTGGGCGCAGGATGCGCAGGTGCTGGAGCGCACCGTGCGCGCCTTCAACCCGTGGCCGATCGCCGAAGCGCAGCTGGCCGGCGAACGGGTGCGCATCCACGGCGCGGTGGCGCTGGAAGACAACCATGGCAAGGCGCCGGGGACCCTGCTGGCGGCTGGCCGCGATGGCATCGATATCGCCTGCGGCCAGGGCGCCCTGCGCCTTCGCGTGCTGCAGCGCGAGGGGGGCAAGGCGATTACGTCGGCCGATTACCTCAACGCCCGCCGCGACCTGGTCGCAGGCAACTGAGATGGCACAGCCCCGCCAGAACAAGCCGTCCCCTGCGCTGTCCGCCCTGGCCCCGGGTGTACCCACGCGCGTGCTCGCCGCGCGCGTGCTGGCCCAGGTCCTTGGCCGCGGCCGTTCGCTCAAGGCTGAACTGGCTACCGCGCTGCCCAGCCTGGACGACAGCCGCGACCGCGCCCTGCTCGAAGCGCTGTGCTTTGCCGTGCTGCGCCGGCGCACCGCCTATGACGCGGCCCTGGCGAAATGGATGCAGCGCCCGCTGAGCGTGCGCGAGGATGAACTGCGCGCGCTGCTGCTGGTCGGCTTTGCCCAGCTCGATGCGCTCGAGCTGCCGGCCCATGCCGCGCTCTCGGCCACGGTCGACGCCGCCCGCGCGCTGGGCAAGGAACGCCAGGCCGGGATGGTCAACGCCCTGCTGCGCCGCGCCCAGCGCGATGGCATTCCGCCGCTTCCGGCGCGCGATGCCTTCCCGCAGTGGATGGCCGAACAGATTGAACAGGATTGGCCCGAGCAGGCCGACGCCATCTTCAGTGCGAGCCTGCAGCCGGCGCCGTTGTGGTTGCGGGTCAATCGCCAGCACGGCAGCCGCGAGGCGATGCTGGAGCGGCTGGACGCGGCTGGCATCGCCGCCGAGGCCAGCGAACTGGGCGCCGATGCACTCCGCCTGCCAGTGCCGGTGGCGGTTTCGGCGTTGCCCGGCTTCGCCGACGGGGCGCTGTCGGTGCAGGACCTCTCGGCCCAGCAGGTGGCGGATGCGCTGGCGGTGCCCAAGGGCGCGCGCGTGCTTGATGCCTGCGCCGCCCCGGGCGGCAAGTCGGCGCACCTGCTCGAACGCGACCCCAGCCTGCGCCTGCTGGCGCTGGACATCGATGCGCGCCGGCTCAAGCGCATCAGCGAAACGTTCGCGCGCACCGGGGTGGGCGAACACGCCCAGGTTCGAGCAGCCGATGCCACTGACCCGGCCAGCTGGTGGGACGGGCAGCCGTTCGACGTGATCCTGCTGGACGCCCCGTGTTCGGCCACCGGCATCATCCGCCGCCAGCCGGACGTGCTGCTGCACCGCCGCGCCACCGATATTCCGGCGCTGGTCGCGCTGCAGGCGCGCCTGCTGGATGCCTGCTTCGGCATGCTCGCCCCGGGCGGCACGCTGCTGTATGCGACATGCTCGATCCTGCGCGAAGAGAACCAGTTCCAGGTCGAGGCGTTCCTGCAGCGCACCCGGGGCGCGGGGTTCCTGCCATTGGGTGACGCTTACGGTCACGATTCCTGGGCCGGGCGCCAGCGACTGCCGGGCGAACACGGTGCAGACGGCTTCTTCTATGCGCGTCTGCTAAAGAAGGGTTGACCCTGCACCGTTAGAATCGCGCCCATGCTGAAGACACGCGAATCCCGGGAATTCTGGCTGCTTGCGCTGATGGCCCTGCTGGTGCTGGGGGCCGGGCTGGGCATGCGCGACCCGTGGCCATCGGATGAGCCGCGCTTTGCGCTGGTGGCCAAACAGATGGTGCTGAGTGGCGACTGGCTGTTCCCGCACCGCGGCACCGAGCTGTACTCGGACAAGCCACCGATGTTGATGTGGCTGCAGGCCACGCTTTACACCCTGCTGCGCGACTGGCGGCTGGCCTTCCTGCTGCCCACCCTGCTCGCCTCGCTGGGCACGTTGGCCTGCGTGTACGACCTCGGGCGTCGGCTGTGGACCCGCAAGGTGGGCCTGTATGCGGCCTGGGCGCTGTTGTTTGCGGTGCACTTCACCTTCCAGGCCAAGAAGGCCCAGATCGACCCGCTGGTGGTGTTCTTCATCACCGTGGCAAATTATGGCCTGCTGCGCCATCTGCTCTGCGGCCCGGCGTGGCGCTGGTGGTGGCTGGGCTGGTTTGCCGCCGGATTGGGGGTGATCACCAAGGGCGTGGGCGTGCTGGCACTGCTGATGCTGGTGCCGGCGCTTGCGGCCGTGGCGATGGGCTGGCCACGGGTGCGGCTGCACCTGCGTGACTGGCGGTTCTGGGTGGGGCCACTGGCCTTCCTGGCTGCCATCGCACTGTGGCTGGTGCCCATGGTGCTGGCCGCCACCGGCAGCGGCTCGGCTGAATACCGCGCCTACATGAACGACATCCTGTTCCGGCAGACCGCCAAGCGCTATGCCCAGTCCTGGGACCACCACCAGCCCTGGTGGTACTTCCTGGCCACCATGCCCTCGATGTGGATCCCGGCCTTCCTGCTGGTGCCGTGGGCGATCCCCGCCTGGTGGCGGCGCCTGCGCCGGCGCGATCCGCGCTACCTGCTGCTGCTCGGCTGGTGGCTGCTGATCGTGCTGTTCTTCTCCATTCCGCATGGCAAGCGCGATGTCTACATCCTGCCGGCGCTGCCCATGTTCTGTCTGGCCCTGGCGCCGCTGCTGCCGGGGCTGCTGCGCCGGCGCGACGTGCAGTGGGTGCTGGGCGGATTCGCTGCACTGCTGACCGTGGCGCTGCTGGGGGCGGGCGTGGCGATGCTGGGCGGCGAGCCAGGATTCGAGCGCAAGCTCATCCTCGAACGGGGGATCGATGCGTCGGTGACCGCCGCGCTGGGCTGGGTCGGCATCGCACTGGGCAGCTGGGGCGTGGTAAGCCTGGTCTTCAGCGGGCGGCGCCATTTCCACCTGGCCGTGATCTCGATCCTGGCCATGGCCTGGGTGGCTTACGGGCTGGTGGGCTACCCCCTCTTCAATGATTCCAGTTCCGCGCGTGGGCTGATGCACCAGGTGGGCGAACGGATCGGCCCCGATGCCGAGCTGGGCCTGGTCGGTTGGAAAGAGCAGAACCTGCTCATGTCCGACCGCCCCGTACGCACCTTCGGGTTCAAACGGCGCTGGTACCGCCAGCTGCAGGACGGCGCGGCCTGGCAGGCGCAGGCGCCGGAGCGGCGCTGGCTGCTGGTACAGCAGGCCGCCCTGCTGGCCTGCGTGGACCGGTCGCAGGCCGAACGGGTAGGCGTGGCCAATCGGCGCGGCTGGTGGCTGGTGCCGGCCAGCGCCTTTGTCGGCCCCTGCCAGCCCAGTGCGGTGGACCTGGCCCGGATGCGGCTGGAGCAGGGCAAGGAAGACGGCGAAGACTAGCCGTCCGCTCATGGATCATTCCCGACCGATCAGCGACAATGCCGGCCGCTCCGCCCGAACCGCATTGACCGTGACCAACGCGCTTTCCCGTCCTGCCGGCGTCAACCCTGTCCTGGCATGGGTGTTCACGGTAGCGCTTGGTCTTTCGCCGATCCTGCTGATGTCGACCATGGATGGCGGCAGCGCCGGCTACTACGGGCTGGTGCTGCTGAGTTTCATCACGCTGGCCTGGGTGCGCCATCCTGCAGCGGGCAGTACCTGGTGCGACAACCGCCGCGAGTACCTGTGGATGGTGCTGGGCATGGCGGTGATGCTGGTGGGCGTGCTGGTCAGCCTGGGGGTGCACGGCCTCTGGAAAGGCTCCGAGGTTGAAAAGGCGGTGCGCCTGCTCTCCGTCGGCCTGATCCTGGCGGCGCTGCTGCGCATGCCGCGCCACATCCTGGCGCATGCGGCGTTCGGCCTGCTCGGCGGCATCTGGTACGCAGTGATCAACGTGGCCTGGCTGGTGCTGAGCACCGGGGCGCGACCGCAGACCCGGCAGTTCAATGCCGTCACCTACGGCGACCTGACCCTGCTGTTCTCGGTCATTTCCTTCCTCCTGCTGGGCCTGCGGATCACCCGTTTCCGCCGCACCGAGTTCGCGCTGAAGCTGGTCAGCGGCATCGCCGGAATGGGGGCCTTCCTGGCCACCCAGACCCGCGGCGGGTTGCTGGCCATTCCATTCTTCCTGTTCATCGCCCTGCTGGTCCAGGGGCGGCGCATGAACCGCTTCAAGGTCCTGGCCGCCGCGCTGCTGCTGGGCGTGGCCGGCATCATCGTGGCCAGCGACGCCTCCATGCGTGAGCGCATCCACTTGGGGGTGAGCGAATTCGACCAGTGCCAGGTGGCGCATCTGTCCGATACGTCGGTATGCATCCGCCTGCAGCTGTGGAGCGCAGCCGGTCACATGATCCGCGGCGAGCCGGTGTTCGGCGTGGGCGGCGGCGACCGCTTCCGCGAGGAACTGGCGAAGTTGGCCGAGGCCAAGCAGGTCACCCGTACGGTGGCGCGGGACTTCGGCGAAACCCACAACGACCTGCTGTACTTCCTGGCCACCTATGGGGTGCTGGGCGGATTGGGCCTGGTGCTGCTGTACATCGCGCCGGGCTGGGTGTTTGCCAGACGCCTGCGGCTGGGGGTGACCGACCGGCCCAGCCGCCTGTTCGCCGGCGCGGGCCTGATGATCTGCGTTGGCTTTGCGGTGTTCGGCCTGACCGAAATGATGTTCCGCGACATGCGCACCGCCTCGTTCTACGCGACCTGGATCGCCTTCTTCCTGGCCCTGTCCGACCCCCTGCGCCTGCGCGGCGAAAACCGGTAGAGCCGACGGTCAGTCGGCTGCCTTCAGCGAAGAACCTTCCGTCCCTCGCAGAACCGCTTCATACGAGGCCTCGGTCAACCGACTGAACGTCTCCAGTCCAAATGCCTCGACAGCGTGCTCCCGCGCCGCCAGCCCGATCCGCGCCAGGTCACCGCGCCATTCGTAGAGTGTGGTGACCTGCGCAGCAATCGCGGCCACATTCCGCACCGGTACGATCCAGCCGTTGTGCCCGTGGCTGATGTTCTCGGGCAAGCCCGCGTAATCGCTGACCATCACCGGCTTGCCCATCGCCATCATCTCGCGGCAGGCAAATGAGATGGTTTCCACATCGTAGGACAGCACGAATCCCGCATCGCCGCTGGCCACGAACGGGCGGATGTCCTCCAGCAGCCCGGCAAAATGCACCTGCCCGGCCACCCCAAGCTGCCCGACTTCAGCGACCAGGTGCGGGTCCGGCTCGCGGCCGGCCACGGCCATGTGCACCTTGCCGCGCAGGGGCTCGGGCAGGGTTGCGATGGCACGGGCCAGGTCGATCCAGCCCTTGTGGCCATCGGTGCCCGCATTGCTCACCAGCACCAGCGCATCGGGATCGTGCGTCCAGCGGGCCCGCAGCTCCGCACCGTCGGTGGCCGCCACCGGCGAGAAGCGCTGCAGGTCCACGCCATTGCGCACCACATCGATCGGACAGCGCCGGTAGGGGCTTTCCAGCAGCATCTGCCGGGTGTGTTCGGACACGGCGATCACCCGGTCGGTGCCCCAGCGCGCGCGCACCGCATTGCCGAACGTATTGCTCGATTTGCTGTTGTGCTTGGTGAATACCAGCCTGGGCCGCTTCGACAGCCCGGCCACCGCTTCCATTGCCACCCGGTGATCGCGCGCGCCATTGGCGTGCACGATGTCGATGGCGTGTTCGCGGATCAGCCTGCGCAGGGTGCGCAGGTCCGCCCATTGCCGGCCCAGCGTGGCCAGCCCGCTGCTGAAGGCGATCTCCACCGGTTCGGCGATGCCTTCCTGGCGCACCACCCGCAGCACCCGGCTGCCGGCCGGGGCGGCCATGAACACCTGGTGGCGCGGCGACAGCGCTCGGGCCAGCGACGCCAGGTAGGTGGTGTGCCCACCGCCGTCACCGGCGTGGAAGTTGGTGTAAAGGATCTTCATGGGGGCCTTTGGTCAAACGCCCTTGAAGTCTGACATACCGGTGTTCAGCTGGCGTCGCCGCCACGCGGCGGGTCGCTCACCGGTTGGCCGTTCTGCAGCATCCACAACATGATGGTCTTCTGGCGGACGTAGTTGGCGCGCACATAGGCATACACCAACCCGTGCCAGCCATCGCGGAAGCCGCCGCGCAGCAGCAGCCCCCGCCAGAACCGCCACGCCGGCGCCAGCACCAGCTTGGCCAATGTCGCGCGCTTGCCGCGGGCGAATTCGTGTTCGGCCATCATCCGCGCATAACGCTGGGTTTTGGCCAGCTGCTGTTCCAGCGAGCGGTAGGGGAAGTGGATGAGATCCCCGCGCAGCGTGCCCACGCTGCCATCGACACTGGCGGCTTCGTGGATCTCGCGCTTGCCGCGCCAGCCGCCGTGGCGGCGGTCGAACAGGCGCAGTACCCGATCCGGGTAGGCATTGCCGTGGCGCAGGAACCTGCCGAAGTACTCTGACAGGCGCGCGAACCGGTAACCGTGGTGGCCGGCAAAGCCGCCGGCCTGGGCGGCTTGGATCGCCGCGCGCAGGTCATCACTGATGCGCTCGTCGGCGTCCAGGCACAGCACCCAGTCGTGGGCAGCCTGTTCCACGCAGAACGCCTTCTGGCTGCGGAAGCCGTCGAACGGCCGCTGCAGCACCGTTGCCCCGGCGGCGGTGGCGATGGCGACGGTCGAATCGGTGGAATACGAGTCCACGACGATCACCTCATCGCAGAACGCCAGCGAGGCCAGGCAATCGCCGATGCGGTCGGCTTCATTGAACGCGATAATGCAGGCCGAGATGCGAGGCCGTTCAACGGGAGCGGTCGTGGAGGACATGATGGCCGAGTACCTGCTGTTTGCGACGGAGCGCTATGCGCTGCCTATTCTCGCCCCGTTGGCCCAGGCGTTGCACGCTTCCGGTCAATCAGTGTCGGCGTGGTTCGCCGACGGGGCGGCCGGGGCCAGCCTGCCGGGCGTGCCCAACGTCGGCCTGCAGCAGGCGCTGGCGCTGCGCCCGCGCGCGGTGTTCAGTGCAGCCAACTGGGTGCCGCCGTTCATCGCCGGGGCCAAGGTGCAGGTCTTCCATGGCTTCAACGTGCAGAAGCGCGACAGCGCCCGTGGCCACTTCCGCGTGCGCGGGCTGTTCGACCTGTACTGCACGCAGGGCCCGGCCACCACCACCCCGTTCCGCGAGCTGGCCGCGCGCGAGGGCCACTTCGCCGTGGCCGAAACCGGCTGGCCCAAGCTGGACCCGCTGTTCCTCGACGATGGCGGCGCCAGCGCGGCGCTGCGCGCGCCGGCGCAGGGACGGCCGGTGATCCTGTTCGGCTCCACCTTCACCGAGCGCCTGAGCGCGGCGCCGCACCTTTACGAGCAGATCGCCGCCGACATCGCCCGGGGCGGGCACTACTGGCTGCTGACCCTGCACCCCAAGTGCCCGCCGGAGCTGTTCGCCCGCTACCGCGCGCTGGCCGGTGCCAACGCAGCCTTCATCGAACCGGAACAGGTGATGGCCGCGCAGCGCGCCGCCGACGTGCTGGTGTCGGATACGTCTTCGATCGTGTCCGAGTTCGTGGTGCAGCACAAACCGGTGGTGACCTTCCGCAACCGCGTGCCGCAGCCGCATATGATCGACTTCGATGATCCGGCCCAGCTGCCGGCAAAGCTCGCACGCGCGCTGCACCCGGAACCGGCCTTGATGGCGGAGATCGTTCGTTATGCCGACGACATCCATCCCTGGCGCGATGGCCGTTCCAGCGAGCGCGTCATCGCCGCCACGGAGGATTTCCTGGCCGGCGAGCTGGGCAGCTTGAAGCGCAAGCCGTTCGGCGCCTGGACACGTGGCCTGCAGATCCGCAAAGACCTGGGATACTGGGGCCCGTCACGGCGGTAGAGATTTCCGGCACCACGTGGGACACGCATGGCGTGTCGCTACGCAACGCTTGCGACCTGACAACACCGTTCGACCCTCATCCCAAGCGACCAAGGATCGTAGTGACACGCCATGCGTGTCAAAGCCATGACCCTGTGCAGGTAACCCGCCCTGCGGGGCCACGTATCACCACCGAAGCCGACGCGTCCCCAACGCAGTATTGAGCTGTTCGAACACCGCCCGCGCTTCGGCCTCCGGCAGATACCGCAGGCACAAGGCAATGCTGCCGCTGGCCCCGGCCGTATCCAGCCATACACTGGACGTGCCCAGCCACCGGTCCAGCGGCGATCGCGCCAACCGCAGCGACTGCAGCTTGTCCAGCTCGGCAAACCGCCACCAGCGCTGCCACCAGCCGCCGCGTACGGCCACGTAATGCGCATCCAGGTGGTAGCCCATGCGCGCCATCGTGCGGTGCGCACGCAGTGCCGACCACGGCAGCCACGCCAGCACCAGCATGCCCCACGGCCCCACCTCCCACACCGCACCGGCAGCCAGCAGCGGCACGACCATCAATGCCGGCAGGCACAGCCGCCACCATCCGCGCTGCGGCACCGGCCGCCACTGCGCCGGTGGCCATTGCAGCTGCGGCAGCAGGTACTGCACCAGCGCGTCGCAGGCCTCGGGTGTTGCCAGCGGCGCCAGCTCGCGCAGGTCGCGGCGCTCGCCATCGGTTGAAACGCCCGCGGCGATATCGATGCGCAGGTGGCGGCGCTGGAACCAGCGCTGCAGCGCGGATTCGCGCAGCGTCCAAGCCTGGATCCGCCGGCGCGCCACGCTGGTGCGCATGCGCGTGAGCAGCCCGCTGGCCACGGTGAGGCGGCGCTCGTGTTCGGTCAGACGGAAACCGTGATAGCGCAGCAGCGCCATCGCAACCGAGAAGACCCGCAGCAGGCCCCAGAACCCGATCACCATTACCAGTGCCGCCACCACCCATACCCAGGTGGCCGGGTGCAGGGTGCTGGCGTAGCCGAAGGCCTGGCGGCCGCCGTACTCGATGGCGTCGTCGACCGCACCCCGTGGAAACAACTGATACGACGCACCGATCGCGGCCAGTACCACCACCCAGCCACGATTGGACAGCAGCCCGATGCGCACTACATCGGCCGTACCCAGTTGCAGCAGTACATCCTCGGCCGGCCCGGCAGGCGCGTTCACTGCTGCCGCGTCGCTGGTGCCAGCCTGCTGCTGTCCACGCTGGCGCACCAGCTGTTCCAGCGCCAACGCTTGTTCCAGCTTGAGGACGCGCATTTCCGCTTCCGGGCGATTGCCGCCGGCCGATTCCAGGCGCAGCTCGGCCACCCCGAACAGCCGGTGGAGCGGGTTCTGGTGCACCACCACGTTGTGGATGCGCGCGAACGGAATCTCGCGGCGGTTGCGCGAAACCACCCCGCTGCGCACGCTGATCGCATCCCGGCCAATGCGGTAGTGGAAGGTGAGGTACTGCAGGATGGAAACGGCCACCAGCACCACGATCACCACCAGCGCGGCCAGGTTTGACCACATCTCCTCTTCGTCACTGTCACCGCGGCCACCGAACACCACCAGCGCGACCAGCGGCAGCAGGAACTGGCGCAGCTGCATCAGCAGCACGAACAACCACGACCACGGATGCAGTCGCTGGTCGGGCGCGTCGTGGTCAGCCAGGGGCGTGCTCACAGGGCGTCATCGTCCTGGTCCAGCTGGCGGCCCAGCGTATCGCGCAGGCGCTCGGCGTCGGCGTGGTCCAGCCCGGCCAGCGACACCGCACTGAAGCGGCTGCCCGCGGTATGCACCACCAGGGTGGCCAGCTGCGCGGTGCGTTCGATCGGGCCCCGGCGAAGGTCCAGGTGCTGCACGCGCGACAGCGGTACCCGGGTTTCCAGCTGCCACATCAGGTCGCGGCGCACGCCCAGTCCCTGCGCATCCAGTCGCCACCAGGTGCGCCGCTGCCGACGGAAGCCGAAGAAGCCGCCGATCAGCGCGCCGGGCAGCAGCATCGCCGGGCCTGCGATCCAGCGCATCGGCATGTCCAACACCACCCACAGCGTGCCCAGCACGCCGCCGATCAGGATCGCACCGGTGATTGCGCCGGCCACGCCGGCGATGGTGGCCGCGCGCAGCGGCAGCGGCTGCCACGTGCCCTGCTCGGGCAGGGGCGGTGGGGTCGGCAACGGGGCGGGGAACGGGTCGGACAAGGCGGGCACTCGGCAGGAGGAAACATGCCGGGCGTCCGCATCAGGTCGGCTGCGCCCGTCGCGCAGACGGTAGCAGGTTGGCGCGCGCTATTGCGCGGCCTGGATCAACGCATCCACGTCCAGCAGGTGGCCGGCGCGCTCGGCCTTGGTGCGCAGGTAGTGTTCGTTCTCGGCGGTGATGTCGCCGGTCACCGGCACGCAGTCCACCACCTCGATCCCCGCATGGCGCAGGCGCTGGGCCTTGGTCGGGTTGTTGCTGAGCAGCTGCACGCGCTGGACGCCCAGGCCCTGCAGCATCGCCACCGCGCTGCCATAGCGGCGCTCGTCGGCGCCAAACCCCAGCTGCGCATCGGCATCGATCGTGTCCAGCCCATCATGCTGGTAGCCATAGGCGCGCATCTTTGCGGCAATGCCGGTGCCGCGGCCTTCCTGGTCCAGGTACAGCAGCACGCCGCCGCCCAGCTCTTTCAGCTTGCGCAGGCCGCGCCGCAGCTGGTCGCCGCAGTCGCACTTGAGCGAGCCGAACAGGTCGCCGGTGAGGCACGAGGAATGCACGCGCACCGGTACCACGCCGCCCAGGTCCGGAGTGCCGACAATGATCGCCACCTGGTCGCGCTGGGCCACGCCGCCGCGGAATACGGCAAATTCGGTCATGCCGACGTCGCGCAGCGGCACCGGCGAGCGCGCCACCAACTCGTAGGCATGCGCGGCCTGCTCGGCGCCCTGGGCCAGGTCGCACAGTGACACCTGCGCGCAGCTGTCAAAGCGGGCATCACCGGGAGCCAGCAACACCCCGACCATGGCCGGCAGCAGCAGACCCAGCCGGGCGATTTCCACCGCCCCTTCGTCCAGGGCCTGCCCGGCGGACCACCCGGCCGGCATCGGCTTGGCATCGCGCAGGTAGCTCAGCGAGGGCAGGGCATCGAAGTCGACCCCGGCCAGCGGCACCCGCGCGCCGTCGTCGGCGGCCACGCCCAGCACCCGTGCGCGGGTGGCGGTGAGGAACAGGTAATGCTGCCCGGCGGCCACCCCGGCGAAGGCGGCGTAGCTGCTGCGCGTGCTGCTGTCCAGGGCGATGAAGGCCAGGCGCTGGCCCTGGCCGTCATCGATCACGACCGGGCGGCCGGCGCGCAGTTCGGCCACCGCGCGCTCGCAGCGGATCGCGGCCGGGTCGCCGAACGGAGAAGAAGCAACTGGGGACATGGCAGGGGCCGTGGGGGACATCGTGGTTTCACAGTGGGGTCGGAAGGTGCCGATTCAATCGTGGCCGGCGCGACGCAGTGTCGTGCCCGGTGCGGCGGCCTCTAGTGGGGATGTTCCTCGGTCGCGTACGGGTCCACTTCACCGCTGTGCGGCGGGCGCAGCGTGTAACGCTTGTAGGTCCACTGGTACTGGGCCGGATCGCGCCGGGCAATCGCCTCGATCCCGGCATTGAGCGCACGGGCGGCCGTGCGCGGGTCAGGATCGGCCACGGCGGCGTCGGCCGGCGTGATGTGCAGGGCGAACTGCATGTCCGGCCCGGTACGCTCGCACCAGCCGTACAGCACCGTGGCCCCGGTGCGCTCGGCCAGCCGGTTGACCAGGGTCATGGTCAGCGCTTCCACCCCGAAGAACGGGGCAAACACGCCATCGCCGGCCTTGGGCTGCTGGTCCGGCAGAATGCCGGTGGCACCCCCGTCCTTGAGTACCTTGAACAGCTGGCGCACCGCCGGCCCTTCGGCCCGGACCTGCTGCACGTTGCTGCCGCCCCGGACCAGCTGCAGGAATTCATCCCCCACGGCTTCGTCCGGGGCCTTGTAAACGATGGCGATCGGTCCGCGCGAGGCCAGCCACTGGTTGAGCAGCTCCCAGTTGCCATAGTGCGGGGCGGCCACAATCACGCCTTTGCCGCTGGCCAGGGCGGCGTCGTACAGCGCCTCGCCATGGCGTTCGGTGAGCAGCGCCAGGTTCTGCTCGCGCGGGCGGGTCCACAGGCGCAGGGTTTCCACTGCCTGCAGCGCGGTCGAGCGCAGCACCGCCTTGTGGAGCGCGGCGCGGTCCTCGGCCGACAGCTCGGGGTAGGCCAGCTCCAGGTTGCGCCGGGTGACCCGGCTCTCGCGGGCGTCCAGGGCGATCCAGAGCCCGGCAAGGCCATGGGCAAAGCCGCGCAGCCACGACCAGGGCAGGCGGGTGAACAAAGCGGCGGCGCGGTAGGCCAGGCGGGCGGTGGTTTGCGGTTTCATCGGAGCAAAGTCTAGCCGGTGCGCGCACCCAACCCCTAAGGTAGGGCGCTTGTTCACTCTGGAATGCCCCCATGCTCGTCCTCATCCAGCGCGTTACCCAGGCCAGCGTCAGCGTGGACCAGGCCGTGGTCGGGCAGATTGGCCCCGGGCTGCTGGCCCTGGTAGGCATGGAGCCGGGCGATACCGAGGCCCAGATCCAGCGGATGGCCGATCGCCTGCTTGGTTACCGTGTGTTTGCAGATGAGAGCGGGAAAATGAACCGATCCCTGGGGGACACAGGGGGCGGCCTGCTGCTGGTGAGCCAGTTCACCCTCGCCGCGGACACGGCCAGCGGGATGCGTCCGGGCTTCAGTACCGCCGCGCCGCCTGACGAGGCTGAACGTGGATTCAACAGATTGGTGGCGATCTGTCGACAAAAGCACGTTTCAGGGGTGGAAACCGGTCAGTTTGGCGCCCATATGGTTGTCAGCCTGATCAACGACGGTCCGGTGACCTTCCTGCTCAGACCCTGACCCCGGGACCACCGCCCGGGCCTGAAGGGCGCTGGACTGGTATAATGCTAGGTTCTATTCCCTATCCCTGCCGGTGGCGCGAGCACTACATGGCCAACGAACGTCCTGCCCAGCAAAACGACATCAAGCTTCTGATCAGCAAGGGCCTGGAACAGGGCTACCTGACCTACGCCGAAGTCAATGACCACCTGCCCGACGACATTGTCGACCCGGAGCAGATCGAAGACATCATCGGCATGATCAACGGCATGGGCATTGATGTCCATGAAGTGGCGCCCGATGCCGAAACCCTGCTGCTCAACGACGGCAACACCGGTAACCGCGAAGTCGATGACACCGCGGCCGAAGAAGCTGCCGCCGCGCTGAGCGCACTCGACACCGAAGGTGGCCGCACCACCGACCCGGTGCGCATGTACATGCGCGAAATGGGTACTGTCGAGCTGCTGACCCGCGAAGGCGAAATCGCCATCGCCAAGCGCATCGAGGAAGGTCTGGGCCAGGTCCAGGCGGCACTCGGCACCTTCCCGGTGTCGGTGGAATCGCTGCTGGCCGATTACGAAGCGCACAAGGAAGGCAAGAAGCGCCTGGCGGAAGTGATCGTCGGCTTCAACGACCTGGTGGAAGAAGTGCCCGCCCCGGTCGTGGCCGAAGACACCAGCGACGACGCCGATGCCGATGCCGACGAAGACGAAGACGACGGCGACGCCGTTGAAGAAGAAGCCGGTCCGACTGGTCCGGACCCGGAAGAAGTTGCCCGCCGCATGGCCGAGCTGGCTGCCGCCTACGCTGCCTTCAAGAAGGCAGCGACCAAGGCCGACCGCAAGCCGCTGACCAAGCTGCGCGACGACATGGCCGCCGTGTTCGTCACCCTGAAGCTGCCGTTGCCGCTGACCGACGTGCTGGTCAAGCAGCTGCGCGACGTGATGGCCGACATCAAGGGCCACGAGCGCCGCGTGCTGAACCTGGCCACCGTGACCGCCCGCATGCCGCGCAAGGATTTCATCCGTTCGTGGGAAGGCAACCAGACCAACCTGGAATGGGTGGAAGACGCCCTCAAGCGCAAGCAGAAGTGGTCCTCGGCGCTGCGTGATGTCAAGGACCAGATCATTGCCGAACAGCAGGCCACCATCGACATCGAGAAGAACACCTCGCTGGAGCTGGAAGAGCTGAAGGAAATCAGCCGGGCCATGGCCTACGGCGAAGCCAAGGCGCGCAAGGCCAAGAAGGAAATGGTCGAAGCCAACCTGCGCCTGGTGATCTCCATTGCCAAGAAGTACACCAACCGCGGTCTGCAGTTCCTCGACCTGATCCAGGAAGGCAACATTGGCCTGATGAAGGCCGTGGACAAGTTCGAATACCGTCGCGGCTACAAGTTCTCCACGTATGCGACCTGGTGGATCCGCCAGGCCATCACCCGTTCGATCGCCGACCAGGCGCGCACCATCCGTATTCCGGTGCACATGATCGAAACGATCAACAAGTTGAACCGCATTTCCCGCCAGATGCTCCAGCAGTACGGCCGCGAGGCCACGCCGGAGGAGCTGGCCAAGGAAATGGACATGCCGGAAGACAAGATCCGCAAGGTGATGAAGATCGCCAAGGAGCCGATCTCGATGGAAACCCCGATCGGCGACGACGAGGATTCCCATCTGGGCGACTTCATCGAGGACACCAACGTGGAGTCCCCGATCGAGAACACCACCAACATCAACCTGTCGGAAACCGTGCGTGACGTGCTGGCTGGCCTCACCCCGAGGGAAGCCAAGGTGCTGCGCATGCGCTTCGGCATCGACATGAACACCGACCACACCCTCGAGGAAGTGGGCAAGCAGTTCGACGTCACCCGCGAGCGCATCCGCCAGATCGAAGCCAAGGCGCTGCGCAAGCTGCGCCACCCGAGCCGCTCCGAGCAGCTGCGCAGCTTCCTGGACATCGATTGATCTCCAGGCAGTCGCGTAAATGAAAAGACCCCGCTTCGGCGGGGTTTTTTCATGGGCTGCCGCCGTCAATGGACGGAACGTGATCCCCGCATCGCGCGGGCGCGTCGGACGCGGGCACACAAGATGCAGGGGGGTAGGGTCGGTTCCCAAACGACCGCCGACCCCGCCCATCGGCGCGGTAACGCATGACCCCAACCGAAGATCGCTTTTGCCCAGTCCAGCCCGGTACCTTGCCGCGCCGATCGAGCCATTGGCGCCATTCCGGATTGGCGCCGTCAAGCGGGCCGAGGCCCAAGCGCTCGACCAAAGCGCTGGAGTGGGGCGTGGCGCGTCCTGCTTCCGCTCGACACAGTAGCAGCGCCCGCTTCGCCTCCACTACACTGTGCAACTGCGCAGGGCCTATAGCTCAACGGTTAGAGCAGAGGACTCATAATCCTTTGGTTCCAGGTTCGAATCCTGGTGGGCCCACCACAGTGTCGGCGAACATTACAGCCTGTGTGGGCGACAGCATCAGCTTGTGGTCAGCGTTTCGAACCACACGCCAATCGCGTACGTGCTTCCCATCGCGATGGCGCCCCAGATCATCACGCGCGCAGTCCCGCGCAATGGTGATGCACCGCCGAGCTTGGCTGCAATCGCGCCCAGGAAGCCCAAGATGACCAGGGTCAGGGCCACCACCGCCGCTGCCAGACTGCCGTGGGTCAGAAATGGCACTAAAAGGACGGGTGGGAGCGCTCCGAGCACGAACGAAGTTGCAGAGGCGGCTGCGGCTTGCAAGGGTCTGGCCTTGGTGAGCTCATGTATCCCAAGCTCATCTCTCAGGTGAGCCGACAAGGGATCATGCGCAGTCAGCTCGCGAGCCACCTGCGCGGCCAGCTGGTGGCCAAGTCCTCGCTTCTCGTAAATGGTGGTCAGTTCAAGCAACTCTGCATCGGGCTGGTTGGTCAACTCGCCACGCTCTTTCTCTGTATCGGCGTTCTCCGCGTCTGCCTGCGAGCTGACTGATACATACTCGCCAGCCGCCATTGAAAGCGCGCCGGCAAGAAGTCCAGACAGTCCAGTGATGAGGACGGTGTGCGGGGCTGCCCCAGCGCCGACCATTGCGACGATCAAGCTGCTGGTCGAAAGAAGCCCGTCATTCGCACCCAGGACGCCGGCGCGCAACCACCCGCCGCGCTGGCTTCGGTGAAATTCTCTATGAATCATCACGTGTCCGATCATGAATGGCGGGAGGTTGAAGCATCGTTGTTTCGGGCGCCGATGATGGGGGCGAAGGTCATGCATCTGCAGGCTACACCCGGGCTACCTCGGCTGCCGTGCTCTGGAGGGTAGTTGAACCGTCACCTTCAGCCCGTCAAGGCACTGCGAAGTACCAAGCGTGATCGTTCCGTCATGTGCTTCCAATATCTCCTGGACGATCGACAGGCCTAATCCGCTTCCCTCCGCGCCGCTTCCGACCACCCGGTAGAAACGGTCGAAGACGCGGCCCTGCAGCTCATTGGGAATGCCGGGTCCAGAGTCTTCGACCGTAAGAACGCATTGCTCGCCCGTCTGTTCGGTAGACACCACTACGACCCCGTGCTCGGGGGTATAGCGGATGGCATTCTCGACAAGGTTGCGAACCAGCAAGGCCAGCGAGAACTCGTCGCCGAATACGTCCGCTTTGTCCAGAACGAGGTTCACGACCTGACTTTTGGAAGCTGCCAAGGCCCTGAGCTCCTCGACTTCGTTGCTCACCAGGGCGTCAAGGCTCAGTCTGTGAAGCGCATCCTTTCCGATGCCGCGCTCGGTTCGGCTCAACGACAGCAGCTGTGCTACCAGGCGCTCAACGCGTTCGACCCCTCGGGCAAGCAAACGTTGTGACTCTTGGCGTTCTTCATCAAGCGTGGCGAGGCGCGCGTTGTCTGCATGAACCTTCACTGCGCTGATCGGCGTGCGCAGTTCGTGGGCTGCATCTGCGATGAAGCGGCGCTCGCGTGCCAGCGCGAGATCAAGGCGCTGCAGAAGCTCGTTCACCGCGCGAACCAGGCCGTGGACTTCCTCCGGGAGCTTGGTGTCATCCAAAGGCGTCATTCGGTCGGGGTCACGCTCACCGATGTCAGTGGAGACTTGCCGCAACGAGCGCGTGGCCCACGCGACCGTCAGCCAGATGACCAAGGCCATTACCGGAAGCGCGAACAACAGCGGCAACAGCGTGCCGATGGCGATGTCCTCGGCCAGTTCCCGGCGGATGTCCGAGCGCTCGGCGGACTGGAACCATCGACCCTGTGGCGAGCGCAACGTAAAGGTGCGCCACTGCGCCCCCTCTATGTCGACATCCGCGTAGCCCGGCGACAAACTCGCCATTGGCGCAGTGGGTGCACTGTCTGATCGAAGCAGCAGGCGACCCTCCGGCGTCCATATCTGAAAAGCCAGCTTGTTCTCGTAGGCATGTCCGTCCTTGAAGGCCAATTCCTCGCCCACGCCCTCAGCGCGACCGTGCCAGCCTCGCAGGACGATCGGGTCGCCGGGAAACGCGCTCAAATCGCTGAGCGGCTCGTCCACCAGGCTCAACAGCACCCGTGAGGACTGCACCAGCCGGGCGTCGAACATCTCCCCCGCCTCCTGCAACCCGGCCCGGTAGCTCAGACCGGCCGCCAGGAGCATGAGCAGGGAGAGCACCCCCAGCAACACGACCAGCAGGCGGCGACGGATGGACGTCATGCGGCCGCATCCGAGGGGTCGCCCAAGGCGTAGCCGATCCCCCTCACAGTGCGGATGATGCCTGGATCCAGCTTCCTGCGCAGTTGGTGGACGTGCACATCGACGGCATTGCTTGCCACGTCCTCATCCCAGCCATACAGGTGCTGTTGGATGGTCTCGCGCCCAAGCGGCCTGCCCTGTTGTTCCATGAGCAGTCTCAGCAGGGCGAACTCCCTGCGGGTCAGGTCCAGCGTGTGCCCTTTCCAGACAGCGGTCAGACGGGCCGGGTCCAGGCTCAGCGCACCCGCTTCCAACGTCGGTTTCGCACGGCCTGCGCTGCGGCGGAGCAGGGCGCGCACCCTGGCGAGCAGCTCGGGGGTGTCGAACGGCTTGCCCAGATAGTCGTCGGCACCCACGTCCAGTCCAAGGGTGCGGTCAGACGCCCGCTCGCGGGCGCTGAGGACCAGAATGGGCACGTTTCCACCTGCTCCACGCACCTTGCGAATGACGTCGATCCCGTCCATCCGTGGCAGACCCAGGTCCAGCACGACCAGGTCGATGTCGCCGTCGCCGATGGCGGTCAGCGCAGAGGCGCCATCCTGCACCCAGTCCACGGCGTATGCCGCTCGGCGCAGGGCGGTCCGGATGCCTTCCCCCAGTGACGCGTCGTCTTCGGCGAGCAGGATGCGCATGCGGGCAGTCTCGTCGTCCCGGATTCAGTTGGCAAGGTGGCTTCGGACCTCGTTGAGTTTGGCGGTCGCTTCAGCACGCCGGCCGGCATCGGCGACTTCCCGGCCGGGCCGGGCAGGTGCAGCTATCGCTTTCTCGAGCGCGGCCTGGGCGCCCTGCCAGTTCTTCTGGTCGCGCAGGAAATCGCCGTAGAAGTAGTTGGCATCGATACCGTTCGGGTCGATGGCCAAGCCCTTCTTGAGCATGGCCGCTGCGGTTTCGTCATTGCCGAATCCCAATGGCCACCCCGGCACCTGGTAGTACAGGGCGCCCAGGCTGGTGTACGCCGCACCCTGCAGTGCGTTGGGATCTATCTTCAGCGCGGCCTCGAAGTCGGCGCGGGCCTGTTTCACCAGGCTGAGCGCCCCCATGCCACCTTTCTCGCCGGCGAGGCTGGAGAGGACGATGCCCTCCCAGATCAGTGCGCCGGCGTTACGTGGCTCGGTCTGGCGGGTCTTCGCGGCCTGGCTGGCCAAGGCCTCGAACGCGGTCTGTCGCTGCGACTTGCTGGTCTGGTAGCTGATCTGGGCCCAGCGGTCACGCAGCTGGGCCACCGTCATGGGCGTTCCTGGTTCGGCGGCACAGGCAATCCCGACCAACATGACCAGCGCGCTGATGAGCAGGATGAACATGGATTTACCGTGACGTTGCTTCATGGGAGGAGTCCTCTTGGATGGGCTGCGCTTTAGAGGCGTGGCGCCTGATGATGGGAAGCTGGGCACGCAGGCTGCGGTCGACCAGCGCGGGGAACATGCCGTTGATGCGGGCGAACAGCTTTTCCGGCCAGCCAAGCTGCCGGCGCCGATCGCCTTGTACGATGGCGTGTACAAGCGCACTGGCCACGGTCTCCGGGGCATCGCTGCCCACCTTGAGTTCGGCATTGAGCGCATCGACGGCAGGCGTATTGAAGGCGGTGCGCGTGGCGCGTGGAGAGAGATACTGGAAGCTCAGGCCGGTGCCATCATGCTCCCGGGAGAGCGCCTCCATCAGGCCGCGCAAGCCGAACTTGCTGGCGCTGTAGGTGGCGAAGCCGGCGAAGCCGATGCTGCCGAAGGTGGAGCCGATGGCAACCACGCTGGCCTGTTCATGGCGGCGCAGCATCGGCAACAGGGCGTGGATGAGCAGGGCAGAGCCGACCAGGTTGGTCTGCAGCAGGCGTTCCAGTTCATCGGGGTGCTGGTCCTCAAACAGACCGAACGCGCTTTGGGCGTGGCCCAGCACCAGCACTGAGGGTGACACGTTGGCCTGGCGGATTGCGGCGATCAGGTGCGAGCGGCCCGGAGATGTGGACAGGTCGGCGACCACGATGTGCACGCGCCCGGCCGGTAGCGCCGCGGCAAGTGTGGTGAGCCGGCTGCGGTTGCGCCCGACGGCCATGATCGAGGCGCCCGCCTCGACCAACGCGTGGCACAGCGCCACGCCGATGCCGCCACTCGCGCCGGTGACGATGACGGTGCTGCCGGCGAGATTCATCACGCGGCCTCCGCCCAGCGCACGCCGTCCTGACGCAGCGTGCGGAAGATGTCGCCATACAGCACGTAGAAGCGCCGGGCGGCATGGATGACGGCCTGTTGATCCCACGGATCGTCCAGGCGGTCCATCAACCCTTCAAAGAAGCCGACATGCTCGATGTCCAAGTCGCCGTGGGACAACAGGTAGCTGAAGGCATTGCGCGGCAGGTCGAGCGAGGTCTGGATGGTGTTGGCCGCACGGGTGGCCAGCGCCACGCTGGTTCCCTCCAAGACCAGCACCATGCCGAAGAAGCCGACCGGGTTGCCGCGGTGGATGGTGTCGTAGGCGTAGCTCACCATCAGCTCGGTGGCCAGTGAGGGCAGGCTGGCGGCGGCTTCGGCGCGGTCGGCACCACAGGCCGCCAAGTCGTCCAGCACCCACTCCTGGTGGCCCATTTCTTCTTCGATGTATTCGCCGATGGCCGTGCGCAGCCATTCAAGCCGACCCGGCAGACGCGCCCCACAGGCCATCAACAACGGGACGGTGTGCCTGACATGGTGGTACGCCTGCCCGAGAAATGCGACGTAGTCTTCGCGGGCGATCTGGCCTCCCAGCGCGGACTGGATGATCGGCACGGAGATCAGGGTGGCGCGTTCCTGCTGGGTCTGGGCGAGCAGTTCGGAATGGAAACTCATGCGGATACTCCCGTGGAAGGAACGGAGGCGGGACGGCGATAGCTCGCATCGACCTCGGCCTGAAAATGGGACAGGATGGCGTCGCGACGTAGGCGTCCGTTGGCGGTGAGCAGCCCGGTGCCGGCGGAGAACGGCGCCGGAGCGCGCACGATGCGCGAGACGCGTGCGTAGTCGGGCAGGCCTGCGTTGACCTCGGCTACGGCGCGGGCGAGGGCGGCGTCGTCCAGGTCGGCGCGACGCGGGACGAGTACGGCGACGTTGTCGGCCTGTGCTTCGCCCCACACCACCGCTTGGGCAAGGTCCGGATGGGAGAGCAGCTCGCTCTCCACCCACTCGGGTGACACATTGCGGCCAAACGCGGTGATGAAGACGTTCTTGCGGCGACCTGTGACGAAGACGAATCCGTCGCCGTCTACGCGGCCCAGATCACCCGTACGGATGGGGCCTTCGGGGAGTGGCTCTGCACCCAGGTAGCCCAGTGCGCGTGCCCCCTCGACCTGGATTTCATTGTCGACAATGGCGATGCGAGCGTGCGGAAGCGCTTTGCCGACACTGCCGTCCCGGCTGGAGCCGGGTTGGTTGAGGCAGACCACCGAGGCACATTCGGTCAGCCCGTAGCCTTCGAAGACCGGCAGCCGCAGAGCGCGCGCCCGCGCAAGCAACGCCGGCCCCACGCGCCCACCGCCGACGGCTATATAACGCAGCGAGGTCGGCAGAGGAGCACCGCTTTCGGCGGCCATCACCACCGCCAGTAGCAGCTGGGGCACCAGAATGATGCTCTCCGGCTGATACCGGTGCAGGCACCGCAACAGCGTCGGCACGTCCAAGCCCGAGGCGCCGGTGTAACCGATCTCCGCCAACGAAGGGAGCGCGATCTGCGCGTCCGCCAGCAGCGTTGCGTACAACCCGGCAACGTTCTCCAACAGCGTCGAGAGAGGCATCAGGCAGAGGTGGCGGCGCGGTGCAATCGCCGATGACCCTTGCACCAGTGAACGGGCGACCGTAAGCAGCGTGTCGGCCGACAGGCACACGCCCTTGGGGCGGCCGGTCGTGCCGGAGGTGTAGGTCACGCATGCGGTGCCAGTGGGAAGGTCGACCGACGTCGCCGGATCGGTCCGCCACTGGGCGAGCATGCCGCCATCCAAGGTCCCCAGTGCGCCCCTGCTGCTCGTTGGCGCAGGCGCACCGCTGGCGGTGACAACGCATTGGGCGCCGCTGGACTCCAGGGCATGAGTGATCTGCTCGGAAGAGAAGAACGTCGGCAACGGGACATGCACCCCGCCGAGCTCGCGCACGGCAAGATCGAGAACCAGCCAATGAATGCCGTTGTCCAGCTGGCTTGCCACGCGGTCGATGCCTTGCTGCACCAGCCGACTGGCCAACCGCAATGCGCGCTGCCGGATCTGCTCATCGCCGATTTCCACACTGGAAGTGAGCACTCGTGCCTTGCGCCCACCGAGACCGTGGAGCAGGGAAGAGGTCGGCGCGTTCATTGCGCCCCCACCATGGCCTGCAGAGACGGATCAGGACCTGTCTCGGCGTGTGCATCGTGCTTTCTCGCTTGATGCAAGAGCGCGAGTCCAGCCGCGACATTCCCGCAGACCACCTTCGGCCGGGCCTGATAGTAGCTGCCCCATGGAGATGCATCGCCGGTGAGTCGCTCTGGGCTTGCTTCGCCAAGTTCCACCGTCACCAGATGCAGTCGGTCGAGGGTGTTCCGCAGCTGTTGGGTGGCCGCGAACAGGACCCAGCGCACGCGTGCGGCATGCAGCATGGCGGTCAAACGGACAATCAGCTCGCGTGCTACGCCGGGGGCGGTGGCGGCAAAGTTGCCGATCTCGGCGATGCGGTCGCGGCCTACGTTGGCAATTTCCCGGTGGGATAGCAGTGCCTGCACCGGTTCATCGAGATACTGCTCGACAAACAGCGGCCCCTCACTGCCCAAGCGCAGTCCGACGGCTGCCACCAGCTGCCCTTGTCCATCCCGGAACGCGAGCAGGTGAGGCAGGTACGCGTGCAGGGTGGCACCGTAGCGTTCACGATATACGTGGGCGATGAACTGCTCCACATCGCGGCGGCTGGGGTCTTGCGGGCCCACCACTACCTGCGACCGCGGCAGGAGGGACGGGAAGGTCACAGCGGAGGAAGTGGGGATCCAGGACATGGCGAGCATGCTGGCCGGGCTGGATTAAGGACGAATTAGCAGTTAGTTAAGCAGCCATTAGCTTTTGGGAAGGCTTTCGTTCAGATGGCCTTTTGACCAGGCAATCGGCATCGGCAGGCACTGACCTTCGTACCGGCGATCCCGGCGCTACCGGATAACCCGGCTGCTGCTACAGCGCGTTCACAACTCCGGTTCCACACTCCCTGCAGCCAATACGGCAGTCCAGGAGAAGCTCATGCGTCTGCGCATCAACGTCGCAGTGCTCGCTGCCTTCATAGCGGTGGCTGGAGCAGCGGGATGTTCCCAGCAGAATCAGGAAGCACGCGAGAATGGTGTTCCTGTTGGAATGGCCAACCCCGCGTCCGAGTACTGCGTGAAGCGCGGTGGCAAGGTCATGATCGAGAAGGACCGTGAAGGCAACGAGCGGGGAATCTGCCACTTGCCGGACGGCAAACGGATCGACGAGTGGGAACTCTTCCGGCGCGATGCTCCACAGAAGGCGAGCTGATGCCGGTCGGTTCCGACTCTTCAACCGAGGACGTTCGCATCACGGTCTGACCCATACCACAGCGCGCATCCTGCGCAGACGCGGGACCAACGGTCCGGCGCTGCCGCTACCTCATGTCCGATGAGGCAGGCACCTTACTTGTACTTCTTCCCGGCGTCTTTGGCCGCACGATCAATCGTATCGGCCACCACCTTCGGCTGGGTCATGAAGACCGCATGGCTCGCCGGCACCTTGGTGATGCGCGCCTTGATGCGCTCGGCCATGTGGATCAGCATCGCTTGATCAAACGCCTTGTCTTCAGTGGCGATCACCGCCCAGCTCGGCTTGGTGCGCCAGGCGGCGTGCGTCAGCGTGGTGCCAAATGCCGACATGTTGATCGGCACCTGCGAATCGCGCAGGAATGCCGCGTCCGCATCGGTGGTGTCATGCGCAAACCCAGCCTTGAACGTGTCGGGCTTGATGAAGCCGAAACCGTCGCTCCCGGTTTCGATCACGAACTCAGGCGTGGGTGCGAAACCGGTGTAAAGCTGCGCCGTGGTCTCGCCCGCATCCGGCGCCAGCGCTGACACGTAGACCAGCCCGGCCACCTTGTCGTGCACACCCGCTTCGGTGATCACCGTGCCGCCCCACGAATGCCCGACCAGGATGGCTGGCCCATCCTGGCGATCCAGCACGCGCTGGGTGGCCTTCACGTCGTCAGCAAGCGAAGTCAGCGGGTTCTGCACGATCGACACGTGGTAGCCACGCGCGGTCAGGTCGTCATACACCCCGCGCCAGCCGCTGCCATCGGCGAATGCGCCATGCACCAGCACGACGTTGTGCACCGGTTGGCCGCGTACGGCATCGCTGGCCTGGGCGGGTGAGAGGGCGGCCGCCAGGGCGACCGCGAACACTGCAGGGATGAGCTTGAACATGGACGACTCCTCGGGATGGTGGGATTGCGGGGGCGGCGTTGGCCGGCAGGGGTACTTTGCCGGGCCCAGCTGAACGATCGGTCGCATAAAGTCCTGATAAATTGATCAAGCGTCCAAATCGGCCGGACCTGTGTATCTCATACCGTCGGCACCGTCCCGCCGTCGATGGTGTACTCCGTGCCCGAAATCGACGCCGCCCGTGGCGAGACCAGGAACGCGATGAGGTCGGCCACTTCGCCCGGCTGCGCCGGTCGTCCCAGCGGAATGCCGCCCAGCCCGTCCATGACCCGTTTCCTGCCGCCTTCGTAATCAGTCTGCGCTTCCGCAGCGATGCGTTCGACGAAGGCGACGGCGGCGTCGGTTTCAATCCAGCCCGGGGCGACCCGCACCACCCGCACGCCCTTCGGGGTGACTTCCTTCGAGAGCGCTTTGCTGTAGGTGGACAGGGCGGCCTTCGCGGCGGCATAGGCGGTGGTCGCCTCCGGCAGCGGCAGGGTGCGCTGGATCGAGGTGACATGCATGATCACGCCGGATCCCTGCGCGATCATCGCCGGCAGCAGTGCGCGATCCAGCCGCACGGCGGACATCAGGTTGAGGTCCAACGCGCGTGCCCATTCGGCATCATCCAGCGCCGCGAACCCACCGGCAGGTGCCGATGAGCCACCCACCACATTGATCAGCACGTCGATACCGCCAAGGCGATGCAGCGTTGCCTCGCCGGCCCGGAGGGCGCCTTCGGCGCTGGCAAGATCTGCTTCCATGTAATGCACCCCCTTGATGGGGGCCTGTGGCAAGGAACGCGCTGTTGCCACCACACGTGCGCCCAGCCTCGCCAGCAGCTCGACCACCGCCGCGCCAAGTCCGCGCGTGCCGCCGGTCACCAGCACGCGCTTCCCGGTCAGTTCCAGATCGAAGTTCATGCCCCGATCTCCAGCCGGGCGATCTTCCCGCGCTCGAGGGTGAAGGCGTAGCGCAGGTCCAGCGGGCTGCCGGGGAAGTCGCCCGACACGGTGCTGGTGACCAGGTAGCTGCGGCCATGGCGTTCCAGCGCGTGCGGCGTGGCCGTGTAGGTATATCGGGCGGATGCATCGGTCTTCCACGCCTCGATGGCCGCAGGCCCGGTATGGGTATGGCCCTCGTCCAGGACTACCCCGTCGCGGGTGAAGCAGCGGGCCACGGCCGCCGCGCCCTGGCTGTCGGCCTGGAAGTAGGCGGCTATCGGCTCGGGCAGGTTCAGGTCTTTCATGGCAATGCTCCAGTGGGTGTGGAGCAAGGTTGAGCTTTCCTCATAGCGAAGAGAATCGCCTATGATCGAATCAGGTCATGTAGAGAACGGTGCATAATGCGCGGCTCTGAATTTGCGGAACTCAAGGCCTTCGTGGCCGTGGTGGAGCGGTCCAGCTTCGCCCGCGCAGCCGATCACCTGGGGCTGTCGCCGTCCGCGCTCAGCCAGGTCATCCGCCAGCTCGAAGCGCGCTTGGGCGTTCGGCTGTTGAACCGCACCACCCGCAGCGTGTCGCCTACCGAACCCGGACGCCGCCTGCATGAGCGCATCGCGCCGATGCTGCGTGACATGGACGACGCGGTTGCGCAGGCCGTGGGTGCCAATGCGCGTGCGGCGGGCACGCTGCGGATCAACACGTTGAGCATGGCGGCGAAGAAGGTGATCGCGCCCCGCCTGGGTCGGTTCGCGCAGGCGCATCCCGAGGTGGTGCTCGACATCGTGATCGACGACGGCCTGAGTGATATCGCCGGCGAGGGATTCGACGCCGGCATCCGCGTGGGTGGCCGCCTGCAGAAGGACATGGTGGCCGTGCGGCTCACCCCGGACATCGAGCTGCTGGCGGTGGCATCACCCGGGTACCTGGCAAGGTTCGGTGAACCTGGAACGCCGGCGGACCTGAGCCAGCACGCCTGCATCAACTGGCGTTTCCCGGGCAGCGGAAAGCTCGCCGGTTGGGAATTCAGGAAGAAGGGAAAGACCGTCGAGTATTTCGGCGAGGGCACGGTGATCTCCAACCACCAAGACATCATCGTGCCCGCCGCGCTGCAGGGGCTTGGCATCCTGTATGCCTACAACGATGACGGCATCGCCGAGGCCTTGCAGGATGGACGGCTCAAGCGCGTGCTCGCTGACTGGTCACCGACCGTACCGGGGCTGTTCCTTTACTACTCCAGCAGGCGCTATCTTCTTCCCGCACTTCGCGCCTTCATTGATTGCCTGCTGGATCGTGATCTGGGCAGTGACGATCCCACCCTTACAGCCAGTACCGGAGTGCCATGAGCATCAGACGCGGTTTTTCCTCACGCACCGTCGCGCTGCTTGCGGTTGCCTCGCTCCTTCTCACGGCATGTGGGCGAACCAGCCGGGAGCCGGTGTTTTCATCGGGCCCGCTGAAGGTGGTGGCGGTGACGGAAAGTACGCTGGACATCAACAGCAGCCAGTACCGGCACCACACGACCTACGTGCTTTACCTCGACGGCGAAACGCTTTCCGACGCCGGGTTTGCCACCCTGTTGCGCGACGCGGATGCCGCCAACCAAACGTTCGTGCATACCGAGGCCATCGCCCTCGACCCGAACGCCGTGCTGCTCGCCTCCGCGACCCGGGACGGGAGGCAGTGCTGGTCGACCCGGATTGCAGTGAAGGGCGCGGCGGCCGCGCTGGAGACCATCAACAAGGGCAGCATTGACTGCAGCACACGAACAGCGCCCTCCGGCTGGCGGGCGCTGTATGACGAATCCAGCAGCCTGCTGCTGATCCGCGACCACCCCTTCCATGCCTATCCAGTGGCGGGATATTGGTATCCGCTGTGGATAGAGGACGATGTCGTTGCGCTCTATCAGGAGCAGGAAGAAAAGGAGCGCCTGGTGGTGAAGCTCGCCCGGATCTCCTCTGGGCAGACGCTTGCCGAGCAGGCGTTGCCCATGGCGCAATTTGCCGAACCCGAGCTGCTCAACGCATCGGCGCAAGCGCGGCAGCAGTGGCTGTTCGACAACTTTTCCGTGGCTTTGGCGCCGCAGGCATCCATAACCCTTCGACCCGACAACCAGCTCAAGACGATAACGCCGGAGCGGTGGGCGGAGTACAAGGAAATCGAGCGCCAGGACCGGGAGGCGGATGCGAGAGCACGCGCGGCTGGTGAGGCATGGGACAGGGCACAGCGCGAGGCGCTGACGAGGGACGAGGCGGCGAGGCAGCGCCGCCCCGGTGACTGACGCCGGACGTACAGTCCGGCACCGGATCATTTCTGCTGCAGGAACGCCAACAGATCCTGGTTGACCTTGTCCTTGTGCGTTTCGGTCAGGCCGTGCGGCGCGCCGGGGTACACGATCAGCTTGGCACCCTTGATCAACCCGGCCGACATACGGCCGCCGACACTGATCGGTACGATCTGGTCGTCGTCGCCATGGATCACCAGCGTCGGGACGTCGAACCGCTTCAGATCCTGGCGGAAGTCAGTGGCCGAGAACGCGGCAACCGAATCGTACGTGCTCTTGAGTCCTCCCAGCATGCCCTGCGCCCACCAGGAATCGATCAACGCCTGATTGGGCTTCGCTCCAGGGCGGTTGTAGCCGTAGAACGGACCGCTTGGAATGTCCTTGAACAGTTGCGCCCGGTTTTCCAACTGGCCCTTGCGCAGGCCATCGAACACGTCGATGGGGACGCCGCCGGGGTTGTCTGCGGTCTTCAGCATGAGAGGCGGCACGGCGCTGATCAGCACGACCTTCTTGACCCGACCGGTACCATGGCGCCCTACATAGCGCGCCACTTCACCGCCACCGGTGGAGAAGCCCACCAGGGTCACGTCCTTCAGACCGAGCGTGTTGATCACCGTGGCCAGGTCGTCGGCGTAGTGATCCATGTCGTTGCCGTCCCATGGCTGGCTGGAGCGGCCATGGCCGCGGCGGTCGTGCGCCACCACGCGGTAGCCGTGGTTGGCCAGGAACATCATCTGCGCGTCCCAGCTGTCCGAATCCAGCGGCCAGCCGTGGCTGAAGGTGACCACCGGGCCATCCTTCGGGCCCCAGTCCTTGTAGTACAGCTGCACGCCATCGGCGGTGGTGATGGTGCTGGGGGTGTGAGCAACGGCGGTGACCGCGGCTGGATTCACCGCTGCCGCCGCCTGTGCGGCGGCGCCGGACTGGATGGCCAGGGCCAACGCAGTGGCGGCCAGGGTGCGGGTAAGCATGTTCATGGGATGGTCTCCTGCAAAGGGAAAGGGATGCGACAGGCGCTAGATTGAACCCCTCGGCTGGACTCGGGATGTCTGAAAATCCTTGAAACTTTACCGAGGGTACAAACTGCGACGCAGGAGTCAGAAGTCCCAGAACACCGGCACCCAGCGGAAGACCTCGCCGTCGGCCGCAACGCGGCCGACCGACGGGAACGGCAAATGGGTGGCCACCAGCATCTCGCCGGTGCCGGCCAGTTCGTTGAGAAGGGTGATACGCACCTGCGCAGCACCTTCAGGATCGTGCTCAAACCCGTTGTGCCAGTTTGGCTGCTCGAAGCCGACCGCGAAGATGGCATCACCGGCAAAGGTCAGTGCATCGCCGTTCGAGTTCAGACGCACCACGCTGTGGCCGGGCGTATGGCCGCCGGTGCGGTGCGCGCTCACGCCGGGCGCGATCTCGTGCACATCGTCAAAGGTGTGCACGTAGCGTCCGTACTCGTCGAGGAAGTGGGTAGCGGTGGCGCGCAGCGCATCCGGGAAGCCGGGCGGCATGTTGGTGCGGGTGAAGTCGGGCGCCTTCCAGAAGGCCACTTCGGCGGCGGCCACGTGGATGCGCAGCTCGGGATGCAGTTGCTTCTTTACGCCGTCCACCAGCAGGCCACCGATGTGGTCCATGTGCAGGTGGGTGATCACCACGTCGGTGATCTCCCCAAGGTTGATGCCCGAAGCGCCAAGACGGCGGATCAGCTGGCCAGCGCGCGGCAGGTTCAGGTCAGGGTCCATGCCCAGGCCGGCGTCGATCAGGATGTTGCGGTCGCCGCTGCGCACCACCATCACGTTCAACGCCCAGTCCAGCGCATCCGGCGGCAGGTACATCTCTTTGAACCACGGCGCGCGCTCGGCGGCGGAGACGTTGTGGCCGAGCATCTGAGTGGGCAACGGCAACACGCCGTCGCTGACCACCAGCACGTCGATATCGCCGACCTTGAGCGCGTAACGTGAAGGAACCAGTTCGTCGAGCGCGGGCGGGTGCGGAGCTACGGTGTTTTCCAGGCTGAACATGAGGAAATCTCCTTGGCGGGATCCACGGCAGGGGCGCCGTGCAGGATCAGCCTGGGGGAGCGGCCGCGCGGCCGGTAGATCCGTGGGCGGGTACGCGGTGTTGTCCAACCGGCAGCAATGGAAGCGAGCGATTTCTGAAAGCCGCTTCCAGCGGATGACGCTCCAATACCTGCTCGCCGTGTGTGGCGAGAAACCGCGAATGCAGTCGTTGGCAACGGGTTATGGCTGTATGAAGCAGAGAGGATGCGTTGCGGACGCGGGTTCGATTCCCGCCAGCTCCACCACCTGTGCATCCGTCGTGGTGCCCAGCTGAAGGGGCTGCACTGGTTTCGACGTGGCGAGCAGTCAATGTGGACAGCCCGAGAGGCGACCGACGTAATCGGCGCAAAAACTGTAATCGCCAATGATGATTACATCGATCAGAACGAACAGGGCACCCTGCTCGCAGCCTGATTCACGCAAGCGCACGTGATCACCAAACGCGCAGCCACCCCGCCGGCAACGGCGGGGTGGCACTTTGAGTTCCGAGGGCGGGAGGTACGCCTCAGCATGGACTTGCGCAGGAACATTTATTGTGCATACAATAAATACATTCGAACTGACCTATGACGCTGCCAAAAGCGCTCGGAATGTAGTTCAGCGCGGTCTCTCTTTTGAGCTTGCGCGCACGTTCGATTTTCAAACGGCGTTGTTTACCGTGGACGAGCGAAAGGACTACTGAGAGGTGCGTCACCGTGGCTTGGGATGGGTTGGCAACCGTCTACACGTTCTGGTGTTCACCGAAACGTTGCACGGAATTCGGGTGATCAGTTTCCGCAAGGCCAACGAGCGAGAGGCGAGGCAGTATGAAAAGGCAGATGGGTGCCGAGGCCCCTGACCTGGAAAATCCGGAATGGTCTTCAGCCGATACCAGTCGCGCGGTAAAGTTTGATGGTCTGCCGGAGACGCTGCAGCGCAAGTTGCGTGGTCGTCCCAAGGCAGTACAGACCAAAGAGCGAATCACCATTCGGCTTTCGCCGGACGTATTGGAGGCGTTCCGTGGAACAGGCGCTGGCTGGCAGACCAGGATGGATTCGGTCCTGAGGGAGTGGGTGTTGGCCCATAAGGGAAAAAGCCGCGTATAGGCACGCGGAGGGTCCGCATGGATGACGTAGTCAGGAAGTATTGGATATGGGGTGCGCTGCAGATCGTGCTCGCCGTAGCAGTGTCTGCGCTTGTCTTCTGGCTGCAACGCCGTCAGTGGATGGCGGCGCCACCCGAACCTGGCACCGAGATCTACGCCCATGACTGGAGCTTCCAGTGGATGGTCTTCGCTGTGCTCTGGGCGCCATCGGTATTACTGGCGACCTATGTGCTGCTGGGCCTTGAGCTGCTGGCGCTCAGGATAATGCGGCCCAAGGCTTTCGAGCAGGGCAGGCAAAAAGCATGCGATGGACCATGACGGTGACCATCGCATGCCCAACTTGCCTGTATCAGAACTTCCAACCCACCCGCGCATAATAGAACCCGCCGTTGAAGCCATACGGCGAATGCACCGGGTACTCCGCGCCGGCCACGCCGGACCACGGGTTCTTGGCCGGGGTGCGGTCGAACAGGTTCTGTGCGCCCAGGCTGAAGTACAGGCCCGAATCGAACTTCCAGCCCACTTCGGCATCCACGATCAACGCACTGCCGCCGTAGATCGGCAGGCCGCCATCGGCCGCCGAGATCACGCCGCTGTCCAGGTGATCCTCATACCAGGAGCTGTAGTAGTTGAAGCGCAGGTTGGCGTTGAAGATCTGCCGTTGGTGGTGGACGCTGAAATAGCCCTTGGTCTTGGGCAGTGATTTCTCCAGCTTGTACACGCGCGCTTCGTCGATGAAGTCCGGATTGAAGCGGTCCACCTCGGTCTTGTTCCAGTTGGCCGCCAGTGAGTACGTGGTGGTGCCACCGAAGTGGTCGCTCTTGAAGCTGGTGACCAGATCCACGCCGGTGGTGGTGGTGTCGAACGCGTTGCCGAAATAGGTCACCTGCGAGATCGAGGCCGCTTCCGGGTTGCCGCCGGCCACCAGCGCCGCACGTTCTTCCGGGGTCACCGCGAAGCTGGTACTCAGCGCGATGCGGTCTTCCACCTTGATCTGGTAGCCATCCAGGGTGAGCAGCCAGTCGCCTTCGGTCCATACCGCACCCAACGAAAGGTTCTTGGACTCTTCCGGCGTCAGTGGCTTTGCGCCCTTGAGCTGCGCGATGGGATTGGTCGGCGGCAGGGTGGCGATGTCTTCCAGTGCGGTACCACCGAACACGGTGCTGATCTGGCTGATGTTGGCCTGCCCCGGCGTGGGCGCGCGGAAGCCGGTGTTGTACGCGCCGCGCAACGCAAAGTGCTCATTGAAGTCGAAGCGTGCGGTGACCTTGCCGTTGGTGGTGCTGCCAAACGAATCGTAGTCCTCGAATCGCACTGCGCCGGCCAGCAGCAGGCGTTCGGTGACCTGTGCTTCCAGGTCGGCATAAGCGGCCCAGTTGCGGCGGTCAAAGGTGCCCGCGGTGCGAGCGCTGAAGCCGTTGAAGCCGTTGGAGCCCAGTGCAAAGCCCTGCTCGGTGAGCGGACCGATGGCGGTGGAGGGGCCGTCGCCGGGACTGATCTTGAAGCTCTCTTCGCGCCACTCCGCACCGGCCGCCAGGCGCAGCGGCTGGGCAGTGAAGCTGGCCGCGATATCCCGCGTCACATCGACATTGAAGCTCTTCTCGGTCTGCGTGTTGCCACCGGGACGGAAGTACAGCCCGTCAGGTTGATCCGGGCCGAGCGAAGCATTGACGGTGTTGTAGATGATGAACTCGATATCGTTGCGGCCCCAGGAACCGCTTACGTCCCAGTACCACTCGCCCAGGTTGCCCTTGGCACCGGCGAAGATCGAGCTGTCTTCCAGCTTGCCGCCGAAGCGGGGGGTGAAGCCGCCGGGCAGGCTGGAGAGGAACGTGTAGCAGTTGGCCGGCAGCGCAGCCACCGCCGCCCCCACCCCGCTGTAGGGCAGCAGGTTGCCGGCGCCATCGCGCAGCGCGATGGTGGGGCACGCGCCGACGCCGGTAAGGTTGCCTACCAGCAGCGTCTCGCCACCGTCGTTGGAGTACACACCCGAGCGTGCGGTGGGGTCGCGGAAGTAGAAGCCGCCGTCCACGTCGCGCTTGGCGTAATTGCCGAACAGATAGAAGTCCACCGCGTCGGTGGTGAGGCCAAGGTTGGCGACCAGCTTCAGGTCGTCATCGACCTTGGGCGAACCCCATACCTGCGCCGGGTCGCCCACGCCGGGGTAGCCGGCGGCGATGGCGGCCGCCGCGTCATCGCGCTGCACGCTGCGCGAGGTATCGTCGGCCTTGCGCCACTCGGCCGTGAGGGTGGCAAAGCCGCGCTCGGTCAGCGGCAGGCCGATCTGCGCCGAGTACTGGGTGGTGAGGCCGTCGCCCTTGTAGTACTGGCCGGCGAACACTTCGGCGGTGCCACCTTCGCGCAGTTTCTTCAGGCCGAAGTTGATCACGCCGGCAATGGCGTCCGAACCGTATTGGGCGGCGGCGCCGTCGCGCAGCACGTCCACCTGTTCCAGGGCCAGCGAGGGAAACACGGAAAGGTCCGGGCCCTGTGCGCCGTCGGACAGACCATGGCCCAGGAAGGTGATGACCGCCGCGCGGTGGAAGCGCTTGCCGTTGACCAGCAGCAGGGTGTTGTCGGGAGGCAGGCCACGCAGGTTGGCCGGGCGGATCAGGCTGGCCGCGTCATCGATGGGAATGGTGCTGACGTTGAACGAAGGGACCAGCACTTTGAGCTGGTCAAGCGCATCGGTGGCGCCCTGGTTGCGGAATTCTTCGCCGCTGATGATGTCGATCGGGACGGCCGAGGAGGAAACGGTGCGGGGCTTGGTGCGGCTGCCCAGTACCGACACTGTATCCAGCGTGGTGGCCTGTTCGCCGGAACCCGATGTGCTGCTGTCCTGCGCCATGGCCACTGAACTGGTGACCAGCAGCGCGGCGGCCAGTGCCGCCTTTACCGCAGATGCCAACGGCGAAATTGCTTTCGGAGCGTGAACACACTTGCCAATGCGGTCGTTCATGCATGCACCTTGCAGTCTGATTGTGGGTAGGTCGTTCTCGTTACGTGCTCATCCGGTTGGTTCTCCTTGCGTGCCAGGGGGCTGGTGCGCTGCACAAATACTTAACAGAACGTAAACAGTACTGCAACGTATCTTTCGTTTTGACCTCATTCGTTCAAGCCAAGTGAGGCAAGCGGCGCCCGCTTTCGCCGCCCGCGCGGGGGGCAAAACGGGGAAAAGTGTGAGTCTCATCCCGGACGAAATCAGATCTTCTGCGCGATTTCGGAGGGGGCTGGCGTCGCAACCCCTCTGGAATCAGGGCGCGTCCAGGGATGCCTGCAAGGCGGCCGCGAGGGCCGCATCGCCGCTGACCAGGTCCTCCCAGCGCAGATCGAGCCCCTTTCGGTGGCCTTTGCGCACCAGCTTCAGACCCTCGGGGTCGAGGGTCAGTGTGTAGGACTCATCGCCGATCTGGACTTCGCGGCGCAGGGGTTTGTCGAGCGGCGTCATGGACGTGGTCTGCCGTCATTCGTCCTGCAGCGATCCGCGGATCGATCGCGCCAGGTCACTGCGGGTAAACGGCTTGCCCAGGATCGCGATGTTGCGGCCAGCCGCGCCACTGGCGTCGATGTCGCGTGGGTAGCCGGAGGTGAACAGCACCCGCAGCGCGGGTTTCTGGGCCTGCGCCCGCTTGGCCAGTTCCCAGCCGGACATGCCGGGCATCACGATGTCCGAGAACAGCAGGTCGACGCTGACGTCGGTGCGCTCAAGCAGGCGTATCGCCGAGGGACCGTCGTGCGCTTCGAGCACGCGGTAGCCAAGCTGGCGCAGGGTGTCCACGGTGTACGCACGGACGTCATCGTTGTCTTCGGCGACCAGTACCGTGGCTTCGTCCTGCATTTCGTAGCCGCCCAGGCCACGCTGCTCGGTCTGGGCCGCTTCGGGCAGTTCGACCGCCGAGCGCGGGAACAGCAGGGTGATCGAAGTGCCGGCGCCGGGCACGGAATCGACCAGCACATGGCCACCGGACTGCTTGACGAATCCATACACCATGGACAGCCCAAGCCCGGTGCCGCGGCCGACCTCCTTGGTGGTGAAGAACGGCTCGAACACGCGGGTCAGGGTTTCGGCGGACATGCCGTGGCCGGTGTCCTTGACCCGCAGCATCGCGTACTGGCCCGGCGGCACGTCAGGGTTCTGCGCCGTGAAATCGTCGTCGAGGTGGGCGTTGTCCACCTCGATCACCAATCGGCCGCCCTCGGGCATCGCGTCGCGTGCGTTGACCGCCAGGTTGAGCACCGACGCTTCGAGCTGGCTGGGGTCCACTTCCACGCACCAGATGTCCGGGTGGTGCACGATCTCCAGCTGCACCAGCTCGCCCAGCGAACGGTGCAGCATGTCTTCCATGTCGCGCACCTGTGCGTTGAGGTCGACCGGCAGGCTGCGCAACGGCTGTCGGCGTGAGAAAGCGAGCAGGCGCTGGGTTACGTTGGCCGCGCGCATCACGCCCTTGAGCGCGTTGTCCAGTGCGCGCGCTGAGCCCTCGGCGGCATCACCGAGGCGATCGGTAAGCAGCTTGGCGTACTCCACGTTGCCGGCAATCACCGTCAGGATATTGTTGAAATCGTGCGCGATGCCGCCGGTGAGCTGGCCCACGGCTTCGATCTTCTGGCTCTGTCGCAGCGCTTCCTCGGCCTGTCGGCGCGCAGTGGTTTCCACTGCCTCGGAGACCACCGCCGTGATGGACCCCTGGTGGTCAAGCAGCGGCCGGAAGGAGAACTCGAAGGTTCGCTTGCCCGTGGGCAGGCGCAGGTCCAGTTCGTGGCGCGAGGCACTGCCGGCAGCGGCCTCGAGCACGGCCTGGCAGACGATGGCCGGCACACCCTCGGTATCGGCAAACCAGGCGGCCTCGCAGTACAGCGCTCCGCGCACCTCCTCCTTGGTTGCCAGGATCGCGGCCAACGAAGCGGAATTGGTATCGATGATGTGCCCATCGAGGGTCAGCAGGTTCTGGTGCTGGAAACTGGATTCGAACAGCGCCTGCAGGCGGCTTTCACTGCGGTGCAGTGCCGAGGTGCGTTCGTTTACCTGCCGCTCCAGCGATTCGTTGCTGGCCGTCAGCAGCGCCTGGGCCTGCTTGAGCTCGCTGATGTCGCGGGCCATGGCGTAATAGCCCAGCACCCCGCCGCCCGCGTCCAGCTCGGGAACGAAGTCCACCTGGGCATGGCGCGGCGCGCCGACCCTGCGGTACGCCAGCGTTTCGAAACTGACCCTTTCGCCCCGCAGCACCTTGTCCAGGTGTTCCTGCAGAACGGCAAATCCCTCGTCACCGACCATCTCGCGGGCATGCCGGCCAACCATTTCATCAGGCGTAAGGCCGTGCCATTCCATATAGGCCTGGTTGGCGAACCGGTAATGATGGTCACGGTCGAGATAGGCGATCAGCGCCGGCAATGAGTCGGTGATCAGGCGCAGCCGCTGGTGGCTTTCGCGCAGCGCATGCTCTACCTGCAGCAACCGGCGTCGCTCCTTGGCTTCGTTTATCGCGCGCAGGATCGCGTCGGGCAGGCGTTGCAGGCGTGACTTGACCACGTAATCGCGGGCGCCGCGCTTCAGCGCTTCGACCGCCAGTTCTTCGCTGAGGGTGCCGGAGACGAAGATGAAGGGCACCTCTGGTGCCAGCGCGCAGGCCAGCTCCAGCGCCAGATCACCGCTGAAGCCAGGCAGCACGTGGTCGGCCAGGATCACATCGAAGTCGTGCGCTGCCAGCGCGTCTCGCATGCCCTGGTCGGACCAGGTGCGCTCGAAGGTGAACGGCAGGCCGGCGCGCCGAAGCTGCAGGGTGATCAACTCCGCGTCGAGCGCGCTGTCCTCCACCATCAGGATGCGGATCGGTGTGGCGGGCAGATCGTCAGCCATCTTTGCGGCTCTTGGCGCCAAAGAGCGTGCCGTGCGGCGGCGGCTGGTTGGTGATGCCCCAGAACATGCCCAGGCCCTGGATTGCCTCAAGGAACTCCTTGAAGTCCACCGGCTTGACCACGAACGCGTTGACGCCCAGCTCGTAGCTGAGGATGAGGTCCTGTTCTTCGCGCGAGGAGGTCAGCATCACCACCGGGGTGCTGCTGAGCGCCGCATCGGTACGGATTTCCTTCAGCACTTCCAGTCCATTGAGCTTGGGCAGCTTCAGGTCCAGCAGCACCACCACCGGGCCGCCGTGCATGGCGCCCTCGTAGCGGCCTTCGCTGCGCAGGTACTGCAGCGCTTCCACGCCGTCCCGCACATGGGTGACTTCGTTCAGCAGCTGGCAGCGCGCAAGTGCAGCCAGCGTCAGCTCAGCGTCCTTCGGATTGTCCTCCACGAGCAGAATCGGCCGCAGGTCTCTCATACTTTGTCTCCAGTAGCAAAGGGAATGGTGAAGAAGAATTTGGCGCCCACTCCCAACTGGCCTTCGGCCCACGTCCTGCCGCCGTGACGGGTGATGATGCGGTTCACGTTGGCAAGGCCAATGCCAGTGCCTTCGTATTCGTCGGAATGATGCAGGCGCTGGAAAACGCCGAACAGCTTGTCCACGTAGCGCATGTCGAAACCGCAGCCATTGTCCTGGACGAAGAACACGTGCTCGGTATCGGTGCGGTAGTGACCCACTTCAATGACCGGGTGCGCGGTGTCCCGGGTGAACTTTATCGCGTTGGACAGCAGGTTCTGCCAGACCAGGCGCAGCATGCCAGGGTCGGCCTGCACGCGCGGAAGGCTGGGCACCCTCCAGGCGATGGTGCGACCTTCGTACTCCATGTCCAGTTTGTGTCGTACATCCTGTACCAACGCTGTCATGTCCATCGAGATCTGACCCATCGTAGACCTGCCCATCTGCGAGAAACTGAGCAGGTCGTCTACCAGTGTTCCGGCAGATTGTGCGGATTCGACGATGGTATCGAGGTATCTCTTTTCTGAATCGTTCAACCTTTCTCCTGCAGCTGCCCACAGCAGTTCCGAATAGCCCACGATATGGCGGAACGGTGCGCGCAGGTCATGGCTGACCGAGTAGGAGAACGCCTCAAGTTCCTTGTTGCTGCGCAACAGCTGCTCGTTGAGCGCGGCCATCTCTTCTGCCTTGCGCAGCACGATGTCGACGATGGCGGTGCGCAGCTCCATTGCAGCATCGCGGTCGACCTCGTTCCATGGCAGCGACTGCTTGCGCACCGTTTCCTTCCAGCCCTCGAACGAGGTGCGTGGCGACAGCGGCAGGCCGGTATCCTCCTTGCGCGGGTCGCCGCCCCAACGCACGGTCCGCACCACTTCCGGCCGGAACCACAACACGAAGCTGTCGTGGATCTGGGAAATGGAAATGGCGAGCACGCCGCTGGCCACGTCCGAGAAGGCATCGGCGGGGTCCCACTCCAGCGGCAGGCGATCGGTGCAGATCAGGTCGCCTTCGTCCTGCCGGGCGGTCAGCCACTGCACCAGCTGCATCACCTGGCTCTGGCTGGGACATTCACCGTGCAGGATGCATTCGCCCCGGTGCACAATCGCCGCGCCAGCAGACTGGGTGAGCGCCAGCAGGTTCTGCTGGTCGCGGCCCAGTGCGGCCATGAAATCCTGATCGCCGGCCATTCGTCCGAGCAGGCGCACCTGGATGGCGCGGCGCGCGATGCGCTCTTCCACCATTGCAGCGCGTTCCTTCAGCGAAATCTGCAGGGACAGGATCTGCCCGATGAATTCGCAGGCCGTGCGCACGTGGTACGGCACCCGCTTGGGTGCCTTGTTGTGGCAGGAAATCAGGCCCCACAGTTCGCCTTCGCGCAGCAGCGAGATCGACATCGAGGCACCGGTGCCCATGTTGCGCATGTACTGCAGGTGCACCGGGGAGACGCTCCGCAGCATCGCCGGGCCCAGGTCGGTCGGCGGCGCTGAGGTGACATCGGCCGCGCGGACCAGGGGCACCGGCTGATAGTCATTGTCGGCGATCAGCCGCACCCGGTTCTGCCGGTACAGCTCACGGGCCTGGGCGGGAATGTCCGATTCGGGAAAGCGCAGGTCCAGGTAGCTTGGTAGCACGCCGTTGCCGTTCTCGGCCACCACCGCGCCATTCCAATCCGTGTCGAACTGGTAGACCAGCGTGCGGTCGAAGCCGGTCAGCGCGCGGATCTGCAAGGCCGCCAGTTCGCACAGCTCGCGGGTGCCCGGTACCCGCTCGATCTCCACCATGAAGGCACGGATGGCGGGGTACAGGTCTTCCAGCGAACCCGGTTCGCCCGGTACGGGCTCTTCGAGCTCCACGATCAGATCGTCGGCCAGGCGGTGCGCAAGGGTGTGATGCCCGCCATGGCCACCGACAGGGTGCGCACCAAGAAACTGGGTCGAACCCGGCGCAAGCGCTTCCAGCGCCGGTCGACAGCTCGCCAGTGCGCCACCCAGCACCGTATCAATGGTCTGGCCCAGCGGGTCGCCCAGCGTCTCCATCAGATCCGCTCGCGCGAGGGCACGGGCTTTGACGGTCAGCGTCCGGGGGTCCAGGACGAGGACCAGGCCGTAGGGTTGAATGGCTCCTGGAGTACGGATCGGTTCCCTGGCACAGCTGTTGAGATCCAGGGCGTTGTGTTTCGAGTTCCAGGACGACATTCGTTCAATCCCCCAAGGGGTGCGTGCTAACGCCCATAGCTTCGCATATCCCCACCTCCGTCTCTGTGAGGAGGCCGGGTGTGAGGCGCGCTACGGCCTGGGTGGGCGTTCATAGTCGTCGGGGGTGGCGGTGTGCTCCTGCTCAGGCATGTCCTTGTCCTTCCACCGGGCATCGTCATTGCGAAGCTTGTCCGGGGTATGTGCCTTCTGCTGGTCGTCCTCGCCTTCCAGCGGATTGGAAGAGGGCGCGTTCATAGGCAGGACTCCGATGTTCATGGGATTGAGACAAGCTTGCGGGCGTGCAGGTGAGCGCGGCGTCCGTGCCGGGTGCACGACATCCACACGCCGGGCTCACCCCCCAGCCACAGGGGGCGCGGTATCCCTTGGGCATGGACCAGATTTCCGAACATGCCGCGCCGGCGCTTGAAGCAGCCGCGCGTGAGGTGCTTGAGCGCCAATCCTCGTTGCCGCTCCCTGGCCGGGGGCACACTCTGGAGCGTTGGCGTGCGTTGGCCGCCATCGCCGGACGCGACCTGTGCGTTGCCAAGGTGATGGAAGCACACTACGACGCACAGGCCATCCTGGCCGATCTGCATGCGCCCGCATTGGCCGAGGGCCTGCTGGCGGCGGTGTGGGCGGCCGAGGGACCGCAGGCGACGCTGCGGTTCGATGAAGAAACCAGCACCGTGAGTGGCGCCAAGCCTTGGTGCTCCGGCGCCGGCCTGGTCGATGTCGCCCTGGTCACCGCGCACTGTGGCCAGGGTTCGCGCCTGGTCTGTCTGCGCACCGATGCCCCCGGCATACTGCTGCAGCCGCAGAGCTGGCATGCGACCGGGATGGCAGGCATTCCCAGTGGGACGGTGCAGTTTGACCGCGTGCACGTCGAGGCCGTCGGCGCCAGGGGCGCCTACCTGGCCCGGCCGGGCTTCTGGCACGGCGGCGCCGGTATTGCAGCCTGCTGGTATGGCGCGGCGGTAGCGTTGGCGTCGCCCCTGCAGCGCTCACCGCGCGTGGACAACGATGCACAGACCGCTGCGTTGCTGGGCCAGGCCGACATGGCACTGGAGTCCTCGGCCGCACTCCTGCGCGAGCTGGCTGCCTGGATTGATGCGATGCCCGCCCAGCCTCATCAGTCCGACGTTATAAGGGTGCGCAGCGTTGTGGAGCGCAGCTGCATGCAGGTGCTGGACATCGTAGGCCGTGCGCTTGGGCCGGGGCCGATGTGCCTGGAGCCGGACCATGCCCGGCGCTGGGCCGATCTCACGGTGTTCATCCGGCAAAGCCATGCCGACCGCGACTGGGCCGCACTGGGTCGGGCCATCAAGGGTCAGGAGCAGCCATGGACGCTGTAGCCGTCCGGATCGAAGGACAGGGCACGCCGGAGTCGGCGTGGCAAGGCTGTGCGTGGTTGGAGGCATTGCCCTCGGTGGAAGCCGACACCGTTCTGCTGGGGGCGCGACGGCTCATCGTGGTGTCCCCCCATCCGGACGATGAGGTGCTCGGTTGTGGCGGCCTGATGCAGGCCGCCGCCGCCCAGGGCTGCGCGGTGCAGGTGATCTCGGTGACCGATGGCGAAGCCTGCTATCCCGACCATCCGCGCCTGACACCGGCACGCCTGCGTGACGCGCGTCGCCGCGAGCTGGCCGTGGCCCTGCAGGCCTTGGGCATGGACGCCACGCATGTGACCTCGCTGGGGCTGCCCGATGGCGCGGTGGCGCGCCACGAAACCGACCTGGCCGCACACCTCGGCGCACGCTTGTCGGCAGGGGATGTCGTGTTGGCACCTTGGATCCATGATGCGCATCCTGACCACGAAGCGGCAGGGCGCGCGGCGCGTGCCGCGGCAGCCAGTTGCGGTGCCAGGAGCCTGCAGTATCCGGTCTGGGCGTGGCACTGGCTGGATGCCCAGGCACCTGCCGGCCCTTGGACGTCCGCGCAGCGCATTGCCCTCTGCCCGGCGGCACGCGCCCGCAAGCGGGAGGCAATCGCGGCGTTCGCTACGCAGACCGGGGAAGGGGAGGCGCTCGGCTGCGAGCCGATCCTTCCCGAGCACGTGCTGGACCGGTTCCGGCGCTCTTTCGAGGTGCTGATCGGATGAACACCCGCGCCTACTTCGAGCAGATCTACCAACAGCCCGATCCCTTCCAGTACCGCAGCCGCTGGTACGAGGCGCGCAAGCGCGCGCTGACGCTGGCGTGCCTGCCCCGGCAGCGGTACCGCAACGCATGGGAACTGGGGTGTTCCAATGGCGTGCTGAGTGCGGAGCTGGCAACGCGCTGCGACGCGCTGCTGGCGACCGACCTCAGTGAGGCGGCCCTGCAGGACGCGGCCGGCTCGACCCGGCACCTGTCGAACGTCCGCCTGGAGCAGGCCCGCCATCCGGAACAATGGCCTGACGGGCGCTTTGACCTGATCGTGGTCAGCGAGGTCGGCTATTACCTGGCGCCGCAGGCCGTGGTGGCGATGGCGGAAAAACTGCGCGCCAGCCTTGCCGATGACGGCCTGCTGCTGGCGTGCCACTGGGTACATCCATTCGATGAGGCGCTCAGCTCAGCCCAGCAGGTGCACCGCGCGTTTGCCCGGGGCCTGGATGAGGCCTTCTGTTACCAGGACGCTGACCTGCTCATGCAGGCGTGGAGTCGCGAGCCGACCAGCGTTGCCCGCTGGGAAGGCCTGCGATGATCGGCGTGATCGTGCCCGCACACAATGAAGCGCATGCCATCGGTCGCTGCCTGGCGTCGATCGCCGTGGCTGCCGCACATCCCGGTCTGCGCTGCGAGCCGGTGCGGGTGGTGGTTGCGCTGGACGCATGCAGCGATGCCACGGCGGCGGTATGTGCCGAGCATGGGGCGCTCACCGTGGTGGTGGACGCCCAGTGCGTCGGTACTGCGCGGGCAGCGGCGGCCAGCCACGCATTGGCGCAGGGCGCGCGCTGGATCGCCAGTACCGACGCCGACACCGCCGTGCCACCGGACTGGCTGTGGCGGCAAAGTCGATGCGGCGCCGATGCGTTCTGCGGCGTGGTTGAAGTGGCCGACTGGCTCGACTATCCAGAAGGCGTGCGCAGGGCATTCTCCGAGCGGGAAATCGTGCAGGACGGACACCGGCACATCCACGGAGCCAATCTGGGGATGAGCGCAGCGGCTTACCTGGCGGTGGGCGGCTTCAAGGCCCTCCGCACGGGAGAAGACGTTGCACTGGTTGAAGCACTGGCCGGCAACGGCGCCCACATTGCCTGGCTGGCCCGGCCCGCCGTGGTGACAAGTGCCCGGCGCACGGCGCGTGCGCCGCACGGCTTCAGCGGCTTCCTTCGCGCGCTGGAACGGGAGGTGGTAAGCGCCGGGACCTCGCTGCTGCCCGCACGCATGGTGCCCGAATGATGGAGCAGCCCGCCGACCTGCTGGGTTGGGCCGCCACGGCCGTGTTGATCGCCACGCTGGCGCGGCAGATCTACAAGCAGCACCAGGCCGGGTCGGTGGAAGGCGTCTCCACCTGGTTGTTCGTCGGTCAGATCACGGCCTCGCTGCTGTTCATTGCTTACAGCGCGCTGCTCGGCTCTACGGTGTTCGTGGTGACCAACAGCCTGATCCTGATCACGGCAGTGGTCGGGCAGGTGCTCGCGATACGCCGGCGCAAGGTGTCGAAGCGGCCAGTCGGGCATGGGCAGTGAGCGGCAGGGTCCCCGGATTCTGAATAATTCAGGCATGTGCGCGCGACCTCCAGGTGTCAAGGGTTGCCGTCATGGTCCACGTAGCTGAATTCATTTAAGCTCAGTCTCATTCCAGGCCCCGGCGCGTCGCGTGCCGGGGCCTTCCCCCTTCCTACCCGGGATCTCCTCATGGCGGCCATGCAGCAGCGCACCATCGACCTTCTTCGTACCCGCCAGGACTTCGTGTTGGAGCAGTGGGTCGACCATCTGGCCGCTTCCGGCCAGAGCCAGGATGCCCGCCTCAGCGCGCGTGAGCTGGACGCACAGGTACGCGAATTCTGGCGCCTGTTCCAGGCGGCCCTGTCCCCTGCCGGCAATGGCGTCGCCGGCAGCGAGTGGCAGGAAACCCGCCAGTTCCTGGAACAGCTCTCGCGCGACCGCGTGCTCAAAGGCTTCAGTTCCTCGGAAACCGCCAGCTTTCTGTTCTCGCTCAAGCGCCCGCTGTTCGAGCTGGTCCAGCAGAACTTCGCCGACGATCCCAAGGCGGTCGGTGAACAGCTGTGGGCGATCTCCGAGCTGATCGACGGTCTTGGCCTGCACAGCGTCAACGTCTACCAGAAAACCCGCGAGGATGTGATCCAGCGCCAGCAGGAAGAAATGCTGGAACTGTCCACCCCGGTGGTGAAACTGTGGGAGGGCGTGCTGGCGCTGCCGATGATCGGCACGCTCGATTCGCAGCGCACCCAGGTGGTGATGGAATCGCTGCTGCAGCGGATCGTCGACACCGGTTCGGAAATCGCCATCATCGACATTACTGGCGTGCCCACCGTGGACACGCTGGTGGCCCAGCACCTGCTCAAGACCGTCACCGCCATCCGCCTGATGGGCGCCGACGCGATCATCAGCGGCGTCCGGCCGCAGATCGCACAGACGATCGTGCACCTGGGCCTGGACCTGCAGGGCATCGTCACCAAGGCCAACCTGGCCGATGCATTGGCACTGGCGCTCAAGCGCACCGGCCAGACGGTGACCAAGGCGGCCCGCTGAAATGGACCGCATTCCGATCCTGCAGATGGGCGATCTGCTGCTGGTGACCATCCAGGTCGACATGCATGACCAGCTCGCGCTGACCCTCCAGGATGACCTGACCGAACGGATCCAGAAGATCTCCGCGCGCGGCGTATTGATCGACATCTCGGCGCTGGACATCGTGGATTCGTTCATCGGCCGCATGATCTCCACCATTTCGTCGCTGGCGCGGATCATGGATGCCACCACGGTCGTGGTGGGCATGCAGCCCGCCGTGGCGATCACGCTGGTGGAGCTGGGTCTGACCCTGACCGGTGTACGCACCGCGCTGAATGTCGAACGTGGCATGGATCTGCTGCGCATGGACCTGATGCGGCAACCTGACGAAGAGGCGCCATGACGGCGGTCAGTGGATCCTTGCCGATCCGTGTCGAACAGGACGTCGTGCTGGCCCGCCAGGCCGCCCGCCAGGCGGCCGTGGCGTGCAGGATGCGGCTGATCGACCAGACCAAGCTGGTCACCGCGGCCAGCGAGCTGGCCCGCAACGCCGTGATCTACGGCGGGGGTGGCAGCATGGAGTGGGACGTGGTGGACAGCGGTCTGCGGCGTGGCCTGCGCCTGGTGTTCTCCGACAACGGGCCCGGTATTCCCGATATTGCCCAGGCGCTGACCGATGGCTGGACCTCCGGCAGCGGCATGGGCCTGGGCCTGTCCGGCTCGCGCCGGCTGGTGGACCAGTTCCAGCTTGAGAGCGAGCCCGGCAGGGGCACCCGGGTTTCCATCACAAAATGGATCTGAACTTCTCTGGCCGGGTGACACGGGTCGTGGTGGTGGAAGAGGTCACGCAGGTAGGGCAGGCCCGGCGCGAAGCGCTGGCCATGGCCGACGCCATCGGCTTCGATGAAGTGGATGCCGGCCGCGTGGCCCTGGCCGCCACCGAGCTGGCCACCAATGTGATCAAGCACGGACGCGGCGGGCGCATGTACCTGTCGGTGGTGTGCGGTCGCGGGGGGGAGGGTATCGAGCTGTGCACGCTCGATGCCGGGCCGGGCTTCTCGCTCGCGCAGTCGCTGCCTGACGGCTATTCCACCGGCGGCACCCAGGGCCTGGGGCTCGGCGCGATCCAGCGCCAGGCGACCGTCCTAGACGCCTGGTCCGACGACAAGGGCAGCGTGATGGTGGCGCGGATCTATGCCAGCCTGGCCGCCCGCAACGTGGACGTGCCCTATGGCGCGCTGCGCCTGGCCATGCACCATGAGGTGGCCTGCGGCGACGCCTGGCACCTGCATGCCGATGCCCAGGCGGTGGTCGTGACGTTGATCGACGGACTGGGGCACGGGCTGCCCGCGGCCGATGCCGCCCACGCCGGCGTATCGGCCGCGGCCGCGTGCGGCGTTGCTGCGCCGGCGGACGTGATCGCAGCGATGCACGCCGGCATGTCGGGAACCCGGGGCGGCGCAGTGGCGGTCGCCCGTGTGGAGGTCGCCAGCGGCGCGCTCCAGTTCGCCGGCATCGGCAACATCTCGGCAGGCCTCCACGAGGCGACCACGACGCGCGGCATGGCCTCGCATCCCGGTATCGTCGGGGTCCAGTTCCGCAAAGCGCAACCATTCCATTTTCACGCGACCGCAGGCACGCTTCTGCTCATGCACAGTGATGGATTGCAGGCCCGTTGGAGCCTGCGCGACTACCCCGGCCTGTTCCATCGCCACCCGGCCCTCATAGTGGCGGTGCTGCAGCGCGATTTCGATCGTGGCCGCGACGACACCGGCCTCATCGCCCTGCGGCTTGGAGACCTGCATTGAACGCGCTTTCGCCCGAACAGGAAATCGTCCGGCTCCGCGCGCAGGCCGACGCACTGCGCGCGGAGCTGGAAGAAACCAACCAGGGCGTACTGGCCCTGTACGCCGAACTGGACCAGCAGGCCGAGCAGCTGCGCGAGGTCTCCGAACTCAAGAGCCGGTTCCTGTCCTACATGAGCCACGAGTTCCGCACCCCGCTGGGCTCCATCCTGAGCATGACCCGGCTGCTGGAAGACGGCATGGACGGCCCGCTGACCGACGACCAGCGCCGCCAGGTGCGGTTCATCAGCGGCTCGGCGACCGAGTTGCGCGAAATGGTCGACGACCTGCTGGACCTGGCCAAGATCGAAGCAGGCCGGATCACCATCTCGCCGGCCTGGTTCGACCTGATGGACCTGTTTGCGGCGCTGCGCGGCATGTTCCGGCCACTGATTGAAGAAAACCGGGTGGACCTGGTGTTCGAAGATCCGCCGGCGTTGCCCCTGCTGTACACCGATGACAAGAAGCTGGCGCAGATCCTGCGCAACTTCATCTCCAACGCGCTGAAGTTCACGCCCAATGGCCAGGTGGTGGTATCGGCGACGCTGCTGGACGAGCACTCGGTGTGTTTCAGCGTGCGTGACACCGGCATCGGCATCCCGCAGGACCTGCTGCCTACGTTGTTCGAGGATTTCGTGCAGGTGGACACCCCGCTGCAGAAGCGTCTGCGCGGCACTGGGCTGGGTTTGTCGTTGTGCAAGCGCTTTGCCGAACTGCTGGGTGGCCAGGTCGGCGTGACCAGCGAACTGGGCGTCGGTTCGGAGTTCCATGTGAAGCTGCCGCTCAAACTGGCTGCCGCGGAGGCCGCCGATGCCGACGCGTGACCGGATCCTGATCGTCGATGACAACGCGGCCACCCGCTATTCGGTGCGCCGGGTGCTGGAACACCACGGGTTCCGCGTGGAGGAAGCCGGTACCGGCAGCGACGGCCTGGCGCAGCTGAACGCGCAGGATTTCGGCGCTCTGGTGCTGGACGTCAACCTGCCCGACATGAGCGGTTTCGACGTCGTTCGCCAGTTGCGCGAAGACCCGCGCATGCAGCTGCTGCCGGTCGTGCATGTGTCGGCCGCCTCGATCGCCACGGGGGACCTCATCACCGGCCTCAACGCCGGCGCTGACGCCTACCTGGTGCATCCGGTGGATCCGGACGTGCTGCTGGCTACCCTGCGCAGCCTGCTGCGTGCGCGCCGCGCTGAAGATGCCCTGCGCGAGGCCGAAGCGCGCTTTGGGGAGATTTTCCGCCAGGTCAACGCGCCGATCGGCGTGCTGGATGCGCACCTGCAGGTGCATGAAGCCAACGACGCCTTCAAGCGGCTGCTCGGTGGCAATCTGGAGCCTGGACGCATCGAGGCATTGCTGGGCCACCAGTTCGGGCCGATGAGCGCGCTGAAGGTGGCGGTGGGTGAAGGCGAGCGCTGGCAGGGCACCTTTGCACTGCAGGTGCAGGGCAGCCGGCGCGTGACCGAATGGCGGGTGACGCCCTACAGTGCGCCCGGCCTGGGCCTGGTGCTGGTCGAAGACATCACCGAGCGGCACGTGCGCGAACTGGAGCAGCGCCAGGAACTGGAAAGCGCCAACAGCGAGCTGGCGTTCCAGATCGCCGAGCGCGAGCGCACGGAAATGGAGCTGATGCAGGCCCAGAAGATGGATTCGCTGGGCCAGCTGACCGGCGGCATCGCGCACGATTTCAACAATCTGCTGACCACCATCATCTCCGGCCTGGACATGATCGAGATGGCGGCCAGCAGCGGCAAGTGGGACAAGGCCAGCCGCTATGTGGACATTGCCACCGCCTCGGCGCACCGCGCGGCCGCACTGACCCAGCGCATGCTGGCGTTTGCCCGCAAGCAGCCGCTGGACCCGCAGACGTTCGACGTGGTGGCCCGGGTGCGATCGCTGGAAGACATGCTGCGGCGCTCGATTGGGGAGAATATCGAACTGGAACTGGAGCTGGGCACCGAACCGCTGATGGCCATGGCCGATCCCAACCAGTTCGAGAACGTCATGCTCAACCTGGTCATCAACGCGCGCGATGCGCTGGCCGGCCAGGGCCTGATCCGTATCCGCGCAGGCCGTGCGACGGTCGAACGCGATCACGAGCTGTCGCCGGGCAGTTACATCAGCGTCAAGGTGATCGACAACGGCACCGGCATTCCGCTGGACCTGATCAACAAGGTGTTCGAGCCATTCTTCACCACCAAGCCGCAGGGCGAAGGTACCGGCCTGGGTCTGTCGATGACCTATGGGTTCGCACGTCAGTCGGGCGGCAGCGCCCGTATTGCCAGCGAGCAGGGTGAAGGTGCCGAGATCGAACTGCTGTTGCCCGAGGGCCAGCAACAGGTCGAGCTGCAGGCCGAATCAGCAGCGGAGATGCATGTTCAGCGGGGACATGCCGAACGCATCCTGCTGGTGGACGACACCGATTCGGTACGGATGATGGTGCGCGAAATGCTGGTCGAGGTCGGCTACCAGGTCGTGGAGGCCACCAACTCGCAGCAGGCATTGCTGGAACTGCATTCGACCCGTGCCGTGGACCTGTTGCTGTCCGACGTCGGCCTGCCCGGCATGAACGGTCGCGACCTGGCCGATGCGGCGCGCGCGCTGCGCCCGGCCCTGCCGGTGCTGTTCATCACCGGCTATACGGAAAGTGCGGCGGTACGCAACGAGTTCCTGGGCGAGGGCATGTCGTTGCTGCCCAAGCCGTTCAGCGTGCACGAGCTGCTGCACAGCGTTGGCACGATGTTCCGCACGCATCAGTAACCGCCTACCGGTTGGGTCTCGAACCGCTCGCCGAAGCCGGTGATGTGCGGGCGTGCCCGGGCAATGGCCTGCTGTACGCCCGGCAGGGCCAGCGAGGCGTGGTGGAGCTCAATGCTGTCCCAGACCTCCGTGATCCAGATCGCGTCGGCATTGGCCGGATCCTTGGCCACCACGTAGCTGCGGCACCCGGGCATGGCCTGGGTGCCCTCCAGCAGGATCGCGATGACCGCGTCGCGCTCGCCGGGAGCAATGTTCATCCTGCCGATCAATCCGTACATGGGCGTGTGCCTGAGAGAAGGACCGGTCAGGGTGCGCCGCGCTACCTGGCGTCGTCAATGCGCTACCGCCCTCACTGAACAGGGTCAGGATCCCGCGCTCAACATCTCCAGCACAGCGCCGTTACCAGCGTATGACCCGGATCCGGCGTGCGTTGCACCCTGCCGGCCGGTCCGCAATGGACTGCGTGACGTAGTAGCGGCGCCCACCGGCGCGCGCTGTTCTGTACTCCTGCCTGGAACACTTCATGTCCGCGTCCCGCTCGTCCGCTTCCAAGCGCCCCGGCAGCATCGCCAACCGGCTGATGCTGGGTACCGCGCTGATCGCCATGCTCTGCTTTGGCGTGACCGCCGCCCTCAGTTATCGCGAAGCCAGCCAGGCGCTGCTCGAATCCTCGCGGCGGACGATGCAAAGCCAGGCCGAGGCCGAATCGAACCGGGTCGGCGCAGATCTGGCCATCGCATTTGCCACCAGCCAGGCACTGGCTGACAGCCTGGTCGTGCAGCACCGCGCTGCCACCCTGTCGCGTGCGACCGCCGCACAGGTGCTGCAACAGCAGCTGCAGGCTCACCCGGAATGGGTGGGCCTGGGCACGTTGTGGGAACCGCAGGCCTTTGATGGCAGGGACGCCGACTTCGTCGGCGCCGAGGCCCACGACGCCACCGGGCGCTTCATGAGCTATTGGGCCTGGCAGGATGGCGCGCCGGTGCAGGATGCACTCAAGGGTTATGACGTCCCCGGCGAAGGCGACTGGTACCTGCGCCCGCGTGAACTCAAGCGGCAGGCCGTCAGCGAACCGTACCGTTACGAGATCGGCGGCAGGCAGGTACTGATGACCACGCTGTCGACCCCGGTGCTCGACAACGGCCAGTTCCTGGGCGCGGTCACCGTGGACTTCGGCCTGGCCGCGCTCCAGGAGCGCCTGGCGGCGCTGCGCCCGATGGGGCAGGGCCACGTTGAACTGATTTCACCCGGCGGCATCGTGCTGGCCGCGCAGGATGCCAGGCAGATCGGCCAGCGCCGCGACGATCCCGTCACTGCCCAGGTCCTTGCAGCCGTGGCCCGCGACCAGCGCTTCGAGGCGTTCACGCCCGATGCCGCGGGCAACGTGAAGGCGTACGTGCCGCTGCGCATCGGTGCCAGTGAAGAACGCTTCGCGCTGGGCGTGATCGTGCCGTACGCATTGATCACCGAACAGGCGCGGTCGCTGCTGTGGATCATCCTTGGCGTTGGCCTGGGCGCCGCGCTGGTGCTCAGCGCCAGCGTGTACGTGCTGCTGCGCCGGCAGGCGATCCGCCCGCTCGCCGACGCCGTGCGGCTCTCGGCCGAGGTCGCCGAAGGCCGCCTGGACACTCCGCTGCCGCCGCCACGCGACGACGAAGTAGGCCGCCTGCTCGACGCCATGCAGCGCATGCGAGGCCAGCTGCGCGCCGTGATGGCCGCCCAGGCCGAGATGGCGCAGCGCCATTCGGCAGGCGAACTCGGTTTCCGGATGGATGCGCAGGCCTTCCCGGGCGAGTACGGGCGCATGGTCGAAGACACCAACCAGCTGGTGGGCGCCAACATCGCCGTCACCCGTCGACTGGTCGAGGTGATGCAGAGGTATGCAGTGGGTGACCTGTCGCAGGACATGGACCGCCTGCCCGGCGAGCAGGCCGTGTTCACCGACGCCATGGATACCACCAAGGCCAACCTGCGCGCGATCAACACCCAGATCCGCGACCTGGCGGGGGCCGCCGCGCGCGGCGATTTCAGCCAGCGCGGCGATGGCCTGCGCTTCGACCATGACTTCCGCGCCATGGTCGAAAACCTCAATACGATGATGCAGGTCAGTGACGACAACCTGCAGCAGATCTCTGCGCTGCTGCGCGCGATCGCCGCCGGCGACCTCACCGCGCGCATGCATGGCCAGTTCCACGGCGTGTTCGCACAGATGCGCGACGATGCCGATACCACCGTGACCCAGCTGACCGACATCGTCGGCCGTATCCAGCAGGCCACAGACAGCATCAACCTGGCGGCTGGCGAGATCGCTTCGGGCAACAGCGACCTGTCGCGCCGCACCGAACAGCAGGCCGCCAGCCTCGAGGAGACCGCCGCGTCGATGGAGGAACTGACGTCCACCGTGCGCCAGAACGCCGACCACGCCGTGCAGGCCAACCAACTGGCGGCCGGTGCGGCCAACGTAGCCGAACAGGGCGGGAAGGTGGTAGGCCAGGTAGTGACCACCATGGCCGGGATAGAGGCCGCGTCAAAGCGTATTGCCGAGATCATCTCGGTGATTGATGGAATTGCCTTCCAGACCAACATCCTGGCGCTCAACGCCGCCGTGGAAGCGGCGCGTGCCGGCGAGCAGGGTCGTGGTTTTGCGGTGGTGGCCTCGGAAGTCCGCGCGCTGGCCCAGCGCTCGGCCGGGGCGGCCAAGGAGATCAAGCACCTGATCGACGATTCGGTGGAGCAGGTCGCCGAAGGCGCGGCGCTGGTGCATACGGCCGGGCGTACGATGGAAGAGATCGTGACCGGCGTGCGTCGGGTCAATGACATCATGGCTGAGATTTCCGCCGCCTCGAAGGAACAATCCGCCGGCATCGAGCAGGTCAACCAGACCATCACCCAGATGGACGAAACCACCCAGCAGAATGCGGCGTTGGTGGAAGAAGCGACTGCCGCGGCGCGTGCGATGGAAGAGCAGGCCCAGCAGCTGGGCACCGCCGTGGCGATCTTCCGCACGGCGACGGGTGCCCCGGCGGCAGCCCCCGCAGCACCGCGCAGGGTCGTCGGGCAGACGCGGGGGGCGGTGCGTGCTGGAGCGCCAGCCGTCGAGGCCGAACCGGAAATTTCCTGAGCAACGAAAAAGCCCGGTCATGGACCGGGCTTTTCAGGCATGCGAGCTGCGTGGCTTACCAGCGCATGCCCTGGAAGGGGTTCCAGCTGGTGTCGCCCTTCACCTTTTCCAGGTAGTAGTTGTAATTGGTGGTGAGCGCGATGAACAGCGTCCACGCAATCGCGATGCCACGGCCGATCGGGTCGGGCAGGAATGCCAGTACCACGCCGAGCACCAGGGTCAGTCCCAGGATGGTCAGGGCCTTGCGCCACATCCCTAGAATGAAGAGATAGATGCAGCCGAAGAACAGGGCGAAGAAGTTGAAGTTCACCTTGAGCTTCTGTCCGAACGGCAGCGCCTTGTAAGCGGCCTTGAAAGCCGGCGAGTTCGGCGCTCCATAGGTGTTGAAGAAGTCGAACCGGAACTGCCACTTCGGGCTGAACGATGAAGCGATGTTGGAATCCATATCCACTTTCTGAGGTTGAAAACGGTTACATGATAGTCGGTGACTATCAAACGGCGCCAGTTTTCGGACCTGGTGCGGTGCTGACCCGGCGCTGCCTGGGCGGCGTCACACATTCGTCCACGAATTCATATAGGGTTCGCATTCCCCGCGGCATGGGAGCCGTGCGGAGCATTGGAAAGGATCGAGAACCAGAACATGTCGAGTGTAGTGATGTCCCCTGAGCGCCCTGAAGCCGGCCCGCGGATCCTGCCGTGTCCGGTTGCCACCCAGGCCCAGCATCTGCTTGCACAGCTGCAGTTTTCCCACGTCGGCTCCCGTGCCCTGGCGCACATGCCGGTGGAGAGCGATGTCGCCGTGGAAACCACCCCGGTCTGAGCGGTCGCCCGGCAGGGCGCACACCGCCAGCTGATCGACATCGTTGCCGTCCTGCCTGGCCTGGCGGCGGCTTGCCTGCGCAGATCCGGACCCGGTGCGTCTGTCGCCGACCGACCCGCGCTGGAAGCGCCGGCGTCCACCCACGACGGGATTTACTGAATCCTGAATAGGGCAAGCCTTGCAGCGCAAGGCTTGCGCCGGTTTGTGGCACGCTGCTGCGGCTGGGGCAGTCCGGGGTTTGCTGAATGGGGAGAAATGCCCAAACGCCCCTTCGCGCCCGGCTTACATTTGGCCCCCTATGCTGAGCCGCATTTTTCGCCTCAGTGCCGTTGGAGAGTTCGTGGGTTCCGGTAGTCACAGACATCAGCAGGGCGCCGGCCATGGCCACGCCGCTGCACGGCACAGCAGCAGTACCCGGTGCAACCGCACGCAGGGTAGCCACGCATGAGTGTGCAGGCCGTCAACGCCGTGATGGATGCCGGTCGCTCGGTGCTGCCCGCTGAAACCCCGATGGGGATGCCCGAACAGACGTTCACCCAGGGCCGCCTGCGCACCCCGCGCCAGCGCACCGCGCCGCGGATGATCGCGCTGCGACGCTTCTATATCTTTGGCGGCACAGCGGCAATGACCGCGGCCGCCACCCACATGATGTGGAAGGTGCTGGCCACCAACGGCATCACGGTGCTGGAAGGCTGCCTGCTGGTGCTGTTCGTGGCGTTGTTTGCCTGGATCGCGCTGTCTTTCGCGGGCGCGCTGGCCGGGTTCCTGACCGCGGTGTTCGACCGGGGCTACAAACTGGGCATCGACCCGGACCAGCCGCTGCCGCAGGTGCACACCCGCACCGCACTGCTGATGCCCACCTACAACGAAGATCCGCGGCGGCTGCTGGCCGGCCTGCAGGCCATCTACGAATCGGTGGCCAGTACCGGTCAACTGGAGCAGTTCGATTTCTTCGTGCTCAGCGATACCCGCCGCGAGGACATTGGCGCGGCCGAGGAGCAGGCGTTCGCCGAGCTGTGCGATGCGGTAGGCGGGCATGAGCGCCTTTTCTACCGGCGCCGGGGCGACAACAGCGGGCGAAAGGCCGGCAACATCGCCGACTGGGTGCGCCGCTTTGGCGGCGGCTACCCGCAGATGTTGATCCTGGATGCCGACAGCCTGATGACCGGCGATACCATCGTGCGCCTGGTGGCCGGGATGGAGCACAATCCAGACGTGGGCCTGATCCAGACCCTGCCGGCGGTGATCGGCGGGCGCACGCTGTTCGCGCGCATGCAGCAGTTTGGCGGACGTGTGTACGGCCCGGTGATCGGGCGCGGCGTGGCATGGTGGCACGGCGCGGAGAGCAATTATTGGGGCCACAATGCGGTGATCCGTACCGAGGCCTTCGCCGAGAACGCAGGGCTGCCGCCGCTGCCAGGCCGGCAGCCGTTCGGCGGCCATGTGCTGAGCCACGATTTCGTCGAAGCGGCGTTGATGCGCCGCGGCGGTTGGGCAACCCACATGGTGCCCTACCTCAAGGGCAGCTATGAGGAAGGTCCACCCACGTTGACCGACATGCTGGTGCGCGACCGCCGCTGGTGCCAGGGCAACCTGCAGCACGCCAAGGTGGTGGGTTCGCGGGGCCTGCACTGGGTCAGCCGCACGCACATGATGATCGGCATCGGCCATTACTTCACGGCGCCGATGTGGGCGATGCTGATGCTCATCGGCATTGCCATCCCGCTGTTCCAGGGTGGCATCGACTTCAGCGAAGTGCTGCATCTGTCGCCGGGTGTGTACTGGCGACAGCAGGATGAAACCCAGGTGATCCGCATGTTCGCCATCACCATGGCGGTGCTGCTGCTGCCCAAGGTGCTGGGTTACATCGCGATGTTGATCGACCCCGCCGAGCGCCGCGGCTGTGGCGGTGGCATCCGCGCATTCGTGTCGATGCTGCTGGAAACGGTGCTGGCCGCGCTGATGGCGCCAGTGGTGATGTACGTGCAGTCACGCGGCGTGGCCGAAGTGCTGGCGGGCAAGGATTCGGGCTGGGATGCACAGCAGCGCGACGACGGTGGCATTTCCTGGCCGGCGCTGATCAAAGGTTACGGCGGCCTGAGCGTGTTCGGGTTGTTCATGGGCGCGCTGGCCTATGCGGTATCGCCGGCCCTTGCGGCGTGGATGGCGCCGGTGGTGGTGGGCATGGTGCTGGCCATTCCGGTGGTTGCGTTGACCTCCGGACGCCGCGCCGGCGACCTGCTGCACCGCCTGCGCCTGATGGAAATCCCCGAAGAAACCACGCCGCCGATCATCCTGCAGCGCGCCGCCGAACTGCGCCGCGCCGCCGCCCAGCGCGCCGCGCCCTGACATCTGGCCCCATAATGCGGCCAGAACGTACTGGAGCCGCACGATGTCGCACGCGTTGGAAACCGTAGTCAACGAAACCGCCGCCAACCCGCAATGGGCCGTGCTCTGGCTGCACGGGCTGGGCGCGGACGGGCATGATTTCGCCCCGATCGTGCCGGAGCTGCTGCGTCCGCACTGGCCGGCGATCCGCTTCGTGTTTCCGCACGCCCCGGTCCAGCCGATCACGATCAACAACGGCGTGCCCATGCGCGCCTGGTATGACATCGTCAGCATGGACTTCCGATCCCGCGCCGACGCCGCCGGCGTGGACGCCTCGGTGCGTGCGCTGGATGCCCTGATCGACGCCGAAGTCGCGCGCGGTATTGCCGTCGAGCGCATCCTGCTTGCCGGCTTCTCACAGGGCGGGGCGATCATCCTCAGCGCTGCATTGCGTTCGACCCGGCCCCTTGCCGGTCTGATCGCGCTGTCCACCTACCTGCCGGACCCGCAGGCGGCGGTGGACGCGGCGGTGCCCAACGGTGCGCGGCCACCGGTGTTCATGGCCCATGGCGCGCAGGATCCGGTGATCCCCCAGGCGATCGCGGCCGACACCGCCCAGCGACTCACGGCCGCCGGCTTCCCGCTGCAGTGGCATTCCTATTCCATGGCCCACCAGGTCTGCGCCGAAGAACTGCAGGCGCTGGGCGACTGGCTGGACGAGCGCTTCGCCACGGCCTGAGCCATGAACGACCCCCGCCAGCAGCTGTGGTTGCCCGAGCTGTGCCGCCTGCCGCGGCTGGGCGCAATGCTCGGTCTGGCCGAGCTGGTGGTGGTCGTGGTGGCACTGGCACCCGATGGCAGCCGCCAATGGAGCGTGTCCGACTTCCTGGCGGCCAGCGGCCTGGCCCTGTGGCTGGCGCTGGCGGTCACCGTAAGCCTGTGCGCGGCACGCGCGACCTTGTCGACGTTGCCCGAAGCGCTGGGTTCGGCCGTGGCAGTGGGGATGACCGCGATGATCGCGGCGGTGTGCACGGGCATCGTGCATGCCCTGTATGCGGCGCTGGGTACACAGAACTTTGCAGGGGACGTGGGGTTCTGGCGCTTTACCCTGGGCTGCGCCACCGTCACCGCGCTGATCGTGGCGCTGGCCTTGCGTTACTTCTACGTAAGCGACCGCTGGAGCGCGCAGACCGTGGCCAACGCGCGCGCGCAGGCCGACGCACTGCAGGCGCGGATCCGCCCGCATTTCCTGTTCAACAGCATGAACCTCATCGCCAGCCTGGTGCGGCGCGATCCGGAGGTGGCCGAGCGCGCCGTGCTCGATCTGTCTGACCTGTTCCGTGCTGCATTGGGTGCGGGCGAGGGAGACTCCACCCTGCAAGCCGAGTGCGAGCTGGCAGAAGCCTATCTGTCGATCGAATCGCTGCGGCTGGGGGAGCGCCTGCAGGTGGAATGGCACCGCGCAGAGACCTTGCCATGGACCCTGCCGATGCCCCGCCTGGTGCTGCAGCCGCTGGTGGAGAACGCGGTGCTGCACGGCATCTCGCGGCTGCCCGGGGGCGGCACCATCGTCATCGCGCTGTCCTGCGAAGGCGCGCAACTGCACATCCGCATCCAGAACCCTGCGCCCGATCCGGATGCGCGTGCGCTGCCGTTGATGCAGGGCGCCGGGCATGCGCAGCGCAACATCGCGCACCGGCTGGCGTGGCGCTTCGGTCCGGGCGCACGGATGACGGGAGCATGGAACGACGGCTACTATGCCTGCGACATCTTCGTCCCTGTTCCGTGAGGAAGCCTGCTTGAGAGTTGTCATCGCCGACGACGAGCCGCTCGCCCGCGAGCGTCTGCGCAGCCTGCTGGCCGAACAGGCAGGGGTCGAGGTGGTGGCCGAAGCAGAGAATGGCGAGCAGGCGCTGCATGCCTGCGCCGAGCTGCAGCCGGATCTGGTGCTGCTGGATATCGCCATGCCCGGCCTGGATGGCCTCGAGGCTGCGCGCCACCTGGCCACGTTCGACCCGCGCCCGGCGGTGGTGTTCTGCACTGCTTACGATGCACACGCGCTGTCGGCGTTCGAGGCGGCGGCCATCGATTACCTGATGAAGCCGGTGCGCAGCGAGCGGCTGGTCGCCGCGCTGGAGCGTGCACGGACCTTCCTGGCGGGCCGCAATGGGCAGCCCAGCGTACCCAGCCAGCAGGCGCGCACGCTGTTGTGCGCGCGCCTGCGCGGCAGCCTGCGGCTGATCCCGATCGATGACATCCACTACCTGCAGGCCGAGGAAAAGTACGTGGTGGTGCACCATGCGCGCGGTGAGGACCTGATCGAGGAATCGCTGAAATCGCTGGAAGAAGAATTTGCCAGCCGTTTCGTGCGCATCCACCGCAACTGTCTGGTGGCCCGCCACGAACTGGTCGAGCTGCGACGAAACGCCGCAGGCCAGGTCCAGGCCGTGCTGCGCCATGGCAAGGCCCCGCTGGAAGTCAGCCGGCGCTGCGTGGCCAGCCTGAAACAGGATTTGAAGCACCTGTGAAGCGGTCACGGCGCACCAGTAGGTAGCGTCCGTTGGTCGATATGCCTCCCGCCGGCGATAATGGGCGCATGACCACCCTGCGCATCGCCACCCGAAAGAGCCCGCTTGCCCTCTGGCAGAGCGAACATGTCGCTGACTGCCTGCGCCGGGCCCATCCGGGCCTGGACGTGGTGCTGGTACCGATGAGCACCCGGGGCGACGAAGTGCTGGACCGCTCGCTGGCTGCGATCGGCGGCAAGGGTCTGTTCCTGAAGGAGCTGGAACTGGCCATGCTGCGCGGCGATGCGGATTGCGCGGTGCACTCGCTCAAGGACGTGCCGATGGAGCTGGACGCGCCGTTCGCGTTGCCGGCAATGCTGACCCGGCACGATCCGGCCGACGGCTTCATTTCCAACCTGTACGCCTCGGTGGACGCGCTGCCGATCGGTGCGCGGGTTGGCACCTCCTCGCTGCGCCGCCAGGCCCAGCTGCGCGCGCTGCGTCCGGACCTGGAACTGCTGGACCTGCGCGGCAACGTCAACACGCGCCTGGCCAAGCTCGACAACGGCGGTTACGACGCTATCGTGCTGGCCGTGGCCGGCCTGGAACGACTGGGGCTGGGCGGGCGCATCGTGGCGCGGCTGCGGGCACCGGAGTGGTTGCCGGCGCCGGCGCAGGGCGCGGTCACGGTGGAATGCAACGGTGGCGATGCGCGGGTGATGGCGCTGTTCGCCCCGCTCGACGATGCACGCACGCGTGCCTGCGTGGAAGCCGAGCGCGCCATGAACCGTGCGTTGCACGGAAGCTGCCACGTCCCGGTCGCCGGCTACGCGCAGTGGGAAGGTGAAAACCTGTTCCTGCAGGGCCTGGTGGGTGGCGTGGCGGATGGCCGCCTGATCCGCGCCGAAGCGCGCGGCCCGGGCAATGACCCGGATGCGCTCGGAAAGGCCGTGGCCCTGGGCCTGCTGGAGGGCGGCGCCGGCGAATTGCTCGCCGTTTGAGGCGTGCCGACCAACGGTCGACACCTACCGCGGGCGTCACCGGTGGGTACCGACCGTTGGTCGGTACCCACCGCGGGGATCATTTGAATTTGTAAACCACGTTCATCGTGGTCAGGGTATCGGTCTTGCGCTTGTCTTCGGCTACGTCGCTGTTGTAGCGCGCCTGCCAGGCCGCCTTCAGCGCCAGGTGCTCGTTCATGCTCACCGACACGCCCAGATCATTCTGGCCGAAGGTGTTGTACGAACCCGACTCCACCAGCAGGGTGTTGACCAGGTCGGTATTGGGAGTCAGCGAATACTTCACGTCGAACAGCCCGCGGCCGATCAGGCCGGTACGGGTTTCGTCGTCTTCGGTGTTGTGCGTGCGGCGCACACCGGGGCCGATCTGCGCATCCATGTAGAAGCGGTCACCTTCCACCAGCCGGGTGCCGTAACCCAGGCCGAATGAGCTCTGGCGGTCGTAGGTGGCGAAGTCGTCGCGCTCGTAGCGCACCGTGGCAGTGATCTGGCGGTGCTCACCCAGCTGCAGCGCGCTGCCGGCGCTGCCGGTGTAGCGGTTTGCGGTGGTGTTGCTGCGCTTGGTGACCGTGCCGTCGTCGGCGGTTTCGGTGTATTCCGAACGCGAGCGCAGGCCGAACAGGTCCATGCTGTGCACCCAGTCGTCATCGGTGTAGCGCAGGCGCAGGCGGCCGTTGGCGCTTTCGGTGTTGCTGTTGCCCCGTGCGGAGGCAAAGCCGAGTTCACCGCCACTGCCGCTCCAGGGCGAGGTCATCGCGGCCAGGTCGGTGGTGTCCTGGGCAAAGGCGGCCGGGGCACTGAGCAGCAGGGAAGCAAGCAACGTCACGCGCAGGGACATCAACGGTTCTCCGGATCAACAGGGGGGAGGAGCAACACGTGATGATACTTGATGCCTTCACGCCGTTTTTCCTTTTCCGGCCCGTGCTTTAGGAGGGGTTTGGACTTGTCGCCTGTTCAGGGCACCGCGATCTGCAACGTCGGGTCGTCAAAACGGCTGTAATCCACCGTGACCTTGAAGGGCTTGCCCTGGGTCTGCCCCTGGCGTTCGATCCGCACCGGAAGGCCGGCAGCGTTGATCCAGTACAACATGCCGTCAGGTGCGGCGCTGGCATGGCGCACGCGGTAGCGGCGGGCGGGCTGCCCATCCACGCGTTCCTCTCCCAGTGCCTCCACCTGCAGGTCGGCGGCGGTGGCATCGGCCGGCAGCGGGCTTCGCCATTGCGCCAGCAGGCCCGGAGGCACCGGTACCTGGCGGACTTCGCCGGCGCGCTGCAGGAAGAATGTGTCGCCGATGATGGTCTGCACGCCCTCGTCGGTCTGCAGCCGGTACCGGTCCGGTGCCACGAATTCCATGCGGGCGTCCAGCGTACGCGGCCCCTGCATGTGCAGGTTGGCGTGGAAGCTGCGCAGCTGCCCGAAGCGCTGGCTGGCGGCCAGCACCGCCTGCGCGGGATCGCTGGCCACCGGTACCGGCGGCGTGGCGGCTGCAGGCGCGGCGGGCACAGGTGCCTGCCCGCAGGCAGACAGCAGCAGGGACAGGAAGGCAACGGCAGGCAGGCGCATGGCGGGCGTCGGGCGGACAGGGGGCCCCACGATAGCCGAAGTTCGGATCCGGGCCGCCACAACGACGGCGACTCGGACATAATCGGGTCATGGACCGATATGAACGCATCAACGCCCTGCATCGTCTGCTGAAGTCCGCCCGCTATCCGGTCACGGTGGCGACTCTGCAGGAAAAACTGGCATGTTCGCGCGCCACCGTCTATCGCGACCTGGCCTTCCTGCGCGATGCGCTGATGGCGCCGGTGGAGGGCGATGGCGAGGCCGGCTTCCGCTACCAGGACAACGAGAGCGAGCGCTTCGAGCTGCCCGGGCTGTGGCTCAGCTCGGAAGAGCTGCACGCCCTGCTGGCCTCGCAGCACCTGCTGGCGCGCACCGGCGGCGGTGTTCTTTCGTCGGTGCTGGCACCGCTGCAGCAGCGCATCGAAGGGTTGCTGGCCGCGCAGGCCGGCGTGTCGACCTGGCCGGTGGACCGGGTGCGCGTCATCCCGCACCGCGGCCGCAAGTTCGACGAGGCGAGCTTCCGCGCCGTGGCATCGGCGGTGCTGGAGCGCAAGCAGCTGGCCTTCGAGTACCGGGCCCGTTCCACCGACGAGGCGACCAAGCGCACCGTGTCGCCGCAGCGCATGACCCACTATCGCGACAACTGGTACCTGGACGCCTGGGATCATGGCCGCGAAGGGCTGCGCAGCTTTGCCGTGGACCGCATCTACAAGGCCCGGGTGGTCGACACGGTGGCGCGCGACGTGGACGACACCGAGCTGGACGAGCAGCTGGGCGCCAGCTACGGCATCTTCTCCGGCCCGCCCAAGGGCTGGGCGACCATCGTTTTCAGTGCCAAGGCCGCGCGCTGGGTGGCCGACGAGCATTGGCATTCCAAACAGCAGGGCCGGTTCCTGGCCGACGGCCGCTATGAGCTCAAGGTGCCCTACAGCGTCTCGCGCGAGCTGCTGATGGACGTGCTGCACTACGGTTCGGATGCGGAGATCATCGAGCCGACCGTGCTGCGCGAGCAGGCCAAGGCGCTGCTGATGATGGCGCTGAGCAATTACGAATAACGTTCATGCCTCCCGGTCATATGGCCGGGATACCCGGCTGGCCGGGGCTTGGGGTATGGTTGGCTGCTACGCAGCCCCCCGGATTCCGTCCCCATGAAAAAGATCCTGTTGCTCCCGTTGCTGGCCGCCACGCTGGCCTTGGCCGCCTGCGGCAAGCCTGCCGCCGATTCCAGCAGACTGGTGGTCGCGGCCACAGCGGTGCCGCACGCCGAGATCCTGGGAGTGGTCAAGCCGATCCTGCAGAAGGAAGGCCTGGAGCTGGACGTGAAGGTCTTCAACGACTACGTGCAGCCCAACGACCAGCTGGTGCAGAAGCAGGTGGACGTGAACTACTTCCAGACCGAGCCCTACCTGGACGCCTACAACCGCGACCGCAAGACCGACCTGACCAAGGTCATCGGCGTGCACATCGAACCGTTCGGCGCCTATTCGCGCCGCTTCAAGTCGCTGGCCGATCTGCCGGTGGGTGCCGACGTGGTGATTCCCAACGACCCGAGCAACAACAGCCGCGCGCTGATCCTGCTGCACAAGGCCGGCGTGATCACGCTCAAGGACCCGAGCAACGCACTGGCCACCCAGCGCGACATCATCGCCAACCCGAAGCAGCTCACCTTCCGTGAACTGGACTCGGCCATGTTGCCGCGCGTGCTCGACCAGGTGGACCTCGCCCTGATCAACACCAACTATGCGCTGGACGCGGGCCTCAACCCGACCGAGGACGCGCTCGCGATTGAAAGCAAGGATTCGCCGTACGTGAACTTCCTGGTCGCTCGCCCGGACAACAAGGACGATCCGCGCGTGCAGCAGCTGGCCAAGGCGCTGACCAGCCCCGAGGTGAAGGCCTTCATTGCCGAAAAATACAAGGGCGCAGTGCTGCCGGCGTTCTGATCGGGCGCGAGCCGACCAACGGTCGGCTCCTGCCCGGGGGTGGACCGACCGGCGGCCGGTCCGCCGGTCAACCTACCCGGAACCCCATCGTCGCTTCCACCGCCTGGACCCATCCGGCGTACAACGCCTCGCGTTCGGCCGCCGCCATCTGCGGCACGAACCGGCGATCCAGCGCCCACTGCTCGGCGATCTCCGCGCGGCTGCTCCAGAACCCGGTCGCCAGGCCGGCCAGGCAGGCCGCTCCCAGCGCGGTGGTTTCGGCCACCTTCGGGCGCAGCACCGGCACGCCCAGCAGGTCGCTCTGGAACTGTGCCATGAAGTCATTGGCGATCGCGCCCCCGTCGGCGCGCAGTTCCTTCAGTTCAATGCCTGCATCGCCCTGCATCGCGGCCAGCACGTCGCGGGTCTGGTAGGCCATTGATTCCACCGCCGCGCGGATGAAGTGTTCCTTGGTGGTGCCCCGGCTCAGGCCGAACACCGCCCCGCGCACATCACTGCGCCAATACGGCGCGCCGAGGCCAACGAAGGCCGGCACCATGTAGACCCCGCCGTTGTCGGCCGCGCGTTCGGCATAGGCCTGGCAGTCGCTGGACTTGCCGAACATGCGCAGCCCGTCGCGGAGCCATTGCACGACGGAGCCGGCCACGAAGATGGACCCTTCCAGTGCGTATTCCACCTGGCCGTCGATGCCCCAGGCCAGCGTGGTGAGCAGCCCATTGCGGGAGGCCACCGCACGCGCACCGGTATGCATCAGCATGAAACAACCGGTGCCATAGGTGTTCTTGACCATGCCCGGTTCGAAGCACGCCTGGCCGAACAGCGCGGCCTGCTGGTCGCCGGCGATGCCGGCGATCGGAATGTGCTGGTCGAAGAAGAACTGCGCGCGGGTGGTGCCATACACTTCGCTGGAGCTGCGTACCTCCGGCAGCATCGCGCGCGGGATGTCCAGCAGGGCCAGGAGTGCGTCATCCCAGGCTAGGGTGTGGATGTTGAACAGCAGCGTTCGGGACGCATTGCTGTAGTCGGTGACGTGCACCGTGCCGCCGGTAAGGTTCCACACCAGCCAGCTGTCGATGGTGCCGAACAGCAGCTCACCGCGTTCGGCACGGGCCTGCGCGCCGTCGACATGATCGAGGATCCAGCGGATCTTGGTCGCCGAAAAATACGCATCCACCAGCAGGCCGGTGCGCTCACGGATCAGGGGTTCGTGGCCGCCCGCCTTGAGGCGCTCGCAGATATCGTTGCTCTGTCTGGACTGCCAGACGATCGCGTTGTGGATGGGCTGGCCGGTAGCCTTGTCCCACACCACGGTTGTTTCGCGCTGGTTGGTGATGCCGATCGCAGCGATCTGGCGTGGATCGACCTGCTCGCGGTTGAGCAGCTCGGTCAGGGTGGTATAGACACTGGTCAGGATCTCGCGCGGATCGTGTTCCACCCAGCCAGGCTGTGGAAACACCTGGGTGAACTCGCGCTGCGCCACCCCGGCCATCCGGCCGGCGCGGTCGAACAGCATCGCCCGCGAGCTGGTGGTGCCCTGGTCGATGGCGATTACGTAGCGTTTGTCCATACGGGATCCCCGGGTTGCAGCCGGCACCATGCAGGGCCGATGGTAACGCCGGTGGTGCCATCGATGCGCGCTGTCCGTACGGCGCGTTGCCGGCTACGTGGCAGGCTGAAACAACAACGGGCCCGCGAGGGGCCCGTTGTACTGCTACTACATTCAGCGGAGACGCTTAGAAGCGCGCACCGATACCAAAGCCCACGGTCCACGGATCCAGCTTGGCTTCGTCGCCGGTGCCGTTGCCGTTGACGGTCAGCTCCGGGCGCGAATGCATGTAGCGGGCATCGGCACGGGCGAACCAGGTGCTGTTGATGTTCATGTCAACGCCGACAGTGCCGATGGCGCCCTTGGCGGTTTCCAGGCCGATGTGGCCGGCATCGCTGGCCAGCTCCTCGTTGCTGAAGTTCGACTCGTAGTAACCGACGCCCACGAACGGACGGAACACGTTGTCGGCTTGGCCGAAGTGGTACTGCCCGCTCAGCGCGATCGGCTGCTGCTCAACCGTGCCCAGCTTGGCATTGTTGGCACCGCGCACGCGGTGGTCGAACTTGTCGGCTGCGCCCCACAGTTCCACGGCCCAGTTGTCGTTGATGTAATAGCTGAAGCTCAGCGTCGGCGCCGGACCGCCATCGACCTTGTCGATGCCTTCCAGCGGATCGTTCTTTGGCTGCAGCAGCGCAACGCCGCCGACAACGGCGAAATGCTTGCCCGACGCGGTGTCGGTGGCGCTGTCCTGCGCGAAGGCGGCAGGTGCGAAGGCAAGGGCAGTCAGGGTAGCCAGGGTCAGGGTGCGGATGGAGCGCATGGGGGAATCTCCTCAGGTGTTTTTTTTTTCTGGGCCCCCTTTGCAGCGGGGCGAAGCAAACGTAGTCCCCGCAACATGAATCGAATCCGACGCGCGTTAAAATTTAGTTTGTTCTGTTCAGCCAGCAGCGCGGAATCCCTGCGCTGGCGCGCGATCATGCCGTGCGGGACATTCATGCATCTGGAGACACTGTGACGAACCCAAGCCTGTGTATTGGCCTGCCTGCGCAGGTTCGGGCGGATTGCCGCGTGCTTGTGCTGGGTTCGATGCCGGGTGCGGCGTCGCTGCATGCTGCGCAGTACTACGCGCATCCACGCAATCGATTCTGGCCCTTGATGTCCGCACTGACCGGGATCGACGCGCGCCTGCCTTACCTCGACCGGCTGCGGGCGTTGCAATCGGCCGGTGTTGGACTGTGGGACGTGATCGGGGAGTGCGAGCGGCGTGGCAGCCTGGATACCGCCATCCTGCGCGGCAGTGAAGTGCCCAATGCAGTGGTCCAGCTGGTTGACCGGTTGCCCTCGCTGGCGGCAATCGCCTGCAACGGCGGCACTGCACACGCCGCTTTCATGCGTTACATCCAGCCCGTGCTGGGCGAACGTTCGAGGTCACTTGCCGTGTGGTCGCTGCCCTCGACCAGCCCGGCCAATGCGGCATGGCCGCTGCCGCGCCTGCAGGTGGCGTGGCAGCCCGTGGCCGATGTCCTGGCCGGCTGAGCCGGACCACCGCGGGACAATACGGTACCGACTGGAATACCCGCCGCGGCAGTGTCCATCCCTGCTGCAACAGGCTGTCCCGGGACAGTGTCAGTGAAAATTGCCCAAGCTGGTTGGCGCTGACGCCTCATGCCCCCACAATAGGCGATTCCCTACACCAGATTGCCGGAGTTATCCCCATGGCCGAAATCAAGGAAGCACTTGTCCCCGATATCGGTGACTACAGCGATATCCCGGTAATCGAGGTGCTCGTCGCCGTTGGTGACGCCGTCAAGAAGGATCAGGGCCTGGTCACGCTCGAGTCGGACAAGGCGACGATGGAAGTGCCGTCCTCGGTCGCTGGCGTGGTCAAGGAAATCAAGGTCAAGGTTGGCGACAACCTGTCCGAGGGCAAGGTCGTGGCGCTGATCGAAGTCGCCGACGCCGCCGCCGCGCCTGCCCCGGTAGCGGCGCCTGCACCCGCGCCGGCCAAAGCGGCTGCCGCCGCGGCCCCGGCCCCGGCCACCCAGAGCGCGCCCGCTGCTGCACCGGCTGCTGCCGGCGCTGGCCCGGTTGAAGCGCTTGTGCCCGACATCGGCGATTACACCGACATTCCGGTCATCGAAGTACTGGTCGCCGTCGGCGACACGGTCAAGAAGGATCAGGGTCTGGTGACCCTGGAATCGGACAAGGCCACGATGGAAGTGCCCTCGTCGGTTGCCGGCGTGGTCAAGGAAATCAAGGTCAAGGTCGGCGACACCCTCTCACAGGGCAAGGTGGTGGCCATCATCGACGCCGACGGCGCTGCCGCACCGGCCCCGAGCCAGGCCGCCGCCGCGGCCGCCCCGGCCGCTGCCGAAACCGGCACCAAGGTGGAGCCGGTCGCCGTGCCGGCCCAGCCGGACAAGCTGGCCGCGCGCGAAATCGCCAGCGCCCCCTCGGCCGGTGCGCCGAGCAGCCCGCCGGTGCAGTTCAACGCCGACAGCGTGCTGCCGTCCAAGGTGCCGTACGCCACTCCGGCGGTGCGCGTGTTCGCCCGCGAGCTGGGCGTGGACCTCAACCAGCTGACCGGCACCGAAAAGGGCGGCCGCATCACCAAGGCCGACGTGCAGAAGTTCGTCAAGTCGGCGCTCACCGGCGCGGGCGCCCCTGTTGCCGGTGGCACGGCCGCCACCGGTGGTGGGCTCAACCTGCTGCCGTGGCCGAAGGTCGACTTCAGCAAGTTCGGCGAGGTGGAAACCCAGCCGCTGTCGCGCATCAAGAAGATTTCCGGTGCCAACCTGGCGCGCAACTGGGCGATGATCCCGCACGTCACCCAGTTCGAGCAGGCCGACATCACCGATCTGGAAGGCCTGCGCGTGGCGCTGAACAAGGAAAACGAGAAGGCCGGCATCAAGCTGACCATGCTCGCCTTCCTGATCAAGGCCAGCGCTGCGGCGCTCAAGCAGTTCCCGGAATTCAACGCCTCGCTGGATGCGGCCGGTGAGAACCTCACCCTGAAGAAGTACTTCAACATCGGCTTCGCCGCGGATACCCCGAACGGCCTGGTCGTTCCGGTGATCCGCGACGTCGACAAGAAGGGCGTGGTGCAGATCGCGCAGGAAACCGGCGAGCTGGCCAGGAAGGCGCGCGACGGCAAGCTGGGCCCGGCCGACATGAGCGGCGGCTGCTTCTCGATCAGCTCGCTGGGCGGCATCGGTGGCACCGCGTTCACCCCGATCGTCAATGCACCGGAAGTGGCCATCCTGGGCGTGTCCAAGTCCTCGATCCAGCCGGTCTGGAACGGCAAGGAATTCGCTCCGAAGCTGATGCTGCCGTTGTCGCTGAGCTACGACCACCGCGTCATTGACGGTGCGCTGGCCGCGCGCTTCACCACGTACCTGTCGCAGGTGCTGGCCGACATGCGGCGCGTGCTGCTGTGAGGCAGCGCCTGGCGGGCGTTGCGGTGATATTGGCCGCCCTGGTCGTTGCGCCCGGCGCGTCCGCCGCGTGCACGACCGATCTCGGCCGCGGCTGGCCGCCGGCGGTGGGCAACTATGGCCAGGCCGTGGAAACCCTGTTCGACGGCAAGGCACAGCCCGCGCTGGCGCTGACCATCCTGCCCAAGGGCGGGGTGGAAACCGGCGTGGCGCTGCTGCCCGGCAGCCAGGACCAGGCGTGGACCCTGCGCTACAGCCAGGCCGACAAGCGCGTGTACAACTGGAACAACAGTGCGCGCGGGGGTGGCCTGGAGCTGCGCGTGGACCAGGAACCGGACCAGTATCAGGTCGCCATCCCCGCCGCGCTGGCCCAGCGCCTGGTGCGCAGCTGGCAGGCCGCCCTTGAATCGGGCGTGCCGGCCGGGCGCAAGGCGCCGGTGACCGATGGCGAGGTGCTGTCCTTCCAGGTGGCGGGTGAGCGCTACAGCGGGCCCCGCTGGGAGTGCGGCGCCGGCAAGTTGATGATGAAACAGGTGGCGCTGCTGATCGAAGCCAGCGACACCAAGGAAAAGAAGCTCGACCGTCGCTGGCAGGATCTGGACGAGTCGCTCGACGAACTGCAGCAACTGCTCGCCGGCAACGCCGGCTGAGACCCAGGAGAACAACAATGGCCGCTATTGAAATCAAGGTTCCCGACATCGGCGATTACAGCGCGGTGCCGGTGATCGAACTGCTGGTCGCCGTGGGCGATACGGTGAAGAAGGACCAGGGCCTGGTCACGCTGGAATCGGACAAGGCCACCCTGGAAGTGCCGTCTTCGGCGGCCGGCGTGGTCAAGGAAATCAAGGTCAAGCTCGGCGACACGCTGTCCGAGGGCGACGTCGTGGTGGTGCTGGACGCCGAAGGCGCCGCTGCCGCACCGGCCGCACCTGCGGCCGAAGCGCCGAAGGCCGCCGCGCCGGCCAGCAAGCCGCCGGTGACCCCGTCGCACCGCGCCCCGGCCGAACCGGCCGCGCCGCAGCCGGCGCTGTCGTCGGGCAAGCCGGCCGACATCGAATGCCAGATGGTGGTGCTGGGGGCAGGCCCGGGCGGTTACACCGCCGCGTTCCGCTCCGCCGACCTGGGGGTGGATACGGTGCTGATCGAACGCTACGCCAGCCTGGGCGGCGTGTGCCTCAACGTGGGCTGCATTCCGTCCAAGGCGCTGCTGCATGCCGCCGCGGTGATTGATGAAGTCGCCCACGCCGGCGATTTCGGCGTGGAATTCAGCGCCCCGAAGATCACCCTGGACAAGCTGCGCGGCTACAAGGAAAAAGTGGTCACCCAGCTGACCAAGGGCCTGGCTGGCATGGCCAAGCAGCGCAAGGTACGCACGGTGCAGGGCGTGGCCACCTTCGTCTCGGCCAATGAGCTGGAGATCGTCGGCGACGACGGCAAGACCCAGCTGCTGCGCTTCCAGCAGTGCATCATCGCCGCTGGCTCGCAGGCGGTGAAGCTGCCGAACTTCCCGTGGGACGACCCGCGCGTGATGGATTCCACCGACGCGCTGGAGCTGGCCGACATTCCCGGCTCGCTGCTGGTGGTCGGTGGCGGCATCATCGGCCTGGAAATGGCCACCGTGTACGCCGCACTGGGCAGCAAGGTGACCGTGGTGGAGTTCATGGACCAGCTGATGCCCGGAGCCGACAAGGATCTGGTCAAGCCGTTGGCCGACCGCCTGAAGAAGCAGGGCGTCGAGGTCCACCTCAAGACCAAGGCGTCCGGCGTGAACGCGGACAAGAAGGGCATCACCGTGACCTTCGAAGCCGCTGCCGAAGGCGAGAAGCCGGGCCTGGAGCAGGGCAGCTTCGACCGCGTGCTGGTGGCCGTGGGCCGTTCGCCGAACGGTAAGAAGATCGGTGCCGAGAAGGCGGGCGTGGGTGTTACCGAGCGTGGCTTCATTCCGGTGGACCGCCAGATGCGCACCAATGTGCCGCACATCTTTGCCATCGGCGATATCGTCGGCAACCCGATGCTGGCCCACAAGGCCACGCACGAGGGCAAACTGGCGGCCGAAGTGGCTTCGGGCGAGAAGAAGGAATGGGTTGCGCGGGTGATTCCGTCTGTGGCCTACACCAACCCGGAAATCGCCTGGGTCGGCGTGACCGAGACCGAAGCCAAGGCGCAGGGCCTGAAGGTCGGCGTGGCCAAGTTCCCGTGGGCCGCCAGCGGCCGCGCGATCGGCATCGGTCGCACCGAAGGCTTCACCAAGCTGATCTTCGACGAGGACACCCACCGCATCATCGGCGGCGCGATCGTCGGCGTGCATGCGGGCGACCTGCTGGCCGAGATCGGCCTGGCGATCGAGATGGGCGCCGAAGCCGAAGACATCGGCCACACCATCCACGCCCACCCGACGCTGAGCGAATCGGTGGCGATGGCCGCGGAAATCTACGACGGCACGATCACCGATCTGTATATCCCGAAAAAGAAATAAAAGAAGCCCGGCGAAAGCCGGGCTTTTTTTATTCCGGTAGCTCACGACCGTTGGTCGTGAGACCGATTCCAACAAAAAACCCGGCGAAAGCCGGGTTTTCTGTGCGGTAACACACCAACCAACGGTTGGATCAGAACGAAACGCTGATGCCGGCCACGGGGCCCTTGAACTCCTGCTTCAGGCCGATGGTGCCATCGCTGCCACTCTGGTCGACGTCCAGGCGGAACCAGTCGTAGCCGGCAAACATGCCGAAATTGTCGGTGAACTTGTAATCGACGATCACGTTGGCACGGGTCAGGTCGCCGTCGTAGTCATCGAAGTTGCCCCAGTCGGTGTTCAGGTACTGGCCCTGCGCGGTGATCATCCACTTCTCGGACGGAGTGATGGTGAAGCGCGCACCCACCACCGGCGCCACACCGTCGGCCTTCTCATCCAGGAACTGGCCCTGGTACACGGTGCCCAGGTCGGCATAGGCCTTGGTGCTCACCTTGGCGTATTCCGCACCCAGCTGCAGGCCGAGGTCGAACTTTTCGGTATCCACCACCGAGTAGTCGTACACCAGGCTGGCCACCTGGTACTTGAGCTCGCCCTTGACGAAGCTGCCGGCCGGCACGGTTTCACCACCGAAGCTGATCCCGTCATTGAGGGTCTCGCGGCGATCCTTGTCGTACTTGAAGTAGTTGAAGATCAGACGCTGGCGGTCGCTGATGCGGAACAGGCCGTCAATGCGCGGTTCCCATTCCTTGCCACCCAGGCCGAAGTCCTCGGAGAAGCCCACATCCTGGCCCAGCACCGTGGTGTTGCCACGGATGGTGTTGTCCGAATCAATATTCATGGCGCCCAGGCGGAGCGCGAAGCGGTCGTCGCCCTCCGCGGCGCTGGCGGACGTGGCGTGGGTGAGGGCGGCCATGGCCAGCGGCAGGGCGAGCAGGGGAAGCAGACGCATCGTGGGTGTCCTTGCAGTGATTCGATGGAATGGAATCACTCTGCCCGAGCATCGCGTCCACCATTCGTGAACGTATGGTGGACGGCATGTGTACCGTTCATGCGGAGGCTGGCCGGACAGTGCGCTTGATCACGTTACGGCGCCAACGATGGCGTGGCCGGAAAGAGGGCGGCCCCGGAGAGAGCTCGGGGCCGCCCGGTACCGGCCTGCATCAGGGGCGTCGACGAGGATCGAATGGCAGGCCCAACCCTATGACCGGCCCTCACGACCAAAGTTCAATATGGTGCGACGCGACATGAATTGGGGCCCCCATTGGCGGGATCGGCCCCGGCTGCGGGCCAAAATCTGTGGCGATGCAGCAACTTGCGGCGTCCGGGATGAACAGGCGCAGGTTGTCTCGCAAATTGTCCCGTTGCTATAATTTGGCGGCTCGACGGGGCATAGGCAGTTGCAGCCCCGGTCACTCCTCCCACAACCATGCAGGACATACGTGTGCTGAACTCCGTTGACGCGGGTCGGCGACTGATGCTGCGCGCAGCGGTGTACCCGCTGGCCGCAGTGGCTGTCCTGGCCCTGGCCTTTCTGCTGCTGGCAGGTCCCAAGTACGCGCTCGGCGCGCTGGCCTCGGGCGTGGCGGTATCGGCAGGCGGCTGGGTGGCGGCGCGGATGGCGCTGGGGGGCGGAGTGCAGGCGGCAGGTTCAGCGATGTCGCGGCTGATCCTGGCGGTGGTGGCAAAGTGGGCACTCGTATTCGGTGTCCTGGCGGTGGGTTTCGTGGTCTTCAAGCTGCCTGCACTGGCGCTGCTGGCCGGAATCGCCGTCGGACTGATGTTCCAGGTCCTGGCTCTGGCCAGGCGCTGATCCAATTTATTTAACTCAAGGTTCCGGACACATGGCAGGCGAGGCGCTTACACCCACCTCCTACATCCAACATCACCTGCACAACCTGACGTTCCACATGCAGGAAGGTGGTTTCTGGGCAATTCACGTCGACACCATTGTGACCTCGGTCCTGATGGGGTTGTTGATGGTGTTTGGCTTCTGGATGGCCACCCGCAAGGCCACGGCCGGAGTGCCGGGCAAGTGGCAGGCGTTCGTGGAGATCTGCCTGGAATTCGTTGACCGCCAGGCCAAGGACACCTACCACGGCACCAGCAAGCTGGTGACCCCGATCGCGATCACGATCTTCTTCTGGATCCTCCTGATGAATCTCATCAAGATGATCCCGGCCGACTTCATCGCGCTGCCGCTGGAAGCGCTGGGTATCCCTTACTGGAAGCCGGTTCCGACCGCCGACGTCAATGCCACCCTGGGCATGTCGATCAGCGTGTTCTTCCTGATGCTGTTCTTCGCGCTGCGTGCCAAGGGCCTGGGTGGTTTCACCAAGGAATTCCTGACCGCGCCGTTCGGCAAGTGGATGATGCCGTTCAACCTGATCCTCAACATCGTCGAGTGGCTGAGCAAGCCGATCTCGCTGGCGATGCGACTGTTCGGCAACATGTTCGGCGGCGAAATCGTGTTCCTGCTGATCTGGGTGCTGGGCAGTGCCGGCATCATGGGCGCCATCGCAGGCGGTGCCTTCGGCCTTGGCTGGATGCTGTTCCACCTGCTGGTGATTCCGCTGCAGGCATTCATTTTCATGATGCTGTCGATCGTGTACCTGAGCCTGTCGGAAGACGCTCACTGAGTTTCCGCTTCACCCTTCATCCGTTTCATTACCCTTAGCTACTTAAGTTTCCGGAGATAACCCATGTACTTTGCCGTCCTGACCAACCTCGCCCAAGTCCAGAGCTCCACCGTCCTCGCCGTCGGCATCATGATCGGCCTGGCCGCGCTGGGTGCCGGTCTCGGTCTGGCCATCATGGCCGGTAAGTTCCTGGAATCGGCTGCCCGCCAGCCGGAACTGATCCCGGTGCTGCAGGTCCGCATGTTCATCACCGCCGGCCTGATCGACGCCGCGTTCATCATCTCGGTCGCCGTCGGCCTGCTGCTGGCCTTCGCCAACCCGACCATCGCTGAGTTCGTTGCGCGTCTGCCGGCTGCTGGCTGATCCAGCGAAAGCGAAACGATCAGGCGCCTTGAGCGCCTGATCGCGGATGAAGGAACGGATGCGCCGCTCCTGCGGCGCTTCCACCCCATCACCCCAGATTGAGCGAACCCCATGGAAATCGGTTTTACCCTCGTTGCCCAGGCACTGGCGTTCGCCGGTCTGATCTGGATCATCGCGACCAAGATCTGGCCGCCGCTGATGAACGCCATCGAAGAGCGCCAGCAGAAGATCGCTGAAGGGCTCGCTGCTGCCGATCGCAGCCAGAAGGATCTGGCGCAGGCACAGGAAAAGGTCAACGAAGCACTGAAGGATGCGCGCACCAAGGCCAACGAGATCATCGACCAGGCCCATGCCCGCGCCAACCAGATCGTTGATGCTGCCAAGAATGAAGCCATCGTCGAAGCGAACCGCCAGAAAGAACTGGCCCACGCCGAGATCGAACTGGCCGCCAACCGTGCCCGCGAAGATCTGCGCAAGCAGGTGTCCGTGCTGGCCGTGACCGGTGCCGAAAAGCTGCTCAAGCGCGAAATCGACGCCAACGCCCACAAGGCGCTGCTCGACGAGCTGGCCTCGGAGATCTGATCGATGAGCCAGGCCCTCACGCTTGCACGCCCGTATGCCCGCGCCGCGTTCGCGACCGCGCGCGACGAAGGCACGTTCGCGCCGTGGTCGGACGCGCTTGCGTTTTCCGCCCACGTAGCCGCCGATCCGCGCGTGTCGGCCCTGCTGTCGAACCCGGAGCTGGGCCGTGACGATGCCGTCGCGTTGCTGGCGCCGGAAAAGGCAGGCGAGTCGTTCGGTCGCTTCCTGGCCATCCTGGCCGAAGCGCACCGGCTTCCCTTGCTGCCGGAAATCGCAGGTATGTACGACCAGCTCCGTGCTGAAGCCGAACACGTGGTGAAAGCCACGGTGACCTCGGCCGCCGAGCTGTCCACCGCTGAGCTGGACGCCATCAAGGCCGCGCTGCGCAAGCGCTTCGGCCAAGAGGTCGACGTCACCACCGCCATCGATGCGTCGCTGATCGGCGGCGCGGTGATCGACGCTGGCGACGTGGTGATCGATGGCTCGCTCAAAGGCAAGCTGTCGCGCCTGCAGACCGCGCTCGCTAACTGAATTCATTTAACGTCCGGCGTGATCGCCGGCACTAGGACTTGACGATGGCAACCACGCTCAACCCCTCCGAAATCAGCGAACTGATCAAGAACCGCATCGAGAAGGTCAAGCTGGCCGCGGAATCGCGCAACGAAGGCACCGTGACCAGCGTGTCCGACGGCATCGTGCGCATCTTCGGCCTGGCCGACGTGATGCAGGGCGAAATGATCGAACTGCCGAACAACACCTTCGCCCTGGCCCTGAACCTGGAGCGCGACTCGGTCGGCGCCGTGGTCCTGGGTGGCTATGAGCACCTGCGCGAAGGCGACGTGGCCAAGACCACCGGCCGCATCCTGGAAGTGCCGGTCGGTCCGGAACTGCTGGGTCGCGTGGTCAACGCCCTCGGCGAGCCGATCGACGGCAAGGGCCCGATCGCTGCGCAGGCCACCGCGCCGGTAGAGCGCGTTGCCCCGGGCGTGATCTGGCGCAAGTCCGTCGACCAGCCGGTGCAGACCGGCTACAAGTCCGTCGACTCCATGATCCCGATCGGCCGCGGCCAGCGCGAGCTGGTCATCGGTGACCGCCAGACCGGCAAGACCGCCCTGGCCATCGATGCGGTGATCAACCAGAAGGACACCGGCATCAAGTGCGTGTACGTCGCGATCGGCCAGAAGGCGTCGACCGTGGCCAACATCGTGCGCAAGCTGGAAGAAAACGGCGCCCTGGCCCACACCGTGGTCGTGGCCGCCACCGCATCCGAATCGGCTGCCATGCAGTACATCAGCGCCTATTCGGGCTGCACCATGGGTGAGTACTTCATGGACCGCGGCCAGGACGCCCTGATCGTGTACGACGACCTGTCCAAGCAGGCCGTGGCCTACCGCCAGATCTCGCTGCTGCTGAAGCGCCCGCCGGGCCGTGAAGCCTACCCCGGTGACGTGTTCTACCTGCACTCGCGTCTGCTCGAGCGCGCAGCCCGCGTTTCGGAAGAGTACGTGGAGAAGTTCACCAACGGTGCCGTCAAGGGCCAGACCGGTTCGCTCACCGCGCTGCCGATCATCGAAACCCAGGCCGGCGACGTGTCCGCGTTCGTGCCGACCAACGTGATCTCGATCACCGACGGCCAGATCTTCCTGGAAACCGACCTGTTCAACTCGGGCATCCGCCCGGCCGTGAACGCCGGTATTTCGGTGTCGCGCGTCGGTGGTGCGGCCCAGACCAAGATCATCAAGAAGCTGTCGGGCGGCATCCGCATCTCGCTGGCCCAGTACCGCGAGCTGGCTGCGTTCGCGCAGTTCGCCTCGGACCTTGACGAAGCCACCCGCAAGCAGCTTGAGCGCGGCCAGCGCGTCACCGAGCTGATGAAGCAGAAGCAGTACGCCCCGATGTCGATCGCCAACCAGGCGCTGTCGATCTACGCCGTCAACGAGGGTTACCTCGACGACGTGCCGGTCAACAAGCTGCTGGCCTTCGAAGAAGGCCTGCATGCCCACTTCGCCAACACCCAGGGCGAACTGGTCGGCAAGGTCAACGCCACCGGCGGTTGGGACAACGACATCGAAGCGGCCTTCAAGAAGGGCATCTCCGAGTTCAAGACCACCGGCAGCTGGTAAGCCGCTTCGTGGGGTGGGGAGTGTTTCCCCGCTGCGCAAACGACAAAGCGGGGCATGGCCCCGCTCTACGGGAATAAGAGATGGCAAGCGGACGCGAAATCAAAACCAAGATCAAAAGCGTGCAGAACACCCGCAAGGTGACCCGTGCGCTTGAAATGGTCTCGGCCTCCAAAATCCGCAAGGCGCAGGAGCGGATGAAGACGTCGCGTCCGTATGCGCAGGCGATGAAGCAGGTGATCGGCCACCTGGCCCAGGCCAGCACCGATTACCAGCATCCGTTCCTGGTCCAGCGCGAGCAGGTGAAGCGCGTGGGCTACATCGTGGTCTCTTCCGACCGCGGCCTGGCCGGTGGCCTGAACAACAACCTGTTCCGCAAGATGCTCGGCGACGTGCGCGAGTGGCAGGACAAGGGCGCCGAGATCGATCTGGTGACCATCGGCCAGAAGGCCTCCACCTTCTTCCGCCGCGTCAAGGTCAACATGGTCGGCAGTGTCACCCACATGGGCGACGTGCCGCACCTGGAACAGCTGATCGGTGTCATCAAGGTCATGCTCGATGCCTTCTCCGAAGGCAAGGTCGACCGTGTGTACCTGGTCTACAACCGCTTCATCAACACGATGACGCAGAAGGCCAGCTTCGACCAGTTGCTGCCGTTGCCGGCGGCCGAGAAGCAGGTTGCACACCACGACTGGGATTACCTGTACGAACCCGACGCCGCGACCGTGCTCGAGCACGTGATGACGCGTTACGTCGAATCGCTGGTGTACCAGGCAGTGCTGGAAAACGTCGCGTCCGAGCATGCAGCCCGCATGGTCGCGATGAAGTCGGCCAGTGACAACGCCAACAAGCTGATCGGAACCCTGCAGCTGGTCTACAACAAGGCCCGCCAGGCAGCGATCACCCAGGAAATTTCGGAAATCGTCGGCGGCGCGGCAGCAGTCTGACGCGCGCAGTCAAAGCATTTAAATTAGAGGATGCAGCAATGAGTCAGGGCAAGATCGTTCAGATCATCGGCGCCGTCGTCGACGTGGAATTCCCCCGCGAGTCGGTGCCGAAGGTGTACCACGCGCTGAAGGTGGACAACACCGACATCACGCTGGAAGTGCAGCAGCAGCTCGGTGACGGCGTGGTCCGTTGCATCGCGCTGGGCTCCACCGACGGCCTGAAGCGCAACCTGGTGGCCACCAACACCGAACGCGCCATCTCGGTGCCGGTCGGTGCAGGCACCCTGGGCCGCATCATGGACGTGCTGGGCCGTCCGATCGACGAAGCCGGTCCGGTGACCGCCAGCGACAGCTGGGAAATCCACCGTGAAGCGCCGTCGTACGAAGACCAGTCCCCGGCCACCGAGCTGCTGGAAACCGGCATCAAGGTCATCGACCTGATGTGCCCGTTCGCCAAGGGCGGCAAGGTCGGCCTGTTCGGCGGCGCCGGCGTCGGCAAGACCGTCAACATGATGGAGCTGATCAACAACATCGCCAAGGCGCACAGCGGCCTGTCCGTGTTCGCCGGCGTGGGCGAGCGTACCCGTGAGGGCAACGACTTCTACCACGAGATGAAGGACTCCAACGTCCTGGACAAGGTCGCGATGGTGTACGGCCAGATGAACGAGCCGCCGGGCAACCGCCTGCGCGTCGCGCTGACCGGCCTGACCATGGCCGAGTACTTCCGCGACGAGAAGGACGAAAACGGCAAGGGCAAGGACGTGCTGCTGTTCGTCGACAACATCTACCGCTACACCCTGGCCGGTACCGAAGTGTCGGCACTGCTGGGCCGCATGCCATCGGCCGTGGGTTACCAGCCGACCCTGGCAGAGGAAATGGGCGTTCTGCAGGAGCGCATCACCTCGACCAAGAACGGCTCGATCACCTCGATCCAGGCCGTCTACGTGCCGGCCGATGACTTGACCGACCCGTCCCCGGCGACCACCTTCGCCCACCTGGATTCGACCGTGACCCTGTCGCGTTCGATCGCCTCGCTGGGTATCTACCCGGCGGTGGATCCGCTGGATTCGACCAGCCGCCAGATGGACCCGCTGGTCATCGGCCACGAACACTACGACACCGCCCAGCGCGTCCAGCAGACCCTGCAGAAGTACAAGGAACTGAAGGACATCATCGCCATCCTGGGCATGGACGAGCTGTCCGAAGAAGACAAGCAGGCCGTGTCGCGCGCCCGTAAGATCGAGCGCTTCTTCAGCCAGCCGTTCCACGTGGCCGAAGTGTTCACCGGCTCGCCGGGCAAGTACGTCTCGCTGAAGGACACCATCCGTGGCTTCAAGGCCATCGTCGATGGCGAGTACGACCACCTGCCGGAACAGGCGTTCTACATGGTCGGCAGCATTGAAGAAGCGGTCGAGAAGGCCAAGAAGATGGCTGAGAAGGCCTGATCATGAGCACCATCCGTTGCGACATCGTCAGCGCCGAGCAGGAAATCTTCCGTGGTGAAGCGACTCTGGTCGTGGCTACGGGTGAGCTTGGCGAACTGGGCATCGCGCCCAAGCACGCCCCGCTGATCACCAAGCTCAAGCCGGGCAAGGTGGTGGTCACCCTGAGCACGGGTGAGCAGCTGGACTTCGCCATCTCCGGCGGCATCCTCGAGGTGCAGCCGCAGGTCGTGACCGTGCTGGCCGACACCGCGATCCGCGCACAGGACATCGACGAGTCCTCGGTCCGCAAGGCCAAGGAAGAAGCCGAGCGCATCCTGGCCAACCGCGGCGAAGCGATGGAAGTGGCCGAAGCCCAGCAGAAGCTGGCCGAAGCCGTGGTCCAGCTGCAGGCGCTGGAGCGCCTGCGCAAGACCCTCAAGCACTGAGTTCCAGCGCTTACCGCTGCATCGACAACGCCGGCTTCCGCCGGCGTTGTTGTTTCCGGCGCCCCGGAAAGCGGCACGTTGACGGCCGGCGTTCTAGAATCGCAGCCGTCACCTTTGATCAGCTTCCCTCACATGACCCAAGCCCTGCACGTCATCATCCTCGCCGCCGGCGCTGGCAAGCGCATGAAGTCCGACCTGCCGAAGGTCCTGCAGCCGATTGCCGGCCGCCCGATGCTGGCGCACGTGATCGATACCGCGCGCCAGCTGCGCCCCGACGCCATCCATGTGGTGTACGGCCACGGTGGTGAAGCGGTGCGCGCGGCGTTCGCCGACCAGCCTGACCTGCAGTGGGCCGAGCAGAGCCAGCAGCTGGGCACCGGCCACGCCGTGCAGCAGGCCATGCCGCAGGTGCCCGATGCTGCCACGGTGCTGGTGCTGTACGGCGACGTGCCGTTGATCCGGGTTGATACCCTGCAGCACCTGCTGTCGCAGCCGGGTCGGCTGGCGGTGCTGGTGGCCGACATGGTCAACCCGACCGGCTACGGACGGATCGTGCGCAATGCTGAAGGCAAGGTCGGCGCCATCGTAGAGCAGAAGGATGCCAGCGAAGAACAGCTGGCCATCCGCACCATCAACACCGGCATCATCACCGCCGAATCCACGGCGTTGCGTACCTGGCTGTCGCAGCTGTCCAACAGCAACGCGCAGGGCGAGTACTACCTGACCGACGTGTTCGCTTCCGCAGCGCGCGACTACACCCCGGCCGACATGGCCTTCGTCGTCGATGCCCAGGAGGCGGAAGGTGCCAACGATCCCTGGCAGCTGTCGCAGCTGGAGCGTGCCTGGCAGCTGCGCGAAGTGCGTGCGCTGTGCGGCCAGGGGGCGCGCGTGATCGATCCGGCGCGCGTGGATATCCGTGGCACGGTCACGGTGGGGCGCGACGTGCAGATCGACGTCAACGTGATCCTGGAAGGCACCGTGGTGCTGGGCGACGGGGTGAGCATCGGCCCGTTCACCCGGCTCAAGGATGTCACGCTGGCCGCCGGTACCGTGGTCAAGCCGCATTGCGACCTGGACGGTGTGGTCAGCGAGGGCGCGGCCGAGATCGGCCCGTTCGCGCGGCTGCGTCCGGGCACCGTGCTGGCCGAGGGGGCGCATGTAGGCAACTTCGTGGAGACCAAGAAAGTGCACCTCGGTGCCGGCAGCAAGGCCAACCACCTCACCTACCTGGGTGATGCGGTGATCGGCAGCAAGGTCAACATCGGCGCCGGCACCATCACCTGCAACTACGACGGCGTGAACAAGTCGCAGACCACCATCGGTGACAACGCCTTCATCGGCTCCAACAGCTCGCTGGTGGCCCCGGTGACGATCGGACAGGGCGCGACGATCGCGGCGGGTTCGGTGATCACCCGCAATGCGCCGGAAGGTGAGTTGACCGTCGCGCGCGCGCGCCAGCAGACGATTGAAGGCTGGCATCGCCCCACCAAACGTTGACGCGTGACGACCAACGGTCGTCACCTACCGCTGGCAGCTACGCCGCAACCGGCAGGTACCCACCGTTGGCGGGTAGACCGCACCGGGTAGGTGCCCACCGTTGGTGGGTAGACCGCACCGGGTAGGTGCCCACCGTTGGTGGGTACGCTTCACCCAGGCAGGAAAATCGCCACGCACAACCCGCCCTCGCGGCGGTTCTGCAACGATATGCGGCCACCGTGGGCTTCGACGATTTCGCGGGTAAGCGCCAGGCCCAGCCCGGTGCCATTGCGCTTGGTGGAATAGAACGGCATCAGCGCGTTCTGCAGCACCGCTTCGTTCATGCCCTTGCCACGATCCAGCACTTCAAGCCGCAGCCACTGCGGCAGGCGGGTCAGGCGCAGCTCCACGTCATCGTTGGGTGGCTCGGCTTCGTTGCATGCCTCATGTGCGTTCTTGAGCAGGTTCAACAGCGCCTGGCCGAGCTGGGCGATGTCGACGCGGCCCTCCAGGTCATCAGGAATATCAGCCATGCGGAATGGAATCTGCAGCTGCAGGCCGGCCAGAAACTGTTTCCACTGCACGTTCTGCAGCTGCGGCTGCGGCAGCTTGGCAAAGCGCGCGTAGCCGCGGATGAAACCCTCCAGGTGCCGCGAACGGTCCTCGATGGTGGCGAACACCTCTTCCAGGCGGTCGATCTTGCCGCGCCGGACCAGCTCGCCGCCCGAATGCGCCAGAGACGCAATGGGGGCCAGCGAGTTGTTGAGTTCGTGGCTGATCACCCGGATCACCTTCTTCCAGGTCTGCACTTCCTGTCGCCGCAGCTCGGCGGTGAGCAGGCGGATCAGCAGCAGGTCGTGCGGGCGCCCGTTGAGATGGAAGCTGCGCCGCGACAGGTGGTAGACCTGCTCGTCATCGTCGTCGGCCTCATCATCCACGTCGCCGGCGCCGCTTACCGCGAACAGGCTGTCGCCGCCGCGCTCGATGGCGTCGCGCAGTTCCACCGGCATGGTTTCGAGCACGTTCTGCATGGCCTGGCCTTCCAGTTTCCAGCCGTTGTGCAGCAGCTTGCGTGCGGCCAGATTGGAGAACACCACACGCTGCACGCCGTCACCACCGTTGGCCAGCAGCAGCATCGAGACCGGCGTGTTCTGCACCATGGTGTCCAGCAGCAGCTCGCGCTGCACCAGCCCCTGGCGTTGTTCGCGCAGCACATCGCCCAGCTCGCGGTGTGCCTGGACCAGGTCGCCCAGCTCATCATTGCCCGGCCAGTACACGCTGAAGTTGTATTCGCCATCGCGGTAGCTGCTGGTGGTGCCCGACAGCGCCCGCAGCAGCGAGCGTACCGGCGCGGTCGCGCGACGCAGTGTCCACCACATGAGTACCAGCAGCGCCACGCTCGACACCAGCGCGACCAGCCAGCCCCGGTCCATCCAGTAGGCCAGCAGCCACGGCCCGGCCGCAGCCAGCGCCAGCACCGGCAGCAGGCGCAGGAACAGGCGGAAGGTGAACGAGGTGCGCTTCATTCGCGCGGAATGCCGTAGCGGTCCATGCGGCGGTACAGGGCCTGCCGACTCAGGCCGAGTTCGGCTGCGGCCTGGGCAATGATGCCGTGGCTGTGCGACAGCGCCGATTCGATCCGGCTGCGGTCCGGATCGGCGGTAGGGGCAGCCGCACGGGGCGCGGCAGCGCGTGGCAGGTTCAGGTCTGCCACTTCAATGCGCGGCCCCTGCGCTAGCAGGCCGGCGCGCTGGATCACGTTGCGCAGCTCGCGCACGTTGCCCGGCCACGCATGGCGCTGCAACGCGCTGGCGGCGGCATTGGACAGTGGCTTGCCATCGCCCAGGAAGCGTTCGGCCAGCGGCAGGATGTCGCCCGGGCGCTCGGCCAGCGGTGGCAATGCAAGTTCCACCGTGTTGAGGCGGTAGTACAGGTCTTCGCGGAACTCGCCGTCGCGGATCATCGCCGGCAGGTCGGCGTTGGTCGCGCTGATCACGCGTACCTTGACCTGACGCTCGCGGTTGGAGCCCAGCCGCTCGAATCGCCCGGTTTCCAGCACGCGCAGCAGTTTCATCTGGCCGCCCAGCGACAGGTTGCCGATCTCGTCGAGGAACAACGTGCCCCCATCAGCGGCCTCGAACTTGCCTTCGCGCGCTTTGTTGGCGCCGGTGTAGGCCCCGGCCTCGGTACCAAACAGTTCGGCTTCGATCAGTTCGGAGGGAATGGCGCCGCAATTGAGCGCCACGAATGGACCCTTGGCGACCAGCGAATTGGCCTGGATGATCTCGGCGATCTTCTCCTTGCCTGCGCCGTTGGGCCCGGTGATCAGTACGGGCAGCTCCGAGCGCGCGACCTGGCAGGCCAGGTTCACCACGCGCTCGCTGGCCGGGTCGGCCACCACCGCGCCGCGCAGGTCGTAGCGCGCTTCCAATGCGTTGCGGTCACGCTGCTCACGCGCACGGCGGCGGTCGAGTTCACGGCGGGTCTCAGACAGCTCCAGCAGGTTGTTGACCGTGGTCAGCAGCTTGCGGTCGTCCCACGGCTTGGCCAGGTAGTCGGCCGCGCCGGCCTTGACCAGGTCCACCGCACTGCTCAGGTGGGTCCAGGCGGTGAGCAGGATCACCGGCAGATCGGGGTGGCGCCCGCGGATCTGCTGGAACAGCGCCTCGCCTTCTTCACCGGAGGTGGTGTCCTCGGTGAAATTCATGTCCTGGATGACCAGGTCCACCGGTTGCTGCTCCAGCAGCGCCAGGCCTTCGTCCGGCGACAGCGCGTGCATGGCGTCGATGTCGTGGACCGAGAACAGGACCTCCAGCGCGGTAGCCACGCTGGCGTTGTCGTCAATGATCAGGATCGAAGGCATGCGGCAACGAAAGACCGGAAAGTAGGCAGAGAGTACCCGAGCGCCGGGCCCCCCGGCAGGGTGGGGCCCGGAAACCGCTTACGGACGGTCCGGCGGCGAAGGCGGCGCCGGAGGCCGCGGTGGCGGTGGCGGCTGCACCGCGCGCCATGCCGCCGTCGGCACGCTGATCACCTGGTCGCGACCGGCGCGGCGCACCGTGACCGGCACGCTGGGTTTGTCACTGGCAGACAGCGCGTCGGTCAGCTCCCCCACCTTGTGTACGGGAACCCCGTCCACGCGCAGCACCTGGTCGCCGGCCTGAACGCCGAAGCGGCCGGTCGGCGTGGCGGCGGTGATGCTGACCGTGCCCTGTGCGGAAGCGATGCCCAGCCGGGCACCATCCTGGCGCCAGTCCATGCGGGAGGATTCGGTGCGGGTGCCTTCGGCGCAGGCCGTGCTGCTGAGCAGCAGCAGGGCAGCAAGCGCGATGCGGATCGAGGAAGTTGTCATGTCATGCGCTCCGGGTGGCAACGGCTGGCGGCACGGCTGCAGCGCGGTGGGCGGGGCCGAACACCGCCACCTGGCCAAGCAGCCACAGCAATGCCGCGCCGATGGGCAGGTAGGTGATCGGCATGCGCGGCAGCTCGTAGGCGCCCATCAGCCACAGGTTGATCGAATACGCCAGCAGCATGCCCAGCACGATACCCACGGTGGCCAGCAGGAAGTTCTCGGTCTGGAAGTAGCGCAGGATCTGCCCACGGGTGGCGCCCAGCGCACGGCGGATGCCGATCTGCTTGGTCCGCTGCTGCACCCAGAAGCTGGCCAGGCCGACGATGCCCAGCGCGGTGACCACCAGCAGCGCAACGCACACGGTGATCAGCAGGCCGACCATGGCGCGGTCGTTCTGGAAGTATTTCTCGCGCTGTTCGGTGTAGGTGAGCTTGGCGCGCACCATGCGGCTGGTGTCCACCTTCTCCAGCGCGGCCACGGCGGCGGTGAGCACTTCCTGGCGGCGCGCCGCATCGGTCACCCGGATCAGGTACGTGCCCACATCGTAGTTGACCCGCACCGGCAGGATCATCGAATAGCCGGTGTCCGACTCCACCGTCACCGGGCGCGCCAGTTCCTTCACAACGCCTACGATGCGCAGCGGCATGCGCCCGCTGTAGATGGTCTTGCCGACCGCCTGCCCATCGGGGAACAGCTTGTTGGCGGCCTTGCTGCTCAGGATCACCGCAGAGCCGCGCTGCTCGATGGTGGTGTCCTTCTCGACGTCTTCCAGGTTGGCGAACTCGTCGCCTTCGAAGTCGCGGCCGGCCACCAGCTGCAGGCCCATCGTATCCAGCGTACCTTCCATCGAGAAGTACTGCGCGGCGTTGAAGTTGGGGCGCTCCTGATCGGGGATCAGCGACAGGCTGGTATTCCAGGAGTTGCGCCGGAACGGCAGCTGGTTGATCGCCACTGCGTTCTTGACCCCGGGAATGGAACGTAGCGCGGCCAGGTCCTCACGGGTACGCGCCGTGGCGTTGACCTGGGTGCCGATGCCGCCCAGGCGCACTTCAAGCAGTTCCTGCTCGGCAATGCCGCTGGGCTGGTTGATCTTCTCAAGGCGCTGGCCGATCAGGAACAGCGCGTTGCAGACGATCGCGCAGGTCAGCGCGATCTCCAGCACGATCAGTGCGGCGGCGGTCTTGTGCCGGCGCAACGTGCTCAGGATGGGTCGGATATCCATGGTGTGCTCCGGTTCCTTACTGCGATTTGAGTTGGATGGCGGGCGCGACCTGCATGGCGCGCAGCGCCGGCAGGAAACCGGCCAGCAGGCTGGCGGCCAGGGTCAGGCCGAAGGTGAGCAGCAGCATCCTGCCGTCCAGCGTGGCCAGCTTGGCGTAGTCCACCGGCTGCTGGCGCACCGCGTACAGCCCCAGCAGGGCCAGACCCAGGCCCAGCACGCCACCAGCCAGGCCGACGGTGCCGGCTTCGACCAGCGACTGCAGGAAGATCTGGCCACGGCTGGCGCCCAGTGCGCGGCGCACGCCGATCTCGCCACTGCGGCGCAGGAACTTGGCCAGCAGCAGGCCCACCGTATTGATCAGGCACACCGCCAGGAAACCCAGGGCCAGCCACAGCTGCAGGCGCACGTCGCTTGGCACCACCTGCTTGTAGTCCAGCCACTCCATCACGTTGCGCAGGCGGACGTTGGACGGGCGCTGGAAGCGACCTGCGGCTTTCTGCTGCGCCGAGTAGTTCTCCAGGTAGGCGCGGTAATCGCCGGCGTCGGCCGGCGAGGCCAGCTCCACCCAGTACTGCATCCACACGCACGGCGCGTTCAGTGCGGTTTCTTCGCCGTTGGCGTTGTCCCAGCAGTTCATGTTGCCGTTGCGGCCGAAGTTCAGGTCCAGCGCGGTGAACACCGGCACGAAGATGTCTTCGCTGTCGCCGTAGCGGCCGGTTTCCAGGTCGTAGAAGTGCGGGTTGGGATTCCATTCGTCCAGCACGCCCACGATGTTGAAGGTGTGCCCATCCATGCGCAGTGGCTTGCCCACGCTGTTCTGGCCATTGAACAGTTTCTCGTTCAGCGCCTTGGAGATCACCGCCACGCGGCCACGGCCTTCGTCCTGGTCGGCTTTCCAGCCCTGGCCGTACTTGAACGGTGCATCGAACATGGTGAAGAAATCGGTGGAGGTGTAACGCGCATCGGTGGTGAACGGGCGCAGCGTGCTGTTGTCCGGTTCCAGGGTGACGCCACCGCCGGTCATCAGTACCTGGTGCTTGGCCTTCTTCTCGCGCAGCAGGGTTTCGCCGTCGAAGCGGGTGACCTGTTCTTCGGGTTCCTCGCTGGGCTGGTAGCCGATCATCGGGCGCGGATCGACCTGCACGTTGAACAGGCGGTCGCTCTTCTGCGGAATCGGATCACCCGACAGCACATGGAACACGGTCAGGGTGGTCATGGAGGCGCCGATGCCCAGCGCGATGGCGATCACCATCAGCGCGGTCAGCACCTTGTTGCGCCGGAAGCTGCGCAGGGCCAGTCGGAAATAGTAGGCGAGCATGGTGGCGGGCCTCAGTCGTTGAGCGTGGCGACGGCAACGCGCGGGGTGGCCAGCACCGGTTCGCGCACCAGGTCGGTGGCCTGGCCATCGACGATGTGCACGTTGCGCTGGGCACGCGCGGCCAGTTCCGGGTCATGGGTGACCATGACGATGGTGGTGCCGGCGGCGTTGATCTCTTCCAGCAGTTCCATCACCCCACGGGCCATCTGGCTGTCCAGGTTGCCGGTCGGTTCGTCGGCCAGCAGCAGGCGAGGGCTGCCGGCCAGGGCGCGGGCGATGGCCGCGCGCTGCTGCTGGCCGCCCGACAGTTCGGAGGGGTAATGCTTCATGCGCGAGCCCAGGCCCACCTGGCCCAGCGCACGTTCGATGCGCTGCCTGCGCTCGCTGGCCGGCATGCCGCGGTAACGCAGCGGCACGTCGACGTTGTCGAACAGGTTGAGGTCGGAGATCAGGTTGAAGCCCTGGAAGATGAAACCGATCTTCTGGTTGCGCAGGCGGCTGCGGGCGTCGTCGCCCAGTTTGCTCACGTCCTGCCCATCGAGCATGTAGGTGCCGCTGGTGAAGGTTTCCAGCAGGCCGGCAATATTGAGGAAGGTGGTCTTGCCCGAACCGGACGGGCCGGTCACCGCGACGAACTCACCCTCGCGCACGTGCAGGTCCAGCGAACGCAGGGCATGGGTTTCCACCTGTTCGGTGCGGAATACTTTGGCGACCGAGCGCATCTCGAGCATGGCTGTTTCCTTGGTTGGAGAGGTGAGGGTGATCAGTTGATGGAGACGGATTCGGCATCGCCGAACAGTTCAGCGCCGGAGACAACCACGCGGTCGCCGGGTCGCAGGCCGGACAGGATTTCCACTTCGCCCAGGCTGCTGACACCCAGCTGCACCGGACGGCGGATCGCGGTATTGCCCTCCATGACGTAGGCCTGGCCGTTGCCCTGTTCCACGAACGGGCCACGTTCGACCTTGATGACGTTGCGGCGGGTATCGAGCACGATCCGCGACTGCATGCGCTGGCTCTGGCGCAGGCCCTGCGGCTGCTTGTCGGTGAAGCGGATGCGGGCGTTCACTTCGCCGGCCACCACTTCGGGCGACACCGCGCTGATCTCGCCCGGGAACGGCTGGCCGTTGCCGCTGGTGAGCTGGGCCGGAATGCCGATCGACAGGTCGCGGGCGAAGCTTTCCGGCACCTTGATCTCGATTTCGAAGCGCGACAGGTCGACCACGCCCAGGATCGGGGCGTTGGCCGCCACCTGGGTGTGCTGGGTGGCCTGCACCTGGCCTACCTGGCCATCGAACGGCGCGCGCAGGGTCAGCGCGTCCACCTGGCGCTGCACTTCCTCCACCACCGCGCGCTGGCGGTCGGCCAGCAGGCGCTTGTTGCGGGCATCCAGGTCCGCGCCCTGACCCTGCAGGCGCGCGTCGGTCCGGGCATTGGCCAGGGAAATGTCGGCCTTCTTCAGGCTGTCGTTGGCTTTGGCCAGGTCGATCTGCGGTACCGCGCCACCGTCGTAGCCGCGCTGGTAGCGCTGCAGGTCGCGTTCGGCGGCCTGGCGCTCGATGTTGGCCTGGTCGGTTTCCTTGCTGGCCTTGGCCCGCGCCAGGGTGGCATCGAGCACGGCGCGGCTGGCTTCGGCTTCCAGGCCGGCCAGGGTGGTGCGCTCCTGGGCCAGCTTGCTGCGCAGCTCGGGGCTGTCGATCACCGCCAGCTCCTGGCCTTTCTTGACCACGTCGCCGGCCACCACCTTCAGGTCCACCGTGCCGGCGGAGATCGCGTACAGGATCGGGCTGTTGGCGGCGATCACCCGGCCATCGGCGGCCAGGTCGCGGACCAGGTCGCCCTGCTTGACCTCGGCGATGCGCACCCGCGCGCTGTCGAACGAGCGGCTCGCGCCGAGCCAGGCGCGGGCGGCAAAGCCGATCGCCAGCACCACCACCAGCGCGGCGATGCCCGGCCACAGCCAGCGCTTCCACGGCGCGGCCGTGCCCGGGGTAGAGAGGGTCTGGTCCTGTGCGGAAGTGTCGCGGATCATCGGGCTCGTTCGCGGTTGGGGATGCGATATGCCAAGCACACCGCGTGCCAACATTCCGGCCTTTGAAAACAATGGGTTGCGAAGTCTGCGCGATTGTCCGGGTGTCCGCGGACAGCGCAGCGGACACTTTTGTTAAGCGGACAGCGTCCAAGCCGTACGGCCGCCCACGCTAGAATGCGTGTTCGACAGCAGGGATCTGAATCTATGTGCGGGATTGTGGGAGCGATCGCGGATCGCGATGTGGTGCCGGTACTGATCGAAGGACTGAAGCGGCTGGAATACCGGGGCTACGACTCGTCCGGCATCGCGGTGCTGGACCAGACCCGTGCCCAGGCCGACGTGCGCCGCGTGCGCCGCACCGGGCGCGTGGCCGAGATGGAAAAGGCCGCCGTTGCCGAAGGCTTCGACGCCACCCTCGGCATTGGCCATACCCGCTGGGCCACCCACGGCGGCGTGACCGAAGCCAATGCCCACCCGCACATCAGCCACGGCGTGGCGCTGGTGCACAACGGCATCATCGAGAACCATGAAGAGCAGCGTGAGCGCCTGCGTGGGCTGGGCTACGTGTTCGAGTCGCAGACCGACACCGAAGTCATCGCCCACCTGATGCACCACAACCTCAAGAACGGCGACAGCCTGCTGTCGGCGCTGCAGCGCACGGTCAAGGAACTGACCGGTGCCTACGCGCTGGCGGTGATGAGCCGCGCCGAGCCGGACCATTTCGTGTGCGCGCGCATGGGCTGCCCGCTGCTGGTGGGCCTGGGCCAGGGCGAGAATTTCGTGGCCTCCGACGTGTCGGCGGTGATCTCGGCCACCCGCAACGTGATCTTCCTGGAAGAGGGCGACACCGCCGACATCCGCCGCGATGGCGTGCAGGTGTATGACGAACACAACCAGCCGGTGGACCGGGGCGTGCACCAGTCGGACGTGTCGCTGGCCTCGCTGGAGCTGGGCCCGTACCGCCACTTCATGCAGAAGGAAATCCACGAACAGCCGCGCGCGCTGGGCGACACCATCGAAGCGGCGATCGACGCCGGTGGCTTCCCGGCCGAACTGTTCGGCAAGAATGCCGAAAGCGTGCTGGCCGGCATCGAAGGCGTGCAGATCCTCGCCTGCGGCACCAGCTACTACGCTGGCCTGACCGCACGCTACTGGATCGAATCCATCGCCGGCCTGCCGTGCAGCGTGGAGATCGCCAGCGAGTACCGCTACCGTGCCGCGTATGCCAACCCCAAGCACCTGATCGTCACCATCTCGCAGTCCGGTGAAACCCTGGACACGATGGAGGCGCTGAAGTACGCCAAATCGCTGGGCCACCTGCACACGCTGTCGATCTGCAACGTGCCGGAGAGCGCCATTCCGCGCGCCAGCGAACTGGTCTGCTACACCCGTGCGGGCGCCGAGATCGGCGTGGCCTCCACCAAGGCGTTCACCACCCAGCTGGCCGCGCTGTTCCAGCTGACCGTGGTGCTGGGCAAGCTGCACGGCCGCGTCGATGCGGCGCAGGAAGCGGAGTACCTGGAGCAGCTGCGCTTCCTGCCGGGCAGCGTGCAGCACGCGCTCAACATGGAACCGCAGATCGCCATCTGGGCCGAGCGTTTCGCGCGCAAGAGCAGCGCCCTGTTCCTCGGTCGTGGCCTGCATTACCCGATCGCGCTGGAAGGCGCGCTCAAGCTCAAGGAAATCACCTACATCCACGCCGAGGCCTACCCGGCCGGCGAGCTCAAGCACGGCCCGCTGGCGCTGGTGGATGAGGACATGCCGGTGGTGGTGATTGCGCCCAACGACAGCCTGCTGGAGAAGGTCAAATCCAACATGCAGGAAGTGCGCGCCCGCGGCGGCGAACTGTTCGTGTTCGCCGACCAGGACAGCAACTTCGTCGAATCCGAAGGCGTGCACGTCATCCGCACCCCGCGCCATGCCGGCGTGCTCAGCCCGGTGGTGCACACCATCCCGGTGCAGCTGCTGGCGTACCACACTGCATTGGCGCGCGGCACCGACGTGGACAAGCCGCGCAACCTGGCCAAGAGCGTGACGGTGGAATAGCCATCGACCAAGGTCGATGGCGGGTAGGTAACGACCGTTGGTCGTTACGCTTCTCCAAAAAGGGCGATCCTGAGGGGCCGCCCTTTTTGTTTTCCTCCGCCCGCCGGCCAGCCCGTTGCCAGCGTGAATGTAACGTTATAACATCGCGCCTCATTTGAAGGGGGATGTATGCGTCGCCACGTTCTAGCAGTTGCCGTTCTACTCACCATCCATAGCGCCTACGCAGCGGACGAGACCACGCTTCCAGAGGTCACCGTCGAAGCCGACCGCCCGTCGCGGGTCGATACCGTGGTCGTGGTAGAAAACATCCAGGCCCAGAACCGCACGCTTGGCAACATGCTCGAGCATGTGTCGGGCGTGCAGAGCAGCGCCTTCGGGCCGAATGCCGGCGCGCCGGTGATCCGCAGCCTGGGCGGCAACCGCGTGCAGGTGCTGGAGGACGGTCAGTCCATCCTTGGCATGAATGCCTTGAGCGGCGACATCAACGTGCCCTTCGACCCGCTCTTCGTCAGGCGCGTGACCGTCAACAAGTCCTCCGACACGGTGCGCCATGGCGGCAACGCGCTCGGCGGCAGCGTCGACATCGATTCGGGCCTGGTTTCCCGTGAGATGGAAAGCAAAGACCAGGAAATGGAGCTGGTGCTGCGGCAGGGGTTCAACGATGTCGACGCCCAGGGCTTCCGCATGAACTTCAACAACCAGCGCAACGTGTCCACCAACGTGCAGATGTCCGTGCAGCGGATGTCGCATTACGACATCCCGGGCGACAGCAAGGCCGATGTATGCAACAGCCAGCTGTTTCCCGCCGCGGGCGGGGTCAACAGCGCGCTGGCCGATGCCTGCCAGAAGGAAGCGCGGATACAGCAGGTCTACAACAAGGCCTCGCAACCGTACATCGACCAGTTCATGACCGAAAACCCGGATTGGGCCGACGGCGAATTCTCGTACTACACCAACCGGCCCACCTCGGTGTGGATGGGCAGGACCTACGTCAATCCGGCAAACCCGCTGTACCAGGAAGGCACGCCGTCCTACGTGCAGAACCGGATCAACCGCGACGTCACCCCCAACTATCGCAGCACGCTGGGCAACAGCTATTCCCGCAACACGCACCTGGCCGTGGGCTCGACCTACTTCTTCGACCGTGGCTACCTGGCGGCCAGCATGGACTCGAAAGACAGCGAGTACGGCGTGCCCGGCTTCTCGATGGACAACCTCTCCTTCGGCACCGATCTCAGCCAGAGCCGACCGGTCGGCGTGAAACTCACGCAGGACCGCTACACGCTGGAAGGCACCCTGCGCGACCCGGTCCCTTTCCTCGAAACCGCCGAGCTCAAGCTGTCGCAGCTGAGCAACACATCGGGGGAGTACCTGGGCAGTTCGAAAGCCAACGCGTACGACTTCGAGATCTTCCAGGCAGAACTGCTGCTGGCCCACCAGCCGGTGGGCCCCCTGAGCGGTCTGTTCGGTGCCAGCCACCGCAACCGGACCATCCGCGGCAGTGGACCGCAGCGTTACCTTCCGGACGTGGACACCGAGGGCTTGGCTGCCTTCATCAAGGAAAGCCTGGACTTCAATTGGGCATCCTTTGACGCCGGCTTCCGCCACGAGCGCGTCGAGCACACGATCCAGCACAGTGCCTTCACCACCTCCAGGAACTCACCGAACGCCCCGCTGGAGGACCGCGCGTTCACGTTCAACAGCTACAACGCGGGTGGGTACGTGCAGCTGGGCCGCCTGTTTGGCGCCAAGGCCCGCTATTCCTCCTCGGCGCGCGCGCCTGACGTCAACGAGCTGTACGCCAGCAACCGGCACTATTCGGTGTTGACCCAGGAGGAGGGCGACCAGGACCTCAAGCCAGAGCGCGCCCGCAATGCCGAGTTCACCCTGTTGTTCAACAAGGGGGGCTTCGACATCACCGCCACCGCCTACCGCATGAAGATCGAGAACTTCCTGTACCAGGGCTACTCCGGCCTGCAGACTGCCAATCGCCTGCCCCTGAAGTACTGGAAGCAGACGGACACCACCGTCAAGGGCTTCGAAGTCGATGTTTCGCAGTCACTCGATCTGGGCAGCTACGGCAAGCTCGCGTTCTCGGCGTTTTCAGATCTGGTGAAGAACAAGGCCGACAACCCGGACTCCCTGCGCGCGCACAACGACGGCGAGTACCTGCCCAACATGCCGACCAACCGCTTCGGTGCCAATGTGGCCTGGGAGAGCGGTGGCTGGAAGGCGAGGGTGTCCAGTACGTACTACGACAAGCAGAAGTACCTGGGCAAGAACGTGAGCCAGGAGATACCGCTGGATGCGTTCAACCTGCTGGACGCCCAGCTCAGCTATGCCTTCGCCATGCGCAATGCAGTGGTGCAGGGCGTGGAGGTCTTCCTCAGTGGATCCAATCTGCTCGATGAGGACGCCCGGCCGCACAACTCGCCGCTGAAGTACATCGCACCGCTTCCCGGGCGTGGCTTCCAGGTGGGCGTGACCGTGAAGCTGTAACCGTCACGGTGATGGAGCTGCTCGTAATGGCCGCCACGTGTGGCGGTGTGGTGGCCTGCACGTGCCGGGGAACGGCAAGACATCAGGGAGTACGCGCCCCGGTAGCTGCCAGCCTCGGCGCGACCTTGGTGCTGTGGGCGCAGGCGAACGCCTTCTCGCCATCGACGTCGGCGCTACCCCTCATGCTGGCCCTGACGGGAAGCGCATTGATGATCGCTGCGCTGGCAGAGAACCGTCGCTTGCTGTCGCTGTGGATGCACGGACGGGACGCACATGCAAGACGATCCTGATCGGTGCCGGAGGCCGAAGGTCGCCGCCAGATCGCCAGCCTCAAGCTGGCAGCAACGGGCACGTGCTCGACCAGGAAGTAAATGGGTAGGTGCCGACCGTTGGTCGGTACACCCTCGAACAAAGGGCGGCCCACCGGGCCGCCCTTTGCCGTTTCTGGCGTCGGGAAAACTTTAGTCAAGTCCGCCCGCGACATTCAGCGTCGGTTCTAGTCGAAATGCGATTCTCGGGGTGTCAGCCGCTGGCTGCGTCAATCGGTCCCACCACGCAAGGCGTGTGGCTTCACCCAGTCTGCAACAGGAAAAAGAATGAACGTCCGCGAACTTCTGCAATCCAAGAAAGACTCCGTTGTCACCATCGACGTCGAAGACACGATCGGCGCCGCCGCCCACAAGATGAGCGCGCACAAGATCGCCGCGCTGGTGGTGATGAAGGACGATGTACCGGTCAGGATCATCTCCGAGAAAGACATCGTGCGCAGCTTGGCCGACGACGGCCCGCAGGCTGGGCGCCGGGTCATTTCCACGCTTCCCTCGGCGGGCCTGGAAGGCATCGCGCCCGAGGCGACCCTGAAGCAGGCCATGGCGCTGATGACCTATTCGCGCCATCGCCACCTGATGGTGACCGAGGGCAGCACGCTGGTGGGCATCCTGAGCCTGGGTGACATCGTCAAGAACCTGCTCAACGAGCTGGAGCTGGAGAAGGCGGTGCTGCAGGACATCTATATGGCCGCACACTGAAGAAGGCGGGGCAGTGGAGCGGACGTCCAGTCCGCTTCCACGCGGCGATGCGACGCTGGAGTGGCATCACGCACTGAGCGGTTCGCTCTATTCGGTGCGGCCGTTTCCAGCGTGGGTCGACAGCCTCTCCAGGTCACCCAGCAGCAGCCGATACGCTTCTTCCTGCGCTGCACCCACAGGCTGCCGCAACACCCAGGAAGGGTGCACGGTCGCAAAGCCCCGCGTACCATCTTCGAGTGTGTGCCAGCGGCCACGGTCGCGGCCCAGGTTGAAGCCGGGGCCAAACACGGCGCGCGCTGCACTGGCGCCCAGGCAGACGATCACCTTCGGGCTCACCTGTTCAATCTCCGCCAGCAGCCAGGGCCGGCACGCATTGATATGGGTGACCTGCGGCTTGGAATGGATGCGCTTCTTGCCGCGCCGCTCGTAACGGAAGTGCTTCACCGCGTTGGTCAGGTACAGCGTGCTGCGATCGATGCCCAGTGCCTGCAGCGCCCGGTTCAACAACTGCCCCGCCGGCCCGACGAAGGGGTGGCCGCTCAGGTCCTCCGAATCGCCGGGTTGCTCGCCAACGAACATCACCTGCGCATCGCGCGGGCCTTCGCCGAACACGGTCTGGGTGGCTGGCTCCCAGAGCGGGCAGCGCCGGCAACCAGCGGCCGCGGTGCGCAGCTCGTCGAGGGAATCGCCGTTCGCGGTTGCCGGGCCGCGCAGGGGAATGTGCTGCTCCGGTATCCGACGTTGTGGTGCCTGCGCTTCACGGTCATGCATTTCCTGCACGCGGTCACCGGCATCGCGCACCAGCGTGGGCAGCAGGCTCGCCTCCGGCAGGTGCTTCCAGTACCGGGTCGGCATTTCCTGCTGCATCATCCGGGTGTTCAGGCGGGCGGGATTGAAGATGTTGGCGTAGTAGGTGCGCCACAGTTCTTCGCGCGCATCCTCCACCGGCGCATCGGCCTGCTTGCTTCCGGGGCCGAAGGCCAGTTCCTGTCCGTCCCAGCGCACGCTGCGGGTGGGGGTGAGGATCGCCCAGCGCATGCCGGCGAAGCGGCGCGCGAAGAACGGCGCGACCCGGTCCACGATGTGGTGCTCGGGTTCGAACCACGCGATGAACGCGTTGTCCTCGCCGGGTACCTCGCGGAAGCGCACGAACGCTTTCATCTTGTGGCTGTCACGGCGTACCGCCTGGCCCAGTGCCATCGCACGCAGCACGTCGGGGTCGGCCGGGTTGGTCAGCAGGTCGCGCTCGCCATGCACGATGCGCCAGAGCATGCGGTACAGCAGCGCGTGTCGCTGTGGATCGCTGTGGCACAGGCAGGTGGACGCCAGTTCGACGAAGGATTTCGGCACGGGGATGGTTTTGCCGTCGCTTTCCGCAGGAGGCAAGCTCGCGAGCGGCGGCGCGTCCAGCAGCGAGGCGTGCCCTTCCTGCAGCCAGTCAAGGTGTTCGGGCGCAACGCCATGCTGCAGCCCCAATCGCGCCGCATCACGCCATGCCTGCACCGACCATGCCGGATCGACCCGCACACTCCAGCGGCTCATGCGGCGTCGGGAAACAGCGAGGCCTGACGCGGTGGCGGCGCCAGTCGTGCACGCAGGGCGGTGGGGTCATCCAAGGCGCGGCGCGGGTGATGGTCAGCCAGCTGCACGAACGGCAGCAGCTTGCTCATCGGCGCGCGCAGGCGGGCCACGTCGGCCACGCGCAGGCGCCCGTGGCGGCGTGCCATCAGCACGCGCTTGACGTTGCGCACGCCCAGCCCGGGCACGCGCAGCAGCATCTCCTTGGATGCCACGTTGAGGTCCACCGGGAAGCGCTCGGGGTGGCGGATCGCCCAGGCCAGCTTCGGGTCGATGTCCAGGTCGAGCATGCCGTTCTGCGTGGTGTCGGTGATTTCCTCCACGCCATAGCCGTAGAAGCGCAGCAGCCAGTCGGCCTGGTACAGCCGATGTTCGCGCGCCAGCGGCGGTGCCTGCACCGGCAGCAGCCGGCTGGCATCCGGGATCGGGCTGAACGCGGAGTAGTACACCCGGCGCATGCGGTAGTTGCCGTACAGGTTGTCGGCGGCGCCGAGGATCTGGTGGTCGCTGGCGCCGTCGGCGCCGACGATCATCTGCGTGCTCTGGCCGGCAGGGGCGAAGCGGGGTGCACGGGCGCGACCGGCGCGCTTGGTGGGGGAGGTTGGCGCCGGTGCCGCCACCGTAGTGGGCTTGGAGTCGCTGGCGGCCTTGGCCTCCTTGGCTTCTTCGATGCGCCAGCGCAGTTCACCCATTGCGCCGCGAATGGAGGGCAGCGATTTTTCCGGCGCGAAGCTGCTCAGGCCTTCCTCGGTGGGCAGCTCGATGTTGATCGAGAGGCGGTCGGCATAGCGCCCCGCCGCCGCCAGCAGTTCCGGAGACGCTTCCGGAATTGTCTTGAGGTGGATGTAGCCGGAGAAACGATGCGCCTCGCGCAGCTGCCGCGCCACCTCCACCATCTGCTCCATGGTGTAGTCGGCATTGCGGATGATGCCGCTGGAGAGGAACAGACCTTCGATGTAGTTGCGCTTGTAGAAATCCATGGTCAACGCAACCACCTCGGCGACGTTGAAGCGCGCTCGCGGCACATTGCTCGAAACCCGGTTCACGCAGTACGCGCAGTCGTAGATGCAGAAGTTGGTGAGCAGGATCTTCAGCAGCGATACGCAGCGCCCGTCGGGTGTGTAGCTGTGGCAGATACCGGCGCCTTCGGTGCTGCCTATGCCGCCGGAGCTGCGCGAATCGCGGCGTCCCGCGCCACTGGAGGCGCAGGACGCGTCGTACTTGGCGGCATCGGCCAGGATCGCCAGTTTGCGTATCGTCTCCATGGGGAAACGGTAGGGGCGGCCAGTCTCATGTTGTGAGACTGGGGTCGGCGCCGGCTGAAGCGTTCAGGGGGCCGGCGTGGGCGCAGCCACCCAGAGGGTGGCTCTACGAAGGCGCGTCTGGGTTACGACGATACTCAGAACGTGACTTTCACCGAGTCGGCGCTGTAGCTCGCCGGGCCGTGGTACACGACCTCGATGTTGTTGCCGTCCGGATCGATCGCGAAGGCGGCGTAGTAGCCCGGGTGGTAGGGGCGTTCGCCGGGGGCGCCGTTGTCCTTGCCGCCTGCGGCCAATGCCGCCTTGTGGAAGGCATCGACGGTGGCGCGGTCGCGGGCCTGGAAGGCCAGGTGGTGGCGGCCGGTCAGTTCACCGGCGGCCGCTTCGCTGTCGGCGGTGGAAATGAACAGCTCATCGGCCCAGAAATACGTGTCGCCCTCGCCGGCGATGGGAATGCCGATGGTGTCGAACACGGCCTGGTAGAAGCGGCGGCTGGCCGGGAGGTCACGCACGATCAGTTGCAGGTGGTCGATCAGCCGGCCGCGGTGCAGTTCCATGGTTTCCATGCGGGTTCCTTCGGGTGGAAAGGAACGCAGGTATACCATCGGCGGTGCACGCCCGCCTTGGCAGGGCGTGCACATTGTTGAAGCCGGGCAATCAGCCGATCGGGGTGTTGGAAATGATCTCCACCCAGTAGCCGTCCGGGTCCTTGATGAAGGCAAGGTGCTTCATGCGGCCGTCTTCCAGACGCTTCTGGTAGGGCACCTTGAGATCGTCAAAGCGCTTGCAGGCGGCGTGGATGTCGGGCACCGACACACAGATGTGGCCGAAGCCACGGGGGTCCTGGTTGCCGTCGTGGTAGACCGGGCCGTCCTGGGTTTCGGTGCCGTGGTTGTGGGTCAGCTCCAGCACGCCGGGAAGGCCGGCCATCCACAGCCGACGCGCATCGTCGCCTTCCGGGATCTGCGTACCCGCCGGCAGCAGGGCCAGGAAGTACAGGCTGAACTGGGCTTCGGGGAAATCACGCTGGTCGAGCAGGCGGAAGCCGAGCACGCGGGTGTAGAAGTCCAGCGAGGCGGCGGCGTCCTTGACGCGCAGCATGGTGTGGTTGAACACGAAGCCGGTGGTTTCGGCCGGCGCTTGGGCGGCAACGCCCGGCTGGGACTGCAGGGAGGCAAGGCTCATGGGGGATCCTGTGGGAGGCCGCGCAACGCGGCTGGCCGTTCATTTTAGCGGGGCGCCGGCAAGGGGACGTAGAATGCTGCATCTTCCTGGCCCATCGTCGACATGTCGCAGCGTGAATGGGTGGCCGCCGCCATCCGCAAGATCGAAGCCGATTTCAACCGTTCGGCCGATACCCACCTCATTCCGATGGACCTGCCGGGCCACCCGGGCATCGAGCTGTACTTCAAGGATGAATCCAGCCATCCCACCGGCAGCCTGAAGCACCGCCTGGCGCGCTCGCTGTTCCTGTACGCGCTGGCCAACGGCTGGCTGCGCGAGGGACGCCCGGTGATCGAGGCGTCCAGCGGCTCCACGGCGGTGTCTGAAGCCTACTTCGCGCGCCTGCTGGGCCTGCCGTTCATTGCGGTGATGCCGGCGACCACCTCGCCGGAAAAGATTGCCGCCATCGAATTCCACGGCGGCCGCTGCCACCTGGTCGAACGCGCCTGCGACCTGAACTGTGATTCGGAAAAGCTGGCCCGCGAAACCGGCGGCCACTTCATGGACCAGTTCACCTACGCCGAACGCGCCACCGACTGGCGCGCCAACAACAACATCGCCGAATCCATCTTCAAGCAGATGGCCGAAGAGCCGCACCCCGTTCCGGAATGGATCGTGTGCAGCCCCGGCACCGGCGGCACCGCCGCTACGCTGGGCCGCTACGTCAGCTATCGCCGGCACGACACCCGTATCCTGTGTGCAGACCCGGAAGTGTCGGTGTTCTTCGACGGTTACCGCGCTGCCCTGGCCGGTGAACCGTGGCGCGAGCTCACCTGCAGCGGTGGTTCGCGGGTGGAAGGCATCGGTCGGCCCCGGGTGGAATCGAGCTTCATCCCGACCAGCGTGGATGCCATGGTCAAGGTGCCCGACGCGCTGAGCCTGGCCGCCATGCGCCATGTCAGCCGCCAGCTGGGGCGCCGCGTCGGCGGCTCCACCGGTACCAATTTCATCGGCGTGCTGCATGCCGCCGAGCGCATGCGTGCGGCCGGGCGCAGCGGCTCGATCGTGACGATCCTGTGCGACAGCGGCGAGCGCTATGCGCACAGCTACTACAACCCGGACTGGTACCCGCGTCAGGGCATCGACGTGGAGCAGGCCGATGCGGTGATCGCCGCGGCGGTGGCCGGGCAGGGCCTGCCGGAGCTGCCCAACGCCGCGCTGGAAGCGCTGTACTGAGCAACACCGACCGGTGAACGGCCACGAACCCGTGGCCGCCGGGGCTTGTGCAGCACCGGGTCCGGTGCCATATGGTGGGAAACGCCGGCGTGCCGGCCCCGCTGTCTGGAGACCCCGCTGTGACCCCTGCCAATCCCCTGCTCGATTTTTCCGGCCTGCCCCGTTTCGATGCGATCCAGCCCGAGCACATCGGCCCGGCCATCGATACCCTGTTGGCCCAGGCCGAGGCGGCGGTGAAAGCGGCCGAAACCGTGCAGCCGGTCAGCTGGGCCCGTTTCGTCGAGCCGCTGGACGATGCCACCGAACGCCTGTGGCGCGCCTGGGGCCAGGTCAGCCACCTGCAGGCAGTGGTGAACACGCCTGCGCTGCGCGAGGCCTACAACAGCAACCTGCCCAAGGTGACCCGCTTCGGCAGCGCCCTCGGCCAGAACCTGGCGCTGTTCCAGCAGTACCGCGCCTTGGCGGCCACGCCGGAAGCGGCGCAGTATGACCCGGCCCGGCGCAAGGTGCTGGACAACGCTCTGCGCGATTTCCGCCTGGGCGGCGCCGAACTGGACGAGGCCGGCAAGGCGCGGTACAGCGCGATCCGCGAGGAGCTCTCGGCGCTGTCGGCGACGTTCTCGCAGAACGTGCTTGATGCCACCGATGCCTGGTCGCTGCACGTGGAAGACCGCAGCGAACTGGCCGGCCTGCCCGAGGATGTGGTGGCCGCTGCCCGTGCCGCGGCGGAGAAGGATGGCCTCCCGGGCTGGAAGCTGACCCTGCAGATGCCGTGCTATCTGCCGGTGCAGACCTATGCCGAACACCGCCCGCTGCGCGAAGCGCTGTACCGCGCCAACGCGCTGCGTGCCTCCGAGTTCGGTGATGCCAAGCTGGACAACAGCGTGCACATCGACCGCATCCTGGCGCTGCGCGCCGAGCTGGCCTCGCTGCTGGGGTTTGCCAGCTACGCCGAATACTCCATCGAAACCAAGATGGCCGAAGACGCGCCGCAGGTGCTGGGCTTCCTGCGCGATCTGGCAGCACGCGCCAAGCCCTACGCGCAGCGCGACCGCGCCGAGCTGGACGCGTTCGCCCGCGACGAACTGGGCCTGCCTGCGTTGGAAGCGTGGGACCTCGCCTTTGCCTCCGAGAAGCTGAAACAGGCGCGCTACAGCTATTCCGAGCAGGAAGTGAAGCAGTACTTCACCGAGCCGAAGGTGCTGGAGGGCCTGTTCAGCGTCATCCACGGCCTGTACGGCCTGCAGGTGCAGCCCGACCAGGCGCCGGTGTGGCATCCGGACGTGCGCTTCTTCCGCCTGGTCGATGCGCAGGGCGCGCTGGTCGGGCAGTTCTACCTGGACCTGTACGCGCGCGAGGGCAAGCGTGGCGGCGCGTGGATGGACGACTGCCGCAACCGCCGCGACACCGCCCATGGCGTGCAGACGCCGGTGGTGTACCTGGTGTGCAACTTCGGCAAGGGCGCCGAAGGCAAGGTGTCGACCTTCAGCCACGACGAGGTGACTACGCTGTTCCATGAAATGGGCCATGGCCTGCATCAGTTGCTGACCCGCATCGGCGAGCTGGGCGTGGCCGGCATCAACGGCGTGGAGTGGGATGCGGTGGAACTGCCGAGCCAGTTCATGGAGAACTTCTGCTGGGAGTGGGACCGCGTGCAGGCGATGACCGCGCATGTGGAGACGGGCGAGCCGCTGCCGCGCGCGCTGTTCGAGCGCATGCTCGCCGCGCGCAACTTCCAGAGCGGCATGTTCACCGTGCGCCAGCTGGAGTTCGCGCTGTTCGACATGCAGCTGCACAGCAGCTTCGACCCCGTGCAGGACAGCGTGCTGCAGCTGCTTGAACGCGTGCGCGACGAAGTGGCGGTCAACCGCCCGCCGGAATGGAACCGCTTCCCGCACCAGTTCAGCCACATCTTCGCCGGGGGCTATGCGGCGGGATACTACAGCTACAAATGGGCCGAGGTGCTCAGCGCCGATGCGTATGCGGCGTTCGAGGAAGCGCCGGATCAAGTGGCCGAAACCGGCAAGCGCTTCCGCGATGAAGTGTTGTCACGCGGTGGCAGCCGCAGTGCAGCGGAGAATTTCGCCGCGTTCCGCGGGCGCGCACCGAACGTGGACGCGCTGTTGCGCCATAACGGCATGGCCGGTTGATCCCGTGTACCGACCAACGGTCGGCACGGCGCTGAATCATTCGGCGTAAATCATCGTGCGGCTCATGCCGCCATCCACCACATGGTCCTGCCCGGTGATGAACCCGGACAGGTCCGAGAGCAGGAACACCGCCAGCGCACCGATATCCTCGGGCTGGCCGACCCGGCCGACTGCATGCTGGGCATGGTCGCGGCGCGACAGCTTCGGCGTGCGCCGCCGCGCCGGGGCCTGCCACGCATCGGTGGTGATCCAGCCGGGGCTGATGCTGTTGACCCGCACCTGCGGCCCGCTGCTGATCGCCAGCGCGTGGGTAAACGCCACCAGCCCGCCCTTTGCCGCAGCATAGGCTTCGCTGTCCGGCTCGGACTGCCACGCGCGGGTGGAGGCGATGTTGATGATTGACCCGCCGGCCTTGTCCGCCGCCTGCGTGCGCAGCGCCGGCAGTGCGTGTTTGCTGCACAGGAACGCCCCATGCAGGCTGGACAGGCGGCGCTGCCATTCGGCCAGCGTCATCTCCGCCAGTGGGGTGCCATGCGCGCTGGCGATGCCGGCGTTGTTGACCAGCCCGTCAATACGTCCGAACCGTTTCAGCGTGGCCTTGACCAGCGCCTGTACGCTGCGTTCGCGGGCCACATCCGCACGCTGGAAGGCGGCGCGCTCGGGCAGTGCCCATTCCTTCAGGCAGGCGCGGCCGGCGTCGGCGTCCAGGTCGGCGATCATCACGCTGCCTCCCGCCCCCAGCACCGCCTGCGCGATGCCACGGCCCACCCCCTGCGCACCACCGGTGACGATCACCACGCGGTCGCGCAACGGCTGCGCGGGCCAGTCAGTGATGGCCGGGGTCAGTGGCATCGCGGGGTGTCCTTGCGGCCGAGCAGGCGGGTCCAGCCTTCAATGCCCAGCTTGTCGAGGGTTTCAATGTTGCGTTCGACGATCACGTCCGGATCCGGGAACGCGGCCACCGCGCGTTCCACGCTGTCTTCGCGCAGCAGGTGCAGGGTCGGGTAAGGCGCGCGGTTGGTGTAGTTGCTCACATCATCCGGCGCGACCCCGGCGAACTGGTACTGCGGGTGGAAGCTGGCCACCTGCAGGATGCCCTGCAGGTCCAGCGCCTCGATCGCGGCATCGGCGTTGTCGAGGAAGTCGTTGTAGTCCAGGAAATCGGTCAGCACGTCCGGGTGCACGATCAGCGTGGTGTCGATCTGCTCGGCCGGGGTGTCGCGCAGCAGCACCAGTTCTTCGGCGAGTTCTTCCACCAGTGCTTCGATGGTGGTCGCGTCGCTGAGCACGAAGCGCACCTGGTCCTTCACGTACACCGCCTTGGCGAACGGGCACAGGTTCAGGCCAATGACGATCTGCTCCAGCCAGCGCCGGGTTTCCGCGATGGGATCGCTGCCGTCAGGCGCGGTGTCGGCGGGCAGGGGCAGGTCATTCATGGCGGGCGATTTCGCGGGCTGGGCAGCGCATTGTACGGGGGCCGGCCAGGGCGGGCGTGATCGGGCCAGGGCCGGGCAGGGCCCGGCACCCGGCGCGCTGGATCAGTCGCGGAAATTGTCGAATTGCAGCGGGACCTCGAACTTTTCCTTTCTCAGCAGGGCCATCACGTCCTGCAGGTCGTCGCGCTTCTTGCCGGTCACGCGCAGCTTGTCGCCGTTGATCTGGCTATCGACCTTGAGCTTGGCTTCCTTGATCGCTGCGGCGATCTTCTTGGCAACCTTCTGTTCGATGCCCTGTTTAACCGTGATCTTCTGGCGGGCGCCGGCGAGATTGGTTTCGATATCGCCGAATTCCAGGCAGGCGGCGTCGATCTTCCGCGCGGTCAGGCGCTGGCGCAGGATGTCGGTCATCTGCTGCAGCTGGAAGTCGCTGGGAGCGGACTGGCTGATCACGCTGTCTTCCAGCACGAACCTGGCATCCACGCCCTTGAAGTCGAAACGGGTGGACAGCTCGCGGTTGGCCTGGTCGACCGCGTTGGTCAGTTCGTGGATGTCGACTTCGGAAACGACGTCAAATGAGGGCATGGGGATTCTCCTGCAGGTGAAGCCCCCATTCTAACCAACCGTGCATGGACGTCCCGGCAGGGGCGGCGATAATGGGCCATGAACACCCAACGCTCCCCCTCCCGTGCCGTCGCCTGGATGCTGATGGCGGTGGCCTGCTTCTCGCTGATGGATGCGGGCATGAAGCAGCTCGCCTCCAGCTACCCCACCCTTCAGGTCACCTTCCTGCGCGGCGCGGCTTCGTTGCCGTTCGTGCTGGTCTGGGTGCTGGCCACGGCCGGCCCGCGCTCGCTGATCCCCGTGCGCTGGGGCCTGCACCTGCTGCGCGGCCTGCTCGGCATGGCGATGATCGGCTGCTTCGTGTTCGCGCTGCGCAGCCTGCCGCTGTCCACCGCCTACACCATCTATTTCGTCGCACCGCTGCTGATCGCAGCGCTGTCGGTGCCGCTGCTGGGTGAGCATGTCGGGCCGCGCCGCTGGATCGCCATCGGCATCGGCCTGGTCGGAGTGGTGGTGGTGCTGCGCCCCGGGGTGGACGGCTTCATTTCGGTGCCGGGGCTGATGGTGCTGCTGGCGGCCACGGCCTACGCGGTGGCCGCCATCACCGTCAGCATGCTGACCCGCACCGATACCCCCCAGTCCATGGTGGTGTGGTTCCTGGTGATCCTGGCGCTCGGCGCGGGCCTGCTGGCCCTTCCGGACTGGCAGCCGCTGCAGCTGGGACACGCCGCGCTGATCGCCGGAATGGGCCTGGCCGGAGCCGGGGGCCAGGTAGCCCTGACCCGCGCCTTCCAGCTCGGCGAGGCCTCGTTGATCGCCCCGCTCGAATACACCGGGCTGGTCTGGGTGATTGGCTGGGACCTGGCGTTCTGGGGCGTGCTGCCGGACCGGTTCACTTGGCTGGGCGCAGCGATCATCGTGGCCTCCGGCCTGTACCTGCTGCACCGCGAGCGGGTCCGCCAGGTCCGTGCGCCGCAGCCGCTGGACCACCCCTGAGCCCCGCCAGGCGGGCGACGACGTTTCCTTATAAGCAAAGGGAATATCATTCGAATCTGCCGCGCGGGCCAGGGCCGTCCCGCGCTGGTAGGCTGCACGCCCCCTCCCGTCGATGCCCCGGTTGACCGCGAAGTGATCGAGTTCCAGCGCCTGCACAAATCCTACGCCGTCGGTGGCCGCGCGATCGCCGCGCTGCAGCCGCTGGACCTGACCATCGAGGCCGGCGAAGTGTTCGGCATCATCGGCCATTCCGGCGCGGGCAAATCGACCCTGATCCGGCTGATCAACCGCCTGGAAGAGCCGACCGGTGGCCGCCTGCTGATCAACGGCGAGGATGTCACCGCGCTGGACCGCGATGGCCTGCGCGCGCTGCGCCGCAGGATCGGCATGATCTTCCAGCACTTCAACCTGCTGTCGTCGCGCACGGTCGCGGCCAATGTGGCCTTCCCGCTGGAGCTGGCCGGCACTCCACGGGCGGACATCGACGCAAGGGTAAGCGAACTGCTGCATACCGTGGGCCTGGAAGCGCACGCCAACAAGTATCCGGCACAGCTGTCCGGCGGTCAGAAGCAGCGCGTCGGCATCGCCCGCGCCCTGGCCACCCGCCCGCAGATCCTGCTGTGCGATGAAGCGACCAGCGCGCTCGACCCGCAGACCACCGCCTCGGTGCTCAAACTGCTGGGCCGGATCAATCGCGAGCTGGGCCTGACCATCGTGCTGATCACCCACGAGATGGATGTGATCCGCCGCGTCTGCGATCGCGTGGCCGTGCTCGATGCCGGCCACCTGGTGGAAACCGGGCCGGTCACCGAGGTGTTCCTGCATCCGCAGCACCCGACCACGCGCCGCTTCGTCAACGAATCCGAGCAGGTCGACGAAGGCGAGCTGCACAAGGATTTCGACGCCGTGGCCGGGCGCATCGTGCGCCTGACCTTCCTCGGTACCGATACCTATGAGCCGGTGCTGGGCCGCATCGCGCGCGAGACGGGGGTGGACTACAACATCCTGTCCGGTCGCATCGACCGCATCAAAGACACCCCGTATGGCCAGCTGACGGTATCGCTGGTGGGCGGCGACGTGCAGGCCGCGCAGGCCGGCTTCGTGGCCGCCGGCGTTCACCTGGAGGAGCTGCGCCGATGATCATCGCTACTGCGGGCGGGTTCTTCCGCCATCTCGACGCGGCCAAATGGGCGGACATCGGCCAAGCGACCGTCGATACCCTGCTGATGCTGGCCGGCTCGCTGCCGCTCACCCTGGCCATCGGCCTGCCGCTGGGCGTGCTGCTGTTCCTGACCGGTTCGCCGCAGCTGCACCGCAAGCCGGTGCTGTACGGCGGGCTGGCACTGCTGGTCAACCTGCTGCGTTCGGTGCCTTTCATCATCCTGATGATCGTGCTGATCCCGATCACGCTGTGGATGATGGGCACCTCGCTCGGCGTGCGCGGTGCGATCGTGCCACTGGTGATCGGCGCAGCGCCGTTCTACGCGCGCCTGGTGGAAACCGCGCTGCGCGAAGTAGACCGCGGCGTGATCGAAGCCAGCCAGGCGATGGGCGCCACCACCTGGCAGCTGGTCAGCCGGGTACTGTTGCCCGAAGCACGGCCGGGCCTGATTGCCGGGGCCACCGTCACCGTGATCGCGCTGATCGGCTTCACCGCCATGGGCGGCGCGATCGGCTCAGGTGGCTTGGGCGATCTGGCCTTCCGCGACGGCTACCAGCGTTCGCACACCGATGTGGCCCTGGTCACCGTGGTGCTGCTGCTGGTACTGGTCCAGCTGCTGCAGATGCTGGGCGATTGGCTGGTAGGGCGGTATTCGCGCAAGTAAATTGATCTGACGTTCGGCCTGATCACCTTACGTTCGGAACCTCGTACCCCAGGCGGTCCACCTGCTCGGGGTGCTGCGGCACGCGCTTGAGCTTGTCGGTGTTGACCCCGTACTGATCGCGCAGGCGGGTGGCCAGCTCCTTGTACAGCTCCTTGTCCATGTCCGGCTTGCGCGCGAAGATCCAGGCCATCTCGCGGCCCGGGTAGCCCAGCATCGCCCAGGAATAGTCCGGCGCCACTTCCAGCACGCGGGTGTGGGTCGGTACCACCTTGTAGAACCAGGTGCGCCAGTTGTGGTTGCCACTCTCCTCATCCACCGAGGCGCGCACGGTCAGTTCCTGCTGCGGCTCGGAGAAACCGTCGCGGAAACGATAGGTGATGGACACCTTCTGGTCGCCGCGCAGCGTGTACTGGTTGACGCTGGCCACGTGGCCACGCTCGACCGGATTCGGCACGCGGCCGATCACATACCAGGTGCCCATGAACTTCTGCAGGTCGATCGGAGCGCTCGTCGCGGTACTGGCCACCGACGGCGGGGTCGGCTTGCTGTCGCCAAAGGAGCAGGCGGCCAACAGCGACAGCGACGACAGCAGCAGGGCAACGCAAAGCGGACGGTTCGATGACATGCGGCGGAAGGCTCCAGGGGCGTGCAGGGGCATGGTGGGTGGGACGACGAAGAACGTCAATGGTCGAAGCGTGGAAGGTCGCAGCCTGTGAGATGGATGCACGGCAAGGTAGCGCATCACTTTCGCACGGAGCCGTGTCATGCCCTTGTCGTCTTCGCGTCATTCCGCTTCTTCACGGTCCACCACGCGGTCGTTCGAAGCGCCGCACCCGCAGGTGCTGCGCGGGGTCCGGCAGGTCGCCCTGGCCGGCCTCGCCCTCGTCCTGGTGTGGCCGGCCGCGCGCGGCGACAGCCAGTGGCTGGGCTGGTTGCCGCTGTGGCTGGTGGGCATGCCGTGTCTGGCCTGGTGGAGCCTGTACCGGTTCCGGCTGCCGCTGGGCCTGTTGCGCCGCCAGGCCCAGCGCCGGCGCGGGCCGCAGGCCAGACGCCGCATCCGGCTGCAGCCGCGCCGGACGGCGCGCCCTGACCTTCGACAGGGGGGAGCGGGGCAGGCCGTGTGATAGCGTCCGGGGGATATGACCGCCTGGAGCCGCAATGTCACGACTCGCCTCTGCCTGCCTGATGGCAGGCCTGTTCTCCGCTGGTGCCGCTGGAAACGCTATGGCAACTGAGACCCCTGCCGATCCCTACGCCTGGTTGGAAGATGTCACCGGCGACAAGTCGCTGGACTGGGTCAAGCAGCAGAACGCCAAGTCCGAAGGCCGTCTGGCCCAGACCCCGGCCTTCAGGCAGATGGAAGCCAGCATCCGCGAGGTGCTCGATTCGGATGCCAAGATTCCCGGCGTGCAGAAGATCGGCGAGTACTACTACAACTTCTGGAAGGACAAGCAGCACGAGCGCGGCCTGTGGCGGCGCACCACGCTGGATGAGTACCGCAAGCCGGCGCCGAAGTGGGAGACCGTCCTCGACCTCGACGCGCTGAACAAGGCCGAAGGCGAGAACTGGGTGTGGCACGGCGCCGAATGCCTGCGCCCGGAGTACACCCGCTGCCTGATCGCGCTGTCGCGCGGTGGCGCCGACGCCGATGTGACCCGCGAATTCGACCTCGCCGACAAGCGCTGGATCAAGGACGGTTTCTTCCGTCCCGAATCCAAGGGCGGGTTGGGCTGGATCGACCGCGATACCGTGTTTGTCTACACCGATTTCGGCAAGGACAGCATGACCACCTCCGGCTACCCGCGGGTGGCCAAGCTGTGGAAGCGCGGCACGCCGCTGTCGGCAGCCAGCGTGGTCTACGAAGGCAAGCCCGATGACATGTACATCGCGGCGATGCATGACGATACGCCGGGGTATGAGCGCAATCTGGTCAGCCGCACGCTGGCCTTCTACAACAACGAGATCTACCTGCGTGCTGACGATGGCACACTGACCAGGATCGATGCGCCGAACTCGGCCGAGAAGGGCCTGCGGAAGCAGTGGCTGACCCTGGAGCTGCGCGATCCGTGGACGGTGGGGGGCAGGACCTATGCCGCCGGTTCGCTGCTGATCACCAGGCTGGACGACTTCATTGCCGGCAAGCGCGACTTCGAGGTGCTGTTCGCCCCCACCGAGACCACCTCGCTGGCCGGCTCCAGCTGGACGAAGAATCATCTGGTGCTCAACGTGCTTGATGACGTCAAAAGCCGCCTGCAGGTACTGACCCCGTCGGCCGAGGGCTGGCAGAAGAGCGACTTCACCGGCGCGCCCTCGTTCGGTACCGTGGCGGTAGGCGCGGTGGATGCCGACGAAAGCGATGCGGTGTGGATGACCGTCACCGACTACCTGACCCCGACCACCCTGGCGCTGGCTGAAATCGGCAAGCAGCCGGAAGTGCTCAAGACCATGCCGGCGTTCTTCGATGCCGAAGGCAAGGTGATCGAGCAGCACTTCGCTACCAGCAATGACGGCACCCGCGTGCCGTACTTCGTGGTGCATGCCAAGGACATGAAGCTGGACGGGTCCAACCCGACCCTGCTGTACGGTTACGGCGGCTTCGAGATCTCGCTGACCCCGTCGTACTCCGGCGGCATGGGCCGCGCCTGGCTGGAAAAGGGCGGCGTGTACGTGGTGGCCAACATCCGTGGCGGCGGCGAGTACGGCCCGCGCTGGCACCAGGCGGCGCTGAAGCAGAACCGCCACAAGGCTTATGAAGACATGGCCGCGGTCGCCCGTGACCTGGTGAGCCGCAGGATCACCTCGCCGAAGCACCTCGGCGTGCAGGGCGGCAGCAATGGTGGCCTGCTCACCGGCAACATGCTCACCCAGTACCCGGAGCTGTTCGGGGCCGTGGTGGTGCAGGTGCCGCTGCTGGACATGAAGCGCTACAGCCACCTGCTGGCCGGCGCCTCGTGGATGGCCGAATACGGCAACCCCGACACTGCCGACTGGGCGTACATTCAGACCTTCTCGCCGTACCACCTGTTCGACCCGAAGAAGACATATCCTCCGGTGCTGTTCACCACCTCGACCCGCGATGACCGCGTCCACCCGGGCCATGCCCGCAAGATGGCGGCGAAGATGATCGAGGCGGGCAAGGATGTGACCTACTACGAGAACATCGAAGGCGGCCACGGTGGCGCGGCGAACAATGCGCAGGCGGCGCACATGTCGGCGCTGGCTTACAGCTTCCTGTGGGAACGGTTGAAATAAGAGGGTGTGCCGACCAGCGGTAGCCACCGATCGTTGGTCGGTGGGCATCTCCGGGTGGTGGGGCGTCTGGTTGGCTCCACCCCTTTTGAACGCCGCGCGTGATGCGCGGCGTTTTTTTACCGGGCGGCAGGCGCCGACTGTTGGGCGGTGCGCTTCCACGTGTCCAATCCGCGCGTGATCCTCGCCACGGCTTCCTGCAACCGCGGGATTTCCTGCGTATACGCCAATCGCACGTGCTGGTTGGCGCGGTAGTGGCCAAAATCCAGGCCCGGGGTGAATGCCACATGCTCCGTTTCCAGGAAATGCGCGCAGAACGCCTGCGCGTCATCGGTGAACGCGCTTACATCGCAGTAGAGGTAGAACGCGCCCTCGGGTTCGACCTCGATGCGGAATCCGAGCGCACGCAGGGCCGGCAGCAGGTAATCGCGCCGCGCCTGGAAGGCGCGGCGGCGCCGTTCGAACATGGCGATGGTCTCCGGCTCGAAGCAGGCCAATGCGGCGTGCTGGGCAATGCTCGACGCGCTGATGTACAGGTTCTGCGCCAGCTTCTCCAGCTCGGGCACGGCCTGGGGCGGTGCCACCAGCCAGCCCAGCCGCCAGCCGGTCATGCCGAAGTACTTGGAGAAACTGTTGAGAACGAACGCCTCGTCGTCCACCTGCAGCACGCTGGACGCGTCCATGCCGTAGGTGAGCCCGTGGTAGATCTCATCCACCACCAGGTGGCCGCCGCGTGCCTTCAGTGAATCCGACAGTGCGGCCAGCTGCGCGGCCGACAGCACCGTGCCGGTCGGATTGGCCGGCGAGGCCACCAGGGCGCCGACGCTGGCGGCATTCCAATGGGTGTCCACCAATGAGGGGGTGAGCTGATAAGCGGTCTGCGGTCCTACCGGCACCAGTTGCGCTGCGCCTTCCACCAGCCGCAGGAAATGCCGGTTGCATGGGTAACCCGGGTCGGCCAGCAGCCAATGGCGGGCCGGATCGACCAGCAGGCTGCTGGCCAGCAGCAGCGCGCCGGAGCCGCCCGGGGTGACCAGGATGCGTTCCGGGTCCAGGTCCAGGTTGTAGCGGGTGCCGTAGAAGCCGGCGATGGCCGCGCGCAGGGCCGGCAATCCACGCGCGGCGGTGTAGCGGGTATGCCCGGCGGCCAGCGCGGCCTGGCCGGCCTGCACGATGGGCGCGGCCGTGGTGAAGTCCGGCTCGCCGATTTCCAGGTGGATCACATCATGACCGGCCTGTTCCAGCGCCTGCGCACGGGCCAGCAGGGACATCACGTGGAAGGGTTCGATTTCCTGGCTGCGGCGGCTGTAGCCGGCCGTGGGGATGCGAGTGCTCATACGCCCCATGATAGGCGAGGGCCTGCGCGCTTGCCGCGGGTACCGCTGCGCCGCCAGACTGGCCGCCATTGCATTCACTGGCAAGGAGCCCTATTTCGTGAAATCCCCTGTCCTCTTTCTGGTTGCCACCCTGATGACTGCTTCCGTGCATGCCGCCCCCGCGCTGACCCCACCCGACGCCGAGAAGCATCCGCACCCGGTCACCACCCCGTTCGGCGCAACCCGCAACGACGATTACTACTGGCTGCGGGACGACAAGCGCGAAGCACCCGCCATGCTGGCCTACCTGAATGCGGAAAATGCCTACACCGACCAGGTGATGGCCCCGCTCAAGCCGCTGCAGGAGACCCTGTACAAGGAAATCGTTGGCCGGATCAAGCAGGATGACGCCAGCGTGCCGGCGCGCGAGCGCGGTTACTGGTATTACAGCCGCTACGAAACCGGCAAGGACTACCCGATCCAGGCGCGCCGCAAGGGCAGCATGGAAGCGCCGGAAGAAATCCTGCTCGACCTCAACAGGATGGCCGAAGGCAAGGGCTATTTCGACGTGGGCGATGCCGACGTCAGCCAGGACAACCACCTGCTGGCCTGGGCCGAAGATGACGTGGGCCGCCGCCAGTATGTGATCCGCTTCAAGGACCTGCGCACGGGTGAGGTGCTGCCGGACCGCATCGAGAATGTCTCCGCCAACGTGGTCTGGGCCGACGACAATCGCACGCTGTTCTACGTGGAAAACGACCCGGAAACCCTGCTCACCGTGCGGGTGAAGAAGCACGTGCTGGGTACCCCGACCCACAGCGACGTGCTGGTGTACGAGGAAGCGGACGACAGCTTCTACATGGGCGTGGGCCGCACCCGTGACGACCGCTTCATCACCATCGACCTGCACAGCACGGTCAGTTCGGAAACCCGCTACGCGCCGGCCGCCAATCCGCAGCAGTTCAGCGTGCTGGCCCCACGTGCGCGCGACGTTGAATACGACGCCGACCATTTCGGCGGGCGCTGGGTGATCCGTACCAACGATGCCGGCGCGAAGAACTTCAAGATCGTCACCGCGCCTACCGATGCCACTGCACGCAGCCAGTGGACCGACTGGGTCGCGCACGATGACAACGTACTGGTGGAGGGCTTCGAACTGTTCGACGGCTTCACCGCGATCGCCGAGCGCTCCAACGCGCTGGAGCGGGTGCGCCTGCTGTTCGCCGATGGGCGCCAGGACTACGTCAAGGCCGACGAGCCGGTGTACTCCATGGGCCTGGCCGCCAATCCCGAAGCGGATACGCCGTGGCTGCGCTACGCCTACACCTCGCTCACCACGCCGACCACCACCTACGAACTCAACACCGTCACCGGCGAACGCCGCCAACTCAAGCAGCAGCCGGTGATCGGCTACGACCCGGCGCAATACACCACCGAGCGGGTCTGGGTCACCGCGCGTGACGGTGCGAAGGTGCCGGTGTCGCTGGTCTACCGCAACGGCTTCAAGAAAGACGGTACCGGCGCGTTGTACCAGTACGCCTATGGCAGCTACGGCATGTCGATGGACCCGGGCTTCAACCAGACCGTGGTCAGCCTGTTGGATCGCGGCGTGGTCTATGCGATCGCGCATATCCGCGGCGGCGAGGAAATGGGGCGTACCTGGTATGAGGACGGCAAGCTGCTGAAAAAGCAGAACACCTTCAACGACTTCGTCGATGTCACCCGCGAACTGGTCCGCCAGGGCTATGCCGCCAGGGACCGGGTGGCCGCATCCGGTGGCAGTGCCGGCGGCCTGCTGATGGGCGCGGTAGCCAACCAGGCCCCGCAGGATTACCGGGTAATGGTGGCGCAGGTGCCGTTCGTGGACGTGGTGACCACCATGCTGGATGCCAGCATCCCGCTGACCACCAACGAGTACGACGAATGGGGCAACCCGGAGAACCGCGAGTACTACGATTACATGCTGGGTTATTCCCCCTATGACAACGTGCAGCGCCAAGCCTACCCGGCGCTGTTCGTCGGCACCGGACTGTGGGACTCGCAGGTGCAGTACTGGGAGCCGGCCAAGTGGGTGGCGCGGCTGCGCGACGACAACACCGGCACCGCGCCGATCGTGTTCCGAACCAACATGGAAGCCGGTCATGGCGGCAAGTCCGGCCGCTTCCAGCGTTACCGGGAGCTGGCCGAGTCGTATGCGTTCGTGCTCGACCAGCTGGGCGTCACTACGGCGCGGTGACGCTGCGTGCCCGCGCCGACCATCGCGGTCGGCGCGCGGCCTCGCTATCCTGACGGCATGACCCCGCCCGAACGCCCCGAGCCTCCCGATGCCCCGCCTGCGCGGCCACCGGTGCGCTTCCGCTGGGCATGGTGGTTGCTGGCGTATGTCAGCCTGGGCACCGGCATCGTCGGCATCTTCGTGCCTGGCCTGCCCACCACGGTGTTCATCCTGATTTCGGCCTGGGCCGCCTCGCGCGGCTCCGAGCGCCTGCACACCTGGCTGCTGCAGCACCCCCGGTTCGGCCCGGCCATCGGCAACTGGCAGGCGCATGGCGCGGTCAGCCGCAAGGGCAAGTGGATGGCCACCGTGACCATGGCGGTGTGCGCCGGCATCATGCTGTGGTGCGTGCCCGTCGCCTGGGTGAAGTGGCTGTCGATCGGCTGCATGACGCTGGTCGCGGCGTGGCTGTGGCGCCGGCCGCTGCCGCCCTAGCATCGCCTGGGCCGGCCAACGGCCGGCACTGCCCGCGCCGGCCCCCACCTGGACATTCATTGAATCGGCACACCTGTCCTTTCGCTCACCGCTATACTCGGGCCATGAGCATCCCCCATCGCAATCGCATCCTGATTCCGTTGGCAGCGCTGGCGCTGCTGTTCCTTTCGGCCTGTGGCAACAAGGGCCCGCTGGTCATGCCGCAGAAGCCGGTGCCGGTGGAAGAGCAGGTGGTCGAGCCCGCCGCCGATGCCGATGCCGTCCCCGAAGACACCGATTCCACCGACGATCCGCCGGTCGTGCCTGATCCGGTCGACCCGCAGCTCGACTCCGACGACGGGAATGAGTAAGGCCGCCTCCACCGCGCTGCGCTTCAGCAAGATGCACGGCGCGGGTAACGACTTTGTCGTGCTCGATCTGCGCGACGGTACTCCCGCGCCCACTCCAGCGCTGGCGGCCCAGCTGGCCAACCGCCATACCGGCGTAGGCTGCGACCAGATCCTGACCATCGAGCCGCCGCGCGCGGAAGGCTCGGTTGCGGCCTACCGCATCTGGAATTCGGACGGTTCGCAGTCCGAGCAGTGTGGTAACGGTGCACGCTGCGTCGCCGCCTGGCTGGTGCGTGATGGGGCGGCGCAGGGCGAACGTTTCAACATCGACAGCCCGCTGGCCACTCATGGCATTGAACGTATCGGCGCCGACCAGTACGCGGTGGCCATGGGCGTGCCGCGCTTCGAACCGGACCAGGTGCCGCTGCTGGGCTTTGCGCGCGCGCGCGAGGAATACCTGCTGCCGCTGCAGGGCGATACCGTGCGCTTTGGCGCGGTCTCCATGGGCAACCCGCATGCCGTGATCGAGGTGGGCCTGGTCGATGCCGCGCCGGTTGAACGACTGGGCCCCTTGCTGCAGCAGCACGCGACCTTCCCGCAGTCGGTCAATGTCGGCTTCGTGCAGGTGATCGATCCGCAGCATGCGCGCCTGCGCGTGTTCGAACGCGGCGTCGGCGAAACGCTGGCCTGCGGCAGTGGCGCCTGCGCCGCCGCCGTGGTGATGATGCAGCGCGGCCGCCTGCAGCGCGACGCCACGGTGTCGCTGCCCGGTGGCGACCTGCGCCTGCGCTGGCCGGCCGACGACGCCCAGGTGGTGATGTCCGGCCCGGCTGCATTCGTCTTCGAAGGGGAGTGGAACGCATGAGCGACAGCATCGAGAAGATCGGCGCCCATGAAGTCGCCGCGTGGCTGCGCCGGCACCCGGCGTTCCTGAAGCAGTTCCCGGACCTGGCCTTGACCTTGGTGGTGCCGCGCGACGATGGCCCCACCGCGTCGCTGGCCAGCTACCAGCTGGAAGTGCTGCGCGACAAGAACCGCGAGCTGTCGCGCCGGCTGGCCGACCTGGCCGCCAACGCGCAGGTCAACGAACGCCTGGCCGTGCGCACCCACCAGCTCACGCTGGCGCTGATGAAGCAGGACAGCGCCGCTGATACCCTGCGCGCCATGGCCGCCTCGCTGGAGGAAGACTTCGCCGGTGACCTGGTGCGGCTGGTGGTGTTGCACCCGGTGCAGGGCCTGGAGCACGCGCCGTGGCTGCAGGTGATCGAAGAAGGCAGCCCGCTGCTGGCATCGTTCCGCGATTGCCTGAAGGATGGCGAGCCGATCTGCGGCCGTTTGCAGCCGGAGAAGAACACCGTGCTGTACGGCGGGCGCGTGGATGAAGTGCAGTCCAGCGCATTGCTGCCGCTGCCGGGCGTGGGCCTGATCGCGGTGGGCAGCCATGACGGCAACCGCTTCTACCCGGGCATGGGCACGCTGTTCCTGCGCATGATGGGCGAAGCGCTGGTCGTGGCACTCAAGCGCTTCGACCCGGCCTGAGACCGCACCGGCGCCATCCCGCATGAACGCCGTCCAGGATTTCCTCGGGTACCTGCAGGTGGAGCGCCGCGCGTCGGCGCACACGCTGGATGCCTACCGGCGTGACCTGGCCGCCCTGGATGCCTGGGCGACCCAGCAGGAGGGCAACGCCGAAGGGCTGGATGGTGCGCAGCTGCGCCAGTTCATCGCGGCCGAACACCGCCGCGGGCTGGCACCAAAATCGCTGCAGCGCCGGCTGTCGGCCTGCCGCAGTTTCTACGCGTGGCTGCTCAAGCACCATCGCATCGCGGTCAGTCCCGCCGCCGGCCTGAAGGCACCAAAGGCGCCGCGCAAACTGCCGCAGGTCCTCGATGCCGACGAAGCGGTGCGCCTGGTGGAACTGCCCACCGACGCGCCGCTCGGTCTGCGCGATCGCGCGCTGCTTGAGCTGTTCTATTCCTCCGGCCTGCGCCTGAGCGAACTGTGCGCGCTGATCTGGCGTGACCTGGATTTCGCCACCGGCCTGGTCAACGTGCTCGGCAAGGGCAATCGCCAGCGCCGCGTGCCATTTGGCTCGCATGCGCGCGAGGCGTTGGTGGGCTGGCGTGCGGAAAGTGGCGGCGGCGATGCGCAGCCGGTGTTCCCCGGGCGCAAGGGCGGGCCGATCACCCAGCGCGCGGTACAGATCCGCATCCGCCAGCTGGCCCAGCGCCAGGGTTTGTTCAAGCACGTGCACCCGCACATGCTGCGGCATAGTTTCGCCAGCCATATCCTCGAATCCTCCGGCGATCTGCGCGGCGTGCAGGAGCTGCTGGGCCATGCCGATATCGCCACCACCCAGATCTACACCCACCTGGATTTCCAGCATCTGGCCAAGGTGTACGACGCGGCGCACCCACGGGCAAAGCGGCGCACGGGCGACAACGAAAGCTGAACCGGGCCAGTGCGTCACCCGGGCGCAGGGCAGGGTGGCTTGAAGGATCAGCACGTGGCCCCACCTCTGTTCTTGTCACCCCGGAGGCTCCATGGACCCCAGTCAGAATCCCAACGTGTTTCACGCCACCACCATCATTTCGGTGCGCCGCAACGGCCATGTCGCCGTAGCCGGCGACGGCCAGGTCACCCTCGGCCACACGGTCATGAAGGGCAATGCGCGCAAGGTCCGCCGCTTGGGCCGCGAGGGCCAGGTGCTGGCCGGGTTCGCCGGTGCCGCCGCCGACGCGTTCACCTTGTTCGAGCTGTTCGAAGCCAAGCTCGAGAAGCATGGCCAGCTGCAGCGCGCCGCCGTGGAGCTGGCCAAGGATTGGCGTACCGAACGCCGCCTGGGCAAGCTCGAAGCGCTGCTCGCCGTGGCCGACAAGGACACCTCGCTGATCATCAGCGGCACCGGTGACGTGATCGAACCGGAAGACGGCATCATCGCGATCGGCTCCGGCGGTTCCTACGCCTTGTCCGCCGCGCGCGCACTGCTGGCCCACACCGAACTGGATGCGCGCACCATCGCCACCGAATCGATCAACATCGCCGGCGACATCTGCATCTACACCAACCGCAACGTGGTGGTCGAGGAGCTTTGACCCTGCGGGTCAAAGCTCGTAGAGCCACGCCCTGCGTGGCTGCGTTACCCGTCCAGCCACGCAGGGCGTGGCTTTACGCCCACCGTTACGTGTCTTACCGCATCCGGTCAGCCCCACCATTCCTCCAGAATTTTTTGTGAGCGCACCATGCCGCACAACAACGAATCGTCTTCCGCCACCATGACCCCGCGCGAAATCGTGCAGGAGCTGGACCGCCACATCGTCGGCCAGCACGACGCCAAGCGCGCGGTCGCCATCGCCCTGCGCAACCGCTGGCGGCGCATGCAGCTGCCTGCCGAGCTGCGCGATGAAGTGATGCCCAAGAACATCCTGATGATCGGTCCGACCGGTGTCGGCAAGACCGAAATCGCACGCCGCCTGGCCACCCTGGCCAAGGCCCCGTTCGTCAAGGTTGAAGCCACCCGCTTCACCGAAGTGGGCTACGTCGGCAAGGACGTCGAACAGATCATCCGCGACCTGGCCGATACCGCGGTCAAGCTGTACCGCGAAATGGCCAAGGTGCGCGTGCGCAACCAGGCCGAAGAGCGCGCCGAAGACCGCATCCTTGACGCATTGCTGCCGCGTCGGGCCGGCGGCATCGGCTTCGACCCGGACGCTGCCCGCAACGAACCGTCCGCGCAGGACAACGAAACCCGCATCAAGTTCCGCCGCATGCTGCGCAACGGCGAGCTTGACGATCGCGAGATCGAACTGGAAGTGGCCGCCAATGTCGGCGTGGACATCATGACCCCGCCGGGCATGGAGGAAATGGGCCAGCAGCTGCGCCAGATGTTCTCCAGCCTGGGCGGCGGCAAGGCGCAGAAGCGCACCGTGACGATCAAGGCCGCGCGCCCGCTGCTGGTGGAAGAAGAAGCCGGCAAGCTGGTCAACGAAGACGACATCCGCAGCGCCGCGATCGAAGCCTGCGAACAGCACGGCATCGTGTTCATCGACGAGATCGACAAGGTCGCCAAGCGCGGCGACAACGTCGGCGGCGGCGATGTCTCCCGCGAAGGCGTGCAGCGCGATCTGTTGCCGCTGGTGGAAGGCTCCAACGTCTCCACCAAGTACGGTACGGTCAAGACCGACCACATCCTGTTCATCGCCTCCGGTGCGTTCCACCTGGCCAAGCCGAGCGACCTGATTCCCGAACTGCAGGGCCGCTTCCCGATCCGCGTGGAACTGGGCGCCCTGAGCAAGCAGGACTTCGTGCGCATCCTGACCGAGCCCAAGGCTGCGCTGACCAAGCAGTACGAAGCGCTGCTGGCCACGGAAGGCGTGACCGTGAACTTCACTGATGAAGCCGTGGATCGCCTGGCCGAAATCGCGTTCCAGGTGAACGAGCGCCAGGAGAACATCGGTGCGCGCCGCCTGCACACCGTGCTGGAGCGGCTGCTGGATTCGCTGAGCTACGAAGCACCGGACCGCGATGGCGAAACCCTGGCCATCGATGCCGCCTACGTCGACAAGCACCTGGGCGAGCTGGTCAAGGATCCGGACCTGAGCCGGTACATCCTGTAACGGATGGAATGTTGGATCAAAAGCGGCGGCACCTCGGTGCCGCTGTTTCTGTTTACGTCGATCGGGGGGCAACGGCCTTCTGCGAGCGAGGTCATGCGTAACCGAACGTTGCAGCGTTCACGGCAGTCGTTTGGGAACCGACCCTACCCGCCCCGTGTCGCTCGCGTAGAGCCCCGCCCTGCGTGGCTGCTCTTCCCAGCCGCCCGCGCAATGCATGGAGGGGAGGCCGGCGGGCAGCCCCCGTAGGGACTGTCAAAAACATGGATGTTTTTGCCAAGCCTCCAGGGATGGATTCACGGCGTGTCCCGTAGGGGGCTGCCCGTCGGCCTCCCCAGCACGGATCAACTGAGACGCTGCTTTCAAGCTTTCAAGCCGCGCCGCCGAATCAAACCTCGTCGTCAGTCGGCAACGCAGTAGGCGGCGCACCCGGGGTAAACACACCCGGCATCACGAAGGCACCGAAGATCGCGTCCAGCGTCTGCTGGCCATCGCGTTCAAGCTCGAACAACTGCGGTTCCAGCATCGCGCTGTACAGCACGCCGGTCAGGCTGGTGCTGACGATGCGTGCCACCGTGTCCACGTCCACCCCCGGCCGCAGTTGGCCCAGCGAGGCCGCACGCTGGAAGGCGGCCGCGAAAATCGCCAACTCCTCACGTGATGCCTCCAGCTGCAGCTGCTGCATGGCCTGGCTTTCCACCGAGAGATCGTTGCGCAGCATGATCTCCATCATGTTGCGCAGCCGTTCGTCGGTGGCCAGTTCGTGGAACGAGACCAGCAGCGCCGAGCGCAGGTCCAGCACGGGCGTGTTGCGCCGTGACGAGGTCGTGCGCCGCAGCCGCTCGATGAACGGCACCCGCTCGCGGTCGATCATGGCCGTGAGCACTTCGGTCTTGTTCTTGAAATGCCAGTACACCGCGCCCCGGGTGTAACCGGCGCGCTCGCCGATCATCGCCAGGCTGGTGTTGGCGACCCCGAATTCGTGGAAGCAGCTCTGGGCCGCATCGAGGATGCCTTCCCGGGTGGCTTGGGCTGCCTCTTTGGTTTTTCTGGCCATGGCGCGGTGTGCATGTGCTGGATGAAACCGGCCTGAATTGTACCCGTTTACAAACAAACATACATGTATGTATATTTGCGCCCCACTGCTCCCCGGTGAGGCACGGCCGTACCTGCGTGCCGTCCCCCGGTGGATCCGCCTGTGTGTGTGGTTCGACCTGTCGTCGTCCGGCCCTCCGGTTCGTCGAAGCCGGGTTGGCCTCTTCTTTCCGTCCTTTGCGAGCCCCCCATGACCCGTTCTCCCTACCGCCTTCTCGCGCTGTCCCTCGTGGTCGCCCTGACCGTGTCTGCCTGCGGCGGGGGCGGTGAGGGGGCTCCGCAGGGCGGCCCGGGGCAGGTCACCGTGGCCACCCTGAAGGCCGAACAGGTCGGCCTCACCCGCGAGCTGCCGGGCCGCACCAATGCTTTCCTGGTGGCCGAAGTGCGCCCGCAGGTCAGCGGTATCGTCGCCCGGCGGCTGTTCACCGAGGGGGGGCTGGTCACTGCCGGCCAGCCGCTGTATCAGGTGGATGACGCCAGCTACCGCGCAGAAGCCAACAGCGCCCGCGCCCAGTTGGCCCGCGCCGAAGCCACCGCCAATGCCGCCCGTCTGAGCGCCAGGCGCATCACCGAGCTTGCCAAGGTCGATGCGGTCAGCCAGCAGGACCTGGAAAACGCCGTGGCCGCCCAGAAACAGGCCGAAGCCGATGTCGGCGCCGCCAAGGCCGCGCTGGACGCGGCCAACGTCACCCTGGGCTTTGCCCGGATCACCGCGCCGATCAGCGGGCGCATCGGCAAGTCCAGCGTCACCCAAGGCGCGCTGGTCAGCGCCGGCCAGGCGGACGCGCTGGCCACGGTGCAGCAGCTCGACCCGATCTACGTCGACCTGACCCAGTCGGCCAGCGAACTGCTGCAGCTGCGCCGCGAGCTGGCCAGTGGCCGCCTGCAGGACAACCAGAGCCTGCCGGTGACGGTGCTGCTCGATGACGGCACCGAGTTCGACCACAAGGGCACCCTGGAATTCTCTGAAGTCAGCGTCGACCCCACCACCGGCAGCTACGCGCTGCGGGTCAAGGTCGCCAACCCCGACCAGGTGCTCATGCCCGGCATGTACGTGCGTGCCGTTGTAGGCAGCGGCGTACGCGACAACGCGCTGCTGGTGCCCATGCAGGGCGTCGCTCGCGACGCCAAGGGCGACACCAGCGCCATGGTGGTCGGCAAGGACAACAAGGTCGAAGTACGACCGGTCAAGGTCAGCCGCGCGCTGGGCAGCAAGTGGCTGGTCGAAGACGGCCTGAAGCCCGGCGACAGGGTCATCGTTGAAGGCCTGCAGAAGATCCAGCCGGGCATGCCCGTGCAGGCCACCGAGATGGGCGCCGCGCCGGCCAAGCCGGCCACGCCGGCGGCCGCGGCCGCGGCCGACAAGCAGTAAGCGGAGAATTCCATGGCTCGTTACTTCATTGATCGCCCCATCTTCGCGTGGGTGATTGCGATCATCATCATGCTCGCCGGTGCGCTGGCGGTGCTCAAGCTGCCGGTGTCGATGTACCCGGAAGTGGCACCGCCCGCCGTCGAGATCAGCGCGTCCTACCCGGGCGCATCGGCCAAGGTGGTCGAGGACTCGGTGACCCAGATCATCGAGCAGAACATGAAGGGCATCGATGGCCTGATCTACTTCTCCTCCAACAGCTCGGCCAACGGCCAGGCCACCATCACCCTCACCTTCGAAAGCGGCACCGATCCGGACATCGCCCAGGTCCAGGTGCAGAACAAGCTGCAGCTGGCCATGCCGCTGCTGCCGCAGGAAGTGCAGCGCCAGGGCATCAACGTGGCCAAGTCCAGCAGCGGCTTCCTGCAGGTGATCGGCTTCGTCTCCAACGATGGCAGCATGGATGCCAATGACATTTCCGACTACGTCGGCTCCAATGTCGTCGATCCGCTCAGCCGCGTGCCCGGCGTGGGCAACATCCAGGTGTTCGGTGGCAAGTACGCCATGCGCATCTGGCTGGACCCCAACAAGCTGCACACCTACAAACTCTCGGTGGATGACGTCACCGCGGCGATCACCGCACAGAACGCCCAGGTGGCCATCGGCCAGCTCGGCGGCGCGCCGTCGGTCAAGGGCCAGCAGCTCAACGCCACCATCAACGCGCAGGACCGTCTGCAGACCCCGGAACAGTTCCGCAACATCCTGGTCCGCGGCGGCACCGATGGCAGCGAGCTGCGCCTGGGCGATGTCGCCCGGGTCGAGCTCGGCGCCGAAAGCTATGACTTCGTGACCCGCTACAACGGCAAGCCCTCCAGCGGTATCGCCATCACCCTGGCCACCGGCGCCAACGCGCTGGATACCGCCAATGGCGTGCGCGCCGCGCTGGATGACCTGAAGGAAAACTTCCCGGCCGGCCTCGAATCGGTGGTGCCGTATGACACCACCCCGTTCGTGCAGGTCTCGATCAAGGGCGTCATCAAGACGCTGATCGAAGCCATCGTGCTGGTGTTCGTGGTGATGTACCTGTTCCTGCAGAACTTCCGCGCCACCCTGATCCCCACCATCGCCGTACCGGTGGTGCTGCTGGGCACGTTCGGCATCCTGGCCGCGCTGGGCTTCTCGATCAACATGCTGACCATGTTCGCCATGGTGCTGGCGATCGGCCTGCTGGTGGACGATGCCATCGTGGTCGTGGAGAACGTCGAACGCATCATGTCCGAAGAAGGGTTGTCGCCGTTGGAGGCCACCCGCAAGTCGATGAGCCAGATCACCGGCGCACTGGTCGGCATCGGCCTGGTGCTGTCGGCGGTGTTCGTCCCGATGGCCTTCATGAGCGGCTCAACCGGCGTCATCTACCGGCAGTTCTCGGCCACGATCGTGTCCGCGATGGCGCTGTCGGTGCTGGTCGCCATCGTGCTCACCCCGGCGCTGTGCGCCACCATGCTCAAGCCGCTGAAGAAGGGCGAGCACCACGTGGCACACAAGGGCCTGGCCGGTCGCTTCTTCGGCGGCTTCAACCGCGGCTTCGACCGTTCCAGCGAAACCTACCAGCGCGGGGTCAAAGGCATCCTGGCGCGGCCGTGGCGCTTCATGGCCATCTTCGTGGCGCTGGCCGTGGCAATGGGCGTGCTGTTCGCGCGCCTGCCCAGCTCGTTCCTGCCCAATGAAGACCAGGGCATCCTGATGGCGCTGGTGCAGACCCCGGTCGGCGCCACCCAGGAACGTACCCTGGAGGCGATGTACAAGCTGGAAGACCACTTCCTGAAAAACGAAACCGACGCCGTCGAATCGGTGTTCTCGGTGCAGGGTTTCAGCTTCGCCGGCATGGGCCAGAACGCGGGCATGGCCTTCATCAAGCTCAAGGACTGGAAGGAGCGCGATGCCGACCAGGGCGTCGGCCCGATCACCGGGCGTGCGATGGCCGCACTGGGCCAGATCAAGGACGCCTTCATCTTCGCCTTCCCGCCGCCGGCCATGCCGGAGCTGGGCATCGGTTCGGGCTACACCTTCTTCCTGAAGGACAACAGCGGCCAGGGCCACGAGGCCCTGCTCAACGCGCGCAACCAGCTGCTGGGCGGCGCCGGGCAGAGCAAGCTGCTGGCCAACGTGCGCCCGAACGGCCAGGAAGACACCCCGCAGCTGCGCATCGACGTGGACGTGGAAAAAGCCAATGCGCTCGGTCTGTCCACCAGCTCGATCAACAGCACCCTGGCCGCCGCGTGGGGCAGCAGCTACATCGATGACTTCATCGACCGGGGCCGGGTCAAGCGCGTGTACGTGCAGTCCGATGCGCCGTTCCGCATGAACCCGGACGACTTCAACCTGTGGTCGGTGAAGAACAGCGCCGGTGAGATGGTGCCGTTCAGTGCCTTCGCCTCCAAGCGCTGGGATTACGGTTCGCCGCGCCTGGAGCGCTACAACGGCGTGTCGGCGATGGAAATCCAGGGTGAGCCCGCACCGGGCGTGGCCTCGGGCGACGCCATGGCCGAGATCGAACGCATCGCCAAGGACCTGCCGCCGGGCTTCGAGATCGAATGGACCGCGCTGTCCTACCAGGAACGCCAGGCCGGTTCGCAGACGCCGCTGCTGTACACGCTGTCGCTGCTGATCGTGTTCCTGTGCCTGGCTGCACTGTATGAAAGCTGGAGCGTGCCGACCTCGGTGCTGCTGGTGGCGCCGCTGGGCATCCTTGGCGCGGTGCTGGCCAACACCATGCGCGGCATGGAGCGCGACATCTACTTCCAGGTGGCGATGCTGACCACGGTGGGCCTGACCAGCAAGAACGCGATCCTGATCGTGGAGTTCGCCAAGGAAAACCTGGAGAAGGGCGTGGGCGTGCTGGAAGCCACCATGCACGCGGTACGCGACCGCCTGCGGCCGATCATCATGACCTCGCTGGCCTTCGGCCTGGGCGTGCTGCCGCTGGCCATCGCCTCCGGGGCCGGCTCGGGTGCGCAGCGCGCGATCGGCACCGGCGTGCTCGGCGGCATGATCGTCGGCACCGTGCTGGGCCTGTTCTTCATTCCGCTGTTCTTCGTCGTGGTGCAGAAGCTGTTCAACCGCGGCAACAGAAACAGTGGGTCCCGACCGTCGGTCGGGACGAACTCCAATCAAGGTGACACCCATGAATAAGGCGCTCCTTGCCCTGGCCATGACCGCCGCCCTCTCCGGCTGCGCCATGCTCGAGCCGCGCAGTACCGAGGTCGCCCCGGCGATCCCGGCGCAGTGGCCGGCCACCACTTCCACCGCTGCGGCGGTGGAAGTGGCCGACATCGGCTGGCGCGATTACTTCGTCGACGAACGCCTGCAGTCGCTCATCGCCCAGTCGCTGGAGAACAATCGCGACCTGCGCGTGGCCGTGCTCAACGTGGACAAGGCGCGCGCGCAGTACCGCATCCAGCGTGCTGATCGGGTGCCCGCGCTCGGCGTGCAGGGGCAGATGACCCGCAGCGGCGGCGATGTGCCGGTCACCGAGCAGTTCAGCGCCAACCTGGGCGTGGTCGAGTTCGAACTGGACCTGTTCGGCCGCGTGCGCAACCTGAGCCAAGCGGCGCTGCAGCAGTACTTCGCCGAGGCGGCCAATCGCCGCAACGCGCAGTTGTCGCTGGTGGCCGAAGTGGCCAATGCGTGGCTGACCCTGGGCGCCGACAGCGAACAGCTGAAGATCGCCGAGGCGACCCTGGCCACCCATGAGGATTCGCTGCGCCTGAGCGAGGCACGGCACCAGCTCGGTGGCGCCTCGGCGCTGGAGCTGAGCCAGACCCGCACGCTGGTGGAAACCGCGCGCACCGATGTGGCCCGCTACCAGGGCCAGGTCGCGCAGGACCGCAACGCGCTCGCGCTGCTGGCCGGTGGCCCGATCGACGAGGCGTTGCTGCCCGACAGCGAAGCCACCGACGTGGCCGCAGTGCGCGCGGTGCCGGCGGGCGTGCCCGGTGAGGTGCTGCTGCGCCGCCCGGACGTGATGGCGGCCGAGCACACGCTGCTGGCAGCCAATGCCAACATCGGCGCGGCGCGCGCGGCGTTCTTCCCGTCGATCAGCCTGACCGGCAGCGTCGGGTCCACCTCGTCGGAATTGTCGGGACTGTTCGATTCCGGCACCCGCGCGTGGAGCTTCATGCCCACGCTGAACCTGCCGATCTTCCAGGGCGGCAAGCTGCGCGCCGGACTGGGCGTGGCCAACGCCAACCGCGATATCGCATTGGCTCAGTACGAGAAGGCGATCCAGTCCGGGTTCCGCGAGGCCGCCGATGCGCTGGCGCTCAACGACAGCCTGGATGCGCAGCTGGCTTCACAGCAGGCGCTGGTGGCGGCGGCCGAGCAGGCACGGACACTGTCGCAGGCGCGCTATGACGCTGGGCTGGACAGCTTCCTGACCCTGCTCGACGCGCGGCGGACGGCGTACACCGCGCGGCAGTCGCTGGTGACCACGCAGTTGAACCGGTTGTCCAACCAGGTGGCGTTGTACAAGGTGTTGGGTGGCGGGTGGTATGAACGCGGGGACGTTGCCGCGCGGTAAGGGAATCCGAGGAAGCCACGCAGGGCGTGGCTCTACGCGGATGGTGCATCGTAGAGCCACGCCCTGCGTGGCTTCGCGGTCCTCACCCGTTCGGCTTTTCTGCCCGTACTTTGTCCAGCGCCTGCGTGGCATCGCGTGCCATCTGCTCGTAGGTGCGGCGAATCTCTTCCAGCCGCTCCTCATCCAGTTCTTCAAGGTCCAGCAGTTCGTTGTTGGCCTCGGCAGTCACCCGGATCAGCTCGTCGAGCTTGATCTGGATCGCGGCGGTGTCGGCGTTCTGGCTGTGCTGGATCAAAAACACCATCAGGAACGTGATGATGGTGGTGCCGGTGTTGATCACCAGCTGCCAGGTGTCGTTGAACTTGAATACCGGCCCGCTCAGGGCCCAGATCAGCACGATGCTGACCGCACCGAGGAAGGTCCACGGCGTACCCGCCGCGTAGGCCGCCTTCTTGGCGACGAGGTTGAAGACGCTGCGAAGTTTCATGGGTGCCAGGGCGGTGGATCGGGACCCATCAATGGCAGGCGCGCCGTGTAGGCGCGGTGCAGCCGCGGCTCAGGCGGTGGCGGTCAGGCGCGGGCGGGCATTCTGGTCGTGCTGGCTCATCAGATACACGTGTTCCCATACCTGTTCAACGAACCTGCGTGCCTCGTCCGGACTCAGCTTCGCCATGATCTGGCCCGCATAGTGGCTCTGGAAAGCCTGCTCACGGTCTTCATCGCTCGCCTTGGGATGGGTAATCAGCGAATCGCAGGCGAACTTGATCCAGGGCATGTAGTGCCCGAACGAGGCGGACGGAAGATCGCCGTCCGAGTGCTTCTGTCGCCAGTAACCGACTTCAGCGTCCACATTGATCACGGCGGGGATGGAAAGCGGGACAGAGGACATGGTTGCTTCGATTCGAATGAAGGAAAGGCATCCTGATAGTGCGTAACCGCCGGTGCATGCAGCGTCATGGCGATGTGCAGCGGGTGTGCGCGGGGCCCCATTCAACTGAAGCATTCATGACTGCGCTGCGCCGTCCGCATGAGGGACGGCGCATCCGGCATGTTCCACTGCGCCGATGCGCAGCAACCGGCGCTTACTCGCCGATGTCTTCGTTCCAGACCTCGGGATGTGCGGAGATGAATCCGCCCAGCAGGTCGATGCATTCCTGGCTCTGCATGTCGATCACCTGCACGCCGTTCTCGCGCAGCCAGTCGATGCCGCCCTGGAAGGTGACCGATTCACCCACCACCACCGTGCCGATGTTGAACTGGCGCACCAGGCCACTGCAGTACCAGCAGGGGGCCAGGGTGGTGACCATGATGGTGTCCCGATAGCGGCGCTGGCGGCCGGCCTTGCGGAATGCATCGGTCTCCCCGTGCACGGACGGGTCGCCTTCCTGGACCCGGCGGTTGTGGCCGCAGCCGAGCAGGCGGCCGTCGTTGTGGTAAAGCGCCGCGCCGATGGGGATTCCGCCCTCTGCCAGGCCCTGGCGGGCTTCGGCAATGGCGGTCTGGAGCAGGGCGGCGTAGTCGGGAGTGCTGATCATGGGCGGTCCGTTCAACTGAAGGGGCCATCATAAGGTGCCGCCGGCCGGCCAGCGGTGCGATAATCGGGGCCATGAGCGAATCCCCCTACAAGACCGGCACCACCCATTTCGGCTTCCGCGATGTCGCCGCCAAGGACAAGCAGAAGCTGGTGGGCGAAGTGTTCACCTCGGTCGCGCGCAACTACGACCTGATGAACGACCTGATGAGCCTGGGCATCCACCGGGCGTGGAAGCGCTACTACGTGGCCACCGCGCAGGTGAAGCCGGGCGACAGCGTGCTCGACCTGGCCGGCGGCACCGGCGACATCGCCGCACTGCTCAAGGAACGCGTGGGCGACGACGGCCAGGTGGTGGTCGGCGATATCAATGCCGGCATGCTCACCGTGGGGCGCGACCGCCTGACCAACCGCGGCCTGGTGGCCGGCCTGGATTTCGTCCAATGCAACGCCGAGGCGCTGCCGTTCCCGGATGCCAGCTTCGACCTGGTGACCATCGCCTTCGGCCTGCGCAACGTGACCGACAAGGACGCCGCCCTGCGCGAGATGTACCGCGTGCTCAAGGTGGGCGGCCAGGCGCGGGTGCTGGAGTTCTCCGAAGTCACCGCCGACTGGTTCAAGCCGATCTACGATTTCCACTCGTTCAAGATCCTGCCCAGGCTGGGCCAGCTGTTCGCCCGTGACGGCGACAGCTACCAGTACCTGGCCGAGAGCATCCGCAAGCATCCGCCGCAGGAACAGCTCAAGACCATGATGGGCGAGGCCGGTTTCGCGCGCTGCCATTACAAGAACCTGACCGGCGGCATCGTGTCGATCCACTCCGGCTACAAGGTTTGAGACACCGGTCCGGTTCCCGCTGAGGGAGCTCGGCCACACTGCAGGCAGGTTGCCAGAGAGGGCCTGCCATGCGTCTCTACCGCGGCCTGGCCCGCGTGTTTCCCCGTTCGTTCAGCGCCAAGCTGATGACGGTCGTGTTCATTGGCGTACATGTGCCGCTGCTGGTGCTGCTGCTGTGGATGGCCTTCAGCGGCCGCTACCAGCAGGAGACCATGTGGGCCGTGGTGGGCGTGGTGCTGGGCGCCACCCTGGTGGGGACGGGCATGGCGATGATGGCGCTGTACCGGCTGATGGCGCCGCTGCGCCAGGCCGCCGAGGCGCTGGAGGCGTATTACGACGAGCAGCGCCTGCCGCACCTTCCGGACCTGGGCCACGACGAAATCGGGCGCCTGCTGCGCGGGATCAACCGCAGCCTGCACGGTGTCGATGCCGGCCTGCGCGACCTGCGCCGCAGCGTGCTGCTCGACCCGCTCACCCAGGCGCTGAACCGGCGCGGCTGCGAACAGGCGCTGGCCGATTCGGCCCGGCAGGCGCAGGCGCGGCGGCAGCCGCTGACCCTGTTCGTGGTCGATCTGGACAACCTCAAGCCCATCAACGACGCGCACGGCCACCTGGCCGGCGACCAGGTGCTGGTGCGGCTGGTGGTGTCGGCGCGGCAGTGGCTGCAGCCCGGCGACTGGATCGGGCGCTGGGGCGGGGATGAGTTCCTGCTGGCGGTGCACGATAGCCACGAGGTGGCCTGCCGGCGGCTGAGGGAGTGGCTGGAACGACTGGCCGGGCCGGGCGACCCGGCCGACCCGCCGCTGAGTGCCAGCGCGGGCGCCGCCGGATACCGGCCGGGCGAGGACCTGCGCGAGTTGTACCGGCGTGCCGATACCGCGATGTACCGGGCCAAGGCCGCCGGCGGCGCCCGGCTGTTGTGCGAGGGTGACTGAATGGGGAATAAGGCGTAGACGGGGGTAAACTGGCGGTTTCACCCTGATCGGTCCCGATTCATGCGATCCCCGTTCCTGCTGATTCCCCTGGCCGTCGCGCTTGCCGCCGGCTGCTCCAAAGAGCCCGCCGCGCCGACCGCGGCCCCCGCCGGCCAGCCGAGCGCCGACACTGCCGTGAAAGCCGTCAACCGCAGCCACGATGAAAGTTCCTACGCCGAACCGGACAAGGTCGTCATCAAGGACCTGGGCCTGGACCTGAAGCTGGATTTCGACAGCAGGCAGATCGGCGGCACCGCCACCTACACCCTGGAGTGGAAGGACAAGGCAGCCAAGCAGCTGGTGCTGGACACCCGCGAGCTGACCATTGAAAAGGTCGAAGCCGTCGCTGCCGATGGCACCACCGCGCCGCTGCAGTTCGTGCTGGCGGCGGCCGACAAGGTGTTCGGCAGCAAGCTGACCATCGAAGCCCCGCAACAGCCGGGCAACGTGCGGGTCACCTACCACACCGCGCCGACCGCCTCGGGCCTGCAGTGGCTGGAGCCGTCGATGACCGAAGGCAAGCAGCTGCCCTTCATGTTCAGCCAGTCCCAGGCCATCCACGCGCGTTCGTGGGTGCCGCTGCAGGACACCCCGAGCGTGCGCTTCACCTACAGCGCGCACGTGGCCTCGCGCCCGGACGTGATGGTGCTGATGAGCGCCGACAATGATCCCAAGGCCGCGCGTGACGGTGATTACACCTTCAAGATGCCGCAGCCGATTCCGTCCTACCTGCTGGCCATCGCCGCCGGCGACCTGGTGTTCGAGCCGATCTCCGGCCGTTCCGGCGTCTGGGCCGAACCGACCATGGTGGGCAAGGCCGCCAAGGAGTTCGAAGACACCGAGAAGATGATCGGTGCAGCCGAAAAGCTCTATGGCGAGTACCGCTGGGGCCGCTACGACATGCTGGTGCTGCCGCCGTCGTTCCCGTTCGGCGGCATGGAAAACCCGCGCCTGACCTTCGCCACCCCGACCGTGATCGTGGGCGACAAGTCGCTGGTCTCGCTGGTGGCCCATGAGCTGGCGCACAGCTGGTCGGGCAACCTGGTGACCAACTCCAGCTGGAAGGACATCTGGCTCAACGAAGGCTTCACCACCTACGTGCAGGGTCGCATCACCGAAGCGCTGTATGGCCAGGAAATGGCCGAGATGGAGCGCGAAATCGACCAGAACGACCTGCTGGCCGAGGTCAAGGACATGAGCCCGGCCGACCAGGCCCTGGCGCTCCCGCCGCTGACCGAACGCGATCCGGACGAGGCGCTGAGCAACGTGGCCTACGTCAAGGGCTCGTGGTTCCTGCAGTTCCTGGAACAGCGCTTCGGGCGCGAGGTGTTCGATCCGTTCCTGCGTGGCTGGTTCGATGACCATGCCTTCCAGAGCGCCAACACCGACCAGTTCGTCGAATACCTGAAGAAGAACCTGCTGTCCAGGAAGCCCGGCGCGGTGACCGACGCCGAGCTGAAGGCATGGCTGGACGAGCCGGGCATCCCGGCGTTCGCCACCAAGGCGCGTTCGCGCAACTTCTCCATCGTGGATACCGCGCGCATTGCGTGGCAGGGCAGCGGCAAGCTGCCGAGCGCGCAGATCACCAGCGAGTGGGGTACCCAGGAATGGGTGCACTTCATCGACGGCATGGGCAAGACCCTGCCCGTGGACAAGCTGGCCGCGCTGGACAAGGCATACGCGTTCACCGGCACCGCCAACGGCGAAATCGCCATGCGCTGGTACCCGCTGGCGATCCGCAGCGGCTACCTGGAGGCCAATGAGGCCGCCGGTGCCTTCATCGAGCGCGTTGGTCGCCGCAAGCTGATCCTGCCGATCTACGCCGAACTGGTGAAGACCCCGGAAGGCCTGGCATTCGCCAAGGCGGCCTTCGAGAAGGCCAAGCCCAGCTACCACCCGATCACCACCGCATCGGTGCAGGACATGCTGGACAAGGCAAGCGCCGGCAAGTAACCGCCAGCACTGCGTTGATCAGGAACGGCGGGGGAAACCCCGCCGTTTTTCATTGTTAAAGTAGGCAGGTGACGCCCGCTGGCGTCCTCGCTGACACCTGGAGCCCGTAATGAAACGACTGATCCTTGCCGCCACTTGTGCGCTCGCCCTGGCTGCCTGCAGCAACCCGGAAGAAGAGCGCAAGGCGCAGGAAGCCGCGACCGCCGCCGCCAAGGCACAGCAGGAAGAGAAGGCCGAAGGCGTGGCCAAGCAGTACGACATGGCCGTGGCCGCGCAGGACTGGGAGCGCGCGCGCATCCATGGCGGTTCGCTGCTGGACCAGTACAAGGACACCGATGTGGCCGCGCGGATCGAGCCGGGCTACGCCGAGGTCAAGGCCAAGGCCGAAACCGCGCGCGAGCTGCGCCGCATGCAGGGCCTGTGGCAGTACAACCAGGTGCCGGTGGGCAGCAAGGGCAACCAGGTCTCGGCGTCGATCTACAGCAAGGAGCGTGTGGATGTGGACGGCAGCGGCCCCAAGCCGGTGCAGCTGATCTTCCGCGACCACCCCGAGTGGAAGCGCCATGCCTACCTGGTGCTGCAGGCCGGTGATTTCCGCTGCCCGCAGTGCACGGTGAAGGTGACCGTCGACGACGGCAAGCCGATCTCGATGGCCGCCTGGCGCCCCAAGACGGATGAGGCCATCGCCATGTTCATCACCGACCAGAAGGCGCTCTGGAAGCTCGCCCGCAAGGCCAAGACCATCACCCTCGAATTCCCGGTCAAGGCCGGCGGCACCCGCACCGCAGTATTCGAAACCGGCGGCGTAGACGCCAGCCGAATGCCGAATTGGTGGAATTAACCGAGCGGTGAGGCAAAGTGTCGACCAACGGTCGACACCTACCGAAATGACGGGCACCCCATGGCCCGATATCACGCGACCCGGTAGGTACCGACCGTTGGTCGGTACGGACGGCAAGGGTACTTTGCTGGAGAAACAGCCCCCTTCTGTTAAGGGGGCGCGCCGACAGGCGCGGGGTTAGGTGGAATGCAATGGGGCCCGCGATTCGCCAACGGCGAATCGTGGGCAGCGGTTGATCGCAGCGCGATCAACCGTTAAGCGCGTAACCGAACTGCTGTTTGAACTGCTCGTTGAACTCTTCGAACGTGAAACGCTGGTTCTGGGTACCCGGGTGCTCCACCTTGAGCGCGCCCATCAGGTTGCCCATGCGGCCGATGGTCAGCCAGTCGTAGCCCTTCTCGATGCCGTAGATCAGGCCGGCGCGGAAGGCGTCGCCGCAGCCGGTCGGATCCACCACGCGACGCTCGTGCGCCGGCGGGATGTCATAGGTCTTTTCCGGGGTGTGGATGACCGCGCCCTTGGGGCCGCGGGTAGTGATGTAGGCCTTGACCCGGCTCACGATCTCCTTTTCGTCCCAGCCGGTGCGCTCCTGCAGCAGGTTGGACTCGTAGTCGTTGACCACCACGTAGTCGGCCTGCTCGATGAAGGTGCGCAGCTCCGGGCCGTTGAACAGCGGCATGGCCTGGCCCGGGTCGAAGATGAACGGCACGCCGGCCTCGAAGAACTCCTGCGAGTTCTGGATCATGCCCTCGCGGCCATCCGGGCCGACCAGGCCCAGGGTCACGCCCGGTACGTCCTTCACGTGGTTCTCGTAGGAGCGCATCATCGCGCCCGGGTGGAAGGCCGTGATCTGGTTGTTGTCGTGGTCGGTGGTGATGAACGCCTGCGGGGTGAACAGCTCGTCGATCACCTTGATCCGGCTCAGGTCGATGCCCAGGCCCTGGAAATACTCGCGGTACGGGCCGAAGTCCGAGCCCACCGTACCCATCGGGATCGGCTCCCCGCCCAGCAGGTGCAGGTTGTAGGCGATGTTGCCGGCGCAGCCACCGAACTCGCGGCGCATGCGCGGCACCAGGAACGACACGTTCAGGATGTGCACCTTGTCCGGCAGGATGTGATTCTTGAACTGGTCCGGGAACACCATGATGGTGTCGAAGGCAAGAGAACCACAGATCAAAGCGGACATCGATTAAGGCCTATGCGGAAGGGGTCTGAGGCCCGGCAGGCGGGCAACGAAACGGCGCCCTCAGGCGCCCAATGGCGCAAAGGTTAACGGGTGCGGCGCCGCAGGGCCAGAACCCCGGCTGTCCGGATTGGGCTGAATGGCCGCCAAGGCTGGCGTTGACGGACATTTCTCCTTGCTCGCGCACAGGGGGATTGCTAGGCTTGTCGACCTCGAATTCTGCCCAATTTTTCGCCATCCCGCGTTGGGCGCGACACCCCTCAGGATCAACTCCCAGATGTTCAAGAAACTGCGTGGCATGTTCTCCAATGACCTGTCCATCGACCTGGGCACGGCCAATACCCTCATCTACGTGCGCGGGCAGGGGATCGTGCTGAACGAACCGTCGGTCGTGGCCGTGCGCCAGGACCGTGCCATCGGTGGCACCCGCTCGGTGGCCGCCGTCGGCGCTGAAGCCAAGCAGATGCTGGGCCGTACCCCGGGTCACATCACCACCATCCGCCCGATGAAGGACGGCGTCATCGCCGACTTCACCTACACCGAGGCGATGCTCAAGCACTTCATCAAGAAGGTGCACAAGTCGCGCTTCCTGCGCCCGAGCCCGCGCGTGCTGGTCTGCGTGCCGGCCGGTTCGACCCAGGTCGAGCGCCGCGCCATCAAGGAATCGGCCGAGGAAGCCGGAGCCCGCGATGTGTTCCTGATCGAAGAGCCGATGGCCGCCGCGATCGGCGCCGGCATGCCGGTCACCGAAGCCCGTGGCTCGATGGTCATCGACATCGGCGGTGGCACCACCGAAGTGGCGGTGATCTCGCTGAACGGCATTGTCTATTCGGCCTCGGTGCGCATCGGCGGCGACCGTTTCGACGAGTCGATCACCAACTACGTGCGCCGCAACCACGGCATGCTCATCGGTGAAGCCACCGCTGAGCGGATCAAGGTCGAGCTGGGCTGCGCTTACCCGCAGGCAGAGGTCATCGAGATGGAAATCTCCGGCAGGAACCTCGCCGAGGGCGTGCCGAAGATGATCAAGATCAATTCCAACGAAGTGCTTGAAGCCCTGCACGAACCGCTGTCGGGCATCGTCAGCGCGGTCAAGCTGGCGCTGGAGCAGACCCCCCCGGAACTGTGCGCCGACGTCGCCGAGCGCGGCATCGTGCTGACCGGTGGCGGCGCCCTGCTGCGCGACCTGGACCGCCTCATTTCCGAAGAAACCGGCCTGCACGTGCAGGTGGCTGACGACCCGCTCACCTGCGTGGCCCGTGGGGGCGGTCGTGCGCTGGAGCTGGTGGACATGCACGGCAACGAGTTCTTTGCGCCGGAGTAAGCCGTACCGGTCCTGTGTGTTGGACGCGCCCCTGCGGCGTGATGCCCGCTGCGTGCCCGCCACGCCGGGCATCGCAGCGCCGGGGCGTTGTTGCATCCTGGTGCCGCCGAACATGGCGGCACCGCGCTCCCTTTCCACTTTGTCCAGTCGAAGCCAGTCGTGCCGCCCTACGCCGGTCCTCCCGTAGCCTCCCGCCAGGGTGATGCCAGCAGCCCCCTGCGGCTGCTTGCCTATCTGGCCCTGGCCATCACCCTGATCGTGCTCGACGACCAGGCCGGCTGGCTGGCGCGCGCACGCGCCCAGGCCAATGTGCTGGTGCAGCCGGTATGGGCGCTGGCCGGACTGCCGGGCCGGCTGGGCACGCAGGTCAAGGACAACGCTGCCAGCCACGGCCAGCTGGTGGCTGAAAACCGCGAGCTGCGCAATCAGCTGCTGATCGCCAATGCACGCCTTACCCGCCTGCAGACCGCCGCGCTGGACAACGCGCAGCTGCGCGAGCTGCTGAACGTGGCCGAGCGCAGCGGACTGGACGTGCAGTTGGCCCCGATCCTGGACATCGACCTGGACCCGGTCCGGCAGCGCCTGGTGCTGGCTGCCGGCACCCGCGATGGCGTGCACACCGGGCAGGCGGTGATCGATGCCGGTGGCCTGATGGGGCAGGTGATCGCCACCACCGGCAGCACAGCCACCGTGCTGCTGCTCACTGACCCGGACCACGCGGTGCCGGTCACCGTGGCCCGCAATGGCGTGCGCCTGATCGTGTACGGCCGCGGCGATACCCTGGAACTGCGCGACATTCCGCTCAGTGCCGGGGTGGAAGTAGGCGACGAGATCGTCACCTCCGGCCTCGGCGGCCGTTTCCCGGCCGGTTTCCCGGTCGGAAAGATCACCGCCCTGCGCCCGGACGACACCCACGCCTTCCTGGTCGGCGAACTCAAGCCCGCCGCCCAGCTCGACCGCGGCCGCGACGTACTGCTTTTGAGGCCAGGGGCAGCAATCCGCGTGCCTGTGGCACGCGAACTGCTTCAGCCGGATTCTTCTGCGACCAATCCGGCTGCCGGGGGGGCATCCCCCCTTGTCCCCGCGCCTTCGGCGCGCCCCCTTGAACAACAAGGGGGCTCCTCGCCGGCGACATTGGTGCCGCCATCGTCAACGGGGCCGACCCCATGAGCCGCCTGCGCGACAAACCCTGGGTGCTCCCGGTCAGCATCGTGCTGGCGCTCCTGCTGGGCCTGCTGCCGTTGCCGGCGCTGCTGCAGCCGCTGCGTCCGTACTGGCTGGCGCTGGTGCTGGCGTACTGGGTCATCGAGGCACCGGACCGGGTCGGTCTGGGCGTGGCCTTCAGCTGCGGCGTGATCGCCGACCTGCTCTACGGCGGCGTGCTCGGCGAACAGGCGCTGCGGTTGGTGATGCTCACCTTCATCCTGCAGCGCTTCCGTGCGCGCATCCGATTCTTCCCGATGTCCCAGCAGGTGCTGGCGATCGGCGGCCTGCTGTTCAACGACCGCATCGTCAGTGCCGTGGTCCACATCGCCGTGGGCGAGCCGACCCTGCCATGGTCGTACTGGTGGGCGCCGCTCCTGGGCATGGGCCTGTGGCCGCTGGTGTTCGTGCTGCTCGACGCAGTCCGTTTCGGACGTCGCGGGCGCTGACATGTACGTGCGCCGCCAGGCCAAGAATCCGCGCGCCGAAGCCGAGCAGTTCCGGCGCCGTGCCGCGCTGGGCTTCCTTGGCGTGCTGGTCTGCCTGGTCGGGCTGGGCGGCTGGTACTTCAAGCTGCAGGTGCTGGACCACGACATCTACGCCACCCGTTCTGAAGCCAACCGCATCAAACCGCGGCCGGTGGTGCCCGGGCGCGGCATGATCTACGACCGCAATGGACGCCTGCTGGCCGAGAACGTGCCCGCCTTCCGGCTGGACATCACCCCGGACAAGGTCAAGGACATGGATGCCACCCTGGCGGGGTTGGCGAAGATCCTCACGATCACGCCGGAAGACCTGGAAACCTTCAACAAGTCGCGCAAGGCCCGCCGCAGCTTCCTGCCGGTAACGCTCAAGCTGCGGGTCACCGATGAGGAGATGGCGCGTTTTGCGGTGGACCGCTGGCGCTATCCCGGGGTGGAGCTGGAACCCTACCTGACCCGTCGCTACCCCTATGGCGACCTCTTCGCGCACATCATCGGTTACGTCGGCCGGGTCGACGACAAAGACCTGGAGACTCTGGGCGAGGGCAATGCTGCGCTGACCCACATCGGCAAGTCCGGGCTGGAGCGCTATTACGAGCAGCAGCTGCGCGGCAAGGTCGGTTACGAACAGGTCGAAACCAACGTGCAGGGCCGGGCCATCCGCACCATCGGCCGGGTCGCGGCGCAATCGGGCAACGACCTGCGCCTGTCCATCGATGCCGACCTGCAGCGGGCCATGGTGGCGGCCTTCGGCGATTTCGACGGCGCCGCCGTGGCGATGGATCCGCGCACGGGCGAGATCCTGGCCATGGTCAGCCTGCCCTCTTACGACCCGAACCTGTTTGTCAACGGCATCTCGCATGCCGACTTCAAGGCACTCAACGACAACCCCTCGCGGCCGCAGTTCAACCGCCTGGTGCTGGGTGGCGTAGCGCCCGGCTCGACCATCAAGCCGCTGATCGGCCTGGCCGGGCTGGACAGCGGCGTACGCAAGCCCGAGGACAAGGTTCTCTCCACCGGCATGTTCTACCTGCCCGGCACCTCGCGTGGCTGGGGCGATGCCAACCGCGGCGGCCACGGCTGGACCGACCTGCGCAAGTCGATCACCCAATCGGTCAACACGTATTACTACAAGCTGGCGCTGGACCTGGGCATCGAACGCTTCGACCACTACATGGGTTACTACGGCTTCGGCGAGCCGACCGGCATCGACCTCACCGGCGAGATCGGCGGCATCCTGCCGTCGCCGCAGAACAAGTACAAATCACGCAAGGAACGCTGGTATCCCGGGGACACGGTCAATGTCAGCATCGGCCAGGGCGACTGGAAGGTCACCCCGCTGCAGCTGGTGCATGGGGTGGGCGGCATTGCCGATGGCCAGCTGCGCACTCCGCATCTGGTGATGCAGCAGCGCGAGAGCTTCGACGCGGATTGGGTGTCCACCCCTGTCGGCAAGAGCAAGCCGGTGAGCCCCAGTCCCGGCAACCTGCAGGCCGTGCGCGAAGGCATGATGGGCACCATGCGCCCGGGCGGCAGTGGCGCGCGGGCGGCGGCCGGCGCGCCGTACACCATCGCCGGCAAGACCGGCACCGCGCAGGTGATCAGCCGGCGCGGCACCGCGGCGGTGAACCCCAAGAGCCTGCCGATGCACCTGCGCCACCGCTCGCTGTTCGTGGGCTTTGCCCCGGCCGAAAACCCGGTGATCGTGCTGGCCATTGCCGTCGAAGGCGGTGGCTACGGTGGCTCGGCGGCGGCGCCGATCGCGCGCAAGCTGTTCGATGCCTGGCTGCTGGGCAAGATGCCCGAGGGCATGGAGCCGCTGGACAGCCTGCGCGGCACCACCGCGATCGGCATCACCGCCGTTGAGGGCGACAGCGCCGCGCGCGAGGCCGGCGACGCCGCTGCCGCTGCGCTGGAGTCGTTGCCGGTGCTGGTGGGCCTGCCCGAACCCGCCCCCGTGCCTGTCCCCATGCCCGGCACGCCCCTGGTGCCCGCCGCCCAGCCACCCGCCCCGCCGGAGCGCACGCGATGAAGGACTTTCTGCGCTGGGCACGCGACATGGTCGTGCGCTTCTGCAGCACCCTGGACTGGGTCCTGTGCCTGGCACTGGGCGCGCTGATGCTGATCGGCCTGGCCGTACTCAAGAGCGCCGGCGGGGATGGCCTGGTGTTCGCCCAGGGCGCGCGCTTCGTGGTTGGCCTGGGCGCGATGTGGGCGATTTCGCGGATGCCGATCCTGCGCATCCGCTCGGCCACTCCGCTGATCTACGCAATATCCATGATCCCGCTGCTGGCCGTGTTCGTGCTCGGCACCGGCAAGTACGGCCGGCAGTGGCTGGATCTGAAGCTGTTCTACCTGCAGCCGGCCGAGCTGCTCAAGGTGAGCCTGCCGATGATGGTGGCGTGGTACCTGCACCGCATGCCGCTGCCGCCGCGCTTCTCCACGGTGATGGTCAGCGCGGTGATCATCGGGGTGCCGACCGGGCTGGTGATGCTGCAACCGGACTTCGGTACCGGCGTGCTGATCGCCGCCAGCGGCGCGTTCGTGCTGCTGCTGGCCGGACTGCCGTGGTGGTGGGTGGGCGTGGCGGTGGGCGGTGTTGCTGCGGCGGCCCCGGTTGCCTGGATCTGGCTGCTGCGGCCTTACCAGAAGGATCGCATCATGATGTTCCTGGACCCGGAAATGGACGCGCTGGGCGCCGGCTGGAACATCATCCAGTCCAAGATCGCCATCGGTTCCGGTGGTTTCGACGGCAAGGGCTGGGGGCAGGGTTCGCAGTCGCACCTGAATTTCATTCCCGAACAGACCACCGACTTCGCCTTTTCCGTGCTCAGCGAGGAATTCGGCTGGATCGGCGTGGCGCTGGTGCTGTTCCTGTATCTGGTGGTGATCGGGCGCTGCCTCTGGATCGCCTCACAGTCGCGCGATTCCTACTCGCGGCTGTTGGCCGGCGCCACCGGCCTGGCCTTCTTCGTCTACGTACTGGTCAACGGCGGGATGATCTCGGGCCTGCTGCCCGTGGTGGGCGTGCCGATGCCGCTGATCAGCTACGGCGGCACGTCGGCGGTCTCGCTGCTGGCCGGATTCGGGTTGGTCATGGCCGCACGAAGCCACAACCCGGTGCACGGCGGCTATAGCTGAGCGGGGCTCCCCCTGGCGGCATTCTGTCGCGCGGCCGGGAAAACGGATATGTCTAGTCAAAACTTCGGCGGCTGAGCGGCGTAATTCTGCGCAGATTCGTTATTGCAGTGTGATGGATATGCCGAAACCGGCACTCAGGCTGCAGTAAGCGTCAAGTTGCCGTCAAGAAAGTGGGATGAAGCGCACAAATATGAATGCGCTTGATTACGATCAATGGACTTGTCGCAATCGGCCTGCACAATGGCGGCCCGCAAGCAGCTGCGCATCGAGCCAAGCGACGCGCCAGGCACTGCGGGACGTAGTTGACCTAACGGGTACAGGGGGTGCGGCGTTGCGCTGGGGAGTAGCGCGCCGTGCCAGTATCGACCGGGTCGGTAGCCCGGTTGCGCCCATGGGGATGGGGGCGCAACCGGACGACCTTATCCGCCTTAGGCAGATTAGGTCCGGGCATTCTTCCTTCCTGGCCACCCGATCCGGAAGCGCCGGGCGTCCGCCCCCGGGCACGGTAGGTTTACACGTGGTCTTAACGAACTCGCCGTACTTCAGGCAAATCGTTGGGATTCATGGTGTTAGGGGTTTTATTTCATCTTTGACCTGCTAACCTGCGGCGATGATTCGACGCACTTTGGCTTGCATGCTTACGCTCGGTTTGGTTGCCTGCGCGACCCAGCCGCACTCCCCGTCACCGCCGCCACAGGCGTCGGGTGCGCCCAACAAGCCGGGGGTTGCCCACAAGGGGCCCGCCGAAGCCGCGCCGGAAAGCGCCGCCGCCACCGCGCCGCCGGTCGACCTGACCCCGGTACCGTTTGAAGTGGCACGCGCCAATTTCGTGCGCGAGACCGCCGCGCGCTACGGCATCCCTGCTGGACAGATCGAGGCCACGCTGGCCCAGGCGCAGGTGCGTGATCCGATCATTGCCGCCATGTCGCGCCCGGCTGAACGGGTCAAGCCGTGGAACGAATACCGGCCGATGTTCATCAGCCAGGCGCGGATCGAGGGCGGCAGGAAATTCCTTGCCCAGCACCGTGATGAACTGATGCGCGTGCAGGAGCGCACCGGCGTACCGGCCGAAGTGATCGTGGCAATCATCGGCGTTGAAACCAGTTACGGCGCCAACACCGGCAGCTACCGCGTGCTCGATGCGCTGTATACGCTGGCCTTCAACTACCCGCGCAGTGGCGACCCGGCCAAGCTGGAACGCGAAGTGCGCCGCGAGCTGTTCTTCCGCGATGAGCTGGCGCGTCTGTTCGCGCTGAGCCGCGACGAGAAGCTCGACATCCTGTCCATCAAGGGCAGCTATGCCGGCGCGATGGGCATGGGCCAGTTCATGCCGTCCAGCTACCTGGACTTCGCCGTGGACGGCAACGGCGATGGTCGCCGCGACCTGTTCACCAGCTACGACGATGTGTTCTCGTCGATCGCCAATTACTTCGTCAAGAAGGGCGGCTGGGTGCGCGGCGGCCCGGTTGCGGTGCCGGCCACGCTTGCCTCCGGCCGCGCGCCGTTTGACCCCACCGACTGGACCCCGAGCTGGACCCTGCCTGATCTGGCCCAGCGTGGTTATCAGCCCACCGCAGCGGTACCGGCTGGGCTGACCGCCACCCCGATCACGCTGGAAGGCAGCACGGGCAAGCAGTACTGGCTGGGCTTCCAGAACTATTACGCGATCACGCGCTACAACCTGTCCAAGATGTACGCGATGGCCGTGTATCAGTTGTCACAGGCAATCGCCGGCCAGGAGCTGCCGCCGGCATGAACGTACGCGCACGCTGCAGATGGACGCTGCCCGGCCTGCTGATACTGGCATTGGCGGCCTGCAGCAGCGCGCCCAAAAAACCGGCCACTGCCGGCGGCACGACCGGCAAGCCCGGCGGCACGCTGGTACAGGGGCAGGGCAAGGGCAAGGGTGGGCGTCCGGCGCACTGCCCTGAAGGCTCCCCGTACAAGGCCGCCGCCGAGGATCCCAGTACGCGGGGTGATTACCGCGCGGGCGGGCTGTACAAGCCGGGCGTCAATGACAGCACGCCCACCTACATCCCCAACGTGGCCTGCATTCCGGAACCGGACGTGGTGGACCTGCCGCGCTCGGCGATCGGCAACAAATCGCCCTATGTGGTGTTGGGCAAGAGCTATCAGGTGCTGGACCGGCCAAAAGGCTACGCGGAGAAGGGCACCGCGTCCTACTACGGGGCCAAGTTCCATGGGCGGCTCACCTCCAACCGCGAGGTGTATGACATGTACGCCTTCACCGCCGCGCACAAGACGCTGCCGCTGCCGAGCTTCGCGCGGGTGACCAACCTGGACAACGGTGAGTCGGTGATCGTGCGCGTCAACGATCGCGGCCCGTTCCATGATGGCCGGGTGATCGATCTCAGCTACGCCGCCGCCGTGCGCCTGGGCATCACCCAGCGCGGCACCGGCAACGTGGAAGTGCGCGCGCTGACCCCGGGCGAAGACAACCTGCTGGCCGACAAGCCTTCGCGCCGTGAGCGGCGCACGGCTGAAGCGGCCCCGACCGTGGCCGCCACAACGCCACCGGCCGCGGTGCGCCGCGCCAGCGAAATGGACAGACTGGTTGGCGCATTGCCGGCCCCTGCCGCACATCCGGTGGCCGCTGCCCAGCCGGCCACGACCCAGGCGGCGACGCTGGATACGGGCTCCGTCGCGGTGAGCACACTGCCAGCGGCCGCACCCGGGGTAGCCGCTGCGCGCCCCACCGCCGTGCCGGTCCCGCCCGCACCCCGCCCCTCGCTGCAGCAGCAGGTGGGCAATGTGCTGCTGCAGGTGGCCAGCTTCGCCAGCCGCGAAAACGCCACCAAGGCCTTGGGCCAGCTGTCCTCCGCCGGCATCGTCGGCGCCAGCATCAGCGACATCGTCAGCGGTGGCCGTACGCTGTGGCGCCTGCGTGTGCCGGCGGCCGACCATGCCAGCGCCTCGGAACTCGCCGGCCGCATTGTCGGTCTGGGATTCGGGTCGCCGCAGATCGTGAAAGAGTGAATGCGTCCTCCCGGGCGCGTCTGCGTCCCGGCACCCCGTGGGCCTACAATGGCCGTCCCTGTAACCCCCTTGGCGCCCTTCTGGAGCTTGCTGTCCGATGAAATTCCGCTTTGCCGCTGCTGCCATGGCCACGACCCTGTTCGTGGGCATGGTCTCCGCCCAGACCCCCTTGCCGACGCCGGCCCCGGCACCCGCTCCTGCCGCCGCCGCCCCCGTCACCGTGGCCACTCCGCCGGCGCCCAAGCCCAGCGTGGCCAAGGCCTGGATCCTGATGGATTACGCCACCGGGCAGGTGCTGGCCGGCGAGAACGTCCATGAACCGCTGGCGCCGGCCAGCATCACCAAGGTGATGACGTCGTACGTGGTCGCCGCCGAAGTGAAGAACGGCAAAGTCCGCACCGACGATCAGGTGATGATGAGCGAGCGCGCCTGGCGCGAAGGTGGCGCCGGCACTGACGGCAGCTACAGCGGGTTCCCGGTCAACCAGACCGCGCGTCTGGAAGACATGGAAAAGGGCATGGCGATCCAGTCGGGCAACGACGCCGCCATCGCGCTGGCCGAACACGTGGCCGGCAGCGAAGAAGCCTTCGCCTCGCTGATGAACAGCTACGCCGCCAGGATCGGCATGAAGGACTCGCACTTCGTCAACGCCCACGGCCTGAGCGCCGAAGGCCACCGCACCACCGCCTACGACCTGGCGCTGCTGGGCCGTGCGTTCGTGCGCGACTACCCGGAAACCTACGCGTACAACAAGGTGAAGGAATTCACCGTGGGCAATATCACCCAGCCCAACCGCAACCTGCTGCTGTGGCGCGACCAGAGCGTGGACGGCATCAAGACCGGGCACACCTCCGAAGCCGGTTACTGCCTGATGAGCTCGGCCCAGCGCGGCGACCAGCGCCTGATCGCGGTGGTGCTGGGCGGTGCGTCGGAGAAGCAGCGCGCCGATGACAGCCTGGCGCTGCTCAACTGGGGCTTCCGCTTCTTCGAAACGCACCGCATGTACGAGCCGGGCAAGGCCGTGGCCGAACACAAGGTGTGGAAGGGCAAGGCCGATACGCTGCAGCTGGGCGTGGCCCAGCCGCTGCTGGTGAGCGTGCCGCGCGGTCGTTACAACGATCTGAAGCCGAGCATCGACGTGCCCAAGACCCTGGAAGCGCCGTTTACCGCGGGCCAGGCAGTGGGCACGCTGAAGGTGACCCTGGACGGCAAGGTGGTGGCGCAGGCCCCGCTGGTGGCGGTGGCCGCCGTGGAAGAAGCCGGCTTCTTCAAGCGCCTGTGGGACAGCTTCTGGATGTGGTGGGAATCGGAATAACGGTTTCCTGGTTCGTGCTGGAAATGCAGAAAAAAGACCGGCTCGCGCCGGTCTTTTTTCTTTTCGGTGTGCCCGCCAACGGTGGGCACCTACCCGCAGATCGCTATAGCGATCTGCTGATCGTGAAGGACCCGTAGATCGGCGACTGGTCCTGCAGGTCGAACTCGCGGGTGCTGTGGTAGCGGGCGAGGGCGAACTTCCAGCGGTTGTACATCACCGCCAGGCCGTAACCGCCCTGGGCGACCCAGTTGCGCTTGTCCACGCTGTGGCTGTTGCGGAAGGTGTTGCCGTCCAGGGTGATGTCCCGGATCACCCAGGCCGCATCGGTGGTGGCGAACAGGTGGAACGACCAGCCCGTGGGCTTGCCGCCGCGGGTAGGCGCGGTGTTTTCGCCGGCCGGGCGCAGCGGTGTGCTGCCGAAATCATCCGGCAGCTTCCAGCCGAAGCGGACTTCGCCACCGGCGTTAAGGTGGGTGGCGAGGTTGCCGACCGCGCCGCCGTAGTGGCTGATCGCATCCCAGCCCCAGCCGGCCAGGTTGTCCTCGGCATCGCCCCAGCGGTGCATGCGCTCATGGGTCAGCATGAACACCGGCTCGTTGCGCAGCTGGTTGTCCCAGCCCTGGAATTTCTCATCGCCGAGCGCGTCATGCACCGCGTCCTGCACTTCCTTGCCCAGTGCCCACGGCCCGACCACGCCAAGCGCCAGCTGGGTGGTCTGCAGGCGGTCGCCCCTTCGGGCGTTGTATCCGAAGCTGCCGATCAGCACGCCGGCATAGGGCCGGTCGTCCTCGATCACGTCGCGGCGGGTGAAGTCCTTGGGTGTGTAGATCTGCTGCGCGAAGCTGAAGATCATGTTCTGCTGTTCGAACTCGCCGGGGGCGAGGCGTTCGAGATGGCGGTTCACCCAGCGGGCAAGCCGAGGCAGGCAGGGATCGTCGGTGTAATCAACCAGATTGGGCGAAACAAAGGTGATCTGCGCCCCGTTGGTGTAGCCCTGGTCCTGGTCCGCGCCGCCGAAGAGATCGTTGTCGACGCGGAAGTTGACCTGTGGCGGGTGCTCGCGCATGGCGTCGGGCCCGCATTGTTCGGCTGCCTGTACCGCAGGCGCGGCTGCTGCAAGAACACCGGCAAGTGCGGCCGGTACCGCGTATCGCTTCAGAAGCATAAGATCCCCGCTGATGGTTTATTCATTTTTAAGCGGGAGCAGGGTATTCAGGGCGTGATGCCCTGACCAGCGCCGCGCGCGCACTGGTGCGTCTTGTTCGTGAAGACCGATCTTCACGTAATGTTCGGCGCAGCTGTGGGCACGATCGTGCAGCGCTTGGGTTCAGGCGTTTCCATCCCCATAATCGGGGGCATGGAAATCAAGTCTGACAATCCCGAACACGGCTTCCAGTTCCCCGGTCAATTCGAGCTCAGCGCGATGGGCGCTGCGAACATCGGTCTGGAGCACGAACTCCCGCAGCTGCTGCATGTGGCGGGTATCCAGGTGCTCAAAGAGCGCATCACCTGGAAGACCTCGTCCAATGGCAAATACGTTGCCGTGAAGCTGGTCTTCAAGGCCGAAAACCGCGAACAGCTGGACCTGGCCCATGAGGCGCTGCGCAGCCATCCGGAAGTGAAGTGGACGCTGTAACCGGCGGCGATTCGAACGCTGCACCGGGCCAGCGCCCGGCGCAGCCGGCCATCGTGCGCGACCTGGGGCGCCAGCCCTATGCGCCGGTCTGGCATGCAATGCAGCGTTTCACGGATGCGCGCAACGACGACAGCCTGGATGAGCTGTGGGTGGTTGAGCACGACCCGGTATTCACCCTGGGCCAGGCCGGCAAGGACGAACACGTGCTGGCCCCGGGCGATATTCCGGTGCTGCATGTGGACCGTGGTGGCCAGGTGACCTATCACGGTCCGGGCCAGATCGTGGTCTATCCGCTGCTGCAGCTGCGCCGGCTGGGAATCGGGGTGCGCGATTACGTGTGCCGGATCGAGCAGGCGATCATCGATACGCTGGATGAATGGAATATCGGCGCTGAACGGCTGGATGGCGCGCCGGGGGTGTACGTGGGCGGGGCCAAGGTGGCCGCGCTGGGCATCCGGGTCCGCCGCGGCAGCACGTTCCATGGCCTGGCCTTCAATGTGGCCATGGACCTGGAGCCGTTCCACCGCATCAATCCCTGTGGCTACCAAGGGCTGCAGGTAACCTCGGTGGTAGACTTGGGGGGACCGTCCGGCATGGCGGCCGTCAAGCCGGTACTGCTGGGCCATCTGGCCCGGCAGTTTGGGTTGGACCTCCAGCCTGCCACGGACCTGCCCGATCTGACTGACGCGGCCTGAGCGCCGCCGACCAAGGCCATGACTGAAACCACCGCTCGCATCATTCCCCTGCAGGTCGTGCAGGGCGACACGCCGTCCGCCGCGCCGTTGCAGGCCGGGGTCAAACAGCTGGGCGGTGACAAGATCGGCCGCTCGCCGGTGCAGTTCGCCGACGCACCGGTGCTGCGCAAGCCCTCGTGGATCCGGGTCCGGATTCCATCGGGCAACGCGGTACAGACGCTGAAGGCCAAGCTGCGCGAGAACCGCCTGGTGACGGTCTGCGAAGAAGCCAGCTGCCCCAACATCCATGAGTGCTTCAGCCATGGCACCGCGACATTCATGATCCTCGGCGAGGTCTGCACGCGGCGCTGCTCGTTCTGCGACGTGGCCCACGGCCGACCGAAGCCGCCGGACGCGAATGAGCCGGCCAGCCTGGCGCAGACCGTGGCGGACATGGGCCTGAAGTACGTGGTGGTGACCAGCGTGGACCGCGACGACCTGCGCGACGGCGGTGCCCAGCACTTCGCCGACTGCATCGGGGCGATCCGGGCCAGGTCGCCGAACACGCGCATCGAGGTGCTCACGCCGGACTTCCGCGGCAAGGGCCGCATGGAGCGGGCGCTGGACATCCTGGCGACCAACCCGCCGGATGTGTTCAACCACAACATCGAAACCGTGCCGGACCTGTACCGCAACGTACGCCCGGGCGCGGATTACCAGTGGTCGCTGACGCTGCTGAAGAACTTCAAGGCACAGCACCCGTCGATCGCGACCAAGTCCGGCATCATGCTGGGCCTGGGCGAGGACATGGACCAGGTGCGGGCGACCATGCGCGACCTGCGTGCCCACGACGTGGACATGATCACCATCGGCCAGTACCTGCAGCCGACGGCGCACCACCACCCGGTGCTGCGTTACTGGACGCCCGAGGAATACAAGGAACTGGAGGTCTACGGCTACGAGCTGGGCTTCAGCCACGTAGCCTCCGGCCCGATGGTGCGCTCTTCGTACCACGCGGATGTGCAGGCCAAGGGCGCTGGCGTCGCCTGAGTCCCCCGGCGTCGGCCAGAGGCCGACACCTCCTCCTTTACTTCGCCTCCAAGGGTATGCCGCCCCGGCACTCGACCCACCGGCGTTGCACCCCGCCTTCTGCTTTTCCATCGCTAACCGCAAGCCTTGCCCCGTCGCGGCCGGCAGGGTCCTGGCAAAGTAAAGGAGGAGGCCGTCGCCGCAGGGCGACCGCCGGGGGACATTTGCACAGGGGCCTGCCGGCTGCGGCGGGGGCCCTGAACGCTCGCGATGAACCTGATCGAAGACCGTCAAAGCTTCCCGGCGCCTGAATGCCTGCCGACCGCCGAATGGTTCAGGCCGCCGCGCGGTTTCGCCCCTGAACCCCTTTCCACGCGGCAATTCCGCGTCATTCACAATTTGATACAGGCCGCCGTTTAGGCTGGAAATCCGCGTTCTGGCGCGGTGGATGACAAACCCCGCAACTTTCGGCACTGTCGTGTGGTCTGATCCGCACGCAGTCTCCCCGTTGGCAAGGTGCCATGAGCAAGTCGATGAAATTCAAAGCCCCCGCATTCCTGATGGCCCTGGCGCTGACCGCGCCGCTGGCGCTGGCTGCCTATGCCGATTCGCCGGCGCTGCCGTCGGCGGCCACGGCCGACCAGGTGACGACCTCCAAGCTGGTGTACGGGCTGCTCTCGGACAGCCGCTATGCGTACCGGCCGCGCGCGCTGGATGCGGCGACCTCCAAGGACGTGTTCAAGCGTTACCTGGAATCGCTGGACGGCAGCAAGCAGTTCTTCACCCAGGCCGACATCACCAAGTTCGCACCGTTCGAGTCGAACATTTCGTCGGCCATCCGCGGCGGTGAGCTGGAGCCGGCGTTCCAGGTGTTCGCGGTGTACAAGCAGCGGGTTGGCGAGCGCGTGGGTTACGCGCGCAAGCTGCTCAAGCAGGATTTCGATTTCAGCAGCGATGAGCGCTTCGAGTACGACCGCAAGGACGTGCCGTGGGCGGCCAGCAGCGCCGAGCTCGACGACCTGTGGCGCAAGTCGGTCAAGAACGATTGGCTGCGCCTGAAGCTGGCCGGCAAGCAGCCGGCCGAGATCCGCAAGACGCTGGACAAGCGCTACGCGCAGCTGGAGAAGTCAGTCAACGAACTGAAGGGGGAGGACGTGTTCCAGTTCTTCCTCAATGCCTATACCAGCGCGGTCGATCCGCACACCGATTACTTCACCCCGCGCACGGCCGAGAATTTCAACCAGGCCATGTCGCTGTCGCTGGAAGGGATCGGCGCGCAGCTGCAGCGCCAGGATGACATGGTGGTGATCCGCGAGGTCATCGCCGGTGGTCCGGCCGCCGTGAACGGCACGCTCAAGCCGGGTGATCGCATCGTGGGGGTGGGCCAGGGCAAGTCGGGTCCGGTCGAGGATGTGATCGGCTGGCGCATCGACGACGTGGTGGCCAAGATCCGCGGCAAGAAGGACACGCAGGTGCGGCTGGAATTCATTCCGGCCGAGGAAGGCGTGGACGGCAAGCCGCACATGCTGGTGCTGACCCGGCAGAAGGTGCGCCTGGCCGAGCAGGCAGCGAAGGGCGAAACGCTGACCATCCCGGCCAAGGATGGGGCACCGGCGCGCAAGGTCGGCGTGATCAAGCTGCCCACGTTCTACCAGGACTTCGAAGGCCGCCGCCGTAATGCGGCCGATTACGCCTCGGCCACGCGTGATGTGGCCAAGCTGTTGGCTGGCTTCAAGAACGACAAGCTCGATGGCGTGGTCCTTGACCTGCGCAATAACGGTGGCGGTTCGCTGGACGAGGCGATCGAGCTCACCGGCCTGTTCATCGAACAGGGCCCGGTGGTACAGGTGCGCGAATCCGGTGGCCGGGTCACGGTCAACAACGATCGCAGCGAAGCAGTGGCGTGGGACGGCCCGCTGGCCGTGCTGATCAACCGCGGTTCGGCTTCGGCTTCGGAAATTTTCGCCGGCGCCATCCAGGATTACGGCCGTGGGCTGGTGATCGGTGAAACGACCTTTGGCAAGGGCACCGTGCAGAACATCGTCGACCTGGACCGTTGGCCCAGCGGTGAGGCCCAGCGCTTCGGCCAGGTCAAGCTGACCATCGCGCAGTTCTTCCGCGTCAGCGGCAGCAGCACACAGCACAAGGGCGTGGTGCCGGACCTGGCCTTCCCGGCCAGCGTGGACGCCACCGAGTACGGTGAAAGCACCTACGACAACGCGCTGCCGTGGACCCGCATCGCCGCCGTGCCGCACACCCAGTACGGCAACTTCGGCCCGCTGCTGCCCAAGCTGGAAACCCTGCATGCCTCGCGCATCGCGTCGGACAAAGAATTCCAGTGGTGGAATGAGGACGTGGAGCAGTTCCGCACCGAAGCGGCCAAGAAGTACATCTCGCTCAACGAGGCCGAGCGCCGGACCGAGCGCGAGCGCCAGGAAACCCAGCGCAAGCAGCGTCAGGCAACCCGCAAGGAGCTGGGCCTGGACCTGGATCCGCTGGCCGATGACAGCAACGACGATGGCCTGACCGGCAACGAGCGCGACATCGTCAAGGATGCCGCCCGCGAGAAGGCCGCCGAAAAGCGTCCGGACCCGCTGCTGCGCGAGTCGGCCGCGATCCTGGCCGACGCGGTGAACCTGTTGGCGGAGGACCGCCCGTTGTCGGCGCAGGTGCTGCCGCAGTCGACCGCGGCCGGCCGCTGGGCTGACTGACGGGAGCGCACGACCAACGGTCGTGCGCTACCTGATATCGACCAACGGTCGTGCGCTACCTGGTATCGGCCAACGGTCGTGCGCTACCGGGTGTCGGCGCACCGGGCCGGTAGGTCACGACCGTTGGTCGTGACCGCGTGAACCAACGGAAAACGAAGGGCCGGCGGAAACGCCGGCCCTTCGTGTTTAGACCCCACGCATACGCCGCCGGGCCTATGCTCAGGCGATCCCCTCCTGCAGGAGCGCCCATGCGGCCTTCCCATGCACTGGCGGCCAGCCTCCTGGCCGTGACCCTCAGCGCCTGCGGTGGCCGTGCCGCCGACAGCACCCTGCTGCGTGAATCCTTCGATTCCGGCGACATGTACTCGCGCACCGTGCCGGGCACCCCGGCGCAGGCCTGCGAGGCGGCCCGGCGTACCTTGCTGAGCCAGGGCTACGCGATTGCCCGCGCCGATCCGGACGCGGTCGAAGGCAACAAGAATTTCCAGCCGCGCGAAGACGAGCATGAGCAGCTGGTGCTGCGCATTTCCTGCGCCGCGCGCGGCGACGAGGCGCTGGTGTTCATCAGTGCGGTGCAGGACCGCTATGCGTTGAAGAAGAGCCCGACCTCGGCCAGCGTAGGCGTGGGCGCGCTGGGGTCGGTGTCGCTGCCGTTCGGCAGCAACGACGATTCGCTGGTGAAAGTGGCCAGCAGCACCGTGCAGGACGGCGACTTCTACCGCCGTTTCTTCACCCGCCTGCAGCAGTACCTGCCAGCGGCCAAGGCCAGCACGCCCGAGCCGGCACCCGCGACGGTTCCGCCGGCCCCCGTGCCGCCGGTGACGCCGGTTCCCGAGCCTGCGCAGGCGCCGGTTCCTGCATCGGTCCCGGCACCGCCTGCCACGCCCACGCCGCCCCCGGTGCCCGCCAGCGATACGCCAGACGCCGTGCACTGAGCGGGCGCGAAGCATGCCGGGCAGGGGCCGTCATCCCTCGCGCAGACTGCGCGCCGTGGGCGTACTGCTGACCGCGACAATGGGCGTGCTTGCGGTCGCGGAAGGGCGCGCCGAGCCGGGCGCCTGCGTGCAACGGCTGGTCGAACGCCTTGGTTGGCAGCTCCAGGAAGCTGACATCGCCGCGCCCAGCGTGCACGGTGGCCCCGTCTGCGAGCGCGCCGACCTGCGCGAGGCGCAGGCTGCCGGCGATCTGCAGGTGCAGCTGCCGCGTGCGTGGCCCGGCCCACAGCGCGAGCGTTTCCTGCGCGCCCTGCTGGACGATCCGGCGACCGTATGCGCCTATGCGTTTGAACTGGGCAAGGCCACGCGTCGTGCCGCCACCCGCCTGCAGGACAACCCCGGTTACCGTTTTTCGGGTCTGCAGCTTGGCTGGATCGGCTTTGGGCCGGCCGGTGCACGTGCACAGGGCTGGCAAGGCTTCCGCAGCCTGGGGCGCGGCTACCAGCCACACGGATCCAACAGCGCGGCCGTGCAGGCCTTCTATGAGGGCCGGGTGCGCAGCGAATGCGGGGTAGGCCGGCAGGTGGCGCAGTTGGCCACCCAGCGCGAGCTCTATGGCGATACCGCGTTCGATAAGGCGTTTACCCCCGGCGAACTGTCCATCGGCACCTTCCTGACCCTGCACGACACCGACAGCATCCTGCTCGGCCACCATGCTGGCGGGTTCTTCGCCGATGGCAAGGCGGTGCGCACCTCGCAGCGCGGGCGCCAGGCGTTCGTCGGGGCGCCGGGCTTCATCGAGCACGTGTTCGATCCGGTGTACCTGGATGACATCAACAACCAGGCCGAGAACTTCGTCATCGTCGACGTGGGCGCGGCGGCCGCCGAGGCGCTGCGCATCCACGGAGGCTTTGCCTACTACGACCGCATCAACCGCCGGATCTGGGAGGTGGCCGGGCGCATGCCGGGGCCTGGGCTGCGTCGCTTCGAGCGGCTGCTGGCCGAGCGCGACCCGGCGCTGCGCGCTGCGTTGCCGGCCGACCAGCAGCCGCTGCTGGCTGAACTGGACGCGCTGCTGGACGATCCGTTCTATCGGGAGTTCGTGATTTATGTGCACCCGCGCGGTATACGTCCGGTGGGCTATCACATCGCACGCCTGCTCGACCGCAATCCGCGTACGCCGTTCGCGTTCGAGCTGGGCCTGCACAACCTGCATACCACGCTGTACCACCGCTGGATCCAGACGCAGCTCCAGCAGTGCACGGCAGCGTCAACCTATTCGCAACCCGAGCAAAGGTGAGTCATGGAAATTGCAATGATTGGACTGGGGCGCATGGGCGCCAACATGGCCGAACGGCTGCATCGCGGCGGCCACCGCGTGATCGGCGTGGACCCCGGTGAAGCGGCGCGCACCAGCGCTGCCGGGCGCGGCTTCGAAGTGAGCGCGACGGCGGCCGAGGCGCTGGCGAAGCTGTCGGTACCGCGCGTGGTGTGGCTGATGGTGCCGGCAGGCGAGGTGGTCGACCAGACCCTTGCCGCGCTGTCGCCGCATCTTTCCGAAGGTGACGTGGTGATCGACGGCGGCAACTCGTATTACAAGGATTCCATGCGCCGCGCCACGCAGCTGATCGAGGAGGACGTGACCTTCCTTGACTGCGGCACCAGTGGCGGCGTGTGGGGCCTGCAGGAAGGCTACAGCCTGATGATTGGTGGCGACGCGGCCGCCGTCGAGCGCGTCGGTGCGATCTTCCGCACCCTGGCCCCGGCCGAGGATCGCGGCTGGGTCCACGCGGGACCAAGCGGGGCCGGCCACTACTGCAAGATGGTCCACAACGGCATCGAGTACGGAATGATGCAGGCCTATGCCGAAGGCTTCGCGCTGATGCAGCGCAAGACGGAGTTCAACCTCGACCTGGGCCAGGTCGCGGCGGCCTGGCAGCACGGCAGCGTGGTGCGGTCCTGGCTGCTGGACCTGAGTGCCGACGCCTTGGCCCGCAACCCCCAACTGGACGGTATCGCGCCGTTCGTGCCCGATTCCGGCGAAGGCCGCTGGACGGTGGCCGAAGCGATCGACCTGGATGTCTCCGCCCCGGTGATCACCCTGTCGCTGCTGGAGCGGCTGCGCTCACGCGAAAAGAATTCCTTCAGCGACCGCATGCTTTCCGCGCTGCGCAACCAGTTCGGCGGCCACGCGATGGTCAAGGAATAGCCTTACCGAAGATCCACGCGCCGGCCGCTGTCGGCGCTTTCACGGCCGGCCTCCAGCAGCCGCATCAGTTGCAATGCTTCTCCGGTGCTTACTGGCGCTTCGCCTTCGCCGAGAATCGCATCGCGGAACGCCGCGTAGAACCGGCGATAGTCGCCAATGGCATTGTCCACGGTCTGCCGATGGACCTTTCCTTCGGCATCCACCTGCACCCGTTGCCCATGCTGCGGGTCCAGGCCCCAGCCCGGGGCGCCCGGGGCGATGCCCTGGCGCAGCTGGTCTTCCTGCACATCCAGGCCTTCCTTGAGATAACTGCCGGCGCTGCCATGCACGGCGAACCGTGGCGCCGACGCGGCCACCAGCGAACCGGCATGCACGATGGCGCGCATCGCCGGGTAGTGCAGCACCGCGTGGAAGTAGTCGTCGCTGCGCGCGCCGTCGCGCTGCGCGGTGATGTCGGCGCTGATCGCCTCGGGCCAGCCGAACAGCTGCAGCATCTGGTCCAGCAGGTGCGGGCCCAGGTCCATCCACAATCCGCTGCCCGGCACATCGCTCTCGCGCCAGCGATCGCGCACCTGCGGGCGGAAGCGGTCGAAGTGCGAATGGCATTCGGCAACGCGGCCCAGCGTGCCGGACGCCAGCACAGTGCGCAGGCTCAGGAAGTCGGCGTCGTAGCGCCGGTTCTGGAACACGCACACCACGCGTTCGGCGTCGCGCGCCGCATCCACCACCGCCACTGCTTCGGCCGTGCTCAAGGCGAATGGTTTGTCGACCAGTACGTGCTTGCCCGCGCGCAACGCCGCCAGGGCCAGCGGTGCATGCTGTGCATTGGGCGTGGCAATCACCACGGCGTCTACTGCCGGGTCCGCCAGCAGCGGTGCCACGTCCGCATGGATGTGCACATCGGTGAAGCTGCGCAGCAGCCGCTCGCGCTGCGAACTGACGATGCTGTGCAGGGCAATACCCGGCGTGTGCTGGATCAGCGGTGCATGGAAAACGCTTCCAGCCAGTCCGTATCCGATCAAGCCGACCTGCGCGATCGTGGTCATGTCTGCAGCTTCCAGGTTTGCGTAAGGTAGGAATGATTGCAAATGATGCAGTGCGGAAACATGAACCGTCAGCGGGGTGAACCTGAGCGGTTCACGGCAGCGTGATCCTGCAGCGACGTGTTGTCCACGCCCCGGCGCCGACACTGGACCCACTAACCAGGGAGACACCGCACATGACCAACACTACCCGTAATCTGCTTGCTGCTTCGCTCGCTTTCGGCATGCTGCTGGGCACCTCGGCGGCCATGGCCAAGGACCCGCCGAAGACCACCGACAAAGCCGCCATGACCCACGCGGACATGCACGACTCGTCCGAGCCGGTGACCGATACCTGGATCACCACCAAGGTCAAGAGCGAGCTGATCGCCACCAAGAACGTGTCCGGTACCGAAGTAAAGGTTGAGACCGTCAACGGCGTGGTTTCGCTGTCGGGCACGGTGGATTCCAAGGCCGAGCATGACAAGGCCATTGCCAAGGCCAAGGCCATCAAGGGCGTGAAGAGCGTCGACGCGAGTGCGCTGATGGTTGCTTCGGCCGCCGCCAAGCGCTGATCCGATGCACCAGATGAACACGGGGCGCGCCGTCAGGCGCGCCCTTTTTCGTGGCTGGCGGTGCTGTCCGGTCCCGTCCCGTATTCACGTTGGTGTGGAGTATATTCAGGACGTCGCCGCTGTCGGCATCGTCGCTGGTCATGGATGACGCAGGCGGGGGAAGGGGAACATGCACGCCAACGAGGGTCTATGGCACTGGTTTTCAGTGATGAACTCTGGGACCGCTGGCGGTTGCCGGCCCTCGGCCTGGCGGCCGTGGCCATCATCGTGGTGCCATGGCTGACGTTGCGCCGCCTGTCCGACGAGAACCTCGACGCGATGCGCTGGGTCACCCACACCCAGGACGTGGGCGTTGCCGTGTACCAGTTGCAGGCCGACGTGCGCGACGTGGAATCGGCGGCACTGACCCTGTCCAAGGGCATCGACGCGCCAGGACTGCGCGAGCGGCTTGACCAGGCCCGCCACATCCCGGCGCGGCTGGCGCGGCTGACCGAGCTGACCCGCGACAATCCCGAACAACTGGTGCGCATCGGCCGCATCCAGTCACTGCTCGACCGGCGCATGGAGCTGGCCGCCGAGCTGGCGCGTTCCAGCCCCGACGACGACCAGCGCCAGCTGGTGCGGGACCTCACCACCCGCTACCCGATCCGTGGTCTGATCGAGGAGCTGCAGGACCGCGAGGAAGAACTGCTGGCCCAGCGTTCGGCGGTGTTCGCCCAGCAGCAGCGCCAGAGCGAGCTGGTCTCGTGGACCGCGCTGGTGGTCCAGTTGCTGTTGCTGGGCCTGGTGCTGTGGCTCCTGCATCGGCAGATGCTGCACCGCGCTACCGCCGAACGCGCCACGCGGCGTGCCTCGGCACGTGCGGCATCGGTGCTCAATACGGTGCGGGAGCCGATTGTGCTGCTTGACCGCGAACTGAGGGTCCAGCTGCACAACCCGGCGTTTTCCGAGCTGTATGGCCTGCATGACGACGCGGTCACCGACGGGCGTGCCCTGGAGACGCTGGGTGATGGCGCCTGGAGCGATCCGGCGGTGCGCCAGCGGCTGATGGACGTGCTGCTGCGCGGCCGTGAACTATGGGACTTCGAGCACGAACAGCGCACCGATGATGGCCAGGTACGCACCCTGCTGATCAACGCCAGGCGCATGCCCCTGCCGGATCGCGACGACGAAGTGGTGCTGATGACGATCACCGACGTGACCGTGCAGCGGGCCGTACAGCAACGCGTGGAGGAACTGAACCGCCAGCTCGAAGGCAAGGTGGAACAGGTGTCGGAGGTCAATCGCGAGCTGGAAGCCTTCAGCTATTCGGTGTCGCACGACCTGCGCGCGCCGCTGCGCCACGTCGCCGGGTTTTCGGACAAGCTGACGCGGCATCTGGGGGAGGGTGTGGACGAAAGATCCCGCCACTACCTCGACGTGATTGCCGGCTCGGCGCGGCGCATGGCCGCACTGATCGACGACCTGCTGGTGTATTCGCGGCTGGGCCGTGCGGCGATGCGCCTGCAGGCGGTGGACATGCAGTCGCTGGTGGCGGATACCCGCGCGCTGCTCGACGCCAACGCCCGGAGTGACGCCGAGCAGGCCGGGGTGACGCGGCGCATTGAATGGAAGATCGCGCCGCTGCCGGTCCTGGTCGCCGACGACAACATGATGCGCCAGCTGTGGTTGAACCTGCTCGGCAATGCCGTGAAATACTCGGCCCACGCCGAACCGGCGCGCATCGAGGTGGCGTACGCGCGCCAGCCCGATGGGAGCCACCTGTTCAGCGTGCGCGACAATGGTGCCGGTTTCGACATGGCCTACGCCGACAAGTTGTTCGGGGTGTTCCAGCGCCTGCACAAGGCCAGCGAATACCCCGGTACCGGCATCGGCCTGGCCAGCGTTCGCCGCGTGCTCGCCCGCCACGGTGGCCGCATCTGGGCCGAATCGGCGGTGGACCAGGGTGCTGCGTTCCACTTCCTGCTGCCTTCCTCTCTCGACGCACTCAACAAAGGCCCCGTCGCATGACCGCTCTTCGCACCATCCTGCTTGCCGAGGACAGCCCCGCCGATGCTGAAATGGCCATTGACGCCCTGAAGGAAGCGCGCCTGGCCAACCCCATCGTCCACGTCGAGGACGGCGTCGAGGCGATGGACTACCTCCTGCGCCGTGGTGCCTTCGCCAACCGTGACGAAGGCCTGCCTGCGGTGCTGCTGCTGGATATCAAGATGCCGCGCATGGATGGGCTGGAGGTGCTGCGACAGATCCGCAGCGCCGAGGAGCTCAAGCGCCTGCCGGTGGTGATCCTGTCCTCCTCGCGCGAAGAGAGCGACCTGGCCCGCAGCTGGGACCTGGGTGTCAATGCCTATGTGGTGAAGCCAGTGGACGTGGACCAGTTCTTCGGTGCCGTGCAGACGCTGGGAAAATTCTGGGCGGTGATCAACCAGGCCCCGGAGGTCGAATAACCCATGCCGCTCACTGGCCCCCCGCTGGGACACCTGCGCATCCTGCTGGTGGAGGATTCGCCCGAAGATGCCGAGTTGATGTGCGGGCAGATGCTCGACGCCGGGCTCGAGGCCAGCTTCGAGCGGGTCGAGACCGCTGCCGAACTGCGCGATGCGCTGCTGAGGTTTGCGCCTGACATCGTCCTCTCCGACCTGGCCATGCCGGGTTTTTCGGGGAACCAGGCATTGGAAATCGTGCGTGGCTGGCACCCGGATGTCCCCTTCATCTTCGTCTCGGGCACCATCGGCGAAGAGAACGCCGTGGCCGCCCTGCACCAGGGCGCCAACGATTACATCATCAAGCACCAGCCGGCGCGGCTGCCCTCGGCGGTCGCGCGCGCCGTGCGCGAGGCGCGCGGCACCATCGACCGCCAGCGGGTGGAAGCGGAGCTGATGCGCGCGCAGCGGCTGGAAAGCCTGTCGCTGCTGGCCGCTGGACTCAGCCACGACCTGCGCAACATCCTGCAGCCGCTGCTGATCATGCCCGAGCTGCTCAAGGCGCGTACCGACGATCCGCAGCTCCACCACCTGGCCGACGTGATTGCCGAATGTGGCCGACGCGGGCATGAAATGGCCGAATCGATGCTGTCGTTCGTGCGCGGCTCGCGCAGCCCGAGCGAGCGGATCCAGATCACCCACCTGTTCGAAGCGATCGAGCTGCTGTTGCGCAGCACCCTGCCGGCGCGGGTCAGCCTGCACCTGGACGTGGACGGCGCTGACCTGGCCGTGGATGCCAACTACACCGAGCTGCAGCAGGTGCTGTTGAACCTGGCGCTGAACGCGATCCAGGCCATGCCCAATGGCGGCCGGTTGACCCTGCGCGCGGCGGCCGATCCGGATGCGGACGGCCGGGACTGGCTGCGCATCTCGGTGTCGGACGAGGGCGTGGGCATGAGTGCCGAGGTGCTGGCGCACCTGTTCAATCCGTTCTTCACCACCAAGGTCAATGGCACGGGACTCGGGCTGATTTCCTGCAAGCGCATCATCGAGGGCGCCCAGGGCAGCATCCGGGTGGAAAGCACGCCGGGTGTGGGCAGCTGCTTCGAATTGCGGCTGCCAATGCACCAGGAGACGGTAGACGCTGAACCGCAGGCACAACCGGTGGCGGCAGGCGCGGGCCAGTCAATCCTGGTGGTGGATGGTGAAGCCACCCGCCTGTCGCTGCTGGGCAATGCCTTGTCCAGCCAGGGCTACCACCTGCAGCTGGCCTCGGATGGCGGCGCTGCGCTGCGCTGGATGCAGCAGGAGGCGATGCCGGCACTGGTGATCGCCGATGCCGGGGCCAAGCTGCTTTCAGCCAGCCATCTGCTCGATGAGATGGCCGCGCTGGGCTATCGCGGCCCGGCGCTGGTGCTGGAGGACGCCGAGGTTCCGGTACCGCTGGAAACCTTCCCGGAGGGTGTCGAAGTGCACGTGCTGCGCAAACCGCTGGAAATGCAGCAGGTGTTCCGCTCGGTGGCCGAGGCGCTGGCGTTCACGCGGTAGGTCACGACCGTTGGTCGTGACCCTGGGGAATGCCGACCAACGGGCGGTGTCTACGCGTCTTCCCAAGGGAAGCTGGGCAGGCTGGCCACGGCGTGTTCCAGCCGGCGCGACCAGTTGCCATGGATCTCCGCATACAGCGGGCTGTCGCCGGCCAGGCGCATGCGGTGGCTGACGCGCAGGTCACCGGCGCGCAGCAGCACCAGGTCGATCGGCAGGCCCACTGAAAGGTTGGAACGGATGGTGGAATCCAGGGACACGATCGCCGTGCGCGCCGCATCATCCAGTCGGGTCTGCGGGCGGATGATCCGGTCCAGGATCGGCTTGCCGTACTTGGATTCACCGATCTGGAGGTAGGGCGTTTCCGGTGAGGCGGCAATCGCATTGCCCAGTGGATAGATCATGTACATGCCCGGGTGTTCGCCGCCGACCTGGCCACCCAGGATCAGGGTCGCCTGGGTGTTGACCCCATCATGGCCGTGTTCGGGACTGCTGCATTTGACCTGGCTGTCCACGAGCACCCGACCCACATACTCGGCTACCTCGAACAGGTGCCGGTAGGCGCGCAGGTTCTCCGGCCGCTGCTCCTCGATGTCGCGGTGCAGCCGGGAGATCAGCAGCTGGGTGGTGGCCAGGTTGCCGGCGGCCATGATCACGAACGCGGCCTCGCCGGGAAACTCGAATTCGTGCAGCTTGCGGTGCACGCGTACGTCGTCCAGCGACGCGTTGGTACGGGTATCGGCGGCGAAGACCAGGCCCTCGTCCACCACAATGCCGACGCAATAGGTCATGTCGGTGTCCTATGATGTGCACCCCGATTCTACGCGGAGCACCTGTTGGCCCTGCGTGGATTCGCCTCACCTACGCTGAATACCATGACCACTGTGCTCCTCAGCCTGGGCAGCAACCTGCAACCGCAGCAGCACCTTCACGCTGCGGTGGCCGCGCTGCGCGGGCGTTTCGGCGATATCCGGGTGTCCCCGGCGTACCGCACCGCCGCCGTGGGCTTCGACGGCCCGGCCTTCCTCAACAATGCGGTCGCGATCGAGACCGATGCGCCGCTGGAGGAGCTGGACCGGTGGCTGCATGCGCTGGAGGACGCGCACGGGCGGGACCGCAGCGGGCCGCGTTTCAGCGACCGTACGCTGGATATCGACGTGGTGTTCTACGGCGACCTGATCGTGGAGGGACCGGGGCACCTGCGGATTCCGCGCCCGGAGCTGAAGCACGCGTTCGTGCTCAAGCCGCTGGCCGATATCGTGCCGGACTTCATCGACCCGGTCAGTGGCCTGGACCTGGCCACGTTGTGGCGGGCGCATCGGCAGTTCGGCGACCAATTCGAGGTGGTCGAGGTGTGACGACCAACGGTCGTCACCTACCGGTGATCGGGTAGGTATCGACCGTTGGTCGATACGGTTGATCGGGTAGGTATCGACCGTTGGTCGATACGATGCCGGCAATCAGGTCAACTGCCGACCGCCATCCACCCGCAACGTGTGCCCGGTCACGAACGGGGCATCGCTGACCAGCCAGTAGACCGCCTCGGCGATCTCCTCCACCGTTCCGGTGCGGCCCAGCGGAGTCCGCGCCAGCAGCGCCTGCTGGGCGAAATCGTCCTTGCCCTGTTCGGGCCACAGGATCGCCCCTGGCGCCACCGCATTGACCCGCACCTTCGGCGCCAGCTCCAGCGCCAGCGAGCGGGTGATCATTTCCAGCGCCGCCTTGGCCGCGGCGTACACCGGGTGGTCGCGCATCGGCTGGGTGCCGTGCAGGTCGGTGAGGTTGACGATGCAGCCCTGGTGCCGGCGCAACTGCGGGGCGGCGGCCTGCGCCAGCAGCAGCGGCGCACGGGCATTCACCGCGAACAGGTCGTCCCACTGCGCGGCGGTGATCTGGCCAAGCAGGGTGGGGTAGAAGTTGGAGGCATTGTTGACCAGCGCATCCAGCCGCCCGAACTGGGCCACGGTCTGTTCCACCAGATCCGGCAGGGCGTCGGCGTCGCGCAGGTCGGCCTGCAGGGCCAGCACGCTGCCCGGACGCAGCATGTCCAGGTCAAAGGCCATCTGCTGCAGTTCGGCCGTGGAGGTGTGTGCGTGCAGCACCACCGACCAGCCACAGGAATGGAACTGGCGGGCAATGGCCGCGCCGATCCGGCGCGCACTGCCGGTGATCAGCACGACGGGTGTGGTGGCGGTCATCGGGGCTCCTTCCTGCTCGGCTATGCTGTGCATTGTCACCGCAATCGCCCGCACCATGCATTCTTCCCTGCCCACGCCCGATGCCGACGCCCTGGCCCACAGCGACGAACTGGCCGCCGCGCTGCGCGCCGAAATCCTCGCCAACGGCGGCGCCATGCCCTTTGCCCGGTTCATGGAACTGAGCCTGTATGCGCCGGGCTGGGGCTATTACAGCGCCGGCGCCAGCAAGTTCGGTGCGGATGGCGATTTCACCACCGCGCCGGAACTGGGGCCGCTGTTCACCGCGACCGTGGCCAACGCCGTTGCCCCGGTGATGCAGCAGCTCGGCCCGCAGGCGCGCTTCCTGGAGCTGGGCGGCGGCAGTGGCGCATTCGCCGAGATTCTGCTCAAGCGCATGCTGGAACTGGATGCGCTGCCGGAGCGCTACGCGATCCTGGAGCCCAGTGCGGACCTGCGCGAACGTCAGCGCGAGCGCCTCGAGAAGGCGCTGGTGCCACCGCTGTTCGCCTTGGTCGAATGGCTGGACCGCCCGTTCGATGATGACTGGGACGGCGTGGTGTTCGCCAACGAGGTGATCGACGCCCTGCCAACCCCGCGCTTCCTTGCCCGTGACGGCATGGTCTATGAGGAAACCGTAGAGCTGGATGCCGACGGGCGCTTCATCCGCGGCGCGCAGCCGGCCGATGCCATGCTGACCTCGGCCGTGCGGCACCTGGAGCGCTACCGGGAAAAGCCGTTCGCCGATGGCTACCGTTCCGAACTGCTGCCGCACCTGCCGTACTGGATCCAGGCGGTGGCCGGCGGTCTGAAGCGCGGCGCGATGCTGTTCGTTGATTATGGCTACCCGCGCAACGAGTACTACCGCGATGACCGCGACGATGGCACCGTGCGCGCCTTCTACCGCCACCACGTGCACAACGACGTGTTCCTCTGGCCGGGCCTGCAGGACCTGACCGCGTCGGTGGATTTCACCGCGCTGGCCGAAGCCGGTACCCATGCCGGTTTCGAGCTCGCCGGCTACTGCACCCAGTCCAGCTTCCTCCTTGGCAATGGCCTGGATGGATTGCTGGCACTGGCCGAGGAGCGTGCCGACGAGATCGGCAAGCTGCGCCTGCGTGACCAGGTGAAGAAACTCACCCTCCCCAGCGAAATGGGCGAGCGCTTCCAGGTGATGGGCTTCCAGCGCGACGTGGATTTCGACCCGGCGTTCCTGCTCGGCGACCTGACCTGGCGGCTCTGAGATGACCGAAACCGGAATGCTGAAGCCGCTGCGCTTCCCGCGCGTGTGGCTGGGCCTGTGGTGGCTGGCGATCGCGGTCACGATCGTGGTCTGCCTGATCCCGCCGCCACCACTGGCATTGCCGCAGAACAGCGACAAGGTCGAGCACTTCCTGGCGTACTTCCTGCTGGCCTCGGCGGCGGTGCAGATCTACCGCACGCGCGCGGCGCTGCTGTGGGCGGGTGCCGGGCTGGTGCTGCTGGGCGTGGGCATTGAATTCCTGCAGGGGGCACTGACCACCGACCGCATGGCCGACCCGATGGATGCGCTGGCCAACAGCGTCGGCGTGGTCGCCGGCATGGCGGTGGCCTTCACGCCGTTCCGTGACCTGCTCATTCGGATGAAAGGCTGATCGGGGTAGGGTCGGTTCCCAAACGACCGCCGATAACGGTTGTAACCCCGGTAACGCATTGCAATCAACGACAACGGCATTTGCTTCGGTGCAGGTCATGCGTTACCGGGCGTTGACTTGTTCACTGCGGTCGTTCGGGAACCGACCCTACCCCATTCCCCCGACAGCGGTGTCGGCCAGCGGCTGGTACCGCTGGTTGATCAACACAGTACCAACTCCCACGTGTCCAGCACCCACATGGTGGGGCGGGTGTCGCCGGTGAAGCGCACGCACAGGTCCTGGCGGCCCTTCAGTGAACGCGGCAGCGCCGCTTCCAGCGTGATGAAGCCATCGGCACCGGGCTTGGCCGGCAGCGCCACGCTGGCCAGCGGCTTGCCATCGCACTGTGCGTTGAGGATGTCCATCTCGCCGTGTGCGCTGCGCGCCGGCACGAAGCGCCGCTGTGGCTCGTCGTGGGCCAGCTGGAAGTAGTACGGAATCTGCCCTGCGCGCACCCGCAGTTTCGCAATGCCCTCCACATCCGCGCCTTGCCACAGCCAGCACGGGTTGAAGATGTTGACGTTGAAGATGGCGCGTTCGCCGTCGGCCGGGCCATCGTCCTCCAGCCGCAGCAGCAGCTTGCCTTCGCCGGGGCACATCGCCAGATGCTCGTCGTTGCGGATCAGCAGCGACTGCGCGGTGATGTCGAAGCGGCTCGCCGATTTGGCCAGCGCCTGCCCGTTGAAGAAGGCAGCGGCCTGTACGCCCACCGGAAGCGGCTGGGTCAGCGGCGCGACGTAGCGCGGCGACTGCGCCGTGACCGCGCTGCCATCCACGCTGTAGCGGATGTCATAGTTGAGCGGGGTGCGCAGGGCCAGGGTGGCGGTGCCGGCCTTGCGGTCGTCGGTGACATCCGCTTCCACTTCGAACGGCGTCTGCGCATACGCGATGCCCATCGCCTGCCAGCGCTGCAGCTGCGAGGGCAGCCGCGCCAGGAAGTCGGCGAAGTTGCGGCGGTCACGCGGCGTCCAGCCGGTTTCGGCGACCGCGGCCAGACGCGGGAACACGTTGTGGTGCAGCCGCGCCACGCTCCGCGTGTGCTCGGTGAACATGTTGGCCTGCAGGCCCAGGATGTGCTGCTCCTTGTCCCTGGCCAAGGCATCCGGCACCGGCTCGAAGCCATATACGCGGGCCAGCGGGGTGGTCAGCGGTCGGCCCGGCGGCTCGTTCTCCGAGTTGGTCTGCAGGTAGTCCATGTACATGTCGGTCACCGGCGACATCACCACGTCGTGGCCTTCGCTGGCGGCCTTGAGGCCACCCTCTGTGCCGCGCCAGGACATCACCGTGGCTTCCGGTGGCAGGCCGCCTTCGAGGATTTCATCCCACCCGATCAGGCGGCGATCGTGCTGCTCCAGGAATTTCTCCAGGCGCTTGATCAGGTGCGCCTGCATTTCATTTTCAGTGCCCGCGCCCACCGCGCGCATGCGTTCCTGCACGCGTGGGCTGGCCTCCCACTGGTCCTTGACCGCTTCGTCGCCGCCCACGTGGACGTACTTGGCGGGGAACAGTTCGATGACCTCTTCAAGCACGTTCTCCAGGAACTGGAACGTGCTCTCCTCGGTGTTGAACAGGTTCGGGAACACGCCCCATTCGCTGAGCGGCTGCAGCGGGGTATTGAGGGTGCCCAATTCCGGATACGCGGCAATCGCTGCAGTGGCATGGCCCGGAACGTCAATTTCCGGAATGACCTGGATGTGCAGCGCGGCCGCATACGCGATCACCTCGCGGATCTGCGCCTGGGTGTAGAAGCCGCAATATGGGCGCGGCGCGCCGGTGGCCGGATCGCGGCCGCCATCGCCGGCCGGGATGCGGCAGCTGCCCACCCCGGTCAGCTTCGGGTAGCGCTTGATCTCCATGCGCCAGCCCTGGTCATCGGTGAGATGCCAGTGGAAGGTGTTGAGCTTCTGTTCGGCCATCGCGTCGAGCACGCGCTTGATCTCGTCCAGGCTCTGGAAATGGCGGGCCGAATCGAGCATCAGCCCGCGCCAGCTGAAGCGCGGCGCATCGTCGATGCGCAGCGCTGGTACGGCGCCGCTGCTGCTACCGGTGAGCAGCTGTGACAGGGTAGCCGCGCCATAGAACAGGCCGGCTTCGGTGGCGGCCTGCACGGTCACGCCACGCGCGTCGCTGCGCAGCTGGTAGCCCTCTGCGCCGGTTTTCAGCGTTCCGTCGAGCACGAAGCGGATGCCATCGGTGCCCCGGGTGGTGGACGGCTGCAGGGCGGGCCCGCCACTCTGGCGCAGCATCGAGGCGAACTGGCTGGCCACGCGCGCGGCTGCGGCGCCCTGCGCGCGCAGCGCGGTGGTGGCGGTCACGGTGTAATCGGCACCGTCCAGGCGTTCGACCTGGGCGGGGGCGGGAATCAGGGGGAGCGAGCCGGGCAGGGCGCGCGGGCCATCGGGGGCCTGGGCATCGGTGGCATGTGCCAGCGGGGCCAGCGAGAGCGCCAGGGCCAGCGGCAGCAGCGAAAGCGAGGTACGACGGGTGCGGGTGTGCATCGGGTCATTCCTTTGGTGCGGGTTAAAAAAACGGGCCCGGATGTCCGGGCCCGTTTCTGGTGTACAGCTTTACCACATGGCGCGGAGCTGTCAGTACTTGAAGCGGAAGTTCAGGTAGTACTGGCGCCCGTTGGAGTAGAACGAGGTCGGAATGGACGCGCTCTGGTAGTACTTGTAGGTTGGGTTGTTGAGGTTCAGGCCGTCCAGGGTGATGCTCATCCACTTGGTCGGCGCGTAGCTCAGCGAGGCCGAGAGCGTGCCGAAATCATCCTGGTAGTACGGGTTTGCACCGGACAGGCTGATCAGGAACGACGAACGGCGGGTGTAGCTGACGCGTGCACCGAAGGTTTCGTTCTCGAAGAAGGCGCCCACGTTGTAGGTGTTCTTCGAGGTACCCAGCAGGTTGTGGCTGCCGTCGGCCCAGGTGTGCGCCGAGCTGCCGTTGGCGTAGGTGTAGTTGGCGTTGAAACCGAAGTTCTCGCCGATCGGCTGCTCGTACGCCACTTCCACGCCGGTGACCTTGCCGTCGGCATTGATCGGGGTGGAGACGGCGTAGGTTTCAAGCTGGTTGGTCAGTTCGCTGAAGAGCTGCTTGTTGATCACGTCGAACGCAACGTAGTCCTTCAGGTCGATGTGGTAAGCACCGACCGACAGCAGGCCGCGCGGCATGAAGTACCACTCCAGGTTGGCATCCAGGTTGCTGCCGATGGTCGGCTTCAGTTCCGGGTTGCCGCCACCGCCGGTCTTGTTCAGGTCCGAACCCCAGGCAGACGCACCCAGTGCCGAGTAATCGGGCAGGGTCTGGGTCTGCGATGCGGCTACGCGCAGTACCAGGTTGTCGTCCAGGTCGAACTTGATGTTGGCGCTCGGCAGCACGCGGCTGTGCTTGTTCTGGAAGGCCTGGCGCTGCCACATGCCAAACAGGCTGCTCACGTCGGCGCGCGAGGCATCGGCGACCGCCAGGTAGGTGTCGATGTCCTGCTTGATGTCTACGTAACGCAGGCCGACATTACCGCTCCACCAGTCACCGGTGAAGTTGGCCTGCACGTAGCCGGCGAAGTTCTTTTCCTTCACCTTCCACTCGGCGCCATAGTTGTGGCGGCCGGTCGGGCCGTCATTGTTGGACAGCCAGGTGGAGTTGTTGAGAATCGCCGTCTTCAGCGCGTCCGGCGTGTAATACCAGATGTCGCGCGGGAAGTTGCCGCCGATGCCGCTGGCGAAGTTCCCCGGGTAATTGCCGGTAGCGCTGCCCTGCAGGGCCGACCAGATGTCGCCCGGGCTGGCGCCTTCCGGCGACAGTGCCTCACGCTCGTGGTCGGCGAAGCGCAGGCCGAAGTCGATCGAGCTCAGCGCGCCCCCATTGGTGAAGTACTGGTTGAAGTCCAGCGACGCCCAGTCTTCCTTGTCTTCCGCCTTGACCTGCTGGTTGCCCCAGGTGCCGAAGCTGCTTACGCCGCTCGGGCTGGTGTCGCCGCCCACGGCCCAATCCACCGGCGAGCCTGCGCCGTGGGTGGCCCAGCTGGCGCCGCCGCCCTGGCCCAGGGTGACTTCGGCGATGAACTGACGCGGCGTCTCGCCGGTGCCCTTGGTGGTACCGGCCTGGAACTTGGCGGTCAGGTTGTCGTTGATCGCCCAATCGGCATCGAAGGTGACATAGCTGGTCTTGGCCGTCGCTTCACGGTAAATCATGTCGTACACGGCGTAGTTGGTGCCCGGTACGCCCGCGTAGGTGGCGTTGCTGAGCACGCCATCGGTGATGGTGTAACCGGGGTTCGGCGCCTGCGACGCGGCGAAGTTGCCACCCCACATCATGTAGTTGCGGTTGTAGTTGTTTGCTTCCAGCTCGGACGTGAAGCCGCTCAGGCCGAGGGTCAGGTCGTCGATCGGCTTCCACTGCAGGGTGACCAGGCCACCCTTGCGCTCACGGGTCTGCTCGAACAGGGTCGAACCCAGCAGGCCGGGCACGTTGACGCCGACCAGGTCCGGGTTGGTTGCCGCTACCGGGTCGGTGGCCTTGATCTTGAAGAAGCCGCCCGGGATTTCCTGCGCCTCGCGGCGCAGCTCGCGCTTCTGGTAGAAGCCCTGCACCATCACGCCGAAGGTGCTGTCGGCGTTCTTGTAGTTGAACAGGCCCGAGAACTGCGGATCGGTGGAGTCGGCCTGGTCTGAACGCACCGCGCCCAACGACGCTTCAGCGCTCAGCTGCTTGGAGAATGCCAGTGGCTTGCGGGTGATGATGTTGACGGTACCCGTGGTGCCGCCGTCCTGCAGCTTGGCCTGCGAGGACTTGTTCACTTCCACCGAGCTGACCAGTTCGGACGGCAGCAGCGAGTAGCTGACGCTGCGGCCAACGTTGTTGCCCTGGCTGAGCACGAACCAGTCGGCCGAGCCGACGCTGTGGCCGTCGATCAGGGTCTGGGTGAGGCTGGGGCTGGTGCCGCGCAGGCTGACGCGGTCGGCCTCGTCGAAGCCACCTTCGTCGGCGCTGGCAGAGCTGATGTTCACGCCCGGCAGGCGCTGCAGGGTATCGGCCACGTTGTGCGCCGGCAGCTTGCCGACGTCTTCGGCGGTCACCACTTCCAGGCGCGCATTGGCTTCACGCTTGGTGTCGAGCGATTTCTCCATCGAACCGCGGATACCGGTGACGGTCACGGTGTCCAGGTCGGTTGCGGTGGGCTGTGCTTCCTGCGCCTGGGCGCCGAAGACGATACAGCTGAAAATGGCTGCCGAAAGCAGGCTCTTGCGGTGGTTCATGATGTCTCTCCTCATCAATCGTTGGTGCGCCAGCGACGGCGTGCGGTTTGCGAAGCGTGCGTTCAAGCGTCCGTGCGGCCGAGGTACCAGCTGGCGGCGCCGATGACGCCCAGCTGCCCGTGCTCGACCACCTTCACGGGTATGCGTTCCAGCGCCTCGCGCATCGGCCCCTTGTTGAGGTACCGGGACACGAAGGTGCTGTTCAACAGGTATTCGCGGATCTGCGGCAGGATCCCGCCGGCCAGGTACACGCCACCATGGGCGCCGTACTGCAGCGCCATGTCACCGATGGTGCTGCCGAGGAGGCCGCAGAACACGTCCAGGCTCTGGCGGGCCAGCGCGTGCTGGTTGCTCACGGCCGCCGCGGTGATCGCATCGGGCGTGGCCAGCACGGCGGGCTGGCCTTCGATGGCGCACAGGGCGCGGTAGAGGTTCATCAGGCCCGGGCCGGACAGCGCATGTTCGACCGAGACGTGGGCAAGCTCGCGCTGCATCTGCCGGACGATCGCCATTTCCAGTTCGGTGCTCACCGCCAGCGTCGGCTGGCCGGCTTCGGTGGCCAGCACCACTGCGCCATGCGCGGTCGGGATCCACAGCGCCGCACCCAGTCCGGTGCCCGGGCCGACCACCAGGGTCGGGCCGCGCGGGGCGGTGGCCGGGCCGGTCAGCTGCAGCACGCCGCTGGCATCGACCTGCGCGGCGGCGTAGGCCACGGCCTCGAAGTCATTGACGATGTACACCGTTTCCAGGCCCAGGTCGGCCTCGATCTGCCGTGCCGACAGCGGCCACGGCACGTTGGCGGTGATTACCGTGCCGTCTTCGCGGGCATAACCGGCGGTGGCCACCACGCAGTGTGCGGGCCGCTCGCCATCGGCGATGAAGGCTTCCAGGATCGCGCTCAGGCCGGCGTAGTCGGCGTTGCGGAACTTGCGGTACTCGAGCAGCTGGACCGGATGGGCCGGATCATGGCTGGCCTGCACGCGGCCCACGCGGACATGCGTGCCGCCCACGTCGGCCGCCAGGAACGGCGGCATCGAGAGGAGGGCATTGGCCGATACGGCGTGGGCGGCTGCGGTCACACGGGCTCCCTTGGGATACGTACGGCCAGGTCTGGACCCCGGCGATTGAGCGGAGTCTGTAATCGTTCTGACAACGATGTCAACGACAACCTCACACTTTCGATGCTGCGCCGCAGCGACCTACGTCACAAGAAAACGTTTTCAGTGTACTCCCGTCAAGATTTCGTAAAGCCGTTGCAAACAGAGGCTGTGTGAAGGCGTGGCGGGGCGTTGCGAGGATTCTGTGCACCTGCAGCATGGGGTTTTCCGCGATCTGCGCGGAAACCAATTGTTGACAAAGCCGGGTGGCCCATCGAATAAATGTGACAACGTTGTTCCCAGCCACTCTTCCGACGCCGCCCGCGCGCCGTCGACGCAGGAGCCTTCAAGATGTCTGCCGTGCCTGCTGCTACCGCGCGTTCGAGCGTGGCCACTTCGATCCTCATCATCGGCGTGCTGTTCTTCCTGATCGGCTTCTTCACCTGGCTCAATGGCCCGCTGATCACCTTCGTCAAACTGGCCTTCGAGCTGGACGAAGTCGGCGCCTTCCTGGTGCTGATGGTGTTCTACCTGTCCTACTTCTTCCTGGCGCTGCCGGCCTCGTGGATCCTCAAGCGCACCGGCATGAAGAAGGGCCTGAGCCTGAGCCTGCTGGTGATGGCCGCCGGTGCAGTGGTGTTCGCGCACTTCGCCCAGCAGCGCTGGTATCCCGGTGCGCTCAGCGGCCTGTTCATCATCGGCAGCGGCCTGGCCCTGCTGCAGACGGCGGTGAACCCGTACATCAGCATCCTGGGCCCGATCGAAACCGCCGCGCGCCGCATCGCGCTGATGGGCATCTGCAACAAGATCGCCGGCATGATCGCCCCGTTCCTGATCGGCACCCTGGTGCTGCACGGCATCGGCGACCTGTCCGAGCAGGTGGCCAGCGCCGACCCGGTGACCCGCAACGCACTGCTGGATACCTTCGCGGCGAAGATCCAGATGCCTTACATGGCCATGGCCGGCCTGCTGGTGGTGCTTGCGGTGGGCGTGCTGTTCTCGCCGCTGCCGGAAATCAAGACCGCCGAAGCCAACGCCACCCCGGCGCGCGCGCCCGGCCTGGCCGAACGCAGCAGCATCTTCCAGTTCCCGCACCTGTGGCTGGGCGTGCTGTGCCTGTTCGTGTATGTGGGCGTGGAAGTGATGGCCGGTGATGCCATCGGCACCTACGGGCACGGTTTCGGCCTGCCGCTGGACCAGACCAAGCTGTTCACCTCCATCACCCTGTTCGCCATGCTGGTGGGCTACCTGGCCGGCCTGGCGCTGATTCCGCACCTGGTCTCGCAGTCGCGCTACCTGAGCATTTCGGCCAGCCTGGGCGTGCTGTTCTGCATCGGCGCGCTGTTCACCCACGGCTATGTGTCGGTGGGCTTCGTGGCCGCGCTGGGTTTTGCCAACGCGATGATGTGGCCGGCGATCTTCCCGCTTGCGATCCGCGGGCTCGGTCGGTTCACCGAAACCGGCTCGGCACTGCTGGTGATGGCCATCGCCGGGGGCGCGATCATCCCGCAGGCGTTTGCCGTGCTGAAGCAGCATTTCGACTTCCAGTGGGTGTTCGCGGGCCTGATGGTGCCGTGCTACCTGTACATCCTGTTCTACTCCCTGCGCGGCCACCGGGTCGGGCTGCCCCGCGACGGGCAGTGATCGGCGATCATGGACGCCCAACCGGTGACCCAGGAAAAGAGCATGCGCAGAGCGACCATCAAGGATGTCGCCGAACGGGCCAAGGTGTCGTTGAAGACCGTTTCGCGGGTCATCAACAACGAACCGTCGGTCATGCAGGCCACGCGCGCGCGCGTGCTGCGCGCCATTGCTGAACTCGATTACGAGCCCGATCCCGCCGCGCGCAACCTGCGCACCGGTACGACGCTGGTGATCGGGCTGGTCTACGACAACCCCAACCCGTACCACATCATCGGCGTGCAGAACGGCGTGCTCGCCGCGTGCCGCGAGACGGGCTTCGGGCTGCAGATCCACCCCTGCGATTCCAGTTCGCCGATGCTGGCCGAAGAGCTTGCCGACTGGGTGCAGCGTTCGCGCCTGGCCGGGCTGGTGCTGACAGCGCCGATGTCCGAACGTGCCGACCTGGTCGCCGCGCTGACCGCGCGTGGCATCAAGCTCGTGCGCATCATCGCTGCCACCGCCGATCCGCAGGATGGCGCGTGCGTGTTCGTGGACGACCGCGAGGCCGCCTACGAAATCACCGAACACCTGATCCAGCTTGGCCACCAGCGCATCGGTTTCCTGTGGGGCGGTTCCTCGCACCGGTCCAGCGGCGAACGCCACGCCGGTTACGAAGCGGCGCTGCGCGACTACGGCATGACCGTGGACAAGCACCTGGTGGTGCAGGGCGATTACACCTTCGACGACGGCTTCCGTGGCGCGCGCCGCCTGTTGGCGCTGCGGGAACCTCCCACCGCGATCTTCGGTTCCAACGATGAAATCGCCGCCGGCGTGCTCGCGGCGGCCAAGTCGGCCGGCATGAACGTGCCCTACGACCTGTCCATCGCCGGCTTCGAGGACAGCCCGTTCTCGCGCCAGTCGTGGCCGCCGCTGACTACCGCCAAGCAGGCCACCGAAGACATCGCGCGGCACGCCGCGCGCCTGTTGATCGCGCAGCTGCGCAGCGATGCGTACGACGATGCGCCGCTGCAGCTGCAGAACCAGGGCTTCGTCCCGCAGCTGGTCGTGCGCGGTTCGACCGCGCCGATGCGGCCGGTCGGCACGCGGCCCCCCACCCCCGAAACCACCTGAGTCCCGCATGTCCCTGCCAGCCCCGCACGACACCCTGATGTTCCGCGAAGCCGCCGAAGCGGCCGACGTGATCGCCGCGCAGTTCGCGCGCAACGAAGCGACGGTGCAGACGCTGGCCGCGACCCTGCGCGCGGCGCCGCCGCCGTTCGTGGTGACCTGCGCGCGTGGCAGTTCCGACCACGCCGCCACGTATGCCAAGTACCTGCTGGAAACCAAGCTCGGCCTGGTGACGGCCTCGGCCTCGCCGTCGGTGGGGTCGGTGTACGAATCCCCGCTGCAGCTGCGTGGTGCGCTGTACATCGTCATTTCGCAGTCCGGCAAGAGCCCGGACCTGCTGCGCAACGCCGAGGCCGCGCGCGCCGCCGGTGCGCGCGTGGTGGCACTGGTCAACGTGGAAGATTCGCCGCTGGCGCAGCTGGCCGAAACCGTGATTCCGCTGGGCGCGGGCGCCGAGCGCAGCGTGGCAGCCACCAAGAGCTACCTCGCCTCGCTGTCGGCGATCCTGCAGCTGGTCGCGTACTGGAGCCAGGATGCCGGGCTGATCGCCTCGCTGCGCACGTTGCCCGACGCACTGCGCCAGGCCTGGAACAGCGACTGGTCCGCACTGACCGACGGCCTGGTGCCGGCGCACAACCTGTTCGTGGTCGGCCGTGGCCTGGGCCTGGGGGCAGCGCAGGAAGCGGCGCTGAAGTTCAAGGAAACCTGCGGCCTGCACGCCGAAGCCTACAGCTCGGCCGAGGTCAAGCACGGGCCGATGGCGCTGGTGGGCCCGGGCTTCCCGGTGCTGGCCTTCGCCCAGCCCGATGAAACCGGCGCGGGTACCCGCGCGGTGGCCGCCGAGTTCGCCGCGCGCGATGCGCAGGTCTGGCTGGCCGCCCCGGATGGCGACCTCCCGCTTCCGCCAGCGCCACACCCGGCGTGTGCGCCGCTGCTCACCGTGCAGGCGTTCTACAAGGCCATCAACGCGCTGGCACTGCGCCGCGGGCACAACCCGGACCTGCCGCCGCACCTGAACAAGGTTACGGAGACCGTCTGATGAAGACCGTCCTGCGCAATGCCCGCATCCTCACCGCCGACGGCTTCCGCGATGACCTGGCGGTGGTGATCGAAGCCGGGCGCATCACCGCGCTGGTCTCCGATGCCGCGCCGCAGCTGGGCAGTGCGGCCGAGCAGGTGGACCTGGGCGGTGGCTGGCTGCTGCCCGGGTTCATCGATGCGCAGGTCAATGGCGGTGGCGGCGTGCTGTTCAACAACACGCCCGACGTGGAAAGCCTGCGCGCGCTGGCCGCCGCGCACCGCCGCTTCGGCACCACCGCGCTGCTGCCAACGCTGATCAGCGATGACGTGCAGGTGATGCGCAAGGCGATCGACGCTACCCGCCAGGCGATTGTCGACGGCGTACCCGGGGTGATCGGCATCCACCTGGAAGGACCGTATATCGCACCGGCACGCAAGGGCACGCATGACGCGAACAAGTTCCGCGTACCCGATGCCGACGAAATCGCCATGGCGGCTTCGCTCGACAATGGCGTGACCCTGCTGACCCTGGCGCCGGAGCGGGTGCCGCTGGACAGCATCCGTGCGCTGGTCGAACGTGGCGTGATCGTGGCCGCCGGGCACACCGCGGCGACGTATGAGGAAGCGCGCGCAGGGCTGGATGCCGGCATCCGCGGTTTCACCCACCTGTACAACGCGATGTCACCACTGACCGGGCGCGAACCCGGCGCGGTGGGCGCGGCGCTGGAAGACCGCGGCAGCTGGGTCGGCATCATCGCCGACGGCGTGCACGTGCACCCGGCCAGCCTGCGCGTGGCGCTGGCGACCAAACCGCAGGGCAAGGTCATGCTGGTCACCGATGCGATGCCGCCGGTGGGTGCCGACAACCCCAGCTACGAACTGTATGGCGAAGTGATCACCGCCGTGGACGGGGTGGTGCGCAATGCGGCCGGTTCGCTGGCCGGTTCGGCGCTGGACATGGCCACGGCCGTGCGCAATGCGGTGCAGCTGCTGGGCCTGTCGCTGGAGGAGGCCGCGCGGATGGCGTCGCGCTATCCGGCGCAGTTCCTCAACGTGGATGACCGCCTGGGCGAAATTGCCGAGGGCTACCAGGCCGACCTGGTGCTGCTCGACGAGGCGCTGCAGGTGCGCGCCACCTGGATTGCCGGCCAGCGCGAGGACGCATGAACACTGCCGCATCATCGCGCATGGGCTCCATCGATGCCCTGCGCGGACTGACCGTGGCCGCCATGCTGCTGGTCAACGACCCGGGCGACTGGAGTCACGTGTATCCGCCGCTGCTGCATGCGGACTGGCACGGCTTCACCCCGACCGACCTGATCTTCCCGCTGTTCCTGTTCATTGCCGGCGTCTCGATGGCCTTCAGTCTCGTGCCGCGCGCCGTGGACCCGAGCGCACGCGCCGCGCTGGGCCGCACGCTGCTGCAACGCGCGCTGCGCATTCTCGTCGCGGGCGCGTTGCTGCATGTGCTGGCGTGGTGGTTGTTCGAGCTGCCGGCCTATCGACTGTGGGGCGTGCTGCAGCGGATCGCGCTGTGCGTGGCGGTGGTCGGGCTGCTGGCCATCCACACCCGGCAACGCACGCAGTGGGCGGTATTGGGGGGGCTGTTGCTGGGCTATGCATCGCTGCTGCTGGGGGCCGACACGCTGGAGCCGTGGCTCAACCCGGTCAGCCGCGCCGATACCGCGCTGTTCGCACCGTTCCTCTACAAGTACGACGCCATCACCAGGCTCGGGCATGACCCGGAAGGCCTGCTCAGCAGCGCCGGTGCCATCGCCACCACGTTGCTGGGGTTGATTGCAGGGCGCTGGCTGCGTGCCGGCAGCCTGGGCGCACTGGCCGGACTCGCGCTGGTGCTGCTGGGCGGCGGCCTGCTGCTGGCCCCGGTGCTGCCGTTCAACAAGAACCTGTGGACGCCCAGCTACGTGCTGTGGACCGGTGGCCTGTCGATCATGGCGCTGCTGCTGGCGCATTTGCTGGTCGACCGTTACCGCTGGCCGGCGCTGGGCCGCCGTTTTGGTGTCAACGCGATTGCCGCCTACCTCGGTTCGTCGGTCATGGCGCTGGTGCTGACTGCCAGCGGTGCTTGGGCGGCGTGTTGTGCCTCGCTGCTGCAGCTGTTGCCTTCCATGCCGGAACTCGCGTCGCTGATGTGCGCGGTGGGCTTCGTCCTGGTCTGGTGGGCCGTCGCCTGGGTGCTGGATGCGCGACGGATCTACCTCAAGATCTGACTCCTCACGGTTCCTATACCCGGCCATCACATCTCGGCCAGTAAGACTACGCGCACGGGGGCAGTAGTTTTACTGGAAAAAGCACGCTCAGTCGTACAACCGTATTCCTTCCTATGGAAAAGGATCGGGTCATGCTCCCCAGGATCGCGTTGTCGAGGCACCCCTTGGCCGACTGCATTGGCCGTATCACCCGCCTGGCCTGTGGCGCCGCGCTGCTGGCAGCCGCCAGTCCCGCTTGGGCGGGTTGCGATAACACCGCACCGGCTACGGGCCAGACAGTCACCTGTACGACCAGTCCGCCCAGCCCCCAGACCACGGCCATCACCAGTGTCGTCGGCTCCAGCAACGTCACCATCAACGTGCAGAGCGGTGCGCAGCTGGTGGTCGCTGGAGGCGCATCGATCGGGCTGAATGGCGGGGCGGGGCATCTGATCGACAACCGCGGCACGATCAGCAACACCGGTGGTGGCGCCATCGTGACCAATGCCGCCACGACCGTCATCAACCGTGGCGTCATCAGTGGGTCCAGCGGCATCATTTTCGGGACCGGCGCCGACCGCTTCGAGATGCTGGGCGGTACGCTCAGTGGCGGGGTTCTCCAAGGCGTGGGGAGCGACTCGATCGTCATCCGCGACGGAACGATGGACCGCATCGATCAGGGTGACGGCGAGGACAGCCTGGAGGTCAGCGGCGGGACCGTGACCGGCACGGTCCAGCAGGGATCGGGCATCGATACGTTCCTGATGACCGGAGGTACCATCGGTGCGTTGCTGCAGGGCGATGGGCTTGATCGCTTCCGCATGACCGACGGGCGCATCGTCGGCGCGTTCGATGATGGTGATTATGGCGAGATGACCGGCGGCCGCATCGGCCGGGTCAACATGAAGCTGGAAGACAATACCTTCCTGATGTCCGGCGGCACCATCGACGGCAATCTTGTCACAGGCTTCGGCAACGACACCATCGTGCTGTCCGATGGCTACATCGGTGGCAACATCAGCGTCAGCGGTGGCAACGATTCAGTCACGATCACCGGGGGCACCGTTCGCGGTGAGATCCGTCTCAGCTTCGGCAATGACCGCGTCGACTGGAATGGCGGTGGCGTGGTGCATGGCCTGGTCGATCTGGGCGAAGGCGATGACACGGCGACGTTGGGAAACCTCAATGTTTCCCACTTGGGTGCACTGCCTGCCTTCACCGGAGGCCTGGGCAACGACACCTTGAGCATGGGCAACGTCAAGACCAGCGGCGTGGCGCGCTTCACTGGTTGGGAAGCGGTGGCGCTGCGCAATGACACCCAGCTCACCTTCGATGGCGACCTGGTCCTTGGCGACAGCGCCAGCGGCACCGGCACGCTGGACGTGGATGCCACCAGCACGCTGTTCGCCGGCGGCGTCACTGCCGGCATCGTTGGCTTCAATGCGGCGTTGCCGGTGAGCGTGACCAATGCCGGGTGGATCGATCTGACCAACGGCACCAATGGCGCAGGCGACGTGTTCACCATTGCCGGCAACTACACCGGCAACGGCGGCGCACTGTACCTGGACACGGTGCTGGGCGCGGACGATTCCGTATCGGACCGGCTGGTGATCTCCAACGGGGTTGCCGGCGGCACCACCGGCGTGGGCATCCTCAATGCGGGCGGAGCGGGGGCCGAGACGGTAGCGGACGGCATCATGGTCGTGCAGGCCATCAATGGCGCCAGCACCAGCGCTACCGCTTTCGCGCTTTACAGTCCGGTGGCGGCCGGCGCGTTCGAGTACTTCCTCTTCAAGGGTGGCGTCAGCGCAGGGAGTGGCGAGAACTGGTATCTGCGTTCGACCCTGGTCAACGGCGTGGCCGCCGCAGCGGCTGCGCCTCCCACGGGTCTGGGCTCGGTCACGCCTGAGCCACCGCCGCCGGAGGCGCAGGGGGCGCTGCCGCCTGCGCTGCCGCCGCCCCCCTCACCGGATGTACCGGAGAACCCAGATCCGGTGGCCGCAGAACCCGCGCCGCCGCCGGAGCCGGCCCCGCCGCCGCCGGTGCCGGAACCGCAGGTGGAGGCGCCGCCACCGGTGCCAACCGAGGTGGCTGCTGTTCCCGGCCCATTGGCGGTGCCGCCGACGCCGGATGCACGTCCGTCGGAAGCGGCCATCGTGCCCCTGTACCGGCTGGAGACCAGTGTGTATTCGGTGGTGCCGCCGCTGCTGCGCGAGGCCAGCCTGGCCAGCCTGGGCACCTTCCACGAACGTCAGGGCGAGCAGCGCATCCTGGCCGGGCAGGGCGGCGTGCCTGCTGCCTGGGCGCGGCTGGTCGGGCAAAGCCACGACCAGCACTGGGAAGGCGATGCCCAACCCGGATTCGACGGAGATATCCAGGGCGTGCAGGCCGGGTTGGATCTGTACGCCAACGCTGAGGGCGGCCACCGCGATCAGTTCGGTGTCTTTGTCGGGCGCACCCGCGCGCAGGGCAACGTCAACGGCTTTGCGATCGGGTGGGAGAACGTCGCGGTGGGCAGTACCCGCCTGGACGACAAGCACGTGGGGCTGTACTGGACGCGCGCGGGCAGCGCCGGCGGCTACCTGGACGTGGTGGTCATGCAGAGCCGTTACGACGGAGAAGCCACATCCGCGCGTGGCATCGGGATCGACGTGGATGGCGACGGCACCACGGCGTCGGTGGAGCTCGGCAAGCCGCTGCTGCGCTTCGGCCAGTCGGCCTGGTGGCTGGAACCGCAGGTGCAGGTGATCTGGCAGCGCACCTCGGTGGACGATGCCGCCGACCGCATCGCGCAGCTGCGCTTCAATGCCGACAATGCCTGGACCGGCCGGGTCGGCCTGCGCCTGGCTGCCGACTACGACATTGCCGGCAACGGGTGGCAGCCGTACTTCAAGCTCAACTACTGGCAGACGCTCGACGGCGAAGACCGCATCGACTTCGACAGCAACCGCATCACCAACCAGCAGGATTCGCGCGCGCTGGAAGTCGGCTTCGGGGTGGTGGCGCGCTTCAACGCCAATGTCAGCGCGTTTGCGGTCGCCGACTACACGCGCGACCTGGAAAGCAGCCGTCAGAAGGAACGCAAGGTGATCGAAGGCACGGTCGGGATGCGGTTCGATTTCTAGCGGGAACCGGGCATTGTGTTGCTATTGGTGGCATTACCTCCGGCGGGGAAGTACGCTTTCCGGATGCGAACCAAGCCAAATGCCCAGCCCAACCAGAGCCTGATCGACGGTATTGCGACCCTGCAGGCGCTGGCGTCCTCGCCCGAGCCGGTGGGCTGCCGCGAACTGGCCCGGCAGCTGGATGCCAACCCCACCCGGGTCAACCGGCTGCTCAAGACGCTGGCCTACCTGGGCATTGCCCGGCAGACCGCCGACCGCAAATACACCGCCGGGCCGGGCATGCACGTGCTGGCCGCGCAGAGCCTGTTCGCCTCCGGGCTGATCCGCCGCGCGCTGCCCGTGCTGGAGCACCTGCGCCGGTTCGGCCATACCGTGGCGCTGGGCGTGCTGTGGAACGACAGCGTCAGCTACCTGTTCCATGCGCCGCCGGGCATCGAGGCGGCGCGGGGCCTGGGCCGCATCGGCCTGCTGCCAGCGACCACCAGTGGCATCGGCATCGTGCTGCTGGCCCAGCTGTCCGATGATGAAGTGCGCGAGCTGTACGCCGACCGCCCCATCCCGATGTTCCCGGAAGGCATCGAGCAGCTGCTGGCCACCCTGGAACAGACAAGGCGGCAGGGGCATGCACGCGTGCACGTGGCCGACGAACGCGACCACCACATCGTGGCCATTGCCATGGGCGATCCTGTGCATGCCGGCATTGCGATGTCCGGCTGGATCCCTGAATCGGCCACCGAAGAACTGGTCGCGGCACTGCGCACGGCGGCCGCCGAGATCGGCTGAAGGCTTTGCCGCAGTGCGGTTTGACATGTTGCTACAATAGCAATACGTTGCAGCCTTCCGAAGGGGAGGCATCGGCAATGTCCAAGCGTGCGGGCGCATGACCGGCGGCAGGAACACCAAGTGGGTGCTGCTGGCCCTGCTGTTCTTTTCCACGGTGATCAACTACCTGGACCGGCAGGCGCTGTCGATCCTGGCCACGACCATCCAGGCCGACCTCGGCATGAGCGACCTGGAATATGCCCGCGTGGTGCAGGTGTTCCTGTTCGCCTACGCAGCGGCCTACGTGATGGCCGGGCGGGTTACCGACTGGCTGGGCGCGCGCGTGGCGCTGCTGCTGTTCGTGGGCTGGTGGTCACTGGCCAATATCGCCACCGGCTTCGTGCGCAGTGCGTTCGAACTGGGCGCGGCGCGTTTCGCGCTGGGGCTGGGGGAGCCGGGCAATTACACCGTGGGCACCAAGGTAGTGTCGGAGCAGTTTCCGGCGCCGCAGCGCGGCCTGGCGCTGGGCCTGTACACCGCCGGCGCGATGATCGGCGCGACACTGGCGCCGCCGTTGATTGGTGGCATTGCATTGACGTATGGATGGCGCAGCGCGTTCTGGATCACTGGCGTGGCCGGGCTGTTGTGGATGATTGCGTGGTACCTGGTCTACCCGCGCCCGGCGCGGCAGACGGCCACGGCGGTGCCTGCGGCTGCGACGGCCGAAGCAGTTGCCACACCTGCACTCGAAACGCCCGCAGCAACCGCACCGGCGGTGTCGATGAAAGGGGTCTGGGGCCGGCTGGCGCGCGACCGCACGGTGTGGGCGCTGGTCGCCTCGCGCGCGGTGGCCGACCCGGTCTGGTACTTCTACCTGTTCTGGTTCCCCAAATACCTGGGCGATGCGCGCGGCATGAGTCTGGCCGCAATCGCCTCGCTGGCGTGGATCGTCTACGTTGCTGCGGACATTGGCAGCGTCGGTGGTGGCTTGATTTCAGGGCGGCTGGTCAAGCGCGGCATGAGCCCGGTGCGGGCCCGCCTGACCACCATGATCGGCGCGGCCTGCCTGGCGCCGATCGGCATGCTGGTGGCGCTTCATCCGCCGATCCCGCTGCTGCTCGCGCTGGCCTGCGTGGTGACGTTCGCGCACCTGACCTACCAGATCAACCTCACTGCGATGACGGTCGATCTGTTCCCCTCGCGCTACATCGCGTCAGTCGCCGGGTTGGTGGGCTGCGGCAGCGCGCTGGGTGGCATGGTCTCGGCGCAGGTGGTGGGCCACCTGGTCGCCGACGGCAACTTCGACCGCGCCTTCGTGCTGATGGCGTTCCTGCACCCCATTGCAGTGCTGCTGGCGTGGACCGCGCTGAGAAAAGCCAAGCGCTCCAGGATGACGTTGATCGGTCCAGACGCGCAGGTCGTGGCGGGCTGAGCGGGGAACGGCATGCGGTGATCGTCGCAGCGAACGCATGGCGTCGCCGGTAGGGTCGCATCCCTATCGAGCGCCGATGGACCATCCACGCCCGGTGATGGCATGACCATCATCGGGACGGCCTTTTCTCCGGCGAAGGTCATGCCCTTACCGAATGCGGACGATTCAATGGCGGTCGATTGGGATGCGACCCTACCGGCATCCCTGCGACGAGTGAGGCCGGAAACGCTCCGGCTTCAGTTTCAGGGGACGAACTCTGCGTGTTCCCAGAAACGTGCGTTGGGCTGCGCGCCCAGGCCATGACCGGAGGGCAGCGTGTAGCCCTCGCGCGCATACGCCATGTCGGTGTCCAGCATCTCCACCGAGCGCGAGAAGATCGAGTGCTGCCACTCGTGCCGCCACAGGCCCGCGATGACCGCCGACGCATGCAGGCTGGCCGCCATGAAGATGCCGCCGCCGATGGTGGCGTGCGGTGCGATCTGCACCCCGTGCGCTGCCGCCAGGCGTGCAATGCGCAGGAACTGGGTGATGCCGGTGTGGCCCATCTCCGGCTGCACATAGGCAAGCGTGTCGCCCACCAGCCGTAGCTGCGCGACGTACTCGGTAGGCCACTCTTCGCCGGCCGCGACCGGAATGGGGCTGTCGCGGCCCAAGGCAATCAGTCCGGCCACATCTTCAGGCTTGAGCGGCGCTTCAATGAAAGCCAGTTTTGCGGGCGCCAGCTGCCCTGCCAGGGCCAACGCCTGCGCGTGATCGAACTTCCAGTGCAGGTCCACCATCAGGTGCACCGCATCGCCCAGCTCGGTGCGCAGCGCCTGCATTTCTTCGACGATGCCCTCATGGCTCACCACCGCGTGCACCTTGAAGGCATCGTGGCCCTGCGCCGCAAACGCGCGCGCCATCGCCACCTTCTCCGCGACCGTTGCCGCCGGCAGGCCGGACACATAGCCGGGAATGGTGTCGCGTTGCCGCTCACCCAGCAGCGCCCACAGCGGCTGGCCGGCCGCACGCGCGCGCAGGTCCCATAGGGCGATGTCCAGCGCCGCCAGCGCATCGGTGTGGAACCCGCTGCCGCAGCCACGCACGCGCATCAGGCCGTAAAGGTCGTCCCAGATCTGCTCCACGTCGTCCGGCTCGCGCCCGATCAGTTCCGGCGCAAGCAGGTCGTTGATGATCTCGCAGGTCGCGCGCGGCGCGCAGATGCCATAGGTTTCGCCCCAGCCCACCGCGCCATCGGCGGTGGTGACGCGCACCAGCACCGAGCGGTCCACGGTGGGGTAGAGCGTCCCGTTGCCCTTGCGCACCAGGTAGCCGCGCGCGTTGACCCGCTCGCCCGGCCCCAGCGGCCCCAGGTAGGGCGTGGTGCGCGGAACGGTGAGGATGAAGGTTTCAACCTGGGTGACCTGGCTCACGCGTGGCTTCTCCGTGCCTGCCCGGGGACGGTGTCCAACGGCAGCAGGTCGCTGATGCGATCCAGCAGGATATCCAGTTCGCGTTCGTCGAAGCGGTCCAGTGCCGGTCCCGGTGCACGCACATGGTCGCTGCCGATCAGGCCGCGGCGCAGCAGGATGGCCTTGGTCAGGCGCCAGCGGAACACCGCCTGCATGCTGAGCAGCGGCAGGGTGCGCTCGAACAACGTTCGCGCACGCGACTGATCGCCTGCCGCCCAGGCCGCCAGCATCGCCACGTGCACCTCGGTGATTTCGCAGGCCGGCATCGTACCGACCGCCCCGCGCGTGAGTTCATCCAGTACATAGCGGGCGCCGGCACCGCCGAACACCGCGCGCACGCTGCTGCCGGCGCGTTCGGACAGCGCGGTGATGCGGTGGCCCGAGGGCATCGTCTCTTCCTTGACGTATTCAATGGCGGGGACACGCGCGGTCAGTGCCACCACCTCGTCGACGCCCAACCCGACGCCCATCGGCGCCGGTGCGTTCTGCAGCATCACCGCCACGCCCGATTCGCTGGCCAGGCGGCTGAAGAACGCGGCCATGCCCTCGGCATCACCGGCCAGCGCGTGCGGGGTGAGCACCATCGCCGCACTCGCACCGGCGTGGCCACCGGCCTGGGCCAGCCGCACCGCGTCTTCCAGCGTGCGCGCGCTGGCGCCGACGATGAACGGCACGCGGCCGCGGTTCCAGCGGCCGATGCAGGCCGTCAGGTGCAGGCGCTCATCCAGCGTGAGCATGTCGTACTCGCTGGCCAGGCCCGGAAACACCACCCCGGCCGCGCCGGCGGCCAGGATGTACTCGAACACGGCTTCGGTCCCGGCCTCGTCGAGCGCGCCGTGCGCGTCGAAGATGCTGGGCAGGATCGGGAAGACACCTTGCAGAACGGCCATTGCGCCGGGTCCTTGTTGGAAAGCGTGTGCCATGGATAGCAACACTATGGAAGGAAAGTGGCCGCAGACGCTACAGGCAGATCTTGATTCTTCGCTGCATTGCAGCGTGCGCGGTCAAATCATATTGCTATATTAGCTACACGCTGCCAAGCCGCAGCGCAGCAGCAACGACGAAAAAGCGCTGGATCCAGCTGGGCAGGTCGGGGGCCTGCAGCGGGATCCCTACCTTGGGAGAGGGCCGATACATGCTTCGTTTTCGACGTTCCACCTTGTTCACCGCCTTGGGCACCTGCCTGCTGGCGCCGATGCTGGCCGCCGCACAGGATGCTCCGCCCGCCACCACCACCACCGCCGGCGACCAACAGGCGCAGACGCTCGACGCCGTGAGCGTGGTCGGCATCCGCGGCAGCCTGGAAGCCTCGCGCGACCTCAAACGCGATTCGCCGCAGATCGTCGACGCGATCGTGGCCGATGACATCGGCAAGCTGCCCGACACCAACGTCGCCGAATCGCTGGGCCGGGTGGCCGGCGTGCAGCTCGAGCGCGGCATGGGCGAGGGCAGCGACATCCTGGTGCGCGGCCTGAAAGAGAACGTGCTGCTGTACAACGGCCGCCAGATCGTCGATGCCACCGGGCGCGGCGGCAACGGCCTGGACCAGCTGGCCACCTCCACCTACGGACTGCTCTCGCTGGTGCCCTCCGAACTGATCTCGCGGCTGGAAGTCACCAAGCTGGCCGGCGCCGACCAGATGTCCGGTGGGCTGGGTGGCATCGTCGACATCCACACCCGGCAGCCGCTGTCGGGCGACAGCGACCAGAACGTGGTCAGCCTGGCCGGCACCTACGACGACATGGCCGATTCCTGGGGCCACAACGCGTTCGGGCTGATCTCGCGGCGCAATGAGGACCGCACCTTCGGTGCGTTGCTGTCGGCCACGTACGGCCGCCGCAACGTGGTGCAGCAGGGCCTGGATACGTTCTCCGGGTATGCCCGCTTCAACGACCCGACCGACCCCACCCGCACGCGCTTCGGCAGCACCGACATGCGTGCGCAGAACATCGACGATGACCGCACCAAAGTTGGCCTGAGCGCGGTGCTGCAGTGGCGCCCGGCCGATGGCGTGGAGCTGTCCTGGGACACGTTTTATTCCCGGCAGAAGGCCGAGCGCGACCGCTACTGGATCGCCTTCAACCCCTCCGCCGGCCTGAGCAACGCGGTCTATTCCGACCACGACATCCTGCTGGCCGGCCGGTCCACCGGCACCGTGCTGCTCAACACCGAAGTGGCCGACATCGATTCGGACACCCTGTCCAGCGCGCTGCGCGCCAGCTTCCAGGTCGGCGAACGCGTGACCGGTTCGGCTGAACTGGACTGGGGGCGTTCCACCGCCAGTTACAACCAGCGCTACATGCGGCTGGCGCCGATGGCCGGGCTGACCTCGGTCACCGACTTCGACCTGCGCAGCGGCAGCTTCGGCAGCTTCAATGTCAGTGGCGTCAACGTGGTTGATCCGGCGCAGTGGCGCATGACCATCCTGTTCGACAACGACTGGCGCGCGCAGACCGACTCGCGCGCGCTGCGCACCGACTGGAGCCTGGCCTTCGACAATGGCCCGCTGCGTTCGCTGGACGTCGGCGCGCGCTTCAGCCGGCTGGAAAGCCTGCAGGACCCGCGCCGCGCCGACATCCGCCCGGCCGGCGGCATTCCGGTCACGCAGATGGATCCGTACATCCGCGTGTACAGCAACAACGACTTCCTGCCGGGTGAGTTCGCCGGCCTGCCGCGCGATTACCTGGGGGCGTTCCGCGGCACCTTCGGCGGCTGCGACAGCTTCACCACGTTGCCGCAGATCTCCCAGAACCCGCAGTGCCTGGATCCGGCCACTACCGCGCTGGCCTATTCGGCCACCTTCAGCGTCGATGAAGACTTCCTCGAGGCCTACGCCAAGCTCAACTGGGACGCCGAGGTGGGCGGCATGGCGCTGGGCGGCAACGTCGGCCTGCGCTTCGTGGGCCGTGACCTGACCTCGCGCGGCAACCTGATCAGCGGCACCGGCGTGCTGACCCCGTCGAACTTCGAACGGGATGACCGCAACGTACTGCCCTCGGCGGTGGCCAAGCTGCAGATCACCGACAGCCTGGTGCTGCGCGGCGGCGCGGCCAAGGTGGTCGCCTTCCCCAACACCGAAGACCTCAACAACGGCGTGACCCTCAACAACAACGCCGTGTTCGATGCCAACGGCGTGCAGACCTCGCCGGGCACCGGCAGCGGCGGCGCACCGGACCTGGATCCGTTCAAGGCCACCCAGTACGACCTGTCGCTGGAGTGGTACTACGGCGGCCAGGGCCTGCTTTCGGCCGGCCTGTTCTACAAGGACGTGTCCACCTTCATCGTGCAGCGCCAGAGCGCGGAAACCTACAGCAACGTCAACTTCCTGGTGCTGCGCAAGATCAACGGCGACAAGGCCAAGGTGAAGGGCGCCGAGCTGCTGGCGCAGGTGCCCTTCAGTGGCATGTTCGATGGCTTCGGCGTGGTGGCCACCTACACCTGGATCGACTCGGAAACCCCGATCACCGACATCAACGGCAATGCGATGACCTTCCCGGGCCTGTCCAAGAACAACGCCAACCTGATCGGCTACTACGAGAACGGTCCGTTCGGCATCCGCCTGGCCTACAACTGGCGTGACGAGTACCTGGTGGGATTGTCGGCGGCATCCACGGGCATCTACAACGATACCTACAAGGACCTGTCGGCATCGATGAGCTACGATTTCAGCGAGCGCTTGTCGCTGAAGCTGGAAGGCAACAACCTGCTCGACAGCGAACAGCGCACCTTCGACGGCTATGCCGAAGGCCTGCGTACCAACGTGGTGTTCGGCCGGTCCTACAAGGCCAGCCTGACCTACCGGTTCTGAGCATGGTTCCTCTGGAAAGGATGGGCAGGGCATGAGCGAGGCGGGAATGCAGGGGCGAGCGGTGCTGGTGACCGGCGCGGCCAGCGGGATAGGCGCAGCGGTGGTGACGCGGCTGCGCGCCGATGGCGCCCGGGTGGCGGCGCTGGACCAGGGCGTGTCGAGCGGGGCGGACGCCAGTGCCGTGGCCGACCTGCGTTCGCCGGAGGCGGTCAGTGCTGCGATTGCCGAGGTGCGCACTGCGCTGGGGCCCTTTGATGCGCTGGTGCATTGCGCCGGCATCTGCCCGCCGGGCAGCACGCTCGACAGCACCGACGACCTTTGGCTGGACGTGTACTCGGTCAACGTGCTCGGTGCGCTGCGGGTGATGCGCGAGGTGGTGCCGGACATGCGCGGGCGCGGTGGCAGCATCGTGCTGGTGTCGTCGATCAACGCGCGTTTCGCCACCCCGGGGCTGGCGGCCTATGCCGCGTCCAAGGCCGCGCTGGAGGAGATGTCGCGCACCGCCGCGCTGGAGTTTGCCCCGGACCACATCCGGGTCAACACCATCGCGCCGGCGTCGGTGGACACACCGATGCTGCAGGCCTCGTTCGCGCGCGCCGCCGATCCAGCCGCTGCCCGGCGCAGCAACGAGCAGCGTCATCCGCTGGGTCGCCTAGGCACCCCGGAAGACGCCGCCGAGCTGGCGTTGTTCCTGGCCTCGCCGCGCAGCGGCTGGATCACCGGTTCGGTGTTTCCATTGGACGGTGGTGCAGGGGTGACCCGGCGATGAGTGTGCAGGACACGAACTACATCATCGGCATCAACTGGGGCAGTACCAACTTCCGTGCTTACCGGATCGACGAAGACGGAACCGTCAGCGCGACGATCGAACAGCCGCGCGGCATTGCCGGGCTGGAGCGGTCGCAGATGCAGGCGCTGCTGGAGGAGGTAACAACGGCATGGCCGCACGCCTCGCGGATCTACGCCAGCGGCATGATTGGTTCGAACATCGGCTGGAGTGATGCGGGATACGTGGAGTGCCCGGCGTCACCGGACGCCATTGCCGGGCGCCTGCATGAGGTCCAGATCGGTGCGCATGCGGTGGCGATCGTTCCGGGGCTGGCCTGCCGGCGCGGCGACGGTGCACCGGACATCATGCGCGGGGAGGAAACCGAGCTGCTGGGGATGGTCGCGCTCGGGACGATTCCGGCCACGGGACTGGTGGCCTTGCCCGGCACGCACAGCAAGTGGGTGCGGCTGGAACAGGGCGTGGTGGTGGAGTTCATGACCGCGATGTCGGGCGAGATCTTCGACCGGCTCACCGCAGCCGGATTGCTGGCATCCGTGGTGGATGGACCGGCCGAAGACGGCGCGGCGTTCATCGATGGCGTGCGGGCCGCGCAGGGCGGTGCGGGCTTGGCCACGCTGCTGTTCGGCGCGCGGGCGCAGGTAATCCGGGGGGATCTGGCCCGACGCGATGGCGCCTCGTATCTGCGTGGACTGCTGATCGGCGCGGAGCTCGCCGATGTGCGCCGCTACTGGGTAGACGTAATGAACGAGGTGCCGTTGATCGGCGCAGCGCCGGTGTGTGCGCTGTATGCGCGCGCACTGCAGGAGCTGGGTAGCTCCGGCAGGCCCATCGCCTCGCAGCAGGCCTCGACCCGCGGGTTCATGGCACTGCACCGGGCAGCGGGGGCGATGGCATGAGTGCGCATGATGCGGTGTTCGACCGTGCACTGGCCGATACGGGACTGATTGCGATCCTGCGCGGGCTGACTGGCGACGAAGCGATTGCAGTGGTGGAGGCGCTGTATGCCGCCGGCGTGCGGCTGGCGGAAGTGCCGCTCAATTCGCCGGACCCGTTCCCCACCATCGCCGCACTGGCAGCGCATTTTGAAGGGCGCATGCTGATCGGTGCCGGCACGGTGGTGACCACCGATGCGGTCGAGCAGCTCGCTACCACCGGTTGCGCGTTCTGCGTGTCGCCCAATACCGATCCGGCCGTGATCGCTGCCGCACTGGCGAAGGGCATGATCCCCTTGCCCGGGTTCGCCACTGCAACCGAAGCGTTCGCCGCCAACGCCGCCGGTGCCCGCCATCTCAAGGCATTCCCGGCCCATGGCGCGCGACCGCAGTTGTCCGCGCTGTCGGCGGTGCTACCGGCCGGCGTGACGCTCATTGCCGTGGGCGGCGTGAGCGTGGGCGACATCGGCGCATACCGCCAGGCAGGTGTTCGCGCCTTCGGCGTCGGCACCGATCTGTACCGTCCCGGCCGGGCCGCCGATGACGTCGGCCGGCGTGCTGCCGCATGGATCCAGGCCTTGCAGGCGCCCCCGACGCCGGTGGCCATGTTGGTGCATGCCGCGCAGACGATGGTGGGCGAGTCGCCCCTCTTCGATGCCGAAGGCGCCTTGTGCTGGGTCGACCCGACCGTGCCGTGCCTGCTGCGCTGGGATGGTAAGGCGTGCACGCGCGTGCCGCTGACCGAACCGGTGTGGGCGTTGGGACGGGTGGGGTCCGCGCTGGTCGGCAATGGCGAGACACACTTCCTGCGGCTCGGGCCGGAGGGAAGCATCACTGTCGGCCCTGAGATCGATGTCGGTGTGGGATGCCGGCTCAACGATATGGTGGTGGACAGCCGGGGCGGGCTGTGGGGCGGTTCCATGCATCGCGGCCTGTTGTCCGGCCGTGGCGCGCTGTTCCATGCAACCCGCCCGGAAGCACCCGCGCAGCGCGTGGCAGAGGGGCTGGGCGTGGCCAACGGCATGGCCTTCTCTTCCGACGAACGCACGTTGTTCGTGATCGACACGCTGGCGCGCACGCTGCTCGCCTATCCGGCCGATATCGACACCGGCACGCTGGGCGAACCGCGCGTGGTGACCGACTTCCTCGGCCTGCCCGGCAAACCCGACGGCATGGCGATGGGACCCGACGGCCACCTGTGGGTGGCGATGTGGGGCGGCCATGCGGTGGTGGAACTCGCCCCCAACGGTGCGGTCCTGCGCTCGATCCCGGTCCCTGCCGCACACGTAGGCAGCCTCGCATTTGCACACGACGGACGCCTTTTCATCACTACCGCGCGGGCGCGCCTGTCCGACGCCGATCTCGCCCGCTCACCCGGAGCAGGCGGCCTGTTCGTGGTGCATCCATTTGACAAAGCGTTCGCGATGCATCGGTAGGGTCGCATCCCAATCGACGATGTGCATGGATGCACGAGTGGTGCGGCCGCAGGATGCGGAGGAGCACCACCGCCGTGGGATGATCAACATCCGGTTGTGGCATGACCTCCGTCGAGACCGCGCTTGTGCTTCGGCGCAGGTCATGCGTTACCGAACGTGGGCACGCTGAGGGCGGTTGTTTGGGAACCAACCCTACCGGGCGGCGGCGATTGCCTTGATGCGGGCTTGAGCCAGCGCCTCGCCTACTGCTGGACCTTTCAGGTGGGCCAGATCCAGGTCGCGGGCCTGCACTGACAACGCCGCCTGGTGCAGGCGCTTGAGCGTTTCACCCTGCGGGTAAGGCCGATCCTCGAAGCTGAGACGGCCGCGCGCATCTGCCTCGCAGCACACCGCGATCCTGGCGATCCGTTCGGGCCGCCGGAACCCATCGCAGCGGCCGAGCAGCTCCAGCACCGTGCCATCGCGCAGTTCATCGATACGGTGCACGTTGAGATGGTCGCGGCACACCGCCTCGGCCAGTTGGCGATGGTCCAGCGGCACTTTCAGGCGATCACACAGCGCACGCAGCGGTTCCAGTCCGCGCTGCTCATGCATCACATGGCGCGGCCATTCCGCCTGCGGGGTCAGTGCCTTGCCCAGGTCGTGGGTGAGCGCGGCAAAGCCGACCATGTCATCGTCCGGCGCCAGCTGCGCGGCAATATCGCTGACCATTTCCTGGTGCACGCCAGTATCCACCTCCGGGTGGTGTTCGGCGCGCTGCGGCACCCCGTACAGCGCTTCCAGCTCGGGCAGCACCGCGCCCAGCGCCCCGGCATCGTGCAGCGTGCGCAGGAAGGCCGAGGGTTGGGCCGAACCGAGTACGCGGCGCAGCTCCTGCCAGACCCGTTCGGGCACCAACGCATCCAGCTCGCCGCTTTCGGCGATCTGCCGCATCAGCTGCATCGTTTCCGGCGCCACGCTGAAGCCCAGCGGTGCAAAGCGCGCCATGAAGCGCGCTGCACGCAGCACCCGAAGCGGATCTTCCACGAAGGCGGGGCCCACATGGCGCAGCACGCGCTGTTCAATGTCGCGCACGCCGCCGTAAGGGTCCACCAGCTCGCCGCTGGCCTCATCGCAGGCAATCGCATTGATGGTGAAATCGCGGCGCAGCAGGTCTTCTTCCAGCGTCACCGATGGATCGGCATCGACCACAAAGCCCCGGTAGCCGCGCCCGGATTTGCGCTCGGTCCGCGCCAGCGCGTATTCCTCGCCCGTGTCCGGGTGCAGGAATACCGGGAAATCCTTGCCCACGGCTTTGTAGCCCAGCGCTTCCATTTCCGGCTGGGTGGCACCGACCACCACCCAGTCGCGGTCGCCGGCAGGACGCTGCAGCAGGCGGTCGCGCACGGCGCCGCCAACGAGATAGATCTTCATGGGTCAGTCGCCGCCCTTCTCCGCATCGGTCGGGCAGGTGAACGCCTTCCGCTTCGCCTGCAGCCGCCCGTTCATGCGGTCGGTCACCGGCAGCGCATCGCCGTTCAAGCGCCAGTCGTAGATCACGCTGAAGGCCAGGATCCGCGCCACGTACTCGCGGGTTTCCTTGTAGCTGATGGTCTCGATCCAGATGTCCGGGTCGAAGCCCGGCCGCTGCGACTGCCAGCGTGCGGTCGGGGTCGGCCCGGCGTTGTAGGCGGCGATGGTCACGTACGGCAGGCCCTCGTACTTGTTCATCAGCTGGCGCAGGTAGGCGGTGCCGATGGCGATGTTGGTGTCGGCGTCATACAGGCTGGCCGCACCGCCGTAGTTGGTCAGGCCGATGGTCTTGGCCACGCTGGCACCGGTAGCCGGCAACACCTGCATCAGCCCCATCGCATTGGCTGGCGAACGCGCCTTCGGGTTGAAGATGCTCTCGGCGCGGATCTCGGCGGCCACCCAGGCCGGATCGATCGCGTTGCGGGCCGATTCGCGGCGGATCGCATCGTCGTGGTGCAGCGGGAAGCGCAGGCTGTACAGGCGCTGCTCTTCCGGTGTCTTGCCCAGCGAGAACACCGCGCGGTCGAACCAGCCGTTGTCGCGCGCCACTTCCACCGCGATGCGGCGCTGGGTGGTATCGAAGCGGGTCAGTGCATCGTTCCACTCGGCCACGGCCCAGCCGGAACGTTCGATCTTGAACAGCTCCATCGCGCGCACGATCGCCGGGTCACGTGCCACCGTGGCCTGTGCCTGCGCACTGTCCTTGGGTTCCACCGGGCACAGCGTGTAGGTGCTCTGGCCCAGCTGGTCGGCGGCCAGGAAGCCATGGAAGGTGGCCGCGCGCGCGGCTTCGCGGTACAGCGGCAATGCCTCGTTGCGCTTGCCGGTCTTGTCCAGCATGCGCGCCTCGAAGTAGCGCCAGCGCGAGTCATTGCGCTGGGTCGGGCCCATCTTGCGGATCGCGGCCAGCGTGGCCGGCCAATCGCCGCGCGACATCGCCTCGCGCGCCCGCCATTCGTGCAGGCGCTCGTCATAGGCCGAATCCGGCACCGCATTGAGCCGGCGTGCGGAATCGGGCCCATAGGACGCCACCGTCCACAGCGCGATCTGGTACTTCACCTCCGCCTGCTGGGCGGCGCTCAGCTGCAGTGCGTTGGCGTACTGCGGCAGCTGCTGTTCGGTCGCGTCCGGGTCGGCCTTGGCCAGCTTGGCCAGGCCGTCGGTCGCGATGCGCCGGCTGCGTTCGTTGCGCGGCCAGTTCAGTGCGCTGGCATTGGGCTTGTCCACGAACGCCGCATAGGTGTTGGCCAGCGCCAGATCGGCGGCCGGCAGCCCGCGGGCGGCGCTGCGCATCACCGCCGGCTGCTGCGCATCGGCAGCGGCATCGATGCGCTCCCAGCGCAGCTCCGCGCTCAGTCCGCCCTTGGCGTCCAGTACCGCAAAAACGGGATCGCAGGCATCGGGCAGGGACTTGCCGGTGCTGCGCCAGATCGCCTGGGCCTCGCTGACCCACTGCGCATCGGCCTTGCCGGTGGCCTGGCGCGCATTGAGCTGGGCGCAGCGCAGGCCGACATTCTCGGTGGGCGCCCAGTTCGCCAGCAGGGTGGGCCAGTCCTGGCGCCGGGCCACCGCCGGCAACCACACGCTGCGGAAGCTGCTGGCCACGGCCTGGCCGTTGTAGCGCTTGAGGAACTCCTGGGCCTGGGCCGTGGTGACCGTATCGATGTTGCGGCGCAGGGTGGCGTACTCCAGCCAGCCATACAGCGGGTGCTTTGCCAGCCCCGCCGCCTGGCCGGGATCGAACTGGCCGCGTTCGGCATTCTCGATGGCCGCCTTCATCTGCGCGCGCTGGGCGTCCAGGCTCTGGGCACCGGCATCGGCGCCAACGCCCGTGCAGGCGAGCAGGGTGGCGGAACTGAGGATCAGGAGGGGGAGTCGGTTCATGCCGAAAGGATAGCGGGCGGGGGTGAACGCCGGTGAGGGCAAGCCAACTCGATGATGAACGGCACCCGTCGCCCCCCTGAACAGGCGCCCCCGAGCGGCGTAGTGTCAAGGCTGCCAGCCAACCAGCAGGCAGCCCATCCACCACCCGGTAGAGCCAGCCCCTGGCTGGCTGCGCAGAAGGAACAGAACAACACGGTAGCGCCGGCCGTTGGCCGGCCCCCAGGAACCCAACAACAAGGACCACACCATGGCATTCAGTGCAGCAGGCAACTCTGGACCACTGGCCGACATCAACGTCACCCCGTTGGTGGATGTAATGCTGGTGCTGTTGATCATCTTCATCGTGACCGCCCCGATGGTGTCCATGCCCATCCCGGTCAACCTGCCGCAACCCACCACCGTGGTACCGCCCACCGCACCGCCACCGCCGATCGAGCTGCGCGTGGACGCCAGCAACCAGGTCAGCTGGAACGGCCAGATGGTTGCGGTCAGCTCGCTGCAGCAGCGCATGCAGGACGCCGCCCAGGCCAACACCGGCAACGTTCCCGAACTGCGCATCGCCACCGACCCCAACGCCGAGTACGACGTGATGGCCAAGGTGCTGGCGGCCGCCAATAACGCGCACATGGAAAAGATCGCGTTCGTGAACCCATAGCAGAAAGAGCGGCCCGCCCACCGGCGGGCCGCTTCCGCGTCACCAACAGCCGCCCGGTAGGTACCGACCGTTGGTCGGTACGCACGCAGATCACGCCGAAAGGGACCCCGTCCTCCATCACCAGCCACTGTCGTTGCGATGATTCCTTTGTAGGAAATCCCCGCGTAGGCGTGTAAGACAAGCCGAAAATCGCGGCAAGAGCAGCGCCAGTCACACCCTTGAGTGAGAGCGGTCACACTTTCCCGCCTTGCCCACAACGCCTTCCTCGCGCATAAACCTCCCTGTCACTCACCGCCCGCAAAGTCGGCACAGGCGGTGACGCCCGAATGATGTTTCCAGTCAAACGCGCCGTCTGCCTCCAGGAAGGAGTACAGGGATGTCCAGGTCAACCCCGCACCGCACGGGCCAACGCGTGCTCGTCACTCTCATCGCGCTTTCAACCGCTTCTTTTGCGCACGCGCAGGAAGTGGAGAAGAAGTGGGAAACCATGATTACCTTTGGTCAGCCCAAGAACACAGAGGGCGAAGTCCAGGGCGCAATCGAGAGTATCTACGCCTCCTACCAGTCCGGCGGCCCCTTCAGCTGGCACGTCGCCAAACAGACCGTCGCCAAGGACAAGGTCCTGTACGACTACCAGATCAAGCCGGAGGCGCTGCAGCGCACTGACTGGAATTACATTCTCAACTCGCAGGACTACGCGACGGAGGATGCGCTGATCGCGGCGATCAAGACCGCATACGTCTCGTCCCCACAATGTCCGGCGACGGAAGTCACTCCCGGCACCTGGACCGGGATCCCCGGCGGTGGCGCAGGTGCCGGCCCGGATGGCAGCAATACGGGCGAAGACGCAAACTACGCCGTGGTGGTGCAATCCCATGACCCGGCAACGGGCGCGTGCTCCGCCACGCCAGCCACGCAGTACGTGCAGCGCACGCGCACGGTCAAATGCCCAAACAACACGATCATGGCCTGGCGTCCTGATCTGGATGCCTGTGGCATGGATCCCATGCAGGAGCAGAGCAGCGCACAGATGCGCACCTATTCCAGCACGCCGCTGACGAACCAATGCCCGGTGGGCAACCCGTGCGAGCCTACAACCGGCAACAAGACCCAGCCGGAGCTGGATCTGGACTATGGCTGGATCCAGTTCACCCGCTACTTCCAGTCCATGACCTCCACGGCGGGTGGTGCGTTCGGACAAGGTTGGACGCACTCGCACAACCTGCGCCTGGCCATCGGCACCGATCCCACCACGTTCCCGCCGGGTACGGAACTCAACGTGGGATTGATCCAGGCCGACGGCACGCACGGCGCCTTCCAGAAAGTGGGCACTGCATACGAAGCCATCGACGGCAGTGGCGATCGCATCGTCCCTCACGGAACAGAGTGGCAGCTCTTCCGCGCTGACGAGGTGCTGACCTTCGATGCAGGTGGCCGGTTGAAGTCACGCGCCCGCGAGGATGGTACGACGTTGACCTACGCGTACGACCCGCACGCGCGTCTCGCTTCCATCACTCACACAAACGGTCGCACGCTGGGATTCCACTATGACACGCCCCAAGGTGCCGATCTGATCAGTGCGCTCTCGATGGCGGGTCAGATGGTGGCGTCCTACACCTATACCCCCACTGCACAGGTGGCCACCGTCACCTATGCCGGTGGGGCAACCCGTGTCTACCACTACGAAGACAGCCGCTTCCCGCGGTACCTAACCGGCGTCACCGCCGAGGACAACCAACGGTTCGGCTGGTACGCCTATGACGCCAAGGGGCGGGTGACCTGCAGCCGCCATTCGGGTGACTGCAGCCAAGCCGATGCCGGAATTGATGGGACGCAGCTGGTCTACACCGCCGCAGGCACCACCGTCGTTACCGATGCCCTTGGCCGTGTCACCACGTATGGCCTCACCGGTACCTCCAACGGCGGCTATCCGCGCAAGGTCACCGGGCTCACCGATACTCAAGGCGCTGTCAGCCGTACCTATTACCCCGCAGCGCAGGACTTCCGCCGCAGGTTGGACACGGTCACCGACCGTCGGGGGATACAGACCAAGTACGCCTACAGCACCGGAACAGACCCCGTGGGCGGCCACGCGGTCAACGTGCAGATCACGACCGAGGCCGTCGGCCTGCCAGAACAGCGAATCATCGAAACCCACACGGATGCGAGCAGCAACCGGGTGACACTCAGCAGGGTGGGTAATCGCGAGACGCGCATTACCCGCAACACCCGTCTGCAGCCAACCAGCATTGCGGTGAGGGATATCACCACCGACGAGCTTCGCACCACCACCTTGGGCTATTGCGAGGCAGCGGATGTGGCGGCCGGCGGCAGCTGCCCGGTGCTGGGCCTGCTCAAGCAGGTGGATGGTCCACGCACTGACGCAAATGACGTGGTCACCTACGCCTACTATGCGGCCGATGATGCCGGCTGCGCTCCCGGGGGCACCGGCACGTGCAACTTCCGCAAGGGCGACCTGCTGAGCGTGACCAACGCAGCGGGAAACAGCGCACAGACGTTGGCGTACGACGCCAACGGCCGGCCGCTCTCAGTGGTGGACAGCAACGGCGTGATCACTGATTTCACCTACCATCCGCGTGGCTGGCCAACCTCTGTCACCGTGCGGGGTGACTCTGCCGCCACCAACCGCACCACCCAGATCAGCTACTGGCCCACCGGCCAGGTGCAGGAAGTCGTCGAGCCCGATGGCAGCACCGTCACCTATGTCTACGACGCTGCCCAGCGGCTGACCGACATTGCCGACAATGCGGGCAATACCCTCCACTACACCTTGGACAACGCCGGCAACCGCCTCAAGGAAGACACGGTGGATGCCGCTGGCACGCTGCGCCGCACCCTGTCCCGCATCTACAACACGTTGGGCGAGCTGACCACGCTGAAGGACGCCGGCAACCACGCCACCGTCTTTACGTATGACCCTGAAGGCAGCCCCGCCAGTGTGACCGACGCCCTGCAGCGGGTCACCACCCAGCAGCACGACCCGCTGGGTCGTCTCGCCCGCACCTTGCAGGATGTAGGGGGCATCGAGGCTGAGATCAAAACCAGCTACAACGCGCTGGACCAGGTCACCCAGGTCACTGACCCGAAGGGACTGCACACCACCTATGCCTACAACGGCTTTGGAGACCTCACCGCGCAGGTAAGTCCGGACAGCGGAACGACGGGCTTCACCGTGGATGCGGCCGGGAACCGCAAGACCCGCACAGACGCCCGTGGCATCACCGCCACCTATCACTATGACGCGCTCAACCGCCTGACCGGAATTGCCTATCCGGACCCCAACTTGGACGTTGGCTACACCTACGACACCGCACCCGCTGTCTGCGAGGCCAACGAACGCTTCGCCAAGGGCCGGTTGGGGCACGTGCAGCACACAGCAGGCAGCACCGCGTATTGCCATGACCGCTTCGGCCAGGTCACCCGGAAGGTGCAGACGGTAAATGGCGTCAGCAGCACTGTGCGGTACTCATACACAGCCGCTGGCCGACTGGCCCAGCTGACCTACCCCGATGGCAGTGTCGCCGACTATGTGCGAGACAGCCTCGGTCGCATCACAGAGATAGGCCTGACGCGCCCGAGCCAAGCACGGCAGGTGGTAGTCACCAACGTCACCCATGCACCGTTCGGCCCGGCCACCGGATGGACTTACGGCAATGGCCGCCAACTGCAGCGCCCGGTGGATACCGATTACCGTCCGCAAGCCGTCCATGATCCGGCCCCGGGCGGCCTCTCGCTGAGCTTCGGGTATGACGCGGTGGGTAGCATCACCGAGTTGAAGAACGGCACCGGCACTGAGGTTCAGGCCAAATATGGCTACGACACGCTGGGCCGCCTGATCCAGACGCAGGATGGTCCGACGGGCACTCCGATTGAAACGTACACCTACGACGCCACCGGGAACCGTATCTCGCTGACCACATCGTCCGGCACAGTGGCGTACTCCTATCCAGCAGAAAGCCACTGGCTCACCGCAATTGACGGCGCCACTCGCAGCTACGATCCCATAGGCAATACGGTGAGCCTAAATGGTAAGGAGCTGGTGTACAGCAGCGCCAATCGGATGAGTCACGTTAAGCTGGCCGGTGAGGTAGTGGAAGCGTACACCTACGACCATCGAGGTGAGCGCGTGATGCGCTCTTCGAGTTCCGAGGAATCGCAGGTCACCATCTACGACGAGTACGGCCGGTGGCTGGGCAACTACGGAATGACGGGCAATTCGCTCCAGCAGGGGATCTGGCTGGATGAGTACCCGGTAGCACTGACCGGATCAAACGCAGCAGCGACCAGTGAACTGGTTTACATCCAGCCGGACCATCTGGGGACGCCACGTGCTGTCATCGAACCACTTCGTAATATGGCGATCTGGGAATGGAGTGCCAAGGGCGAGGTGTTCGGCCTGCAGGAGCCAAGCAGTGACCCAGACGGAGATGGCGTAAAGTTCGAGCTGGCACTTCGCTTCCCCGGACAGCAGGCAACCGAGGCGAGTGGGCTCTTCTACAACAATCAGCGTGAATACGACTCAGCGGTCGGACGCTACTCTCAGAGCGATCCGGTCGGCCTGGCTGGAGGGATCAGTACTTACGGCTACGTCGGCGGAAACCCAACGCGCTCTAGTGACCGCCATGGTCTACGTGGAACCATGCCACGTTTCGTTCCTTTGCCCATCTATGGTGGCGGGCAGTTCGACCAAGACGGTTTTCCCATTGCGGAAGCTGGATACGGTGGTCCGTACATTGGCAAAGATCCGATTGGCGGATTTCCCACGGCACCTTCGCCTACGTTGTTGATACCGGCTGTCTCAACTCTGATGACGAGCGTCGCGATGTCACCCGGCATGTGGCTTGAGATGCTGAAGCAGCTTTCACAGAAGCAAGATGAGTGTCCGATTCCTGGTACGACCCCTGAAAAGAGGACGAAGGGAAACACCAACATTGAAAGCAAGCAGGGCGGGTTTGATACTGCAAATAGTGATTTCGATGACCTGTCCCCTAGCGATGTATCCTCAAAGGGAGGCGGCATTAGGGTGGGTACCCTTGAAGACGGGCGGACAATTACTGTGCGTCCTACATCTTCGGATGGGTCGCCTACGATAGAGATACGGTCCGGGAACAGAACGCGGGTGAAGGTGCGATATGTCAAATAAGTATGAGGTTCTGCTCGGCCTGCTACCAAGGCCATCCAGTTCCAACGTCGTTTTCGACGATGGCCGTGTAGTGATTCAAGGGCGAGATGGAGGCGATTGTGTGGCGTTGGAAATCTCGTTTTCTTCCGTGGATTTCATCTGTGTTTCTGATGAGGGTGTGAGGCTGAGACTTTTCGCCGATATGGGAGACAAGCGAGGGGCATTGGTTCGATGTAACGAAGGTTCGTTGATGAGCTATTACGTTGATGAATCACTGGGGACCCGTTCCAGTAATCAATTGTCACACTTCATTCTAATGATTGGTGAGGAGGTGATTGACGTGATTTCTGGTGATGAGCCGGAGGTTCTTATGAGTGATTCATTGCGCTGACTATGAGCCAGCACTACACGTGAGGCTTGGTTTCGTGGCACTCGCGAACGGCAAGGTTGCGTCATGGGAAGTGCTGCTTCGCAATGATGTGGATGCATTCGTAACGCCTTGAACTTGAGCCGCTCAGTAAAGTACCTAAGGCCATACTCGGCTCACAAGGAAGAAGCTATGGGCGCGTCTGTCGTGGATCTTGCGCTGTACACCCTGGGAGGGATTGGGCTGCTGTCTGTCGGCCTTGTTCCAATTCGAGTGAGTCAGGTCCTTCGTCGCGCGCCTGGACCCGCCACAACTCGCGGTGGTTCAAAGGACTATCTGAGCGCGTTGTCGGTTGTGGCGGCCTTGGCAACTCTCGGTTTGGATGCGGTGGTGTTTATTCGAGTCGCCAAGTGTTTGACCTCGACCCTCTGTGGCCCGGGCGTGGCGTCAGGATGGCTCTATCTGGCCGTGCTGGGTGCGGCGTACGTTTCGATGGAGCTAGGGCTGGCGCTCTCAAGGCTCATTGGTTCTCGCTAGCAGGAGGCGAAGCTCGTTACTCGTGTGGACCACCAAGCGCCATGGTCGTCTGAATTGCCGCGTTACCTTGGGTCTTCGTTGTGGCGCTCTGTCCGAAAAGTAGTCATCGAGACCTCGCGTTCAAGGTCATGCCTTCGCCGGGCGGATTGCTTTTCCGTGCGGTCGGCAGGGGCGCGACCCTACCGGGGGGCGTTATGTCTCCTGGGTTCCATACGAAGTGCCGCTTCTCCGTTTGGATGACCCGCCCTAACACGGGCGCTTGGGTGCTCAAAGGCATCACTCCTCTCTTCTTTCGTAAATTCGGCGTGAAAGCGCCGATTTCATCACGCCTTCATCTTTACAGGTTGTTTACAAAGGAGACGCTGCCGCGCTTCAAGGGGGAGGCGAGGCGGTCCCAGCAAGCCATTCCTTTGGAGAGAGAGCGAATGAACAACCTGCATTACCGCCCCTTGGCGGCTGCCGTAGCGCTGTGCCTGCTGTCCGTCCCCACCCTTGCCACCGCGCAGGATGCTCCCCGCACCACCACCGAACTGGACCGGGTGGAAGTCACCGGTACCCGCATCAAGCGGGCCGAGGTCGAAGGCCAGGTGCCGATCCAGACCCTCACCCGCAGCGAGATCGAACGCACCGGCCTGAATTCCATCGGCGAGGTGCTGCAGCAGCTGACCGGTTCCGGTTCGGCGCTCAACGCCAAGTTCAACTCGTCGGGCAACTTCGGCTTCCCGCCCGATGGCAGCGGCGTGGGCGCCGGTTCGGCCCAGGTCGACCTGCGCCACCTGGGCGCCAAGCGCGTGCTGGTGCTGGTGGATGGCATCCGTTGGGTCAATGAGTCCTCCGCCTCGGGCGTGGGCGCGGCCACCGACCTCAATACCATTCCGCTGGCGATCGTCGAGCGCATTGAAGTGCTCGAAGACGGCGCCTCGTCGCTGTACGGCTCGGACGCGATTGCCGGTGTGGTCAACATCATCACCCGCCGCGAGTTCGATGGCGGCCAGGTCACCGTGAACTATGGTGAGTACAGCAAGGGCGATGGCACCCAGAAGGGCGTGGACCTGGCTTGGGGCACCAGTGGCGACCGCTACAGCCTGTTCCTGGGCGCCAGCTGGACCAAGCAGGACGCGGTGTATGCCAACACCCGCGAACAGTCGCGTTACCCGATCCCGGGGACGGGTCTCTCATTCGGTAGTTCAGCAACTCCGACCGGGCGGTTCCGCTTTGTAGATCCGAATACTGGAATCGAACACAACATCACGCCCAACAATGGTGCGACGTCGCCGGCTTTCAACGGAGTTGGTGGATGTGATCGAACTGACGATTATCACTGCTTCACCACGGCGGACCGCTTCAACTTCGCCGAATACAACCTGCTGCTGACCCCGTCCGAGCGCAAGGGCATCTTCGGCCAGTTCCGCTTCGACATCACCGACAACGTACAGTGGTATATCAAGGCGCTGGCCAATCGCCGTGAGTCGACAAATCAAGCTGCGCCGGAGCCGTTGTTCTTTGGCCCCGACGGGGCGACCGGAAATCCGCTTGCTGACAACATCATTATCTCTGGCCTCAATCCGTACAACCCCTTTGGGTTCGATCTTGATGCTTCAGATAATCTGATCGTGATCGGCCGCCGCCCGGTGGAAGGCGGGCCGCGCATCTTCGAGCAGGAAGTGAACACCACCTACTTCGCCACTGGGCTGGTGGGCCTGTTCCAGGCCGCCGACCGCAGCTGGTCGTGGGACATCAACGGCATGTACAGCAAGAACAAGGCCGAACAGACCAACTACGGCAGCTACAACATCTACAACGCCAACATCGCGTTGGGTGACCCGGCCATCTGCGCGGCTACCCCGGGCTGCGTGCCGCTGAACATCTTCGGCGGCCCCGGCACCATCACCCGGCCGATGCTGGACTGGATCCAGCCGGTAGTGCACGACCGCAGCCAGAACGAGCTGACCCTGTTCACCGCCAACCTGAGCAGTGATCTGCTCACGCTGCCGGCCGGGCCACTGTCGTTCGCCACCGGTTACGAGTACCGCAAGTACGAAGGCGAATACCAGCCCGATCCGATCACGGTGCGGGGCCACTACAACGGCGTGCCGTCGCTGCCGACCTCCGGTTCGTACGACGTCAACGAGGTGTACCTGGAACTGGCGGTGCCGATCTTCGCCAAGAGCGCCCTCGGCGAGAAGCTGGACCTGAGCCTGGCCGGGCGCTATTCGGACTACTCCACCTTCGGTGGCGAGTTCACGCCCAAGTACGGCCTGCGCTGGCAGGTGACCAACGACTTCGTGCTGCGTACCAGCTACGCCGAAGGCTTCCGCGCACCGTCCATCGGTGAGCTGTACGGGTCGGCGGCGCGTGCGGACCTGCAGCTGTTCGATCCGTGCTCGGTGGGCCTGGGTGGCACGCCGCCGCGTGGCAGTGCGGCCAACTGTGCGGCGTTGGGCGTGCCAACCGGTTTCCAGCAGGCCAACTCGCAGATCTCGGTCACCACCGGCGGCAATGACCAGCTGGATCCGGAAACCTCGCGCAGCTTCAGCGCCGGCTTCGTATGGAGCCCGTGGTTCGGCAACAACGCTTCGTGGTCCGAACGCTTCGACGTGGAAGTGACCTTCTACCGCCACAACATCGAAGGCGCCATCCAGGCCATCAACGCCCAGACCCAGCTCGACCTATGCGTGGACACGCTGGACCCGCTGTACTGCGGCGGTATCACCCGTGCCTCCACCGGCGCGGTCAGCGGCTTCAACAACCGCCTCACCAACCTGGGCTCGATCAAGACCGACGGCTGGGACGTGGACCTGTTCTGGACGCTGCCGCAGACCGACGTGGGTCAGTTCAAGATCGGTTGGCAGAACACCTTCGTCGGTCGTTACGAGGCGGTGGGCGCGGCGGGCCAGCGCCAGCCGCAGGAACCGGGCGTGGAAGTCACCGACAGCTCGATTCCGGAATGGACCAGCAACGCGTCGCTGAGCTGGAACATGGCCAACTGGAATGCGTCGTGGACCGTGCGCCACATCTCCAAGCTCACCGAGCAGTGCGGCGACGCCGCCGCGTTCCCGGTGTGCAGCGAGCAGGCGGCAGGCACCAACGAACTGGCGGCAACCACCTACAACGACTTCCAGGTGGGCTACAAGTTTGACTGGATGAAGGGCCTGCAGCTCAGCGCCGGCCTGAACAACGCGTTCGACAAGGATCCGCCGATCTGCCTGTCGTGCTCGTTGAACGGGTATGACGCGTCCACCTATGACATCCCGAAGGGGCGTTACTGGTACCTGCGCGCGGACCTGCGGTTCTGATGAAACGCAGAAAGCCGGGCTTGGCCCGGCTTTCTGCTTGTTACCGGCCACCCGACCAACGGTCGGGTGCTACCGAGGTCAATCCGTCATCCAACCCACGGTCGGGTGTTACCGGGGTCAATCCGCCACCCGACCCACGGTCGGGTGACGATCAGAAGGACCAGGTAAAGGTGATCGAGCCGTTGCGGCCGTCGCCGTAGGCACCGTAGCCGTTGATCTGCGAGAAGTACTGCTTGTCCAGCAGGTTGTTGAGGTTGGCCTGCACGCTGAACTGCGGGGCCAGGCGGTAACGCACGAAGGCGCTGACCAGGGCGTAGCTGTCCTGCTCGATGCGGCCGTACGCGGGCACCGGGTAGTAGATGCCGTTCTGCCAGTTCACGCCACCGCCCACGGTGAGGTCGCTCAGCGACTGCGGGGTGTAGCTGGTGAACAGCTTGATGGTGGTCTGCGGCAGGTTGGTGTTGATGTCCGCGCCGTTGATGTCCTTGGCCACGTAACGCGAGGCGCCGAAGGTACCGTTCCAGCCCGGGGCCAGTTCACCGTTCAGTTCCAGCTCGAAACCACGGCTGACGGTGCCGCGTGCGCCGATGTAGGCAAACTCGCCCGGACGCGACGGAATCGGCTCATTGGTGACCTGGGCCACGTTGTCCTGTTCGATGCGGAACACGGCCAGAGAGGCGTTCAGACGGTTGTCGAACCAGGCGGCCTTGACGCCGACTTCGTAGCTCTTGCCGTCGACCGGATCGAGGTAGGTCGCGTTGCGGTCGCGCGCGGTCTGCGGCTGGAAGATCTCGGTGTACGCCGCGTAGGTGGTCCAGGTGTCGTTGAGGTCGTAGACCAGGCCCGCATAAGGCGTAGTTTCCTTGTGCGAACGATCCGAGCCTTCGCCCTCGCTCTTCCAGTCGGTGTACCGCGCGCCGAGGATCAGCTTGAGCGGATCGGCCAAGGACAGACGGGTAGCGGCGTAGCCGGCCTTCTGGGTAATGGTGCCTTCGCTCTGCAGCGGCAGGGTGCCCACCCAGTTCGGTTCGGAAATGTCACCGTTCCAGCCGAGGTAGCTGCTGAAGGGATCCCAGGGCAGGCCGGGGCCACCGACCTGGTAGTCACCGTAGTTGGCGTAGTCGCGCTTGTTGTAGCTCAGCCCGGCCATGACCTTGTGTTCCTGGTCGAACAGCTGGAACGGACCTTCCACGTAACCGTCGACGGCGTCGACCTTGCGCTCGGTGTTGTAGAAGCCGGCCGACGGGGACACGCCGGCACCGGTCACCGGGTCGAACAGCGAGGCACCGCTCACCCAGTCGTTGTAGGCCGGGTAGAACAGCTTGTCGTCGGCCTTGGTTTCGTCATGGGTTGCGCCGATGCGAACCTTCCAGTCATTGGCAAAGCCGTGTTCCAGCGTGGCGAACGCGCGCTTGCTGGTGGTGTCCCAGTAGGTCCACTTGGCGGCCGAGTTGAAGGTCTCGTCATACGGGGTCGGGCTGCCATCCGAGAACAGCATCGGGAAGCCACCCCAGGTGGCGCCGTTCGCGCGCTTCTGCTGGTAGTCGTAGCCCACGCTCAGCTGGGTGTCCGGGGTCAGGTCGGCGTCGATCACCGCATAGCCCAGCGTCTTGTGCTGGTCGTAGCGGTCCATCTGCGATTCGGTGTCGAGGTAGCTGCCGATCACGCGTGCACGCACCGAACCACTGGCATTCAGCGGCGTGGTTACGTCCACGGTGCTGCGGGTGCGGCCCCAGCTGCCGACGTTGACCGACACGCTGCCGGTCAGTTCGGCGCTGTCGGCGTGCTTGCGGATCAGGTTGACCGACGCCGACGGGTTGCCCGCGCCGGTCAGCAGGCCGGTGGCACCACGCACCACTTCCACGCGGTCATACAGGGCCAGGTCCAGGCCGGAATCGCCGTAGCTCCAGTTCTGCACCATCTGCGTAGGCAGGTTGTCGTACTGGTAGCTGTCGATATAGAAGCCGCGCGAGTAAAACTCGGTGCGCTCGGTATCGGACTGGGTGCTGCTCACGCCGGTGGTATTGGCCAGCACGTCGATGATGTCGTCGAGGTTCTGGTCCTCGATGCGCTGGTGGCTGATGATGCTCACCGACTGCGGAATCTCGCGCGGGGCCAGATCAAAGCGGGTGCCGGCGGAGGTGCGGCGGACCGAATAGCCTTCCGCGCGCTCACCCTTTACCACGATCTTGTCCAAGGTAGTGGCGTCGGGGCTGGCATCCTGCGCGAACGCCGGGGCAGCGGCAAACGTGGCCAGGGCAATCAGCAGCGCCTGCGGCAGGCGGCCGTGGGGCAGGGGGCGGGTCAGCACAGCGGCGGTACGGGGCATCAGCGGTTCCTGGGCGGCGGCGCACCAGGCGGCGATCCTCGGATGCCGGGCGCTGCGGACGGTGGGGGCAGTACGCGACGAGCGGGTGCGGTGCAGCGGCACGGGCTTTGGCAACTGATCGCCGTGCGCCTCCCTGGCGCGAACGGGATCGCATCATGGTAATGCGAATCAGTCCCATCCGCAATGTCCATCGGTTTCGGGTGGGTGACCCACCGGTCCTTAACGTGGCCAGGCCTACGGTGGGCGCACCCGGGCCGCGGCCCGTTCCCAGGAATGTCCGATGATCGCCAAGAACACGCTTTGTCTCTGGTACGACGGCGCCGCCGAGGAAGCCGCCGCCTTCTATGCCGCCACCTTCCCGCACAGTTCGGTGCAGGCCGTGCATCGCGCGCCGTCTGACTTCCCGTCCGGCAAGAAAGGCGATGTGCTGACCGTGGAGTTCACCGTAGTCGGCATTCCCTGCATCGGCTTGAACGGCGGGCCGGCGTTCAAGCACAGCGAAGCGTTCTCGTTCCAGATCGCCACCGACGACCAGGCCGAGACCGATCGTCTGTGGAATGCCATCGTAGGCAACGGTGGCCAGGAGAGCGACTGCGGCTGGTGCAAGGACAAGTGGGGGTTGTCCTGGCAGATCACGCCGCGGGTGCTGACCGAGGCGTTCAACAGCACTGACCCGGCGGTGGCAAAACGCGCCTTCGAGGCGATGATGACCATGAAGAAGATCGACGTGGCGAAGATCGAGGCGGCAGTTCAGGGGTGACGGCACGCCTGCAGGCGAAGACGACATGCCCGAGGGCCACGTAGCGACACGCCATGCGTGTCCCACGTAGCATCCGGCACCGCGCGGGACACGCGTGGCGTGTCGCTGCGCTGGCATGCGGGTATCCTCACGCGATGACTTCGTCGCGCCTCTCCACGCTGTTCCCCGTCCTTGCCGTCCTCGGCTCGGTGACCGCACTTGCCGTGGGCACCTCGTTCGCCAAACAGCTGTTCCCGGTGATCGGTGCGCAGGGCACCAGCGCGCTGCGCGTGGGCTTCTCCGCGCTGGTACTGCTGGCGGTGTTCCGGCCGTGGCGCTGGACCACCACGCGCGCCGATGCGGGCGCGATCTTCCGCTACGGGATCACCCTGGGCGTGATGAACCTGCTGTTCTACATGGCGCTGCGCACGATTCCGTTCGGCATCGCGGTGGCCATCGAGTTCTGCGGGCCGCTGGCGGTGGCGATGTGGTCCTCACGGCGGCCGATCGATTTTGTCTGGGTGGGCTGCGCGGCTGCCGGCCTGCTGTTGCTGCTGCCGCTGGGCCATGGCGAACCGCTGGACCTGGGCGGCGTGCTGTATGCGCTGGGCGCGGCGGTGTGCTGGGCGCTGTACATCATCTTCGGCAAGCGTGCCGGGCACCTGCATGCCGGGCACACGGTGTCGCTGGGCCTGTGTGCGGCTGCGCTGGTCGTGGTGCCGGTGGGCGTGGCGCACGCCGGCATGGCGCTGCTGGACCCGAAGATCCTGCTGTTCGGGTTGGGCGTGGCGGTGGTCTCCAGCGCGATTCCCATGTCACTGGAAATGGCCGCGCTGAAGCGGCTGCCGAAGGAAACCTTCGGCATCCTGATCAGCATGGAACCGGCGGTAGCCGCGCTGCTGGCGATGGGCCTGCTGGCCGAACACCTGACCCCATTGCAGTGGGCGGCGATCGGCTGCACGGTGGCGGCGTCGATTGGCAGCACGGTCACTGCCAAGCGGCGCGAACCGGTGCTGGCCCAACCGGCGGGGTAACCCCCGTCAGCGCCGCACCGGCGCATCGCCGGCCACGTAGTACGTGGCCGTGCTGCGCGGCAACGGTTCGCGGCCCCGGATGCGGTCGGCGATCTTCTCGGCCATCATGATCGTGGTTGCGTTGAGATTGCCGGTGATGATGCGCGGCATGATCGAGGCGTCCACCACACGCAGGCCCTGCATGCCATGCACGCGGCCCTGGCCGTCCACCACGCTCATCGCGTCGGTGCCCATCGCGCACGAACAGGACGGGTGGTAGGCGGTTTCGGCACGGGCGCGCACGAAGGCATCCAGCTCGGCATCGGTGCGGCAGTCCGCGCTGGGGCTGATCTCGCGGCCGCGGTATTCGTCCAGTGCCGGCTGGGCGATGATCTCGCGGGTGATCCGGATCGCATCGCGGAACTCCTGCCAATCCTGCTCGGTGGACTGGTAGTTGAACAGGATGGACGGGTGCTGGTGCGGGTCCAGCGAACGCGCATGCACGCGGCCCCGGCTGGGCGTGCGCATCGACCCCACATGCGCCTGGAAACCGTGTTCCTTCACCGCATGGGTGCCGTTGTAATTGATCGCCACCGGCAGGAAGTGATACTGGATGTTGGGCCAGGCGAAATCGTCGCGGGTGCGGATGAAGCCGCCGGCCTCGAACTGGTTGCTGGCACCCACGCCCGTGCCGGCGAACAACCACTCCGCCCCGATCGCCGGCTGGTTCCACCACTGCAGCGCCGGGTACAGCGACACCGGCTTGGTGCAGGCGTACTGGATGTAGACCTCGAGATGATCCTGCAGGTTCTCGCCCACGCCGGGCAGGTCGTGCACCAGCGGCACACCCAGCGACGCCAGCAATGCGGGCGCGCCCACGCCGGAGCGCTGCAGGATCTGTGGCGATGCAATCGCGCCAGCGCACAGCAGCACCTCGCGGCGCGCATGTACGTCGATCGGGTCGACACTGCTGCCGGCCAGGTAGCGCACGCCCACCGCGCGCTTGCCGTCGAACAGGATGCGATCGGTGGTGGCGTGGGTCACGATCTCCAGCCCGGGCCGGCCCTTGGCCATGTCCAGGTAGCCGCGCGCAGTGCTGGAGCGGCGCCCGCGCGGAGTGACGGTGCGGTCCATCGGACCGAAGCCCTCCTGCTGGTAGCCGTTGAGGTCGTCGGTGCGCGGGTAGCCGGCCTGCACGCCGGCCTCGACCATGGCGTGGAACAGCACGTTGTTGTCGTTCTTCGGGGTCGCCACGCTGACCGGGCCATCGCCGCCGTGGTAATCGTTGGGCCCGATGTCGCGGGTTTCAGCCTTGCGGAAGTAGGGCAGCACGTCCAGGTAACTCCAGTCCTCCAGCCCATCGAAGGTGGCCCACTGGTCGAAATCCAGCGCATTGCCACGGATGTAGCACATGCCGTTGATCAGCGAGGAGCCGCCCAGGCCCTTGCCGCGCCCGCATTCCATGCGCCGGTTGTCCATGTGCGGTTCGGGCTCGGTTTCGTAGGCCCAGTTGTAGCGCCGGCCCTGCAGCGGGTAGGCCAGCGCGGCCGGCATCTGCGTGCGGAAATCCAGGCGGTAGTCGGGGCCGCCGGCTTCCAGCAGCAGCACGCTCACGCCGGCGTCTTCGGTGAGGCGCGTAGCCAGCGTGTTGCCGGCCGAACCGGCGCCGATGATGATGTAATCGTATTCGCGCTTCATATTCAGAACACCGATGCGTAGCGGTCCAGTTCGATCTGGACGGATTTGGTGCGGGTGTAGGCTCGCAGCGTGGCCAGGCCGTTCTCGCGGCCCACGCCGGACTGCTTGTAGCCGCCCACCGGCATCGTGGCCGGCGATTCGCCCCAGCAGTTGACCCAGCAGATGCCTGCTTCCAGGCGGTGGATCAACCGGTGTGCGCGGCTGAGGTCCCGCGTCACCACGCCGGCCGCAAGGCCGTACTCGGTGGCATTGGCGCGGCGGATCGCCTCGTCTTCATCCTCATAGGTCAACAGGCTGAGCACCGGCCCGAAGATCTCTTCGCGCACGATGGCCATGTCGTCGCGGCAGTCGCTGAAGATGGTCGGGGCCACATAGCAGCCCTTGCCCAGCGCGCCGTCGGTGAGGCGCTGCCCACCGCATACCAGGCGCGCGCCCTCTGTCTTGCCGCTCTCGATGTGCGCCAGCACCCGGCGCATGTGCGCGGCGCTGACCAGCGGGCCGAAGTTGGTGTCTTCGGCAAGCGGGTCGCCGATGCGGATACGGGCCACGCGTTCGCGCAGCGCCTGTTCGACATCCGCCTGCAGGGCGTGCGGTACGAAAACGCGGGTGCCGTTGGTGCAGACCTGACCGGCGCTGTAGAAGTTGGCCATCATCGCCACATCGGCGGCCAGGTCGATATCCGCATCGGTGCAGATGATCAGCGGCGACTTGCCGCCCAGCTCCATGGTCACCTCCTTGAGCGTGGAACTGGATGCGCTGGCCATCACCTTGCGCCCGGTGGCGGTGCCGCCGGTGAAGGAGATCTTCTCGATGCCGGGGTGTTCGGTCAGTGCGGTGCCGACGCCGGCGCCATCGCCCGGCAGCACGTTGAACACGCCATCGGGCAGGCCGGCTTCGGTGAAGATTTCGGCCAGCTTCAGCGCGCTCAGCGGGGTCACTTCGCTGGGCTTGAAGATCATCGCATTGCCGGCGGCGAGCGCAGGAGCGGCCTTCCACAGGGCGATCTGGATCGGGTAGTTCCAGGCGCCGATCGCACCGACCACGCCCAGCGGTTCCTGCCGCGTGTAGAAGAAGCTGCCTTCGCGCAGTGGTACCTGGCTGCCTTCCAGCCCGTGCATCACACCGGCGTAGTACTCCAGCACGTCCGCGCCGGTGACGATGTCCACGCTGCGGGTTTCGCCAAGCGGTTTACCGGTGTTGAGGCTTTCCAGTTCGGCCAGGCCGTCGTTGCGCTCGCGCAGCAACGCCACCGCGCGCAGCAGGATGCGCGAACGCTCGACCGTGGTGAGCGCGGCCCAGATTCTCTGGCCCGCATGGGCGCTTTCCACCGCTGCATCCAGGTCGTCGCTGTTGGCGCTGTGCACGTTGGCAAGCACCTCGCCGTTGGCCGGGTTGACCACCTCGAAGGTGCGGTTGCCCTGCGAGGCGACGTAGCGGCCGCCGATGTAGAGCAGCTGGTCGGGGAAGGTGGGCATGTCGATGACTCCTGTGTGCGTCGGGAGACCAGCGGGTTCAACGGGTCAGATGCAGGAACTGCAGGTGGCGCTCGTACTGGTCGATGATGTCGTTGATGATCTGCTGGCGGCTGTAGCCGACCAGTTCGTAATCCTGTCCACCTTCATAGAGGTGCACTTCGGCGCGGTAGTAGCGCTGGTTGCGGAAACGCTGTGCAGCGAACGAGGGGGTAAGGTAACCGCGCATCACCACCTGGTAGCGGAACACCTGCTGTTCGCCGTGGTTGACTTCCAGTTCCATCTGTCCGGATTCGAACCGGGTGGTCACGTCCAGGCCCTGCTCGCGCAGCTGGGTGGCCACCGCTTCGATGGCCGGGCGCACGTCGGTGTCCATGAAGCGGTACACCTCGTCGCGCGCCGGGAAATGCACGGCCTGGGTGATGCGCTGGCGCCAGCCACGCTGGTGGCGCGATTGGCCGATCAGCGGGATCGGCGAGTATTGCGAGGCCTTTTTACGCTGCGATTCCTCGCCCAGTGCCCGGGTCAAGCCCCACAGCATCAGCAGCAGCACCACCGAGAACGGCAGCGACGCGAGCACCACCGCCGATTTGAGCGCATCCATGCTGCCGGCCAGCAGCAGCCCCGCGGTCACCAGCGCGGTCATCACCCCCCAGAACACCCGCAGCCAACGTGGCCCATCTTCCTCGGGCGCACCGCCATGCGAAGACAGGGTGGACAGCACGACGGTGCCCGAATCGGCGGAGGTGACAAAGAAGATGAAGCTGACGATGACCGTCACGGTGATCACCGCGCGGCTCCACGGGTAGCTGTCCAGCAGTGCGTAGAGCACGGTGGGCGGGTTGTCCACCGCCATCTGCGCCAGGTGCTCCTGGCCGTGGTGAAGTACCTGGTCGAGCGCGCTGTTGCCGAAGATCGACAGCCACGCGAGGGTGAAGCCCAGCGGGATCAGCAGCACGCCGAACACGAATTCGCGGATGGTCCGGCCGCGCGAAATACGCGCGATGAACAGCCCTACGAACGGCGCCCAGCCGATCCACCAGGCCCAGTAGAACACGGTCCAGTTACCCAGCCAGTCGGCGCGGCCGCCGTAGGCGTACACGTCGAAACTCTTGCCCACCACATTGCCCAGGTAGTCGCCCAGGTTCTGCATGAGGGTGCTGAGCAGGTACTGGGTGGGGCCGGCGAACAGCATGAACAGCAGCAGTGCGATGGCCAGCAGCATGTTGATGTCCGACATCCAGCGCACGCCCTTCTCCACGCCGGAGACTGCCACGATGATCGCCGCGCCCATCATCAGCGCGATCAGCGCCACCTGTACCCACGGGGCGTGCGGGATAGGCAGCAGTACGTTCAGGCCGGCATTGAGGTGCAGCACGCCGAAACCCATGTCCGCGCCGATGCCGAACACGGTGGCGACGATGCCCAGTGCATCCACGGTGTAACCGATGGGGCCGTTGATACGTTTTCCGATCAACGGGTACAGGGCCGAACGCAGCGCCAGCGGCAGGTTGTGGCGGTACGCAAAGTAGGCCAGCGCCATCGCCGCCAGCGCGAACACGCCCCAGCCGTGCAGGCCCCAGTGCAGGAACAGCAGCTGCATGGCCTGGCGCGCGCCGGCTTCGCCACCGCCCACCCCGCCTTGTGGCGGCTGCAGATAATGGGTGAGTGGTTCGGACACGCAGAAAAAGAACAGGGTGATGCTGATTCCGGCCGCGAACAGCATGCCGGCCCACGAGAGATAGCTGAACTCCGGTTCGTCATGGTCCGCGCCCAGCTTCACCTGGCCGTAGCCCGACAGCGCCACGCCGACCACGAACACCAGGTACACGGTCATCGCCAGCAGGTAGTACCAGCCCACATTGCGCGATGCCCAGGTCTGCGCGTCCAGCAAGAGAACGCCGGAGGGAATGGGAAACGCGGTGACCAGAATGGCGAATGCCGCCACGATCGTGGCGGCAAGCAGGAAGACGGGTCGAAGCGTGCGCACCTCGCTGGGAGGCGTCTCCACGATGTTCATGGATGAAGGGCTCACAGTGCCGTTGCCGGCAGACCCCACGCATTAGCGCATACGCGCTGTGGACATCCCGTTTACGCGATCAGCGCAGGGCGTGATTCGGCACATCGATCTCCATGGCCAGTGCCAGGTGATCGGAGAACGCCGCCGGTACCGCTTCGGCGCTGCGTTGCTGCAGGCTGCTGCTGAGCAGGATGTGGTCGATGGCCCGGTCCGGCCGCCAGCTTGGGAAGGTGGGCACCGCGCAGCCGGGCGGCTGCAGGTTGGTCTTCTGGTACAGCACCTGCATTTCCGGACGTTCGGCAAGGCAGTTGAAATCGCCCATCAGCACAGCGTTGGAATGCTCGGACAACAGATCCGCGATGAAGGCCAACTGTGACATGCGCGAGTTGGTGCCCAGTGACAGGTGTGCCACGGCCACTGCCAGGCCCTCGTTGCCGTCTCCGAACTTGGCCAGCAGCACACCGCGCCCGCCAATCCGGCCGGGCAGGGCGTGGTCCTGCACTTCCACCGGTTCCAGCCGGCTCAACAGGCCGTTGGCACTGGAAGCCACCCCGCCCATGCGGCGGTTGGGTTGGTGGCTCCAGTAATTGAAGCCGGCGCGCTCGGCCAGATAGTGGGTCTGGTTGGTGAAGCCCGAGCGCAGGCTGCCGGGGTCGGCCTCCTGCAGGCCGACGATGTCGTGACCGCGGGCCAGCTGGGCGATGGCGTCCAGGCTGGTCCGCTTGCGCCCCGCCGGCAGGGCATGCGACCAGCTGCGGGTCACATAGTCGCTGTAGCGGCGGGTGCTTGAGCCGGCCTGGATGTTGGCCGTCAGCAGGCGCAGGGTCCGCGTGTTGGGGGAAGTCACGACGGTTGCTTGCTCTTGGATGCTCAGTTGCCCTTGGCGGCACGTTCGCGGGCGATCAGGTGATCGGCGATGCGCAGCATGTCCGGGAAGCTCTTGCCCTTGACCAGATACTTGCCGTTGACGATCACCGACGGGGTGCCGGTGATCTGGCTGCGCTGCGCAAACTGCTTGGCAGCGCTGGTCTTGGCGCTCACCGCGAAGCTCGACATGGTGGCCTCGAACTGCTTGGCATCGGCGCCGTGCTTGGCGTAGAAGGCGGCGATATCCTGCACCGAATCACGGCCGCGCTCACCCTTCAGGGCCTGGTCGACGTGGATGGCCTTGTACAGCGCTTCGTGGGTCTTGTCTTCCAGTCCCAGTGCCTGCGCGGCGTAGAACGCCTTGGCATAGTCATCCCAGGTACCGCCGAACATGGCCGGCACGTACACGAAGTTCACATCGCTCGGCAGGCCGGCTTTCCAAGGCCCGATCAGCGGCTGGAACGCGGCACAGGCCGGGCAGACGAAGCCGAACACTTCTGCCACTTCGATCTTTCCGGTGGCCGGCTGGAACGGCTTGCCATTGGCGATGACCACGTAATCGGTGCCTTCCACCGGGGCCGGGCCCACCGGCTGCGAGGAGGCCGGTGCCGGTGCCGGGGTGGTGGCTTCGGCAGCAGCAGTTTCGGCGGCGGCGGTTTCGCCGCTGGCGGCCGGCGCAACCTCGGTCGGGGCCGGGGCGGTTTCAGCCGCCGGGGTGTTGGTCGGCGCAGCCGGCTCGGTCGGGGCGGCGGTGTTGGCGGTGCCATCCTGGGCCTTGCAGGCGGCCAGGATCGGCAGCAGGGCCATGAGCATGAGGGCGAAACGGGTCTTCATCGAAGCGTCTCCAGCAGAGCATGTTGGGGCCGGCGCATCGGGCGCCGGCCAGGGGGGAATGATGACACGCGGCCGCCGGGGCGCCGCGTGCAGGGTGCGTGACGGTTCAGCGAGCCTTCGCGGCGCGTTCGCGGGCGATCAGGGCATCGGCGTTGCGCAGCATCTCCTCGAACGAGGTGCCCTTGACCAGGTACTTGCCGTTGATCACCAGCGACGGCGTGCCCTGCACCTTGACCCGCTGGGCGAAGGATCTGGCCACGGCCAGCTTGGCCTCCACTTCGTTACTCTTCAATGCGGTGGTGAACTGCTGTTCGTTCACGCCGTAGTCCTTGTAGAAGCCGGCCAGCTCCTTGGGGGATACGTTGGACAGGGGCAGCGAACCCTTTTCATGCAGTGCGTCGAACATCGCTGCATGGCTGCGCTTGGCCACGCCCAGCTGCTCTGCCGCGTAGTAGGCACGGGCATAGGAATCCCAGTAGCCGCCGAACACGGCCGGCACAGGGGTGAAGCGCACGTCCTTGGGCAGCTTCTTCTGCCAGGCCTGCAGCAGCGGCTCGAAGTGGGCGCAGTGCGGGCAGGTATAGCCGAACACTTCCGCCACTTCGATCTTGCCGGCCAGCGGCGCAAAGGGGCCGGGCGCTTCGATCACGTCGTAATCCCTGCCTTCCACCAGTGCGGCGGGGGCGGGCGCGGCCAGCAGGGACAGGGGGCTCAGGGCCAGCAGCAACAGCATCAGGCGGGGCAGCAACGTCATCTACATCCATCTCCATCGGAAAAAACAACGCCGGCCCAGTGCCGGCGTGGCAGTGAACATAACCCGCCGCCTGGGCGGGGCGCATCTGTCATCGGTTCTGGCACGCCGTCATTGCCGTGCGCCGCCCAGGGCCGAACGCGGCGCGGCGGCGGCCACGTCGTCGGCGCGGTTGTGCAGGCCCTGCAGGTAGCTGCCCAGTGCCTGGATTTCCTGTTCGGTCAGCGACTTGGCGATAGTGGCCATGATCTGGAAGTGCGCCTTGTCGGTCTGCTGGGTGACCCCGGCCTGGTACTCCTGCAGCCGCCGCGCCACATACGAGGCGTGCTGGCCGCCCACGTGCGGGTAAGCCGGGCCCGGGTTGCCGGCACCGGTGGGACCATGGCACGCCATGCACGCCGGAATGCCACGCTGGGCATCACCGCCGCGGTAGAGCTGCTGGCCGATTTCGTAGAACTTCTTGTCCTTGTGCGGACCTTCGGTCACCAGGCTGTCATCGGCAAGCCCTGCGCTGGCCTTCTGCGTTGCGAAATACGCACCGATGTCACGCATGTCCTGCGGGGTGAGGTCCTGTACGAACGGCACCATCGCCGCCGCCGCCCCGGAAGTACGCTGGCCATTGGCGATCAGGGCCATCTGCTGCGCAGCGTAGCGCTCGCTCTGGCCGGCGATGCTGGGGTACATCTCCACGGTCGAGTTGCCATCGGCCGAATGGCACGCCGCACACGCGGCAGCCTTGGTCTGGCCCGCCTTGGCATCGCCCCAGGTGGTCTTGCTGAAATCGACTTCGAGCGACGCCGTCCTCACCGGCGTGTTGTCCGGCAGCGGGGTCACTGCGGTCTGGGCGTACGCAACGGCGGCGAGCAACGATACAGCAACAGCGGAAACGGCAAGAACGCGAGCATGGCGCATGCGGAAGCTCCGTGTGGACCGGCCTGGCGTGTGCAGGCTGCACACGCGGGGATTGCCCGATTATCCATGCCGTTTCACGCCGGGGTCAACGCGGCAGTGCGGCAAAACCCGTGACCGGCAGCACGCGGCGAGCCCGGACATGCGATCCTATGCCCATGTCATTGCTCCTCGAACGCGCCCATTACCTGCTCTCGGCCCACAATACCCGGCAATTGCCGGATGACGTGGGGGCCGAAGTGGCCTTTGCCGGCCGCTCCAACGCCGGCAAATCCAGTGCCCTCAACGCCCTGACCCGCCAGAACAGCCTGGCCCGGGTCTCCAAGACCCCCGGCCGCACCCAGCAGCTGGTGTTCTTCGAAGTCACCCCGGACGCCAAGCTGGTCGATCTGCCCGGTTACGGCTACGCCAAGGTGCCGCTGGACCTGCAGGCGCACTGGCAGGCCTTCATCGACCAGTACTTCCGCACCCGCGAGGCCCTGCGCGGGCTGGTGGTGGTGATGGACATCCGCCACCCGCTCAAGGACTACGACCGGCAGATGCTGGCTTATGCGGTCCGGCGCGGGCTGCCGGCGCACGCGCTGCTGACCAAGGCCGACAAGCTCGGCCGTGGGCAGCAGGGCATTGCCCTGCAGAAGGTGCGCAAGGAACTGCAGTCCGCCTTTGGCGACACCGTCAGCGTGCAGACCTTCTCCGGCCCGGCCCGCCAGGGCGTGGAGGAGGCGCGTGGGATCATCGGCGGCTGGCTGGGCCTCAACACGCCGGCGCCCGACGCGGCGTAACCCGTCACCCGACCGAGGGTAGGGTGACCGGTAGGTACCGACCGTTGGTCGGTACACATTCACCGCGCCGATAACGGCGCGAATTCGCCCGGGACCCACGCGAACGCGTCGCCTTCCCGGCGGACATGGCCCAACCCCGGGAACGGCAGGTGGGCACCGGCGACCCACCACCCCCCATCGGCGGCCTGCGCCATCATCGCGCGGCGGCTGGCAATGGCTGCGGTGCGGTCGCTGTCGGCCTCATAGGCGGCCTGTGGCTGGGCGAACTGCACGGCGTGGAAGTGCACGATGTCGCCCCACACCAGGACCGCCTGCCCATCACCGCCCTCGATCTTCCAGGACACATGGCCCGGGGTATGCCCGTGGCTGTCCAGCGCGGTGACGCCGTTCGGCAGCGCCTGGGCCGGGCTGAAGCGCTTCAGCTTGCCGCTGGCCACGTACGGTGCCACGGCCTTGCGGGCAAAGGCGAAAGCAAAACGCACGCCCTGCGGCGCGCCGGCCTCGCTGGCCGGCTCCAGCCAATAGGCCGCATCGGCGTCGGACAGCCACACGGTGGCGTTGGGATACGCGACCTTGTCCTGTGCATCGAGCAGGCCGCACAGGTGGTCCGGGTGGGCGTGGGTGAGCAGGACATCATCCACGTCGGCCGGGTCGTAGCCGGCCTTGCGCAGGTTACCCAGCACCTGGCCCAGCCCCGGACCGAAGCAGCCGGCGGTGCCGGTGTCGACCAGGGTGAGGTGGTTGCCGCGCTGGATCAGGTAGGCATTGACTGCGGTCTGCAGGCCCTTGGCGTCTTCGGGCACGTAGCGGTGGTCGAGCAGGCGGGTGACCGCGCCCGGTGCGATGCCGACCAGTTCCGAGCGACCCAGCGCCACGGTGCCGTCGAACAGGGCGGTGACGTCCAGTTCGCCGATCTGCTGGTGGTAAACGCCGGCTACCTGTTCCAGCGGGTGGTGGGTGGTGGTGGCGAACGCAGGTACGGCAACCGTGGCCAGCAGCAGGGCGGCGGCCAGGACACGCACACGGGGGAGGGACATGATCGTTTCCATACAAGGCGGCAGCGCCGCGGTACCTGCATGGTGCGCGGGGCGGGCGCGGCGTTCCGCTCAGAATGCGCGGCGAAACGCTCGCGGTGCGCTCAGCTGTTGCCGATCGCTGTCGGTTCCAGCCCGTAGCGCGCGGCGAAGCGCTTGCTGAAACTGCCCGTCGAGCGGTAGCCGACCCGCGCGGCAATGGTCTTGAGCGGCAGTTGGGTGGTGTAGAGCAGGTTCATGGCGTGGGCCAGGCGCGCATCGGCGATCAGCTCGCGCACGCTGGACTGCTCGCTGGCCAGGCGGCGGCGCAGGGTGGCGCCGCTGAGGCCGAGCTGGTCTTCGAAATCGCGCGATTGCCAGTCGCGTTCGGGCTGGGCCGCAATCAGGTCGCGGATCCGTTCGCCCAGGCTGGGTTCGGGCGCCACCAGCAGGCTGCCATGGCCCAGCCGGCAGAACGCCAGCACCAGTGCTGCCAGTGCCAGCCGTGCTTCGGTGTACCGGGCGTGCTCAAGCGCGTGCCGCCACTGGCGCAGGGTGTCGGCATGGTCGTGCAGTGACAGCTTCGCCAGTACATCGCCGGCCTCGGGCAAGGGCTCGTTCCACAGCACGCGCGCGGCGGACAACGCTTCGGCGCACAGCGGCACGATCGCGCTGAGGTACAGCCCGGTCTGCGGATCGGGCGTGTTGACCACGTCGATCCGGCAGCGTTGGGTGATCAGGAACAGATCGCCGGGCACCAGCTGCAGGGTCTGGTGCGCGGTGCGCACCTGCTTGCGACCCTGCAGCAGGATGGCGAACTGCGGTTGCGGAATGTCCACCGACTGGGCGCCGTGTTCGCGGCGCGCGGTAACGCACGCATAGCCGCCCGCGCGCTGGCAGTCGGCAAGGCTGGCCATCTCGGCCAGCAGCGGATCGAGGGTAACGGGCATGTCCATTACCGTGCAGTATCGGCCAAGCCGCCGTGCCATGCCGCTGGCGGTCACCGGGCCGGGGGGCGCGCACGCCAGGCGCGGCGGGCATGGCGGGCGGTCAAGTCCCACCCAGTAGGATGCTGAAAACCGTCACGGTGGCATGACGGCTGGAACGGCCACCCTATACTGCGCCCTTGCGATGCAGGGCGATCAGCCCCACATCCCCGTCCAGTCCAGAATTCCTGCGAGCCTCCCCTTGTCGAGCCCCAGCCACGTCGCCGAGACGCCGATTACCGACCGTAATGAACTGGTCGCCACGTTGGCCTCCGGCGAAAAGCCCAAGGCGCAGTGGCGCATCGGCACCGAACACGAGAAGTTCGGCTTCCGGCTGGACGACCTGCGCCCGCCCACCTTCGAGGGTGACCGGGGTATCGAGGCGCTGCTCACCGGGCTGACCCGTTTCGGCTGGGCGCCGGTGCAGGAGAACGGCCGCACCATCGCGCTGCTGCGCGACAACGCGTCGGTCACGCTGGAGCCAGCCGGGCAGCTGGAGCTGTCGGGCGCGGCGCTGGAAAGCATCCACCAGACCTGTGTGGAAACGGGCACGCATCTCAACGAGGTGGCGCAGGTGGCGGCGGAGCTGGAGCTGGGCTTCCTGGGCATGGGCTTCCAGCCGAAGTGGACGCGCGGGGAGATGCCGTGGATGCCCAAGGGCCGCTACCGCATCATGCGCGATTACATGCCCAAGGTCGGTTCGCTGGGGCTGGACATGATGACGCGCACCTGCACGGTGCAGGTGAACCTGGATTACGCCACCGAAGCGGACATGGTGAAGAAGTTCCGGGTGTCGCTGGCGCTGCAGCCGGTCGCCACGGCGCTGTTCGCCGATTCGCCGTTCACCGAGGGCAAGCCGAACGGTTACCTGAGCTACCGTTCGCACATCTGGACGGACACGGATGCGGACCGCACCGGCATGCTCGACTTCGTGTTCGAGGATGGCTTCGGTTACGAGCGTTACGTGGATTACCTGCTCGATGTGCCGATGTACTTCTCCTACCGCGATGGCGTCTACCACGATGCCAGTGGGCAGAGCTTCCGCGATTTCATGGTGGGCAAGTTGCCGGTGCTGCCTGGCCAGCTGCCGACGCTGCGCGACTGGTCCGATCACATGACCACGGCGTTCCCCGAAGTGCGTCTGAAGAAGTATCTGGAAATGCGCGGCGCGGATGGCGGCCCGTGGGCGCGGCTGTGCGCGCTGCCGGCGTTCTGGGTGGGGTTGCTGTACGACGATGCCGCGCTGGATGCGGCGTGGGACCTAGTGCGTGATTTCACTCTGGTAGAGCGCCATGCGCTGCGCGATGGCGTACCGAAGCATGCGCTGAACCTGCCGTTCCGCGGTGGCACGGTGCGCGACCTGGCGGCCGAGGCGTTGAAGATCGCGATCGCGGGCCTGAAGCGGCGCGCGGCGCGCAATGCGGACGGGCAGGATGAAAGCCACTTCCTGGATGTGCTGCAGGAGATCGTGGCGTCGGGCATCACGCCTGCGGAGCGCAAGCTGGCGCTGTACCACGGTGAGTGGAACCAGAGCGTGGACCCGGTGTTCAAGCAGTTCGCTTACTGATTCTTCTTGGTTGGTCGCTGAGAGCAGCGTTTCTGTTGCTGCGTGCTGGGCGGCCGGCGGTCAGCCCCCTACGCGACACGCCGTGAATCCGTCCATGGAGGCTTGTCAAAAACATCCATGTTTTTGACAGTCGCTACGGGGGCTGCCCGCCGGCCGCCCCCTCATGCATTGCGCGATGCGGTTGGCAAACGCGGTTATGCCGCCAACGTTGCCATGTCGATCACGAACCGATACCGCACATCGTTTTTCGCCATGCGCGCCCAGGCTTCGTTGACGGTCTTGATGTCGATCACTTCCACGTCGCTGACGATGTTGTGTTCGGCACAGAAATCCATCATTTCCTGGGTTTCGGCCATGCCGCCAATCGCCGAGCCGGTCACGTGCTTGCGACCGAAGATCACGCTGGAACCCATCAGCGGCGGGTCCAGTTCGGTGATCACGCCCACCAGGCACATGGTGGCGTCACGCTTGAGCAGCTGCATGTACGGGTTGGTGTCGTGGCTGACCGGGATGGTGTTGAGCAGGAAGTCGAAGCTGTTGGCGTGGGCCTTCATCTGCGCCGGATCGCGCGAGACCAGCACCTCATCGGCGCCCAGGCGCTTGGCATCGGCACCCTTTTCCGGGGTGGTGGTGATCATTACCACGGTGGCGCCCATCGCCTTGGCGAACTTCACGCCCATGTGGCCGAGGCCACCCAGGCCGATCACGCCGACCTTCTGGCCGGGGCCGACTTTCCAGTGGCGCAGGGGGGAGTAGGTGGTGATGCCGGCGCAGAGCAGCGGGGCGGCGGCCTTCAGGTCGAGCGTGTCGGACACCTTCACCACGAAGCGCTGCTCGACCACGATATGGTCGGAGTAGCCGCCGTAGGTGAGCTGGTCGCTGCCGCGCTCTTGGCTGTTGTAGGTGTAGGTCGGACCCTTTTCGCAGTACTGCTCCAGGTCGTGGTCGCAGGCGTCGCAATGGCGGCAGGAGTCGACCATGCAGCCGACGCCGGCGAAGTCGCCGACCTTGAAGCGGGTGACGTTGGCGCCGACGTCGGTGACCCGGCCGATGATTTCGTGGCCCGGGACCATCGGGAACCGGGCGCCGCCCCAGTCGTCGCGGGCCTGGTGCAGGTCGGAGTGGCAGATGCCGTTGTAGAGGATCTGGATGCGGACATCGTCGGCACCGACGGCGCGGCGTTCGAAGGAGAACGGCACCAGCGGCGCGGTCTGGTCATGCACGGCGTAGCCATGGGCAAGGGACATGGGGATATCCTGGGTTTTATGGAAAGGCGCTTTACAATACGCCCGGTTTCCATGGGTATACAGTCAGGATATCGGCATGCTTCATCAAGGCAGACTGCACAATCGTGGCCACTGACAACCTGACCCACCTGGCCGCGTTCGCGGCGGTGGCCCGTCACCGAAGCTTCCGCCGCGCGGGGGCGGAACTGGCGCTGTCGACCTCGGCGGTGAGCTATGCGATCCGCGCGCTGGAGGAGCGGTTGGGGGTAGGCCTGTTCCACCGTACCACCCGCAGCGTGGCGCTGACCGAGGCCGGACAGCGGCTGCTCGATCGCCTGCAGCCGGCACTGGGCCAGGTGCATGACGCGCTGGAAGAAATGAACCACTTCCGTGCGGCGCCGGCCGGGCTGTTGCGGATCAATGCCACCCGCGCGGCGGTACACACCCAGCTGGGACCTCGCCTGGCCCATTTCCTGCGCGTGCACCCGGATGTGCGGTTGGAGGTGGCGCAGGATGATGGCTTGGTGGATATCGTGGCCGAGGGCTACGACGCCGGCGTGCGGTTGCATGAGTTCGTGCCGGAAGACATGGTGGCGGTGCCGCTGGGGCCGCCGCTGCGCGGGCTGATCGTGGCGTCGCCGGCTTACCTGCAGGGGCGGGTGGTGCCACTGCACCCGCGTGAACTGGTCGAGCATGAGTGCGTGCGTTTTCGCTTCGCCAGCGGCCATCTGTACAAGTGGCAGTTCGAGCGTGATGGGCAGACGCTGGACATCGAAGTGCCGGGCCGGCTCACGCTCGGGGATCAGCACACGATCCTGCAGGCGGTGCTGGATGGACTGGGCCTGGCCTACGTGCTTGAGGATGCCGCGCGCCCGTACCTTGACGACGGCCGGCTGGTGGCGGTGCTGCAAGACTGGAGCGAACCGTTCGCCGGCTGGGTGCTGTATTACCCACGCCAGCGTCAGATGTCCTCGGCATTGCGCGCGTTCGTGGACATGCTGCGCGGCCCCTGGACGGGTTCGCTGATCTCGTCGTAGCCACGGCCGAGAAACTGCAGCAGGCAGAAGCCATGGCCGAACGGATCGGCGAGCAGGGCGATCCGGCCCCAGGCGTGGGTGGCCGGCGGCTGTTCCACGCGCGCGCCAGCGGCTACCGCGCGGGCCAGGGCGGCATCCAGGTCATCCACCACCCAGTCCAGGTGCAGCGGCGTCCAATGCCGGCGGTAATCGCGGCGGTCGCGCACCTGTGGTGTGGCCGAGCTGCCTGAAGCCTTGGCCAGCAGGTAGATCGGTGCCGGTCCACCCAGCAGTTCCACGCCGTCGCTTCCGAAGCGCCGCCCCACATGCAGGTCGAAGGCGCGCGTATAGAACGCCAGCCCCGCATCGAGATTGTCCACATCGATGTTGACCAGAAATTCCATGCGAAACCCTCTGCGGAAAGGAGCGGTCAGGCCCTGTATGACCGCCACGGTACACGTTCATCCGGACTGCGGTCCCGGGGCCGCCCATGCGTTGTCCGAATCCAGGAGCTCAATCAACGGCGAAGTCAGTTGATTCAGTCAGCGCACGCCAACGGTCGCGCTCGATCAGGTCATGCAACGAATCAGGGTTGCGCGCGGTGGCGACCAGCCGATGGCCTGCCGCCAGCACCGCTTCGGCCAGGGCGCGGCCAAGGCCCCGTGAGCTGCCGGTGATCAACCAGGTGGATGTCATGGGGAATGCTCCGTTGCGGCGAGTAGTTTGCGGATATGCGCTTCGGTGGCCGCGTAATCGCCTTCGCCGAAATGCCGGTAGACGATGCGGCCCTGCTGGTCGATCAGGTACAGCGCCGGCCAGTACTGGTTTCCGTACGCGCGCCAGGTCTGGTAAGCGTTGTCCTGCGCTACCGGCCAGGTGACACCGAGGCGTTTCACTGCCGCTTCCACGTTGCGCGGCAGCTTTTCATAGCCGAACTCGGGGGTGTGCACGCCGATCACGGTCAACCCCTGGCCAGCGTAGGCGTCATGCCAACGCTTCACGTGTGGCATCACGTTGAGGCAGTTGATGCAGGAGTAGGTCCAGAATTCCACCAGCACGACCTTGCCGCGCAGCTGCTGCAGCGATTGCGCCGGGCCGTTGAGCCAGTGCTCGATGCCGGTGAACTCCGGCGCCTGCGGCGCCGGCATGTTGGGGCTGGGCGGAACCGGGTCGGCCGCTGCGCCCGGCGTACAGGCGCTGGCGGAGATACACGCGGCCAGCAGGGTGATGATCGGGCGAAGCATGCGCATGGTCTTTCTCCTCAGGCGACCGAGAGCTGTACGTCGATGTTGCCGCGCGTGGCCTTGGAGTACGGGCAGGTGCGGTGCGCTGCTTCCACCAGTGCCGTTGCCTGCGCACGGTCCATGCCGGGCACGCTCACCCGCAGCCGTGCCTGCAGCTGGTAGTCCTCGCCCACCATGCCGAGGTCGACTTCGGCATCGATGGCGGTGTCGGCGGGCAGGGTCAGGTCCAAGCTGCGCGCGGCCTTGGCCATCGCGCCCTGGAAGCAGGCCGACCAGCCCGCCGCGAACAGCTGCTCGGGGTTGCTGCCCGGCTTCCCGCTTCCCGGCGGGGACAGGCCGATGTCCAGTTGGCCGTCGTCGCTGTACGCGCGCCCGGCGCGGCCGCCGACGGTGTGGGTCTTGCCGGTGTAAAGCACCTTGTCGATTGCGTTCATGGGGATTGCCTCGGTGTGGATGAAGGGGGATGGATCAGAGCGCAGCGGCGTCGATCACCGCCTGGACGAACGCCTGCGGTGCTTCCTGCGGCGGGTTGTGGCCCACGCCACCCCGCAGCAGGCGATGCTCATAGGGACCGGTGAACTTGGCGGCGTAGGCCTCGGCCTTGGGGTGTGGTGCGCCGTTGGCATCCCCTTCCAGGGTGATGGTCGGCACGCGGATGGTCGGTGCCTGCGCCAGGCGCTGCTCCAGCGCGGCGTACTTCGGCTCGCCGTCGGCCAGGCCCAGGCGCCAGCGGTAGTTGTGCACCACGATGGCCACGTGGTCGGGGTTGTCGAGCGCGGCGGCGCTGCGCGCGAACGTTGAGTCGTCGAAGCGCCACTGCGGCGAGGCCAGCTGCCAGATCTGGCGGGCGAAGTCGTGCGTGTAGGTTGCGTAGCCGGCCTGGCCTCGATCGGTGGCGAAGTAGAACTGGTACCACCACTGCAGCTCGGCCTGCGGCGGCAACGGCGTCCTGCCGGCTGCCTGGCTGCCGATGAGATAGCCGCTGACCGAAACCAGCGACTTGACCCGCTCCGGCCACAGCGCGGCAACGATGTCGGCCGAGCGTGCGCCCCAGTCGAAGCCGGCCAGGTTGGCGCGCGGGATGTGCAGGGCATCAAGCAGGTTCAGTACATCGGAGGCCAGCGCGGCCGGTTCGCCATTGCGCGGCGTCTGCGCCGACAGGAAGCGGGTGCTGCCGTAGCCACGCAGGTGCGGCACGATCACCCGGTAGCCCTTGGCCGCCAGCTGCGGCGCGACCTCGGCATAGGCATTGATGTCATAAGGCCAGCCGTGCAGCAGCACGACCACCTCGCCGTCGGCCGGTCCCAGCTCGGCGTAGGCCACGTCCAGGTCGCCAGCGACGACATGCTTGTTCGCCTCCAGCGGGGGCGGCGCGTGTGCGGCCGCCACTGTCGGCGCAGGGACAGGCAAGGCAGTCGATGCGAGGGCGGATGCAGAGGCCGCCAAGGCCATCGCCATGGCCAGCAGGGAGGCGCTGAATGATCGGGGCGAACGGGACAGCGGGAAAGAAGTCGTGTGCATGGTGCTCTCCGTTGATGTTCAGATGGCCCAGCCGCCATCGATGGTCAGGCTGGAACCGGTCATGTAGGCCGGCGGCCGGCAACGGCGCGCCGGCGCTGGAGGCCATTCAACGCCCGCCCCGTATCCGGCAGGTGTCGGCGAACCCGGCGATTTGTCGCCTTTCCGCACCACGGCGGCGATTGATACACAGTCATACAAATGGATGCCCCCGCCTTGCCGCAGCGGCGCGGTGGCGGCGATACCATGCGGCCAAGGACCCGCTGCGGGTCACCGATGGCCACCACGCGGAGCAGGCATGAGCACCCACACCGACCACATCCTGGTTGTCGATGACGACGCCGACATCCGCCAGCTGGTCGGCGACTATCTGCGCCGCAATGGCCTGCGCGTGAGCCAGGCGGCCGACGGGCGCGAGATGCGCGCCACGCTGGAGACCAGCGACGTGGACCTGATCGTGCTGGACGTGATGATGCCGGGCGAAGACGGGCTGTCGCTGTGCCGGAACCTGCGCGCCGGCAAGCACCGTGCGGTGCCGGTGGTGATGCTGACCGCGCGCGATGATGAAACCGATCGCATCATCGGGCTGGAAATGGGCGCCGACGATTACGTGGTCAAGCCGTTCTCCTCGCGCGAGCTGCTGGCGCGCATCAACGCGGTGATCCGCCGCGCGCGCATGCTGCCGCCGAACCTGCAGGTGAGCGAGGCCGCACGGTTGATCCGCTTTGGCAGCTGGCGGCTGGATACCAGTGCGCGGCACCTGCTGGATGAGGCCGGCACGGTCTATCCGCTCAGTGGCGGCGAGTTCCGCCTGTTGCGGGTGTTCATTGACCATCCGCAGCGTGTGCTCAGCCGCGACCAGCTGCTCAACCTGACCCAGGGGCGCGACGCCGAACTGTTCGACCGCTCCATCGACCTGCTGGTCAGCCGCCTGCGCCAGCGCCTGGGCGATGGCGCGCGCGAACAGACCTTCATCAAGACCGTGCGCAGCGAAGGCTATGTGTTCAGCCAGCCGGTCGTACTGCTCGACGAGGACGCATGAACGCGGCCGTGCAACCCCGCAGGTTCTCCTGGTTGCCGCGCACGCTGGGTACGCGGCTGCTGCTGATTCTGGCGGCCGGCATGCTGCTTGCCCATGGCCTGTCGTTCGCGCTGCTGTTCCATGAGCGCGCCACTGCCACGCGCGCGATGATGTTGAGCAACATGGAGGACGACGTGCCGCTCAGCGTGGCGCTGCTCGAGCATCTGTCACCAGCCGAACGCGCCGCGTGGCTGCCACAGCTGGAACGGCGCACCTACCGCTACCTGCTGCGCCCCGCACAGCCGGGCAGCGCGCTGGCCAGTGACCGCGCACGCCAGGTGACCGGGTTGATCGATGATTCGCTGGCACACCGCTATGCATTGCGCCCGCGCGCGGTCTCGGCGTCGCCCGAGCGCTACGAAGTAGAGCTGACCCTGGCCGATGGCCAGCCGTTGACCATTGAGGTCACGCCTTCGCGGCTGCCGATCGCGCGCTGGCTGCCCTGGGTGCTCGCCGCGCAGGTGCTGCTGTTGCTGGGCTGCGTGTGGCTGGCGGTGCGCCTGGCCACACGCCCGCTGGTACGGCTGGCCGACGCCGCCGACCGACTGGACGTGGCCGGGCAGGGCGAAGCGATCAGCGAACAGGGACCGCAGGAAGTGGAGGCCGCGGCACGCGCGCTGAACGCGCTGCAATCGCGCGTGGCCGCGCACGTCAGCGAGCGCATGCAGATCCTGGCGGCGATCTCGCACGACCTGCAGACGCCGATCACGCGACTGCGGCTGCGCATTGAATCGCTGGAAGAGACGCCTGCGCAGGAGCGCCTGCTGGGCGATGTGACCCAGCTCAGCCAGCTGGTGCGCGAGGGCATCGATTACGCGCGCAGCGCGACCGTCAGCATGGGCATCCCGGTGCAGCTCGATCTGCCCGCGTTTCTCGACAGCGTGGTGGGCGACTACGAGGAGGTGGGCAAACCGGTGCGGCGCGTGGCCGGTGCCCAGGCAGCGCTGCCGACCCACCCGCAGGTGCTGCGGCGGGTGGTGCAGAACCTGGTCGACAACGCGCTGGCGTACGCCGGCAGCGCCGACGTGGGTCTGACCATAGGCGCGCAGGGCGAGGTGAGCATTGATGTGATGGACCGCGGGCCAGGCATTCCCGAGGCGTCGCTGGCGGCGGTGCTGCAGCCCTTCCATCGGCTGGAGCCTTCGCGTGGCCGCATCAGCGGCGGTACCGGCTTGGGCTTGGCCATCGCCGACCAGCTGGCCCGCGTACTGGGTGGGCGGTTGACCCTGGCCAATCGGGAAGGTGGCGGGCTGCGTGCAACCCTGGAGCTGCCCCGGGAAAATGCTGCAGTGCGCACAAAGCCGACGCTTGAATCGATCTAAACTGCTCCCTCGATGATCTGGCATGGGAGGGCAGGGCATGGGAGTTCGCAGCACGATGATGGTGGCCGCAGCACTGGCGGCAGCGGTTTCGTTTGGCGCGGTGGCCGCGCCGATGTCCGGCAACCCGATCCTGCCCGGCTGGTATGCCGATCCGGAAGCGGCGGTGTTCGGCAAGACCTATTGGATCTTCCCGACCAGCTCGCGCCCGTATGCCGAGCAGACCGCGTTCGACGCGTTTTCGTCGCCCGACCTGGTCCAGTGGACCCGTCATCCGGGGGTGCTGAAGATCGAAGCGGTGTCCTGGGCCAAAGAAGCGCTGTGGGCCCCGTCAGTGGTGGAGAAGGACGGAAAGTACTACTTCTTCTTCTCTGCCAACGACATCAAGAACGACAACGAAGTGGGCGGCATCGGCGTTGCCGTTGCCGACCGGCCGGAGGGCCCCTACCGCGACCTGCTGGGCAAGCCGCTGATCGGCTCGTTCCACAACGGTGCCCAGCCCATCGACCAGTTCGTGTTCAAGGATGACGATGGCACCTGGTACATGCTTTACGGCGGCTGGAAGCACGCCAATATCGTACGGCTGAAGGACGATTTCACCGGGATCGAGCCGCTGGCCGATGGCACGCTGTACAAGGAGATCACCCCCGCGCCGGAGTATGTCGAGGGCTCGCTGATGTTCAAGCGCGGCGGCCGCTACTACTACATGTGGTCCGAAGGCGGCTGGGGCGAGCCGGACTATTCAGTGGCCTACGCGATCGCCGACACGCCCACCGGGCCGTTCAAGCGGATCGGCCGGATCCTCCAGCAGGACCCGGCCATTGCTACGAGCGCCGGCCACCATTCGCTCATCCATGCGCCCGACGACGACAGCTGGTACATCGTCTACCACCGGCGCCCGTTGGGGAAGACCGGCCGCAATGAACGCGCCACCGCCATCGACCGCATGGTCTTCGATGAACAGGGCCATATTCTTCCGGTGAAGATGACGCATGAAGGCGTGCCGGCCCATCCCGTGCGCTGACGCGGCATTCCGAGCGTACGGCGGACGAGGGATGTGCCATGCTGGTCGCCACCAACAGGGAGCACGCCATCATGGCCAAGGGTCTGGACAAACAGAAAGAGCAGAAGAAGAAGCCTGCCAAAACCGCGAAGGAAAAAAAGGCGGAAAAGACCGAAAAGAAGGCCACGCGCGGGTTCGCGCCAACCTGATCCGTGCGGTCATCGCCGCGCGGACAGCGCGGCGGTGCCGAAGATCAGCTGCTGTGCCATCGGCCGGCCGATGAAGCGCGCCGGGAAGATGGGTGCCGGCGCGCTGGCGGCATCCAGCAGCGCCAGATGTTCCGCGCTGAGTCGAACGGCAAGGGCCCCCATGTTGTCTTCGGCCTGCGCGAGGGTGCGTGCGCCGATGATGGGTGACACCACGGCCGGGTTGACCAGCGTCCAGGCGATGGCCACCTGCGAACGCGACGCGCCCAGTTCCCCGGCGACCATACCCACTGCATCGGCAATGTCCAGCGAACGCCGGTTGAGGTGCCCGGTGGAAGCAATGACGCCTCTCCGGCTCGGCGCGACATCTGCTCCGTTCTCGTCGGAAAGATCGGCCGTGCTGTACTTGCCGGTAAGGATGCCACCGCCCAGCGGTGACCACGGCAATACGCCCAGGCCCATGGCCTCCGCCATCGGCAGCAGTTCATGTTCGACCGTGCGTTCGACCAGACTGTACTCGATCTGCAGTGCGACCAGCGGCGCCCAGCCGCGCAGATCGGCCAGGGTCTGCATCTCGGCCACGCGCCAGGCCGGCGTGTTGCAGATGCCAAGGTAGAGGATCTTGCCGGCACGGACCAGATCGTCCAGTGCCCGCATCACTTCGTCCGGCCGGGTGGTGAAGTCCCATGCGTGGAGATACATCACATCGATACGGTCGGTATCCAGCTGGGCCAGGCTGGCTTCCACAGAGCGCACCAGGTTGAAGCGGTGGTTGCCACCGGAATTGATGTTGGCCGGATCGCGCGCCATCGTGAACTTGGTGGCGATCGCCAGCCGGTCGCGCTGGCGCTTGATGAAGCGGCCGAGGATGCGCTCGGACGCGCCATTGGTGTAGTTCACCGAGGTATCGATGAAATTCCCACCGCGGTCGACGTACGCATCGAAGATGCGCCGGGCCTCGGCCTCATCGGCGCCCCAGCCCCAGTCGGCACCGAATGTCATGGTGCCCAGGGAAAGGGGCGAGACACGCAGGCCGGAGCGGCCCAGCAGGCGGTAGTGGTCCAGCGAAGCGGGATGGCTCATGTGTGTTCTCCAGCGCAGGGGTGGGGTGCCCAGTCTCGGTCGGCCGGGTACCAGGGCGGTAGCCGCACTGTGCGGAAAGCTTGCACGATCGTCCGGAGGCCCGCGATGATGGGGCATGCCACAGCTCACCCGATTCCGCGATGCCATCGCCCGGCATGCCCCTCATGACGGTACTTTCCCCACGGCCCTGCCCGGCGTCACGCTGATCCGCTGCGCGACTCCCACGTTGCCGATGCCGGTCATCTACGAGCCCACCGTGTGCTTCGTTGCCCAAGGCCGCAAGCGGGCGACGCTTGGCGCGCGCACCTTCCACTACGACCCGGCCAGCTATCTGGTGGCGTCAGTCGGGGTGCCGGTGATGGGCGCGGTGATCGAGGCCACGGCAGCGCAGCCGTACCTGAGCCTGCAGCTCGACCTGGATGCGGCCACGCTGGCGGAGCTGGCATTGCAGCATCCGCGTCCCCGGCAGCCGGACAGTGCGGTAGCGGGTCTGGCGCTTGAGACCATGACGCCGGGCCTGCTCGACGCGGCTACCCGTCTGGTGAGCTTGCTCGATACGCCCGCTGATGCCGCCGCGCTGGCACCATTGGCGGTCCGGGAAATCCTGTACCGCCTGCTCGCCGGGCCCAAGGGCGACGCCCTGCATGCACTGACCCGTGCCAACAGCCGGCAGGCGCAGATCGCGCGGGCCATCGCGTGGCTGCGGCTCAACTTCAGGCGTGCCTGCGCCATTGGCGACATCGCCGAGGCCGCCGGGATGAGCCGCTCTACGCTGCACGAGCACTTCAAGTCGGTCACCGACATGAGCCCGCTGGCGTTCCGCACCCGGCTGCGCATGCAGGAAGCGCGACGCCTCATGGTGGCAGACGGGCTGGACGCCGCCAGTGCGGGCTATGCCGTGGGCTACGACAGCCCCTCGCAGTTCAGCCGCGACTACGCACGCCTGTTCGGCGCACCGCCGGCGCGTGATGCCCAGCGCCTGCGGAAGCAGCGTTGACCCCGCGGCAGCAAGTAGATTTACCGGTCGGGCCACAGTGCAAGTTCGGATACGCCCGCAGCGCGTCGCGGCGACCATCACAGATGGCGTCCGCCCCGCCTGCCCGGCGTCCGATGCACCCCCATGGTCCAGCTGAAGTTCACTGATTTCGAGGCATATGCCAAGGCCGTGGCTGGCGTGGACGGTGATATCCGGGTGATCGGACCGGACCGGGGTGGGTGGACGCTGGATGTGCTCGATGCCGGCGAACTGAATGCCATGCTTGGCCGGGAAGGTGCGCCGGTGCTGTACAGCGGCACCAACCATGCCGGTCGCTACGGTGCGTACATTTCCCTGCCCGGCAGCGACGCCTGCATGCAGGGCCAGCAGGCGACCGATGACCAGTTCATCTGGTACGCCCCCGGCAGCGATGTGCATGGCTACACGCGAAGGCCCTCGCGGTTCATCGGACTCGATCTGGACGGCACGGCGGTGGTAAGACGTGCGCGTGAAGTGGCCGGTCTGTTCGAGGAGCACATCGAGCGCACGTATCCCGTGGTGGTGGGCCGCAGTGAAATCGCCCCCATCATCGGTATGGTTACCCGTGCCCTGGCGGTCCATCGCGAGACGCCGGCGGTGTTCGACAGTGCAAGCGTGCGTGTTGCATTCAGCGGGCAGGTGATCCATGCCCTGCTGCGTTGCCTGGTCCTGCACAATGCCGGGGCTGTGCGACGTGTGCGCGGACGCCCTGCGGTACCTCGCAACGAGGTGATCCGCCGCAGCGTTGATCACATCCAGAGAAGCATCCGCGGCGAGGCAGCACTCGGTGACCTGCTGCTGAGCGCTGGTACCTCGCAGCGCTCGCTGAGCCGCGCGTTCGATGAAGTATTCGGCATGGGGCCGCAGCAGTACTACATGCTCGAACGCCTGCACGTGGTGCGCAAGGCGCTGCGCGAGGCTGCACCGGGCGATACCGTCACCTCGATCTGCACCCGTTTCGGAGTCTGGGACCAGGGCCGCTTCGCCGGCATGTACCACCGTACTTTCGGTCTGCGCCCGTCGGCGGAACTGGCCGCCGCGCTGGGAGGCGCGAAGTCAGCGCGCCGGACGCGTTGATCGGCTCATCGCGTCTCGCCCAGCACGGCGCGCACGCGGGTGGCCAGCGTATCGACAGTGAAGGGCTTGCCGATAAGCTGCACACCCGGGTCGATCACGCCGTCGCGTTCCAGCGCGTTGCGGCTGTAGCCGGTGGTAAACAGCACTTTCAGGCCGGGGCGGCGCCGCAGCGCCTGGTCGGCCAACTGGCGTCCGTTGACTTCGGGCATCACCACGTCGGTGAACAACAGGGCGATGTCGGCGTGGCCGTCCAGCAGATCCAGCGCCGCAGCGGCGCCATCGGCAGAGAGCACCTCGTAGCCCAGCGCCGTCAGCGCCTCGACCGAGAACTGTCGCACTGCAGGCTCGTCTTCCACCACCAGGATGAGTTCGCGGCTGCCGGCGGGCAGCGTGGTGCCGCTGGTGATGGGCGTGTCCACCAGCGCGGCCTCGGCCAGCAACCTCGGCAGGTACAGCTTCACGGTGGTGCCATGGCCGACCTCCGAGCACAGCTTGACGTGGCCGGCGGACTGTTTGACGAACCCATAGACCTGCGACAGACCCAAGCCGGTGCCCTGGCCGACCTGCTTGGTGGTGAAGAACGGATCGAATGCCTTGGCGATGACCTCCTGTGACATGCCGACGCCGTTGTCCGACACCGTGATCAGGATGTACTCGCCGCCCGTCACCCCCGGATGCGTGTCAGCCGTCGCCGGGATTACCACGCAGTTGCTGGTCTCGACCGCCAGGCGCCCGCCGCCCGGCATCGCATCGCGGGCATTGACGGCGAGGTTGAGGATGACGTTCTCCAGCTGGTTGGCGTCGGCAAACGTCAGCCACAGGTCTGGCGCGAGCCGCGTCTCCAGGCGGATGCCACCACCCAGCGAATGCACGAACAGGTCCGACATGCCCGATACCAGCCGGTTGGCATCCACCGGTACCGGCTGAAGCGGCTGCTGCCGCGAAAATGCCAGCAGACGCTGGGTGAGCTGGGCGGCGCGGTTGGCACCATCGATGGCCATGTCGATATAGCGCGTGATCAACGGGTCGGCGTCTCCGAGGCGCAGCGCCAACAGGTCCAGCGGCCCGATCACCGCGGCCAGCATGTTGTTGAAATCGTGCGCGATTCCCCCCGTCAGCTGGCCCACTGCCTCCATCTTCTGGCTCTGCCGAAGTGCTTCCTCCACCCGCGTACGTTCAGCCACTTCTTCGGCCACGCGGCTTTCCAGGTGCTCGTTCAACTCCTGCAGGCGAGCATCGGCCGCCTTGCGCGCGGTAACGTCAATCACCACACCGACCACGCGCACGCAGCGGTCGCCCTCGAAATGGCCACGGCCCTTGGCCGCTACCCAACGCACCACGCCATCCTCCTTGCCGATGGTGCGGTACTCCACATCGTAGAGCGCGCGCCGGGCAGGATCGGCAGCCGCGGCGAACGCGGCACTGGTGAGCTCGCGGTCCAGCGGGTGCAGGCCGTTGTAGAAGTCGTCCAGCGAGACCTCGACCCCGGGCGAAATGCCGAACATGGCCTTGGTACGTGGCGGCCAGATGAGTACGTCGTGCACCAGGTCCACGTCCCAGAAGCCCATGTCGCCGGCTTCAGTGGCAAGGCGCAGGCGTTCTTCGCTTTCGGCCAGCGCTGCTTCCGCCGCCTTGCGGGCGGAGAGGTCCAGCATTGCGCCGATCATGCGCAGCGGCACGCCGTCTGCCCCGCGCAGCACCGCACCGCGGTCGAGTACATCGGCGTAAGTGCCATCGTTGCGACGGAAGCGATACTCGCTTTGCCACGCAGTGCCGTCGCTCTCGATCACCGTATGGATATCCGTATCGACGCGTGCCCGATCATCCGGATGGATGTGGTCGAGCCACCACTGCGCATCGGATTCCATCAGGCGATGGCCGAACAGATCGGCCAGTGCCTCGTTCCAGACAACCTGGCCATCGGCCATGCGCCAATCCCAGATCGCATCGTTGGTCGCGCGGGCCGCCAGCCGGTAGCGCTCTTCGATTTCCTGGTGGCGCGCTTCGGCAGCCTTGCGCTCGGTGATGTCCAGCGAGGTGCCGATCAGCCCGATCACGGTGCCCTCAGCGTCGCGCAGCGGCGCTTTGGTCGACAGCCAATGGGCGCGGCGGCCGTCGGGGAAGTTGACCTCTTCCTCCAGCTGCTGTGACTGTCCGGTGGACATGATGCGCTCGTCGGTCGCCATTACGGCGGCCGCCTGTGCGGGATCGCCCAGCAGCTCGGCATCGGTGCGCCCGACATACTGCTCGGGTGGCACGCCGATCAGCTCGGTGGTGCCATGGTTACCGATCAGCAGGCGCCCCTGCCGGTCCTTGGCGTACACCACGCCGGGCGCAGCATCCATGAAGGAGCGCAGCAGCGCCTGGGCATGGTCGCGCTCGGTTTCGATCTGGCGCCGTTCCTCGATGTCGATCAGAACGCCCTGGAAGCCGGTGGCGCGACCCGCCGTGTCCAGGTCGACCCGTCCGATCGCTTCGATCCAGCGGTACTGTCCTTCAGCATTGCGGGCGCGGTACTGATGCGCATAGCGCCCACCGCGCATCAGCGCATCGCTGATGGCCGTGGCCAGTTGGGCATGATCATCCGGATGCACGGCCGCCAGCACCTGTTCCAGGCGCAGCTCGCGATGCGCCGCGCCCGGCTCCAGTCCGAAGGCATGGGTCAAGGCCTCATCCACGGTCAGCCGGTCGTGCGCTACGTCCCAGAACCAGGTGCCGACGATGGCGCCAGCGGCCAGCGCCATTTTCACGCGCTCGCTGTCGCGCCCGCCGTGCTTGTCTGTAGGGTCGGTAGCGTTCAAGGAGGTCTCGCGGGCAGAATGGGGCGGGCGCAGGCCGGGTAGATTATCTGATCGCGTGTGGTGACCATGAAGACGGAATCCGCCGGGTCGGGACGCGAGCTGAAGGCTTCATTCTGGGTCGCCCAATGCCGCGCGCCGGGTCCGGTACACCTCCGGCGTCTGAGGCTTGACGAACAGCGCCACCAGTTCGGGGTATTCCTGTTTGACCGCGTGTTCGATGCGCGTGATGCAGGCCTCGATCTGCGGCGTGGCGCGGTCATCCTCGAATTCCGCGCTCAGCATCGCCACCACCTGGTCCGGCCCCATCTGCATGGTGATCACGCCATTGGCATTGCGCAGGTCCGCATCGGTGTTGGCCACGGCCATTATGCGTCGTGCCACATGCGGGTGGGCCGGCTCGCCGACCAGCAGGCCCTTGGTCTCGCGTGCCAGCAGGAAGGCAGTGGCGGCCAGGACGCCGGCGATACACAGCGAGGCCACCCCGTCCAGCACCGGCATGTCCAGCCATTGCGCCGCGGCAAGCCCGATGGCGGCAAACCCCAGGCCGAGCAGTGCGGCGCTGTCTTCAAGCAGCACGGTGAACGTGGTGGGGTCCTTGCTGCGCCGGAATGCTTCGAACCAGCTCTGTGACCCCTTGCTCGCGCGGAACTCGCGCAGCGCCACCCACCAGGAAACGCCTTCGAACGCGAACGAAATGCCCAGCACCACGTAGCTGACCGTATGGTTGGTGGCCGGTTCCGGGTGGCGGATGTGCTGGATGCCTTCGTAGGCCGACACGCCCGCGCCGGCGGCGAACACCAGCAATGCCACGATGAAGCTCCAGAAGTACAACTCCCGCCCGTAGCCGAACGGGTGCAGGGTGTCCGGCCTTTTTTCCGCACGGTGCAGGCCGTACAACAGCAGCAGTTCGTTGGTGGTGTCCACCAGTGAATGCACGCCTTCGCTGAGCATCGCCGAGCTGCCCGACAGTCCGGCGGCCACGAACTTGGCGATGGCTATGCACAGGTTGCCGACCAGCGCGGCGTATACGACCAGACGGGAGCCGGACGGCTTGGCCATGTCAGCAACGAATGCTTTGGATCAGGAGCGCAGCGTGACCACCGGCGCGGCGGCGCGCAGCGCGGCCGGGGTGCGCATCATCGGTGCGGATGCGATGCTGGCGTCCAGGCGTGCATGGCTGATCGCCTGGTGCGAGCCGCAGCGCTCACAGCGGAACAGCGCGCCACCGGGCAGGTGGATCAGCTGGCTGGAGCCGCACGAGGAGGTCGCGCCGCAGCCGCAGTCCACGGTCAGCGACAGGATGCGTTCGACGCTGCCGGACGCGGCGTAGTTGGCCTCGAACGAGCGGACAGCGAAGGGAAGGGCGTCGGGCATCGTCAGTCCGGGTGGGGTGGGGTTGGAAAGAGCATCCATGGACGCCCGTGATGGCCTCGTGCAGCACCCGGATTCGAGCCGTGTATACTATCCCCCAGTATAGTTCTCTGGTCGCGCTGCCGTGCCGCATTCCCCGGAAGAAAAGAAGAAGGTACTGGCCCGGGTGCGGCGCATCCGCGGCCAGTGCGATGCGCTGGACCGTGCGCTGGAAGCCGGCGCCGACTGCGGCCCGGTGCTGCAGCAGATCGCCGCCATCCGTGGCGCCGTCAACGGGCTGATGTCCGAAGTGATGGAAGCCCACCTGCGCGAAGAATTCGGCCAGCCGGCGCAGTCCGATGCGCAGCGTGCCGAGCGCGTGCGCGACATGAGCGCGCTGATCCGTTCCTACCTGAAGTAAGCGCGCCTCGTGGCGCGCCGTTCCGTCATGCCATCTGTCCTGGAGACCTCCCCATGAAATCCCGTGCTGCCGTTGCCTTCGCCGCTGGCGAACCGCTGAAGATCGTCGAAATCGACGTTGCCCCGCCGCAGAAGGGCGAAGTGCTGGTGCGCATCACCCATACCGGGGTCTGCCACACCGATGCCTTCACCCTGTCCGGCGATGATCCGGAAGGTCTGTTCCCGGCCGTGCTGGGCCATGAAGGGGCCGGCATCGTGGTGGAAGTGGGCGAGGGCGTGACCAGCGTGAAGCCGGGCGACCACGTCATTCCGCTGTACACCGCCGAATGTGGTGAGTGCCTGTTCTGTACCTCGGGCAAGACCAACCTGTGCGTGGCCGTGCGTGCCACCCAGGGCAAGGGCGTGATGCCCGATGGCACCACCCGCTTCTCCTACAACGGCCAGCAGATCTACCACTACATGGGCTGCTCGACCTTCAGCGAGTACACCGTGGTGGCTGAAGTCTCGCTGGCGAAGATCAATCCGGAGGCCAACCCGGAGCATGTGTGCCTGCTCGGCTGTGGCGTGACCACCGGCATCGGCGCGGTGCACAACACCGCCAAGGTGCAGGAAGGTGATTCGGTGGCGGTGTTCGGGCTGGGCGGCATCGGCCTGGCGGTGATCCAGGGCGCGCGCCAGGCCAAGGCCGGCCGCATCTTCGCCATCGATACCAACCCGTCCAAGTTCGAACTGGCCAGGCAGTTCGGTGCCACCGACTGCATCAACCCGAAGGACTTCGACAAGCCGATCCAGCAGGTCATCGTTGAGATGACTACTTGGGGCGTTGACCACACGTTCGAATGCATCGGCAACGTCAACGTGATGCGTGCGGCGCTGGAATGCGCGCACCGGGGCTGGGGCCAGTCGGTAATCATCGGCGTGGCCGGCTCGGGCCAGGAAATCTCCACCCGCCCGTTCCAGCTGGTCACCGGTCGCTCGTGGAAGGGCACCGCCTTCGGCGGCGTGAAGGGTCGCAGCCAGCTGCCGGGCATGGTCGAAGATGCGATGAAGGGCGATATCGAACTGGCGCCGTTCGTCACCCACACCATGGGCCTGGAAGAGATCAACGACGCCTTCGAGCTGATGCACGAAGGCAAGTCGATCCGCTCGGTCGTCCACTACTGATCACGGCGGGAATGCCCATGGAACGCATCGAACACCGCGCCGCATTCGGCGGCTGGCAGGACGTGTACCAGCACCGCTCGGCGGTGCTCAACTGTGAAATGAAAGTGGCCGTGTACCTGCCGCCGCAGGCGGCCACCCGGACGCTGCCGGTGCTGTATTGGCTGAGCGGCCTGACCTGCACCGAGCAGAACTTCATCACCAAGGCCGGCGCGCAGCGGTATGCGGCCGAGCACGGGGTGATCCTGGTCGCGCCCGATACCAGCCCGCGCGGCGATGACGTGGCCGATGCCGAGGGCTACGACCTGGGCAAGGGCGCGGGGTTCTACCTCAACGCCACCGAGCAGCCCTGGGCGGCGCACTACCGCATGCACGACTACATCGTCGAAGAGCTGCCGGCGTTGATCGAGGCGCACCTGCCGGCCAGTGGCGCGCGCAGCATCAGCGGGCATTCGATGGGCGGACACGGCGCGCTGGTGATCGCGCTGCGCAATCCGGGACGCTACCGCAGCGTCTCGGCGTTCTCGCCGATCGTGGCCCCGACCCGGGTGCCGTGGGGGCAGAAGGCCTTCAGTGCGTATCTGGGCGAGGAACGCGGTGCCTGGACGCAGTGGGACGCCAGCGAACTGGTGGCCACGGCGACCGAACGGCTGCCGCTGCTGGTGGACCAGGGCGCCGGCGATGAGTTCCTGGACAGCCAACTGCAGCCGCAGTGGCTGCAGGCCGCGTGCACCGCGGTCGGGCATCCGCTGCAGCTGCGGATGCAGCCGGGCTATGACCACAGCTATTACTTCATTGGTACGTTCATCGGCGAGCACATCGCGTATCATGCGAAGGCGTTGCACGCCTGACGCGTGTCCAACGGGTTCCGTCAGGCGTCTTCTTCTTCCGCCGCTTCGCGGCCCTGCTGGCGGATCAGCGCTTCTTCGCGCGCATCGTTGATGGCGTGGCGTACGCTGTCCAGGTCGATGGTGGATTCGTCGTGGACGAATTCACCGGTCAGCGGGCTGTCCGGCAGCAGTTCACCGGCCTCGAACAGCGCCCACATCTCTTCGCCGTACCAGGTGTCCAGCAGCTCCGGGGCCGAACGCCCCAGGTAGGCGGTAAGGTTGTTGACGTCGCGCAGCAGCATGCTGCGCGCGGCGTTGTTGCCACCGGCGCTCACCACCTGCGGGAAATCGATCACCACCGGGCCATCAGGACCGACCAGCACGTTGTACGGCGACAGATCGCCGTGGATCAGGCCGCAGCACAGCATCAGCACCACCTGGCGGACCAGGATCCGGTGGAACTCACGGGCCTGGTCCGGCTCCAGCTCAACCTCGCCCAAGCGTGCGGCGGAAAAGCCGTCGGCATCGGTCACCAGTTCCATCACCAGCACGCCGTGGAAGTACCCATGCGGCTCGGGTACGCGCACGCCGGCATCGCGGAGCTGGTACAGCGCGTCAACTTCGGTGTTCTTCCAGGCGGTTTCCTGCTGCTTGCGGCCGTACTTGCTGGCTTTGCCCACCGCGCGCGCCTCGCGGCTGCCCCGCACCTTGCGGCCTTCCTGGTACTGCACGCGCTGCTGGAAGCTGCGCTGGGCCATGTCCTTGTAAACCTTGGCGCAGCGCACGTCGTCGCCGCTGCGTACGACGTACACGGCTGCTTCCTTGCCGCTCTTGAGCGGGCGCAGTACTTCGTCGATCACGCCGTCTTCGATCAGCGCCTGCAGGCTTTCGGGGGTCTTCACGTAGTCTCGGTCAGGGGGGCGGCGCCAATGCGCCAGCCGGCAAGGGAGGGCCGGCGATTCTCGCACCTTCGCGGCGGCCGGGCCAATTGCGCACCCCATCCCGGTTCAGCCAGGCCGGCCGGGGCAGGGCTCAGGGCAGGGCCTGCTCGCCGCGCAGCACCGGGTAGGGATTGAGCGATTCGCCCTTCCACCATTGCTTTTCCGGCCCCAGCCGATGGATCTCGAAATGCAGGTGGGGCGCGTCCGGGCTGGCGTTGCCGGTATGCCCGACATAGCCGATCACGTCGCCACGCTTGATCACCTGCTTCTCGGCCAACCCGTCGGCATAGCGCTGCAGGTGCGCGTAGTAGTAGCAGTAAGTGCCACCCGGCTCGAACTGGTACACGGTCAGGCCGCCGCGCTCGCTGTCGAACAGCTTTTCGATGGTACCGTCGGCCACGGCCAGCACCGGCGTGCCCTCGGCAGCCAGGATATCGATGGCATCGTGCACCCGGCCCTGGCTGCGCGCGTCGGTAAAGGTGTCCTGCAGCTGCGCAGCCGTGATCCCCTGCACCGGCAGCAGCAGTCCCGACGGGCCCGGTGCGACGGTAGCGCCGGCCGCTGGCCGGCCCACGTCGGCCGCAGCTGCGGGCGCCCTCTCCGCAGGCGCCACGTTGATCCCGGTAGAGCCAGGCCCTGCCTGGCTGCTTTCGCCAGCCGGAGCAGGAACTGCCGGCGCGGCCACAACCGCCTCCGGCACATCATTCCCGGACGCCAGCAACCACCACCCGGCCACGCCGATCACCACACCCAGTGCCAGCAGTCGCGTCAGCATCGTCGTTTACTCCTGCATCACCACGGGCACCGAGGCATCCACCGCGTCGGCCACCCGCAGCGCGTCCCAGTTGGTCATCCGCACGCAGCCGTGCGATTCGGTCTTGCCCACGTGGCCCGGTTCGGGCGTGCCGTGCAGGCCGTAATGCGGTTTGGAAATGTCGATCCAGACCGGCCCGACCGGGTTGTTGGGACCCGGCGGCAGGGTCGCCTTGCGGTCACCGGCCTTGGCGTCCCAGAACAGCTTCGGGTTGTAGTGGAACGGCGGATCGCGCGAGATGCCCAGGATCTTCCACTCGCCGATCGGCAGTGGGTCATGCTGGCTGCCCGACGATACCGGGAACTGCGCGTACACCTTCCCCTGCGCGTCATACAGGCGCAGCGTCGAATCGGACTTGTCGATGACCAGCTTGGCCGCCTTCGGCAGCGCCGCCGGCGCGATGTTGGGCACCTGGATCGTGCTGCCGGCCTTGGCCAGGTCTACGCCCGGGTTGAGCGCCTGCAGCAGCTTGGGGTCGGCGTGGAAACGTTCGCCGAGCGCTTCGCCCACGGAAGTAAAGCCCATCGCCTTGAGCTTGGCCTGCTCGGCAGGCTTCTTCGGAATGGGCTGGAAGGGGCCAGCCACGTCTTCGGCGGTGAGGGTGTAGCTGGCCAAGGGCGGCGTGCTGTCCGGCTGCAGCGCCTGCCAGGTGGCGTCGTCCAGCTCACCGGTCACCTTCAGTCCGCGCGCGGCCTGGAAGCCGGCCACCGCGCGCTTCTGGTTCGAACCCGTGAGCCCGTCGATCTGGCCCGGCGAGAAATGCGCGCGGTCCAGCAGCACCTGCGCATGCAGGTCAGAGCGTGGACCGGTGGCCACGGCATCGCTTTCGGCGATGGGCGCGGGCAGGGTAGCCGGAGTCTGCGCCACTACCGGCGTTGCGGCGGCCAAGGCAAGGGCAAGCAGGGAAGCGGAGGCAGGCAGGCGCAGCGGCATCGAATACTCCAGGGCAGGTTCATCCCCACCATGCCGGAGCGTGCTGCACAGGCCCCGTGAAATGCCTGACGGGCAGCTGACCGGCAACGCGCTGCAGCGGCGCCGCCGGTCGGCTTGGCTTTTACCGGACGTCGCGCAGTTCCCAGTGATGGCCGGCGAGCAGGCGCAGCCGCTCCTTCAGCACATCGCTGTTGATGGTGGTGGTGACCACAAGGTTGATGCGCAGGTCTTTCTGCTCACCCGTCACGGTGGCAGCCGGGTCGGTTGCACCCCACTGCGGCTCGACGGCATCGGGATCCGGCTGCTTGGCGCGCCAGCGGTCGAACAGGCCGGTAGTGCGCAGCGCGGCCTCCAGCTCCTCTGCGAAGCCGCCGGCGCTCTGCGAACTGAAAGAAAGATCGGCATCGTTGCCGTGTGCCTTGGAAGGGTCCGGCAGGCTGATGAAATACTGCGACATGGTGGTCTCCGTTGAATGCGGCAAGGCTGGCAGATGCGCGGTGGAACCGGTGTGCAGAAACCGGCCGTGGTCTGTTGCTCAGGCGCTGAAGGTATGCGGCTCGTCCGCGAAACCAATGGTGACCGCGCCCTTGCCCACGTTGACCATGCCGGTCAGGCTCATCACCGATTCGTACACGTCCACGCCATGCGCTTTGCAGGTCTCGCGCAGGCCGGCATAGCCCGGCAGTGCCTGCAGGTCGGCCAGTTCGCCACCATAGCTGACGCACACCGTGGGCGTCAGCAGCCCCGCCCGCACGCGCTGTCCAACGAAATCGAACAGCTTCTGCACGGCGTTGTCGAAGCCCTTGATCTTGGCCACCGGACCGGTGGTGCCCCGGTAGCCGTGCAGCACCGGCTTGATGTCGAGGGCGCTGCCAAGCGCGGCGCTGATCAGGCCGACGCTGCGGTCGCCCTTGTGCCGGGCCCGGGCGCGCATGTAGTAGAGGTCGCGGGTGACCATGTAGCCGTGCACGTTCTGTGCCAGGCTTTCCAGCCGCTCGCGGATCTGCTGCACGCCGGCGCCGCTGTCGCGCAGGCGCACGGCTTCCACGGCCGTCACGCCCTGCGCGGCGAACAGGTTCTGGGTGTCCAGCACGCGCAGCGCGAACGGCGAGTTGTAGCCCGCGGCCTGGCGCACCGGTTTGTAGTCGTTGAGGATCGCGAAGCTGGCCTGCATCGCGTTGTCGTAGATCGGACTGCGGGTCTTGGTGATCGTCATGCAGAACACGTGGTCGTAATCGATCACCAGCTTGCCCAGGAACAGATCGCGGATCTGCACCACGCTGAAGGGAATGGTCTCGGCCTCGGCACCGTGTTCGGCCACGTGGGCGTGCAGGAAACTCAGGGTGGCCTGTTCGTCGCGGTGGTCGGCCAGTACGGCCTCGCCAATCCGGACGGTGATGGGCAGCAGCACGATGTTGTGCTGCTGGATGAAGTCCTGCGGCAGATCACAGGCAGAGTCGACCACGATTCCGATGCGCATCCTGTTTGCCCCCTCCAGGCAGGTGTCCGTTCGAAAGTGTGAAAGCTATCTCAAAACGCGTCCGGTTACCTGACCGCGTGGGTCAGCTCGGCCGGCTCCGTTCCACTGCCACCGGCAGCGCGTCGATCCGTTGCCATTCCGGCCGCTGCAGCAGGGCCGGATCAGCCAGCACCGCCGCCATCAACGCGTGGCTTTCATTGCCCCAGAACAGCTCACCATCGATGGACAGGGTGGGGACCCCGAACACGCCGGCGGCGATGGCCGCCTCGGTGTTCTGGCGCAGCTGCTCCTTGACCGACGGCGCCGACACCGCGGCCACGACGTCGCCCACGTCCAGCATCGCCGCCGGCAGGGCCAGGGCCTGCGGCGTATCGGCCGCACGGCCGTCGCGCCAGATCCAGTTGAACAGGATGTCCAGCGACGCCGGCGTGGCGTTCGCCGCCAGGCACAGGCGCAGGGCGGCCAGCGGGTTGAACGGGTGGCCGGGCGGGAAGCGCAGCGGCACGCCCTGCTGCTGCGCCTGCCAGAGCACCTGACGGTAGGTGAAGCGGCGCTTGGCCGGGATTTCGGCCGGGCCCAGATTGCCCAGGTGATGCAGCACCGCCCCCAGCGCGATCGGCACCGGGGTGATGCGGTCGAACTGCGGCAGGGTTTTCAGCTGCTGCCAGTGCAGGTAGGCAAACGGGGAGACGAAGTCGAAGTACCAGCGCAGGGTCATGGGATTCCTTGGCCTTCAGCCAGGCGGGGCCTGGCTCTACGGGTTGTGTAAAAGACCTTAGCGCGAATATGCCCTGGGTTCGCGGGTGGCCGGGGCGGCATAGCGGTCGCGCAGCTCGGTCTGGCGCGAGCGCATCGGCATGCTCCGGCCGCCCAGCCAGACCTGCTCGGCGTAGTGGCTCACATCGAGCGGGTCGCCTTCCCACAGCACCAGGTCGGCCAGCTTGCCCGGCTCGATGCTGCCCAACGTGTCACCGACGCCCAGCACCTGCGCCGGAATCCGGGTCAGCCCGGCCAGGCCGTCCTGCCAGGGCAGGCCATTGGCCACGGCATTACCCGCCAGCTGGCGCATCTTGCGCGCGTTGTGCGAGGCATCGTCGCGCTGGGCGAAGCTGACCTGTACCCCGGCCGCATGCAGCCGGGCCGCATTTTCCAGGGTCGCGCCGAGCTGGTCGAAGCTGCTGGGCAGGTTGCCCAGCGCGTCCACGAACACCGGCACCTTCGCCTGCGCCAGCAGCGGCGCCACCCGCCAGGCTTCGGCACCGCCGGCAATGGCGATGCTCACCTTCTCGCGCGCGGCCCAGCGCAGCAACTGGCGGATGTCCGCGGCGCGGTCCACCTCCACCACCAGCCGTCCCTGCCCGGCCAGGTAGCGCGCCAGCGTGGCGCGGCCGGCAGGGGTGAGCAGGGCGTGCGGCGAATCGACCGGCACCCGGTTGCGGGCTTCGCTCACCATCTGCTCCAGCAACATCCACTGCGCCGCACGCGAGGTGCCGGTGAGTTCGGCGCCGGACGAGCCGAGGCGGATGAACAATGCACGCGGGCCGATCGGATCGGCGCTTCCATCCAGCCGCATCACCCCTCCCTGGCCGGCGATGAAGCTGCCGTCGCTGTTGGCGCCCAGGGCGGTGAAGCCTATGCCGTCAAGGCGCGCAACGGGGATCAACACCGAGGCCGGGTTGTAGGCCAGGGTGACGTCGAACTCCGGTCGCATCGGCTGGTCCTGCAGCTTCAGCGAACTGTCCACCGTGGTCGATTCGCCGGACACTTCGTCGATGCCGATATCGGTGATGCCCCCAAAGAACGCCGGGGTCAGCGGGCGGCCGTTGGCCTCCACCACCGTGGCGCCGGCCGGTGCGGCCAGGCCCGTGCCTACGGCGCGGATCACGCCGGCCTGCACCAGCACATCGCTGTGTTCCAGGCTGCCGCGCGCGCTGGCGGTGTGCACTGTGGCATTGCGGATCAGCAGGTCCTGCGCCCCGCTGGCGGGCGCAGCGCCAAGCAGTGCCAACACCAGCAGGCTGCGCTGCAGTACGCGGGTGGCGGTCATGGGCGCGCCTCCTGGCCAAGCATGAAGTCCGACAGCGGCTGGCGGCGCACGTCGTGGCGGTCGTAGACCTGGTGGCCGTCGATGTAGACCTTTTCAGTCATTGCGTAGGAGCTGAAGGGGTTGCCGTTCCACACCACCACATCGCCCATCTTGCCTACCTCCAGGCTGCCGGTCTGCTTCTCCACGCCCAGCGAGCGTGCTGCGTTGAAGGTCAGCCAGCCGATGGCGCGTTCGGGCGCGATCTGCATGCCGGCGCGGCGCGCGTTGGCGATCACCTTGGCTGCCTCCTGGTTGAGCCGCTGGATGCCCTCGGGCGAATCCGAGTGCACGATCGCGCAGCTGTTCGCCGGGCGGTCGACCAGCGCGATGTTTTCCTGGATGCCGTCAAAGGCTTCCATCTTGAAGCCCCACCAGTCCGCCCACAGCGCGCCGCAGACGCCTTCGGCGGCCAGCCGGTCGGCCAGCTTGTAGGCTTCCACGCCATGGTGGAACGCGGCTATCTTGAAGCCGAACTCCTTGGACAGGTCCAGCATGGTGGCCATTTCGTCGGCGCGGTAGCAGTGGATGTGCACGCGGATGTCGCCGTCGATGGCGCCAGCGAGCGTATCCAGCTTCAGGTCGCGCTTGCCGCCGGTATCGCCGGCGCTGTCGCCCTTGTCGCTGCCGCCGAACCAGCGCTTCTTCTTGACCTTCTTCGGCGCGTTCTTGGCCAGGTATTCGCTGGCGTCGATGAAGGCGGCGCGGTACCCGGCCACGTTGCCCATGCGGGTACCCGGTGCCACGCCCTTGCCGCCGCCGTATACCCGCTTGGGGTTTTCACCACAGGCCATTTTCAGGCCCCATGGTGCGCCGGGGAACTTCATTGCCTGGTAGGTGGTGGCCGGCACGTTCTTGAGCGTCACCCCGCGGCCGCCGACCAGGTTGGCAGAGCCGGGCAGCACCTGCATCGAGGTCACTCCGCCGGCCAGCGCAGCGGCAAAGCCCGGATCCTGCGGCCATACCGAATGTTCTGCCCAGACGTTGGCGGTGACCGGTGCGGTCATTTCATTGCCATCGCTGTGCGCGCTTACGCCGGGGCTGGGGTACACGCCCAGGTGCGAATGCACGTCGATGATGCCGGGGGTGACCCACTTGCCGGTGCCATCGACCTGCACCGCGTTGACCGGTGCCTCCAGCGCGCTGCCCAGCGCGGCGATGCGGCCATCGCGCAGCAGCAGGTCGGCCTGCTCCAGGCGCGCGCCGGTGCCGGTGAGCACGGTGGCGTTGCGGATCAGCACCGGGGCCGAGGCAATCGGCGCATAGGTGCTGGGGTAGGGGTCCTGGGTGAAGCGCGATGCGGCCGGCGCCGACGGCGCAGCCAAGCCGAACAGCGCCAGGCCCAGCCCGGCGGTCAATCGTGTACGCATGTCATCCCCGAAGCGGCGTGAAAGATCCCCCGCGACGCTAGCCGCTGGCCGGCGCGTTGCCAAGTGGCCAAGTGCATGCCCTGTCCGCCGCCGGCTTGCTTATTCGTTGCAGCGCACGACAATTGCCGCATTCAACGGGATGCCACGCCGAGCCGCGCCATGAAAAACAAACAGGAAATCGTCGAAAACTGGCTGCCGCGCTACACCGGCGTGGCGCTGGACCAGTTCGGCCCGCACGTACTGCTGACCAACTTCGGCGGCTACCTGCACGTGTTTTCCCAGCTCACCGGCGCGCCAGTGCAGGGCCTGGACCGGCCGATGGCCAGCGTCACCAGCGATGGCATCACCCTGATCAACTTCGGCATGGGCAGCCCCAACGCGGCCATCGTGATGGACCTGCTGTCGGCGGTGATGCCAAAGGCCGTGCTGTTCCTGGGCAAGTGTGGCGGGCTCAAGCGCAAGAACCAGCTGGGCGACCTGATTCTCCCGATTGCAGCGATCCGAGGCGAGGGCACCTCCAGCGACTACCTGCCGCCGGAAGTTCCCGCGCTGCCGGCGTTCGCGCTGCAGCGTGCGGTGTCCACCACGATCCGCGACCTCGGTCACGATTACTGGACCGGCACCGTCTACACCACCAACCGGCGGGTCTGGGAACACGACGAGGCGTTCAAGGAAAAACTGCGGCTGATGCGCTGCATGGCCATCGACATGGAAACGGCCACCCTGTTCGCGGCCGGCTTCGCCAACCACATCCCGATCGGCGCCCTGCTGCTGGTGTCCGACCAGCCGATGATCCCAGATGGGGTCAAAACCGAGGCGTCCGACGCCAAGGTCAGTTCCCAGTTCGTTGAAAACCATATCCAGATCGGTATCGAGGCGCTTAAGCTTATACGGCGCAACGGCAAGTCGGTCCGCCACCTGCGCTTTGACGAATGATGGCAATGGCAGGGGTGGGCGCCTGGAAGGCGCGCCGCCCGCAGGGGTATTGAATGGACGTGGCGGCACAAGTAGTGGAATTCTGGCGCAACGCGGGACCCCAGCAGTGGTTCGCGCGCGATGACGCGTTCGATGCGCGTTTCCGCGAGGCATTCCTCGACGAACACTTCGCTGCCGCCCGGCGTGGGCGCGAGCATTGGCTGGAAACGGCCGATGGCGCACTGGCGCTGATGATCCTGCTCGACCAGTTCCCGCGCAACTGCTTCCGCGACACCGCCCATTCCTACGCCACCGACGGCCTGGCCCGCCACTACGCCATGCGCGCGGTGGAAGAAGGCCTGGACCTGCAGCTAGTGCCCAAGCTGCGCGCCTTCATCTACCTGCCATTCGAGCATTCCGAAGACCCGCAGGACCAGGAACGCTCGGTGGCCATGTTCGACGTGCTGGGCGACAAGGAATACCTGCAGTACGCCGAACTGCACCGCGACATCATCCGCCGCTTCGGCCGCTTCCCGCATCGCAATGCGGTGCTGGGGCGGATGCCGACCCCCGAAGAACTGGACTACCTCGCCGAAGGCGGCTTCGCCGGCTGACCGACCCCGCGCAGCGACGCAGGGCGTCGCTCTGCAGAATGGCACAATGGAGCATGTCGTCGTTTCAGGATGCACGGCGCTGGTAGCGTCGGTTCCCAAACGACGGCCGTGAGATCATCCGCGTTCTTTAACGTCGATGAATGATCGAACGCGCCGTCCGAAGCCAGGGTGGGGCGAGACATTCGAGAAGGCGTGGGTAAGGAATCATCCTCAGATTTCGTAGCCGTTTTCTGATTCTCTGGAACTGTCGCAATCACACATTGAGCGGCTCTTCGCTGGTGCGTACTTTCTCATTCCGCCTGGAGATGCTGTATGAGAGAAGTTACTGCCCAGGAAACCGAGGCTGTCGCCGGCGGGGTGGTGCCCATTGCGGTGGCGGTTGGCTGGGCGTTCGCGAAAGGTGCGTTCGCCGGGGCCTCAGCGGCTGGTGGGGTATATCTTGGATATCAGTTCTACCAGATGGCCAAGTAGACAGGCGCGCGAGGCCCGTTTGCCCCACGCTCTGGAGGGTGTCAATTGAAACTTGTCGAAGGCTTTGACCGCCAGCATAGAAACTTTTACTTCTGGTTTCTGGTTGTAATGGCATTCTGTTCTGGATTGATGTTGATCGCCGGATTCTTTGAGGAGTCCCCCCGCAATCTTCCAAAGCTGGTTCGCATTGCTCTGGCCACCCTGTCTTTATTTGCGGCCACGGCCAGCTACCTGTCAATCGACCGTTTCGACCGTTCGCACCCGCTGGTTGGCCTATCATCCGTGGTGTATGCGGCGTCACTCTGGGCCTTCGGGTTGCCGACCGCCCTGGTGCTGCTGATCGCCATTCCTTCACTCGTTCTGTCTGTGCTGTGCCTGATATTCAAAGGCGCGGCGGACCTTACGGATAAAGTGGATTGACATGAAAAACGCCGGCTTGCCGGCGTTTTTCTTTACCGCACCGCGTGACACGCAGGGCGTGTCACTACGCGCCATCAATACTTCGGCACGCTGTTGTCAACCGCATCCGACCAGGCATCGATGCCGCCGGTGATGTTGTAGACCTTGCTGAAGCCCAGCGCACGGAACTGTTCTGCCGCCTGCGCGCTGCGGCCACCGTGGTGGCACAGGAACGCCAGCGGGGTGTCCTTGGGCAGGGCTTCCAGCTCGGCGCGGTTGTTGCCGTCGAAGGTCTTGAACTCGCCGCCAATCGAGGCAATCGCACGCTCATCGGCCGGGCGCACATCCACCACGGTCAGGGTGCCGGCGCGGCGCTGGTCGTCGGCATCGCGAACGGCCAGTTCCTGCACGGCCTTCGGCGCATTCGGGTTGTCGATGGCCAGGCCCTTGCCACGGATATCGTCCACCCAGTCGATGGTGATGCCCTCGGCGCGGCGCGCGCTCGCCAGGTCGAACTGCACGCGCAGGCCATTGGATTCAGCGGCAATGGCGCTGTCATCGTGCGGGGCCAGCTGGAAGTTCGGCTGGAAGCTGGCATCGATGCTCAGCTGCAGCGAAGCACCCGGTGCGTCGGCCAGCGCACCGCGCAGCATTTCCACCGCGGCCGGGGTCACGGTGATGTTCGGCGGGGTGCGGTCCGGCGCGGCCAGCCCGAGCACGCTGCTCAGCTCACCGCTGCTGGCCATCTGCAGGATGATGTCGCTGCCGCCGACCAGTTCGCTGTCGATGTACAGCTGCGGGATGGTCGGCCAGTCGCCGTAGGCCTTGATGCCTTCACGGATTTCCGGGTCGGCCAGCACGTTGACGTGGGCGAACTCCACGCCCAGGTCCTGCAGCGCGCCCACGGCCTTGGCCGAGAACCCGCACTGCGGCATGGTCGGCTGGCCCTTCATGAACAGCACGACGCGGTTGGCGGTAAGGATGGATTCGATGCGCGAGCGCAGGGCGGGATCAAGGGACATGGTGGTCGGGTCCGGAGTTTCGAACCGTACATTCTACGCGGCATGGCATCATGGGGCATGACCGTACCGGAAACGTTGCATCGCATTCCCCGCCGCCCGTGGCGCTGGCTGCCCTGGCTGCTGCTGTCCCAGCTGGCCGTGGTGCTGGCCTGGTGGGCCTGGGGCTGGGCCATCGGGCTGCCGTTGATGGTCGCCTCGCACGCCCTGTTCCTGGTGCCGGTGTTCCTGCCCAACAGCCGCTTCTACGCCCCGGTGCTGAGCCACCTGCCGGCCCCGGCTGAACAGGTCTGGCTGACGATTGATGACGGCCCCTCCGAAGAGACCCCGGCCGTGCTGGACCTGCTGGACCGCTACCAGGCCAAAGCCACCTTCTTCATGGTCGGCGAGCGCGCTGCCGCCCAGCCGGAGCGGGTGCGCCAGGTGCTGGCCCGGGGCCACGATCTCGGCAACCACAGCCACCGCCACCCGCAGACCCGTTTCTGGCGGCTCGGCCCGGCGGCCATGGCCGACGAAATCGCCCGCTGCCAGCAGGCGCTGACCGCCATCGCCGGCACCCCGCCGCGCTGGTACCGCTCGGTGGTGGGCATGACCAACCCGTTCGTGGCCCCGGCACTGAAGCGCTGGGGCCTGACCCGGGTGGGCTGGAGTGCACGCGGTTTCGACGGCGTCGACTGCCAGCCGCAGGCCGTGGTCGACCGCATCGTCGCCCAGCTTCGTCCGGGCGCGATCGTGCTGCTGCACGAAGGCGCCGCCCACGGCCACAACCTCGCCATCATCGAAGCGGTATTGCAGGCCATCCAGGCGCGTGGTCTCAGTGCGGCGTTGCCTCTGCGCCCGCTGTCGGATGCGCATCCACCCATTGCCGGTGGATCCAGCTCCCCAGCGACGCCTGCGCCCACAACAACGTGATCGACAGCCCCAGCGCCAGCACGCCGGTCACCCGGCGTCGCTGGTGCTGCAGCGCGCTGCCGATGCCCAGCAGCAGGCCCACCACCGTGACGCCCAGCGCCACGAACAGCATCACCAGCACCGCCACCGGCACCTCATGCATGCCCGCGTAGCGGGGCAGGTGCGCCACATGCGCGGTCACCGCGAACAGCACCAGCGCCACCAGGCTCACCGCCAGCGCGGCGATGCCCAGCGCAGAATGGCGGCGGCGGGAAGTCGTCATGCCGGCTGCCTGCGTACGGCCGTCACCAGCCAGTTGTTGAACGGTGTATTGCCGTACAGCGGCGTCATTGCCAACTGCAGCCCGGCGGCCTCCAGCGGTGCGCGCACGCTCGCCGCATCCGGGTAGTGCCGGGGCCGCGTGCCCATCCAGCCGACCAGGTGCGCCAGCATGTCGGTGATCCGCGTGGTACGGTCGCGCCCGCTGTTGTCGGCCAGCGTGGTGCGGATCACCAGCCGCCCGCCGGGTGCGACCCGTGCCGCCGCGTCGCGCAGCAGCACCGGCTGCGCGTCGGCCGGCAGGTATTGCAGCACGTCCAGCAACGCCACGCTTCCGTGGTGATCGGGCAGGGCAGCGCTGGCATCCACGCACTCAAAACGCGCATCGCGCAGCGCCGCGCGCGCACCCGCACGCTGCGCGCGGGCAATCTTGTCTGCATCGATATCCACGCCATGGTAGGGCTGCGTGCGCTGGTTCTGCCGCAGCACGTGGGCCAGCAATCCCAGCCCGCAGCCAATATCCAGCAGGGGCAGCGAACACGGCGCGAGCGCACCGAGCACGCCCGGATACAGCGGGTCGCTGCCGAGTTTGCCGCGGCTGTAGTAGTAATCGCGGCGGTTGCCGAAGCGCTGCGCCGGCATGAAGGCATCGGCGATGCGGTGGGCCTGTTCCCTGGCCAGTGGTAACGCGTCCGTGCTCAGCGTGCTGCCTCGTCATCCAGGTGGGCGCGAACGAGCGGGAAGGCCCGGCGCGTCCATTCGGTATACATCGCTGCCGACGGATGCAACCCATCGTCGACCAGCATGTCAGGTTCCGCACCGCGTTCGCGGCTGATCGCGGTGATGTCCACGAACGCCACCGCGTGCTCGGCACAGATCGCCTGTGCGGCCGCGTTGTAGGCATCCAGCTCGTGTGCGATCTGCGCCGGATCGCGCTTGTTCTCGCGCGCATACGGGGTCACGCCCCAGTCCGGAATGGACAGCACAAACACCCGCCGTCGCTGCCGCCCGGCAAAGCCGAGCGCGCGCTGCAGCAGGGCAGCAAAGCGCGGGCGGTACTCCTCCACGCTGCGGCCGCGGTACTGGTCATTGACCCCGATCAGCAGGCTCACCAGTCCGAACGGGCCCGTTGGCGAGGCGGCATCGATGCCCGCATCCAGTTCGTCGGTGGTCCAGCCGGTGGTGGCGATGATCTGCGGTTCGGCCACCACGTGGCCGGCCTCCTGCAGCGCCGTGGCCAGCTGCACCGGCCAGCGCCCGCCCGCGGCCACGCCTTCACCGATGGTGTAGGAATCGCCCAGGGCCAGGTAGGACAGCGCCACCTCAGGCCACCGCGCTGCGCGGCTTGAGCGGTACCACCTTGGTATTGGCGTCGGCGCGGCGGGCCAGCGCCCGGTCGATGCGTGCGAACACATCGCGCATCACCTCGGCCTCCGGCAGCAGCGTCACCCGGAAGTGGTGGCGGTAGGGCACGTTGAAGCTCGAACCCGGCACTACCAGCACGCCTTCCTCGTTCATCAGTTCCAGCGCGAAATCGTGGTCGTCGAAGCTGCGCGCGGCTGCGCCCACCACCGCCGGGAACGCATAAAGCGCGCCGGCCGGAGCCACCAGCGACAGATGCTCGCTGGCGTCGCAGGCCTCGATCACCGCGCGCCGGGTTTCATACAGGCGGCCACCGGGGGCGCACAGCGCCGACACCGTGTCCGGGCCGTTGACCGCCGCATCAATGGCGTACTGGCCCGGCACGTTGGCGCACAGGCGCAGCGCGCTGAGAAGGTCCATCGCGGCGCGGAACTCACCCAGCCGTTCCGCCGCACCAGACAGCATGGCCCAGCCCACGCGCCAGCCGCACGCGCGGTGCACCTTGCTCAGGCCGCTGAAGGTGATGCACGGATGCTCGCCGGCCAGCGGGGCCACGGGCTGGAACCGCGCGTCGTCGTACAGGATCTGGTCGTAGATCTCATCGACCATCAGCAGCAGATTGTGCTTGGCCGCGATGGCCACGATACGCTCCAGCAGCTCGCGCGGATAGCTGGCGCCGCTGGGGTTGTTCGGGTTGATCAGTACGATGGCGCGGGTGCGCGAGGACACCAGCGTCTCGATCTCCACCGGGTCCGGCTGGAAGCCGTTCTCGGGCGCACAGCGGTAGTACACCGGGCGGCCGTCGTTGAGGATGGTTGCCGCCGACCACAGCGGATAGTCGGGCGAGGGCACCAGCACTTCGTCGCCGGGGTTGAGCAGGGCGCGCAGCGAGAGGTCGATCAGCTCGCTGACACCATTGCCGATGAATACCCGGTCCGGGTGTGCATCGGGCGCGCCACGGCGGGCATACGCGGCGGCGATGGCCTCGCGTGCCTCGGGCAGGCCCTGCTGGTGGGTGTACGGATCGGTGCGACCCATGTCGTCGGCAATGGCACGCTGCAGGTGTTCCGGCGCGCGGAATCCAAAGTTGCCCGGGTTGCCGATGTTCAGCTTGATCAGCTTGCGGCCCTGCGCCTCCAGCTCACGCGCTCGCCGCGCCAGTTCGCCCCGGATCTCGTAGCGGACTTCGGACAGGCGCTCGCGGGTGGCAAGCGGCTTCAGCGGGGGCGTGGACATGACTGGGCCGTGGTTCGGGCATGGAAATCGCATACTAGCGGAAATGCTGCGTTGCAGGGCAAGGGCTCCCGGGCAAATTCCCAGCATTGGCGGGCAGTTGCCGCCGATGCCTCTAGAATGGGCACATGAGCGAACCGATCGACTACCGCGCCCTGCAGACCATGGGCTGGCCCTGGGCAGGCGCCCCCGAGCCGCCCAGCTGGCAGGCCCTGTTCGAGCAGTACCCACAGGCCCGCCCGGGCCGGGTGGTCGAACAGCACCGCACCGGCTACGTGGTGGCCGATGCCCCGGGCGCGGCGATCAAGACCGAATCCCCGGCCGAATGGCAGCGCCCGCGCTTCCCCAGCCACGAACGCGCGGCGGTCGGCGACTGGGTGCTGCTGGACGGCATCCTGATCGTAGCGCTGCTGCCCCGGCGCACCGCGATCAAGCGCGGTGCGGCCGGCGAGCATTACCACCAGCAGGTGATCGCGGCCAACATTGATACCGTGTTCATCGTCTGCGGGCTGGATTCGGACTTCAACCCGCGCCGGATCGAGCGTTACCTGATGCTGGTGGGCGGTGGCGGCGCGCAGCCGGTGGTGGTGCTCACCAAGGTCGACCAGACCGAGTACAGCGAAGACGCCCTGGCGGTGCTCGAAGAACTGGCCGCGCAGGACATCCCGCTGCTGGCCATCAACGGCCGCGACCCGGCCAGTGCCCGCGCGCTGCTGCCGTGGCTCGGCGCCGGGCAGACCGTGGTCCTGGTCGGCTCCTCCGGCGCCGGCAAGTCGACCCTCACCAACACGCTGCTTGGCTACGAGCTGATGAAGACCGCCGAAGTGCGGGGCAATGATTCCAAGGGCCGCCACACCACCACCCATCGCGCGCTGATTCCGATGCCGTCGGGCGCGTGCCTGATCGACACCCCTGGCATGCGTGAGCTCAAGCCGACCGGTGAAGAAGCGTTGGGCGAAGTGGGCTTTGCCGACGTGGAAGCGCTGGCTGCCCAGTGCCGCTTCCGCGACTGCGCGCACCAGCGTGAGCCGGGATGTGCGGTGCGCGCGGCGATCGACGCCGGTGAGCTGGACGAAGAACGGCTGCTCAACTACTTCAAGCTGAAGGACGAAGTGGCCGCCGCGGCGGCCAAGCTGGCCGTGCGCCAGGCCCAGCAGGCGCTGGAGCGCAAGCATGTGAGCAAGGGCGCGCAGTGGCGCCCGCCGGGGAGGAAGCGCTGACCAAAGCGCGCTGGCCCTACCAGGGGAGGGGCCGACAGCGCGGTTCGGGCCTGCTAATGTCCGCGTCATGAGCATCGCTCCTCACCGCCCGCCGATGACCGTGGACCGGGACGTGGCCCACCACACCGAGCTCGATGCCCGGCTGGTGCAGGCCGTGGGGGGGCTGCGGCTGCTGGGCCTGACCAGCTGGCCGGCCGCCCTGCAGGCCCCGTTCCTGGCCAGCGTGGCGCGCGGCCAGCCGGTGCTGCCGGTGCTGGAGTACCCGAAACTCGATTTTGCCGACACCCGCCGCGAACTGGCCGCGATCAGCGCACAGTGCGACGTGGACCACCCGATCGGCCTGTACATCCGCCGCTCCGCGCACAGCTGGGACCAGGCGGCCGGCCTGCTTGAATCGCTGGGCACCGCTGCGGTGGACGGGTATTCGGTGGAATTGTTCGGGTCGCCCGAACAGCCGCTGCCTGGCAATGGGCCCAGCACCCGCGACGCGGCCCGCCACTTCATCCAGATCGCCCAGGAACTGGACCACGAGCTGCTCGCACCCGAAGAGCAGGTGCCGGTATCGGCCACGGCCTTGCAGCTGCAGCTGCAGAGCGACCTGGATACATTCTTTGAATCACGCATCATCAGCGTACAGCTGGACCCGGAATTGATCTCCAAGGCGGCCGCCGGCCCGACCCGCATCCGCCTGCGCACCAGTGCGCGCTTCAGCGCCTACGACCGCGCGCAGCTGTTCCACCACGAAGCACTGGTGCACTCGCTCACCGCGCTCAACGGCCGGGAGCAGCCGCACCTGCCCAGCCTGGCGTTGTCCTCGCCCCGAGTGACCGCTACCCAGGAAGGGCTGGCCACGTTCGCCGAACAGATCACCGGCAGCATCGACATCGAGCGGCTCAAACGCATCAGCCTGCGCACTGAAGCCATCGCGATGGCGCGCGAAGGCGCCGATTTCATCCAGGTGTTCCGCTACTTCTGCGATGCCGGACAGAACAACGAAGAGAGTTTCGCCTCGGCCCAGCGCGTGTTCCGCGGCGTGCCTGCCACCGGCGGCGCGGCCTTCACCAAGGACACCGTGTATCTGCGCGGGCTGGTGTCGGTGCACACCTTCTTCCGCCACATGCTGGCCGAAGACCGGCTGCAGAACTGCCGTTGGCTGTTCGCGGGCAAGATGTCACTGACCGACGCGGTGGATTTTGCGCCGCTGTTCGAAGAAGGCATCCTGCGCCCACCGCGCTGGTTGCCACACTGGGTCAGCCGCGCCAACGGGCTGGCCGGCATGCTGGCGTTCTCGCTGTTCGCCAACCGCATCCGCATGGACCAATTGGCAGCAGAGTAGGTGGCAGTACCTGCCCACCGTCGGTGGGCACGCCGTTGACCGCACGCAATCCATGCGCCGCGTCGCACTTTCGATGCGCGCTCGCCCAAGCGTAAAATTCCTTTCATGTTGCGTCCCCATGATGGCCGCGCACCTGCACCACGCAGGCACCTCCATCACCCAACGGACCCCCATGCTCAACCGACCTCTGACGATCGCCGTGGCGATCGCGCTGTGCGCTGCCAGTGCACATGCCGCCGACGTGGACACCCCCCTCGATGCCAGCGGCGCGCCCAGCGCCCGCACCCTGGACGCCGTGTCGGTGATCGGCCAGGGCGAAACCCGCCAGGTGCAGCGCATCACCGCCGTGGACAAGCAGGTGCTGCCACCGGGCACCAGCGCGCAGAAGATCCTTGACCGCCTGCCGGGTGTGTCGGTGCAGTCCAACGATGCCTTCGGCGCCAACGAGGAATCGCAGACCATCAGCCTGCGCGGTTTCGACAAGAGTCGCCTGGGCTACACGCTCGATGGCATTCCGCTGGGCGACAACAGCTACGGCAACTACAACGGGCTGAGTATCGCGCGTGCGCTGATCGCCGAAAACCTGGCTGGTGCCGAGCTGTCGCAGGGCATCGGCTCGCTGGGCGTGGCGTCCACCAGCAACCTTGGCGGCACCATCCAGTACTTCTCGCAGGACCCGTCCACCGAATTCGGCGGCCGTGCCAGCGTCACCGTGGGCGACGACAACCAGCGCCGTGGCTTCCTGCGCGTGGATACCGGCGACCTCAATGGCTTCTCGGCCTATGTTTCCGGCGTGCACCAGGACGCGGACATGTGGGCGGAACCGAACCAGAACCAGACCACCCGGCAGTTCAACGCCAAGGCGGTGTGGAACGTGGGTGACCACCGCTTCGGCGCGTTCGCCGCCACCTCGAGGGTGAGCCAGGCCAACTACGCGTACCTGTCCAAGAGCATGCTCGCGCGTGGCCTGGGCTGGGACTGGAACATCTACGCGCCGGACTGGGATCGCGCCCTGGCTGCCGCCTACTGCGCGCCGGCCACCTACAACGCGCAGCGCTGTGCGTTCAGCGGGGGTGTCAACAGCATCGACGACGCGTACTACCAGAGCCGCGCGCTGCGCGATGACAACCTGTATTCGCTGGATGCGGATCTGGCATTGGGCGACAGCGCCCGCCTGAAGCTGCTCGCCTACCACCACGAGAACCGTGGCCAGGGCCACTGGTGGGCACCGGGGCAGGCGTCCAATCCAGGCACCCCCCAGGCGCTGCCGATCTCCATCCGCAGCACCAACTACACCATCAACCGCCAGGGCATCACGGCTGCGCTGAGCTGGCAGCTGGGCCTGCACGAGCTTGAAGCAGGGCTGTGGTACGAGCGCAATGACCACAACGTGGAGCGCAACTTCTACTACATCACCGGGCCGTTCCTGGACGACGGTTACCTGAATTACCCGAACCGCCGCCTGTTCGACCAGGACTACGACATCCGCACCCGCCAGTTCCATGTGCAGGACCGGATGCGCTTCCTGGACGATCGGCTGACCGTGGATGTGGGCATCAAGAGCCCCAATACCCGCATGACCGCCGTGTCCAGGCCGGGTACCGAGGCCAGTTATGCGTCTGGCACGCTGACCGCCAAGGAATCGGTGCTGCCGCAGGCGGGTATCGGCTTCAAGCTCAACCCGAACAACGAGCTGTTCGCCTCCTACTCGGAGAACATCGCCGCGTTCGTCGGCGGTGGCAGCGGTGGCCCGCTGCAGGTATCGCCGGAATCGTTCGCGGCCAGCGTGGATGACCTGGAGCCGGAGAAGTCGCGTTCGTTCGAAACCGGCTTCCGTACCTTCGGCGAGACGTACCAGGCCTCGATCGCGGCCTACCACGTGATGTTCGACAACCGCCTGCTGTCGCTCAATCCCTGCACCAGCATCGAAGTGGGCACCCGGCCGGAGTGCATCACCCGTTTCATCAACGTCGGCTCGGTGAAGAGCCAGGGCGCGGAGCTGACCTTCATCCTCAAGCCGGTGGATGGGCTGCAGTGGTACAACGCGGTGTCGTGGAACAAGAGTACCTACGAGGACGACTACACCTCGGGCGGCGCGGTGGTGCCGGTGGCGGGCAAGATCACCGTGGATACGCCGCAGCGGATGGCCTCCAGCGAGATCAGCTGGAACCGGGATGGCTTCTTTGCCAGCCTGCGCGCCAAGTACACCGGCAAGCGGTACTACACCTACACCAATGACCAGTCCGTTCCGGGCGTGACCACGTTCGATGCGGGTATGGGGTATTCGTTCGGGCCGGGCCTGGGCCTGCGCGACGTCAAGGTGTCGCTCAACGCCACCAACCTGACCAACAAGCGCTACGCGGGCCAGCTGAGTTCATTCGCCCCGACCGACCCGAGCGGAACGCGCTACGCGATCCACGCAAGCGCGCCGAGGCAGCTGTTCATGACGGTAAGCGCGGAGTTCTGACGGTGGGTCGCCGCCCGACCAACGGTCGGGCGCTACCGTCCGGGGCGACATCCCCGGGTGACATCCCCGGGGCGACACCGATCCGGGACGCACGGTAGGTGCCGACCGTTGGTCGGCACATTGCCCGTCATCCCGGTACGCCATCAGAACATATGCAACCCGCCGTTCACCGCGTAATCGGCGCCGGTCACGTATGCGGCATCATCCGACGCCAGCCACGCACACAGGCTGGCCACCTCTTCGGGCTTGCCCAGGCGGCGGATCGGTACCGAACCTGCCAGCCGGTCCAGTACATCCGGCGGGAAGCTGCTGATCGATTGGCTGGCGATATAGCCCGGCGAAATGGTGTTCACCGTCACTCCGCGCGTGGCCACTTCGTTGGCCAATGCCCGGCTGAAACCGTGCATCGCCGCCTTGGCCGTGGCGAAGTTGACCTGCCCGATCTGGCCCTTGTGCGCGCTGACCGAGCCGATGTTGATGATCCGGCCCCAGCCGCGTCCGGCCATGCCATCGATCACCTGCTTGGTGATGTTGAACAGCGCATGCAGGTTCGAGCCCATCACCGCGTTCCAGTCGTCCTGGGTCATCTGCCGGAACAGCACATCGCGGCTGCCGCCGGCGTTGTTGACCAGAACGTCGATCTCGCCGACTTCAGCCTTGACCTTGGTGAAGGCCGCCACGGTGGATTGCCAGTCGGCCGCATTGCCTTCCGAGGCGATGAAATCAAAGCCCAGCTCGCGCTGTTCGCGCAGCCAGCCGGCCTTGCGCGGGGAATTGGGCGCACAGCCGGCCACGACCGTGTGCCCGGTGCGGGCCAGTTTCTGGCAGATGGCAGTGCCCACGCTGCCCATGCCGCTGGTGACGTATGCGATACGAAGGGTCATCTCGGAATCTCCAGGATCAAGCGGCGAGGGGATACAGCGCGAACAGCAGGCTGCCGGCCATCAGCACCAGCGACACCATCACCGCCCACTTCAGGGTGAACTTCTGGTGGTCGGCGAATTCCACCTTGGCCAGGCCCACCAGCAGGTAGGTCGACGGCACCAGCGGGCTGAGCAGGTGCACCGGCTGGCCGGCCAGCGAGGCGCGCGCCATTTCCACCGGGGTGATGCCGTAGTTGCCGGCGGCCTCGGACAGGATCGGCAGCACGCCGAAGTAGAACGCGTCGTTGGACATGAAGAAGGTAAACGGCATCGAGGCCAGCGCGGTGATCACCGCCAGGTACGGGCCCCAGGCGTCGGGAATGATGGCCAGGAAGCTGTGCGACATCGCCTCCACCATGCCGGTGTTGTTGAGGATGCCGGTGAAGATGCCCGCCGCGAAGATCAGCGATACCACCGAGAGCACGTTGCCGGCGTGGTTGACCACGCGGCGGCGCTGCTCGGCCAGGTTCGGGTAGTTGATCACCAGCGCGATGGCAAAGCCGACCATGAACAGCACCGGCATCGGCAGCACGCCCATCACCAGCGCGGTCATCAGCGCCAGGGTCAGGCCCAGGTTCACCCACAGCAGCTTCGGCCGCTTGGTGTCCTCGGCATCGTCCATGGTGGGCAGCGCGCCATCATCGGACACGCTGGCATCCATCCAGCTGCCACCCTTGGGCAGGGTCACCACGCCCAGCCGACGGCGTTCCTTCAGGCCCAGGTACCAGGCCAGCAGCAGCACCGAGATGCAGGCCAGCACCATCGCCGGGATCAGCGGAATGAACACGTCGGCCGGGTCCACATGCAGCGCCGTCGCCGCACGCGCGGTCGGCCCGCCCCACGGGGTGAGGTTCATCACGCCGCCGGCCAGGATGGTCACGCAGGTCATGTTCAACGCGCTCATGCCCAGCCGCTGGTACAGCGGCAGCATCGCCGACACGGTGATCATGTAGGTGGTCGAGCCATCGCCATCGAGCGAGATCAGCATCGCCAGCGCGGCCGTACCCAGCACGATCTTCATCGGGTCGCCCTTGACCAGACGCAGGATGATGCGCACCAGCGGGTCGAACAGACCGGCATCGATCATCACTCCGAAGTACAGGATGGCGAACATCAGCATCACGCCGGTGGGCGCGATCTTCTTGATGCCATCCAGCATCATCTGGTCGATATCCGCACCGAAGCCGCCCATCAGTGCGAACACGATGGGAATGGTGATCAGCGCGACCAGGGGCGACAGTCGTTTGCTCATGATCAAGTACATGAACGTAATGACCATGCCAAAACCGAGGATGCTCAGCATCATCTGCGGGTTTCCTTGCAAGGGGAGGTTAGAAATCGAACTGCAGGCGGCCGGTGACCGCGCGGGTGTGGTCCACGGTGGCCGCGGCGAGGTAATCGCGGTTGCGGCTGTCGATCAGGTTCAACATGAAGCGCAGGTTCGGCCGCATGTACCAGTTGCCACCCAGGGTCCAGGCGTCGGTGCGCGCATCGATCAGGTCCGGTTGGCCGAACAGGTGCTGCTCACCGCGCATCTGGTCGTAGCGCAGCGCCAGCTCGAATGCACCGGCCTTATGGCGGATGTCCTTGATGCGCGCGAAGCGCCCGGTCTTGCGATCGTAGCCGCGCGACTCGCCGGTGACGAACCAGCTCAGCATCCCGTAGCCGGCCAGCACGGTGCCGCGCTGGCTGCCGTCATCGAAGGTGGCACCGCTGAACTCGCCCTGCCACGACAGCGGGCCGCGCACCTGCGCGTATTCCAGCGACCATTTGTTGACGTCGGTATCGCGCCCGGACGAGAAGTCGATCAGAGTCAGCCGGCTGTTGTCGGAAAGGTGGCCGGCCGGGCGCGGGCGGATGCGCAGCGCCGGCACCCCGTTGGCACCGGGCGTGTCGTAGCGCTCGTGCGCCAGTGACAGCCCCAGGTGCAGCACGTCGCCGGCAGTGGCGCCCGGTGCCCAGGTGACGCGGCCGCCGGCCGCACGGCCCTTCACCTGCCACGCATCGATGCTTTCCAGACTGTAGGCGCTGGCGGCCCAGGTCATGTCGTTCTTGGCCGCCTGCCACGACGCGCCCAGCCGGTACAGCGGCGCCAGCGTGGTGCCGGCGTTGCCGCGCTCCAGGAAGCTGCCGTAGTTGGAGCCGGTGCGGTCATCCAGCGAGAAGAACTGCTTGAACTGGCCCACGCTGAGCTTGCCGCCGCTGAAATCGCGGCTGACGTAGACATCCTTGGCTTCCACCTGGTCGCCGGAGAAATCGGCTTCCAGCTTGTAGTCCACCACGAAGAACCTGCCCGACATGTCCAGCCAGGCACGACGGATCTCGGTATCGTCCTTGTTCGGGGTGCCGCGCGCATCGTTGTCGAAGTCGGCGAAATCCAGGTGCAGGCGGCCGCCGAAGGTGGCGGTGACCGGGCGGTCCGGATCGGCCTCCTCGGCGGCCCAGAGCGGGGCGGTGGGCAACAACAGGACGCAGGCGGCCAGCCCGCGGCGGCGCAGGAGATCGAAGTGCATGAACCCTCCCAGGTACATGGCGGTGGGAGGGCAGGGCGTGTGGCCCCACCCGCCCGCAGGTTGTCGGTGATCGCATCGGCACCGGGGTGCGACGCGATGGCGCAGCCTAGAGCGGGGAAGCTGTCATCCACCTGTCGGCGCCTGCTGCAGCGCAGCGCAACCCACGAAACACCCCGCTCGCGCTAGGATTCCCGCACCCCCGCCTGTTTGCACCCGATGCGCATCCTGCTGGTAGAAGACAACCCGGACCTGGCCGACGCCATCGTGCGCCGCATGCGCCGCAGCGGTCACGCGGTGGATTGGCAGAACGACGGCCTGGCCGCTGCCAGCGTGCTGCGCTACCAGAGCTTCGACCTGGTGGTGCTGGATATCGGCCTGCCCAAGCTCGATGGCCTGCGCGTGCTGGCCGGCATGCGCGAGCGCGGCGATGCCACCCCGGTGCTGATGCTCACCGCGCGTGATGGCATAGAAGACCGCGTGCAGGCGCTGGACGTGGGCGCGGATGATTACCTGGGCAAGCCATTCGACTTCCGCGAATTCGAAGCACGCTGCCGCGTGCTGCTGCGGCGCACGCGTGGGCAGGCCAGTGAAGTGGTGCAGATCGGCGGGTTCCAGTTCGACAATGCCTCGCACCGGGTCAGCCTGGATGGTCAACCGATCGAGCTGCCCAACCGCGAGTACCGCCTGCTGGAAATTCTGATGGGCCGGCTGGGCCACGTGGTCGGCAAGGATGAGATCGGCAATGGCCTGTTCGGCTTCGACGACGAAGCCGGCCCGAATGCCATCGAGCTGTATGTGGGACGCCTGCGGAAAAAACTGGCCGGCGCGCCGCTGCGCATTGTCACCGTGCGTGGCAGCGGGTACCTGCTGGAAGCCATCGACGGCACGCCCGATGCCGAAGGCTGATACCGGCGCGCCCAGCTCGCTGCGGCGTACGCTCACCCTGTACCTGGGCGTGCTGCTGGCGGTGTTTGCCGTGGCGTTGCTGTTCGCCGCCCGCGATTACGGCCAGCGCGCTGCCAACCGCTCCTACGATCACCTGCTGGTGTCGTCGGCGCTGTCCATCATCGACTCGGTGGCACTGGTGGATGCGCAGTGGCAGGTCGACCTGCCGTATGCCGCGCTCGACCTGCTGTCCATGGCGCCGGATGATCGTGTGTTCTACCGCGTGTTCGATGGCCAGAACCGCACCGTGACCGGGTATGCCGATCTGCCCCTGCCGCCACGCACGCCTTCCGACGAACCGCAGTTGTTCGATGCTCAGTACAGCGGCGAAACGGTGCGCTTCGTCGTGGTCTCGCGGCGCGTCTCCTCGCCCTCGGCGCAGGCCGAAGTGCGCGTGCAGGTCGGCCAGACCCGCCGCGCGCGCGAGGCGGTGGCGCAGGACATCGTCAACCGCGCGTTGCTGGCCATCGGCGTGCTCTCACTGCTGTCGCTGGCACTGGTGGCCTTCGGCGTGCACCGCGCGTTCCGGCCGCTGGTGAAGGTGGAGCGCGAACTCTCGCGACGTGAACCGTCCGACCTGAGCCCGCTCGACGCCCGCGTGCCGCGTGAGATGGACCAGATGGTGGCGGCCTTGAACCGCTTCATGGCGCGCCTGTCCAGCAGCAATGAAACCCTGCGCGCATTCATGGCCGAGGCCGCCCACCAGATGCGCACCCCGCTGGCCGCCCTGCGCGCCCAGGCACAGCTGGCGCTGGACGACGACGACCCCGAAGACATGCGCCGCAGCCTGGCCGCCATCGACCGCAACGCCACCCACATGAGCCGCCTGCTCAACCAGCTGCTCAGCGACGCCAGCGTGATCCACCGGTCCAACCTGCAGCGCTTCGCTCCGGTAGACATGGTGGAAACCGTGCACCAGGCCCTGCATGAGGCGCTGCCCCAGGCATTGCCTGCTCCACGTGTGCAGCTGGCCGTGGGCGTGGCTTCCTCGCGTGTGCAGGGCGATGCACTGCTGCTGCGCGAAGCGATCAAGAATCTCATCGACAACGCCCTGAAGTACGGCGGCGATGGCCCGTTGCAGGTCGCACTTACCGAAGACGACACCTACAGCATGATCACCATCGCCGACCATGGCCCCGGTATTCCGCCGGGCGATGCCGAGCGCGTTTTCGAGCGCTTCGCCCGCGGCGAAGATGCCGCACCGGGCGGGGCAGGGCTGGGCCTGGCCATCGTCAAGCGCGTGGTGGACGGCCACGGCGGCCAGATCGACCTGAGCAACCGGCCCGGCGGCGGGCTGGTGGCCACCATCCGCCTGCCGAGGCTGCACGCATGATGCGCACCGTGTTTCTGTTGTTGCTGCTGGTGGCGGGGCCCGCGTTCGCCGCCCCTGGCGATGTACGGAAGTTCCCCGCCAAGGGCACCGCCACGGCCGAGCTGCGCATCCACGGCTCCACCGATATTGAAGTGTTCGCCACCGTCATCACCGATTACCAGCGCCTGCACCCGGGCACCGAAATCGTCTATGAAGACGTGATCACCCAGGACATGTACGCCCAGTACCTGCGCCAGCGCCACAGCCCCACCGGTCCGGACATGCTGATCAGCAGCGGCATGGACCTGCAGGCCAAGCTGGTCAACGACGGCCACGCGCTGCCACACCGCTCGCCGCAGACCGACGCACTGCCCGCATGGGCGCAGTGGCGGCATGAAGCGTTCGGCATCAGCTACGAGCCGGTAGCGATGGTCTACAACACGCGCACCCTGCCCGCGGCCCGCGTCCCGAAAACCCGCCGCCAGCTGCTCGAACTGCTGCGCGCCCCGGACGCCCCGCTGGCCGGCAAGGTGGGCACCTACGATGTGGAACGCAGCAGCGTCGGCTACCTGCTCGCCACCCAGGACGGCCAGCGCGGCAGCATGGCCGGCGCGCTGCTCGGTGCACTGGGCGACAACCAGGTACAGCTCGAAGAGCGCACCGGCGTATTGCTGGACCGCGTCAGCAGCGGCCAGCTCTCGCTGGTCTACAACGTACTCGGCTCCTACGCGCAGGCCCGTATCGATGCAGGCGCCCCGCTGGGCATCGTTGAACCGGAGGACTACACCCTCGTAGTCCTGCGCACCGCCGTCATTCCGCGCACGGCCCAGAACGCAGCAGAAGCCCGCCGCTTCCTCGACTACCTGCTATCCCCCCGCGGCCAGCAGGTGCTGTCCCGCGAAGCGCGGCTGATGTCGATCGTCCCCACCCAACGCGGCCGCGCCCCGGGCCGCAGCTATCGCCCGATCCTGCTGGGCCCGGGCCTGCTGGTCTACCTGGATGCGCTGAAGCGCCGCCAGTTCCTCGACGCCTGGAAGGGCAGCACCCAGCCGCGCTGAACCGACCCACGTGGGGTGCACGGGTTGCGCTCCTTTCCGCGCTGACACGCGTGGCGTGTCCGCTTTTCGCGGGATCCAAAAATCCCCCCTACAATCCCCCCATGAGCGAAATCACCATCCTCGTAGCCGACGACCACCCGCTACTCCGCGCCGCCGTAGTCCACTCCCTGCGCCAGGCCCTTCCAGCGGTGCAGGTCATCGAGGTGGCCAGCGCCCAGGCGCTGGAAGCAGCCCTGAACCAGCACCCGGAAATCGAACTGGTCCTCCTGGACCTCACCATGCCCGGCGCCCGGGGCTTCTCGTCACTCCTTCACGTACGCGGCTCCCACCCCGACATCCCGGTGATCATCGTCTCTTCCAACGACCACCCGCGCGTCATCCGCCGCGCCCAGCAGTTCGGCGCCGCCGGCTTCATCCCCAAATCCGCCCCGGCCGAAACCATTGGGCAGGCAGTGGCAGCCGTACTCGACGGCGGCCTCTGGTTCCCGGCGATGGCAGCCGAGCGCTCCGAATCGGATGCCCTGCTCGCCGCCCGCCTGGCCCAGCTGACCCCGCAACAATTCCGCGTACTGCTGAGCCTCGCCGACGGCCTGCTCAACAAGCAGATCGCCTACGAACTGGGCCTGGCCGAAAACACCGTAAAGGTGCACGTAACCGCCATCCTCAAAAAACTCGAATGCCACAGCCGCACCCAGGCAGCAGTGCTGGTAAAGGCCCTCGAACCAGAAGGCGACGCAGGCGCAGACCTGACCTAAGGCCATTGAGTGTGAAAACGCGGTGTCAGCCATGCGCTGGCAAAACCGGTAGGGTCGCATCCCAATCGACCGCCGATACAACTGATCGGCACGGTAGGGCTTGACCCAACCCGAAGCCCCGCTTCAATCGCCGACCACCCAGATCCCGCAACCCCTCAAGAAGGAAGAGACCCAGCCCCATGTTGCTATCCGGCGAACAGATCTTCGTAACGTTCCTGAAGACAGTTCTGTTGATAGGAGCAGGCTACTTCCTGATAGCTCTGGGAAGTCTGGTGCTCAAGATGGATTGCGCATCAACTGTCTAACCGGGTGCCTTCCAGTGGTCATGGCTGCTTTCCCTGTTTGCCGTGGCTGTCTACTCAAAGTTCGACGTCCTATCGAAGGGGTTATTCAAGGCCAGAGTGGCGCACGTCCGCGTAGTGACTGCCTGCCTGCTATCTACCGAGTTGGTAATTGCGGTGTACCTTGGCACCCAACTCGCACTCTGCGAGAGCGTGGATGGCGGGATGATCGCTCCTCCAGCCGCGTATCTGATGATCTATACGGTCATCGCCGTGACATTGTTGTTCGGCGATGGCTGGCTCGGCTGGATCCGGAATCTGATCTGCCTCGGCCAAAGACCTTTCGATCTCTCCCCTGCGGACGATGAGGAACCGGCCGAAGCAAAGCGAGCTGGGGCACGCCGCAAGGGGCGAAACCGGTCTTGAATCCTCGCGGTACTCGCGGATTGAAGCCGGTAGGGTCGCATCCCAACCGACCGCCGACCTTGGTCGGCAGTGCGATTTCGTCATGATCCGAACCGAAGGCGGCGTTTCGCTGGACGCCAAACGCGTATAAACGACACCAGCGCCGCTCCCGGTTCCAGCCGAGCCGATTGACGCGTCAGACAAGTTCTACGTGGCACGTAGGGCGCGCCCGATGGTGAAGAGAGAGTTCTGTCCGCAGAATGCCTGTGCGGATCGGTCGACTCCTGTCTCGAAACTACCCGACTCAAAGGCAAGAAACCCGCCAGCGGCGGGTTCCTGAAAAAAGACTGGCCCCGCGAACGGGGCCAGTACGTACCTAGTGTCATCACCAGTAATGGTGGCTGGGAGAGGACGTGTTCCTAGGGCTGCAATCGAAGGCTAGCAGAACTTCCCATTGAAGAAAAGTGAACTGAAACATGGAATGGCACCAGATGGAGCGGAACTTCTCATCCGCACGGATTGAGCGATATCGGGCGGCTCGTGCCGGCGATAGAGTCTTGGCAGCTGAAGACTACGCCCGCAATCTGCGATTGGCCGAGTCGATGATGCCGATGCTGAACGTTCTGGAGATTGGACTTCGCAACGCAGTTCATAGACGCCTGACGCAGCTGTATCGAAAAGAGGACTGGTGGCGTGAATGGGCGGGTCGGTCGGAATTCGCCAGAGTGCTTGGCTCAGTCAATGAGGCCCAAAGCAAGCTGATAGCACGTCGTGAACGAGTAACTTGCGACAAAGTACTGGCGGAGCTGACCTTTGGATTCTGGTGCAGTCTATTCAATGCAAGCTACCAGGACGAGCTGTGGAAGCATCTGCGCCTCGCGTTTCCTGCTTGCCCTCGCGATGAACGACGCAGAAGAAGCGTCTCCGGCGCTCTGAATCAGGTTCGAGCGCTTCGCAATCGGGTCTTCCATCACGAACCGTTGCTATGGCTCACACCGGGCCTCAATGAGCAGCACAGCAAGGGCGTAAGCGTCATCAAATGGGTCGATCCTACCCTCGCTGCCTGGCTGGCGCGGCACGATCGCTTTCCGGAGTTGTGGTCAAGCCAACCGTAACGGTGGCGGCCCGCAGACTATCAGCGCGACTACGACGCAGCAGTAGGCGGTACTCATAGCGTGATCCTGTACGACTCAACGGCGGAATCACAACATTCGGGCATGTTTCATCTCATGCTATCAACATGACTTACACGCTCGGTCTAGCATCCTCGCGGTACTCGCGCGTTGCAGCTGGTGTGGTCGCCTTGGGTCGCAGATGCCAATGTCTGGCCAAACATGGCAACAACTAGCAAAGGTGAGCGGAACTTGATAGCGAAAGCGAGGTCGGTCGCGCATATTCAAGTGTCTCCCTTCCACGCGAGCGCACGGCATGATCCCAGCGTCACTCAACACGGCTACCAGCAGGCATGCCATCAGCAATCCACCCTCATTGCGGCGCGAGACGACTTCTTTGAATGACGCGCATCCCACCGGTGGCGCGGCGTCAAACGGATCTGCGGTGGCCGGTTTCGAATCAATCGGAAATGCACCCCACGCTGCCTCGTTGACCGATTCGCCGGCGAGCGCCGGCAGCTCGAATACACCGATAGAAACAATAACGTCCTTTGCTGAAGTAATGCAGTCCCTTGTTGATGCCGATGGGAATATTGTTCTAGGCGCCAGTGTCAACGACTTTGCCCTGGTAGGGCCTTCCATGATCGCAAACGTCCATCAGGTGAGCCGCCGCGTGAATGTGTTCGAGTACACGCCGCTGCATCTTCTTATCCAGCATGCAGCTCGAGGCGATGACTCATGCTCTGAGAAGGTCAAGCGGCTGATTGAACTCGGGGCCGACGTAAATAAGATGTCAACCTATAACTGGAGCGTCGCCGGCGGCTATAAGAGAATTCCGCCACTCAAGCTGGCGGAGAGCCTGATGGTGAAGCTGGAGAACAGCGAAGATGCAGAGTTCTGGGCGGTGGACGACATGAGGGAGATCATCGAACACCTTGTCGAAGCAGGAGCCACTACGGATGGTGCAGTGCTTAAAACGTGCGATTCCGATGAAGAAGGTGCAACTGACTGGGACTCTGACGTGGACGATGTCCCGGGGCGCTCTCAGGCCTGGTGAGGTTGCGGCTCTTGCCGCTCCAAGCGAAGGACGGCCAACCATGCTCGGCAGCGCGGTAACGGCCTGCCCTGTGCCGAAGGCGTCGCGCGGTTAAGGTCATGCCTTCGCCGCGCCGATCATCCTCAAGTGCAGTCGGCTGGGGCGCGACCCTACCAGTGCGGTACGGATGTGAGGCATTTTCGTGTTGATTGCGACGAACCAAAGTGCTTGCCTATCAACTCTCGAATATCATTCAGAACAAGCGATTTAACTTTGCGCGCTGCATGGCGCATGGTGTTGCCTCGGAGCTTGAAATCTCCACAGCAGTTGAACGATGACGTGCCTATGTCGGGAGGGTGTCGGAATACAACACCCCCGTGGGAATACGTCACGCCGTGAGCTGCTGTGCGGATTTCAACCTCCCGACTCCCTCGCCATTCCGGCGAGGGAGACTTCCTTGGAGGTGGCAAATGCGTCGTTCAGATTCGGATCTACATTCCAACGAACAGCCCCAAACCCGCATCGGCATGCATGTGCCGGAGAGTCTGCGTGTCGGATCGTTCTCCCATCCCGGTGGTCATGCCCTGCCCGATGGTGGTCGCATTCCCTGCCTGGTGTTGCGCGGCATGTGGATGGAGCGGTTTGAGCTGCCGGTAGGCAGTCGTGTGATCGTGGAAGTCGAGAGCAAGCGGATCACGTTGACGTTGGATGAGACGCCGATTCCGGTGCCGTATCGGTATCTGGACCACACTCCGAGGAAGGGTCGCCGGGTGGCAGATACGACAGCCAAAGAGGCGACGGAGTAACCCGGGTTGGTCCGATATCGCGGGATACACCCGGTAGGGTCGCATCCCGATCGACCGCCGACCACGTTCGAACGTTCGGTAGTGGCATGAGCGTCAGCGAAGAAGCGCCTTTCGTTCAGAGGTCATGCGTTCGTCGCACGTAGCAGCGTTACGTGCAGTCGACCGGGGTCCGACCCTACCGAAAGGCGGATCCCGGTAGGGTCGCATCCCAATCGACCGCCGACCATGTCCGAACGTTCGGTAATGGCATGACCATCAACGAAGATCAGAATTTCGCGCTGGTGCATCGCGCACCGGACTAAGTCTGGTGCCGCACCAGCAACTGCATCATCAACGCCCGCAAGGCCGGCGGGCGCACCGGCTTGGACCGCCCCAGCCGTTCTCCGCTGTTCGTAGTGCGTATATCTGTCGAACAGCCGCACGAACAGGACCGCCAGCGTGGATACGATGGCTCCGAGGTAAATGGCGGTCGATGCCTGAACTCCGTTCACCTCATCGCTCTCCCCAATCAATCGTAGTGCCACGTCCTGCGTGGCCGCAACCGACCAGTTTGACCCTGCAATGCGGGCATGGTCGAAATCACCAGCCTTGGAGCCGGCGACGAAGGACATCCCGGTGGTCCTGAAAAAGTTCTATACGACAGCCGTACCCGGGCAGCCGTACTGGTAAAAGCTCTGGAATCCGAGCGCGACTGGATACTGCCCTATGCGCGCCGGATTGAAAATCAGTCCTAAAGCGACAGCACCGAAGAGCCATGATGCACCGCGTTCCTCCTTCGCCGTGCGCCGATGCGCGCGCGGGACGCGCTGCCCATGGTGGACAAAACTGTGTAGTACAACGCCTCGACAGGGCGGCTGTCGGGTGCCTCATGCCGCACTCGGCAACTGTGACCCAACGTTCTCACGTTTGCATGAAACCCCTGTGGTGACTGGGCATTGCGGGTGTCTGCAGCATCTCGTCACATGCAGGCGCGACGCCGAAGGTGCTGGCCAGCATCTTGTCCAGTTCGCGTGTGCAATGAAAAAGTTCTGATAACGCAACGCCTCGCTTCCGGGCGTGGTGCAACACTGGCCCCACCGTTTTACTCGAAATACATCGACATTCTTCACTGGGAATCGACATGTCCATTGCGAGTCTGCGCGCCCTTTCAGGAGGAACGAGCATGGACAAGAGTGAAATGGTCAAGAGTTTTGTCGAGGGCGATGCGATGGTGATCCTCAAGACAGACGGCACGACGGTGCAGGGACGGCTGGCGAAGATCGACCTCGTGCAGAGTCGCGTGGTCCTGAATGTCGCCGTGTACATCGGTCTCGATGGAAAGGTCGAGCAGGTGGTTCAAGAAGAGGTCGGATTCGACAGTATCGACACGATCAGCAAGCTGGTGACGGCCGTCCAGCAACCCCCGACCCTTGATGACGATCTCAGGAAATACCCGATCGGCAAGTATCTGATGATCTGGGGCAAGCATGACGGTTCTATCAATCCGACTATTCAGCAAGGCCAGTTGAAGAGCATCAACTGGGGAAATCGCACGCTTGTGCTGCACAACACCAACTACGATGAGGACCTGACGGTCAAAATGGACCAGATCAGTTTCATCGACGATACCCGGAGCGGATCGGGCGCCAAGAGTTCGGTCCAGACGCCTGACTGGCATTTGCGCCCCGATGGTGCGTGGTACCGCGGTGACCGTAAATACGGGGGCGACTGAGCTCCTCTGGCTTCACATTTCAACGCATCCCGGTGCCAACTGGCGACGGGGACGATCCACGGAGACCGCAGGGCTGCTGCCCAGTGTGCCTGCGAGTGCTCCTGAATCCCGGAGAATGAATGTGGACAAGCACGATATGGTGAAGGGGTTTTCCCAAGGCGATGCGGTAGTGATTATCGAGACAGGGGGCAGGTCGCTGCAGGGGTACCTGTCAAAGATCGATGTCGCCCAGGATCGCCTGGTGCTCAGGGTGGGCGCCGACATCGGCTACGACGGCAAGGTGGAGCGCGAACACCTGGTTGAGCTCAAGTTCGACGGTATCGCCGCGATCGGTCGGTTTGGCAGCAATCTCAACAGGCACCCCACCCTGGAAGACGAGCTCAAGAAGTATCCGATCGGGAAATACCTGATGATCTGGGGCACGCATGACAACTCCATCAACCTGACGATCCAGCAGGGGCAGTTGAAGAGCATCAACTGGGAAAAACGCACACTTGTGCTGTACAACACCACCTACAAGGAGGACCGCACGGTCAACTTTGATCGGATCAGCAGCATTGACGCGTCCCGCAGTGGCCCCGGGGCCGCATCGCCTGCCAGTGTTCCCGATTGGTACATGCGGCCGGACGGTGCCTGGTACCGCGGTGAGCAGGAACATTCTGACGGTGGTGACAAGTAGCTGATGCCAGGTAAACCACTGCGGCGTTGGGTGGCATTGCTCCGATGCCGCCCAACGCGCAGTGGTCTTCTGGATGGCAAGGTCCGCTACCTGGGCGGGCAGGTTGCGCGCCGGTCTACGACCGGTGCCGCACCAGCAACTGCGTCATCAACGCCCGCAAGGCCGGGGGGCGCACCGGCTTGGACAGGAAGCCCCAGCCGTTCTCAGCCGCCTGCGCCTTCAACGCATCATCGCGCTCGGCAGTGACCAGAATCACCGGCGGCCTTGCCTGCCACAGCTCGCATAGCTGCTCGTACAGATCCGGCCCCTGCCATTGGCCCATGCGCACATCCAGCAGGACCAGCTGCGGCACGTTCAATGCGGAGGCGATTTCCAGGGCGGCGTGCGGCCCATCGGCCAGCTCCACCCGGCAGCCCCAGCGTTCCAACAGTGCCCGGGTAGCCGCACACACACGCGGGTCATCATCAATGCTCCACACCCGGCACCGCCGCAGCGGGCCGTCATCGCCCGAATCCGCGGACACCGCCGGGGCAGGAGCGGGTGCGGGTATCGCCTCGGCGCTGCCCAGCGGCACGGTGACGGCAAACACGCTGCCGCTGCCCAGCGTGGAACGCAGGCTGATGCGGTGCCCCAGCAGCCGCCCGATGCGCTCCACGATCGCCAGGCCCAGCCCGGCCCCGCGCTCCTGGTCCACGCCATCATCCAGCCGCCGGAACTCCTCGAAGATCTCGCCCTGCAGGCTCTCCGGAATACCCGGGCCCTGGTCATGCACTTCGATGCGCAGCTGGTCGCCCACCCGGCGACACCCGATCAGCACCCGCCCACGCGGGGTATAGCGCAGCGCATTGGACAGGAAATTCTGCAGGATGCGACGCAGCAGCGCCTCATCGCTCACCACCACCGCACGGGTATCCACCCAATCCAGCCGCAGCCCGCGTGCCTGTGCTGCAATGCCGAACTCACGCGCCAATGTTTCCAGCAACGGCGACAGCGCAAACGCACGCACATGTGTCTGCAACGTGCCCGATTCCAGCCGCGAGATATCCAGCAGGCTGTTGAGGATGGAGTCCTGCGCCGCCAGCGCCGCATCCACATGCTCGCTCAGCTCGCGCGCATCGCCACTCAGCTTGCCGCGCAGCACCGAAACGAACATGCGCGCAGCATTGAGCGGCTGCAACAGATCATGCACCGCCGAGGCCACGAAGCGGGTCTTGTAGCGGTTGGCCCGCTCGGCTTCGCGGCGGGCCTCGTCCAGGTCACGGGTACGCTCGGCCACGCGGTGTTCCAGCGCATCGGCCAGCGAGCGCAGCTCACGCGCGGTGTTCTTGTAGGCGGTGATATCGGCGTAGCTGGTGACGAAGCCGCCATCGGGCAGCGGGTTGCCACGGATCTCCAGCACCGTGCCGTCGTCCTTCTCGCTCTCGCGCATGTGCGGGCGGCCACTGCGCAGGTGATTCAGGCGACGCTCGATGGCCTCATCGATCGGCCCCGGACCCAACAGGCCACGGCGGGCGTTGTAGCGGAACGCCTCGGCGATGGGCACGCCCACCCGGATCAGATCCGGCGGGAACCGGAACAGTTCCAGGTAGCGCGCATTCCACGCCACCAGCCGCTGCTCGCTGTCGATCACCACCACGCCCTGCGGCAGGTGCGCCAGGCTGCGGCTTAGCCCGCTGTCGGCCTGCTGGGCGGCCTGCAGCACGCCATCCTGTGCGGTGCGCAGTTCCTGCGCGTGCTGCTGCAGCACCGCTTCCAGCTCCAATCGACTGCGCTGGCGGTGCGAGGCCAGGCGCCGGCGCTGCTGGACGAACAAGGTCAGAAAGCACAGCGCCAGCCAGATGCCGCCCGCGGCCAGCGCGGTACTGCGTCCCACGGCGGCGCTGGCGCCGGCATCGTGCAGCAGGTGCAGCTTCCACTGCGGGTCATCCAGCACGTAGGTCTGCCACAGCACCGGGCGTGGCAGCGAGGGCTGCTCCAGCCGCACCATGCGGCCGCCATCGGCCAGCACATCCAGCGTGCGCGCCTGCAGCGGCTGCAGTGAGCGGTCGGCGTACTGGCGGGTGGCGAGCATCTCTTCATGCTCGGTCGGGGAGAGCGGGCGCAGCAGCCGGTAGCGCCACGCATCGCCGTTGGCCAGGAACACCACGTCATGCGCATCGCTGGCCATCACGATGTCGGTGCTCTGCAGCCATTCCTGCTCCAGCGCCCGCAGCTCGATCTTGATCGCAATGACGCCCAGCACATCACCCGCGTGGTTGAGGATCGCCTGCGACAGGAAGTAACCCGGCACCGCCGTGGTCATGCCGATGCCGTAGAAGCGCCCGGTGCCCTTGGCCATGGCCTGCTGGAAGTAGGGGCGGTAGCTGTAATCCTCGCCCACGTTGCTGGTGGGCTGGTCCCAGTTGCTGGCGGCCACGGCTACGCCGTGGCGGTCGATCAGGGTGAGGGTGGAGGCGCGGGTGACGTTGTTGGCCTGCTGCAGCTTGAGGTTGAGCCGGTGGCGTTCGGTGTCATCCAGCGGGTTGCTCACCGCCTGCAGCAGCTCCGGATCCAGCGCCAGCAGCTGGGGCAGCGTGCGGAACCGGTCGATGCGCTGCTGCAAGGTCTGCGCGTACAGGTCCAGCTGGCGGCGTACCTGCGTGCTTTCTTCTGCGAGGGCCCGCTGCTGGGCATAGCGGCCGGCGGCCAGGCCAGCCAGAAGCGTACCGCCCACCATGATCAGCAGGGTCAACAGCAGCGGCCGATAGCGGGAAGCGCGGTACATGCAGGGCGGGGCACCAGCGGGCAGGTTTCACGTGGGATTGACTGGCGACAATGATAGTTCACGTACGGACCCCGGCTGTGGAGCGGGTCTGCCGAAACGGGGGCGTTTCGAGACCGGGGCGCTGCGTCCTGGGAGGAGCATCGTGAAAAAGAAGATGACGGCGGTCGCGGTCTGTTGCCTCTCACTGATGGCTGGCCTCGCCCACGCGGGCGAATGCAAGCCCGGCGGCTCCATGATGTCGGTCGACAAGCGTGAGGCGAGCCCAACGCATCGTGGCTATGCGTGGACGCTTGGCTTGGAGGCCAGAGCGACCACGAACCTGGAGCAGCTGCGGCGGGACCTCCAGCTGGAACGCTCAAGCCTGACGGTGGGTAGAGAGCCAGCCGGCGCTGGCATGATGTACGCCGTGTCCGTCGTTGGCGACAGCACAACATCGACATGCGTGGTCTACGAGCCCTGGCGACAGGATCTGGACAGTGCCGGTCTGATCGGGGAGGTAATGCAGATGGATGGAACGCCACCCGGGATCTGTATTGATCCGGACGGACGGATTGCAGCCAGGCTTCAGGTGCACACGATTATCGGAACGGCTCCGTTCGTCAGGTTGGTCATACCGGGCCGCGACCCGTCCCGGCGAGGGCTTGACGTCGTTTTCAAGGAAAATGGTTGTCCAGACTGAGCTGAAACTGCACGACCCGGCTCGGCGGCAGAACACCATCAAACGCTCTGCAGACGTTCCCCGGAAATGCATCTGGGTGCACAGCTCATGGCGCTTGGGCCTGGCCCGCACGTCACGGCGGCGGTGGCGCTCGGCGTCGTCCAACGAATGGCTCACCGCTGAAACGGGAAGAACGGACAAAGGTCGCGACAGGGCGGACTCAGGCGCCCTGTCGCGATTCCATCAGAAGTGAACCTGCGCCCGAAGCTCGAAGATCTCCGGCTTGGTGCGCACGCCGCGGCGGCTGGCATCCGCCCACACGTAGTTCGCCTGGAACTTGAAGTGGCTGGTCAGGTACCAGTTCGCACCGACGGTCCAGTCGTGCTGGCGGCCGCCGAGCACGTCGGCGTCATCCAGGTCGATGCGGCTGTAACGGGCCAGCAGTTCGACCGCGCCGTAATCGTGCGCCGGCTTCACGTTGGCAACGGCACCTGCGCTGTACGGGCGCGATTCGCCGGTGACGATCCAGCTGCCCATCACGTACTGGCCATCGCCGGTGTAATCCGGCTTGCCATCACGGGTGACGGTGGTGCGCAGCGCTTCGGCCTGCACCGAGAACGGGCCGTGGATGTAGATGCCCTCCAGGCCGGTACGGCGGATCTGGTCGGCGGTGACCAGTGCGCCCGAATCCACCAGGCGGATGTCGGTCAGGCCGGCTTCCGGGCGCGCACGCAGGCGGGCGCTGGCGTCGAAGTGCACGTCGCGGCCGTCGCGGTAGCCGCGCGGGTTTTCCTGCGAATAGGCCAGGCCCAGGTGGATCACATCGCCCGGTGCCTTCACCGGGGTCCACACGCCGCGCACGGCCTGGGTGGTGCCGGGGTTGTCACCCTGCAGATCCTTGCCGCCATAGGCGCCCACCTGCATCAGGTAGGCCGGGCGCTCCAGCACCCATTCGGCACCGGTGCGGCGGCCGGCGTAGAAGGCCTGCACGGGCAGGGCGGTTTCCATGAAGCTGCCCGCGCGCGAGGAGGTGTTGGCATCCAGGCCGACCGGGGTCTTCATGTAGCCGAAGCGGAAGCGGCCCACGTCCTTGCCGAACACGGCCTTGCTCTCGAAGCGGAAGAACACGTCCAGCCAGGTGTCGGCCTGGAAGTCGTAGTACACCATCGCGTCGTACACGCCCTTCTTTTTCAGGGTCGCGCCGAACTCCTTGCGGCGCACCGCGTCGTCATCTTCGAAGCGGTCGCTGCCGGAGAAGTCGTTGAGGTCGTAGGCGATGTTGGCGGTGGCGGCCAGTTCGGTGCCGTCGCTGAAGGCAAACTTGGTCGGCCAGTTGTCCCAGTCCGCGGCGGACGCGGCAACGGGGGCAGACAGGGCGGTAAGAGCGATGAACAGGGGGGTCAGGCGCATGGAATATGGTCTGGCTTCAAATAAGTGGGGCAGAACAACAACGGCCGCGAGCGGGAAAACTGTTGGACCACAAGGCCCGGAACGACACGGCCACCCGCCGCCGTGGGGGCGCGGTGCCCCTGCAGTGTAGGCACTGGGCTTGGCTGAACAGGGGGGCTAGTACCAATAGGTTATCTGCGTGGCGATGCAGCGGGCGTAAAAAGACCACGCCCGATGCCGCCGCGTGCGGCCGGCATCCCCGTGACACTGCCGGAGTTTCCCATGCACGTTCCCACCGCTGCCCCGCTTGCAGCCAAGCCGTTGCCGTTCTACCGCCAGCTGTATTTCCAGGTGGTGGTGGCGATCGTGCTGGGCGCCATCCTCGGCCATTACGAGCCGGCGTTCGCTGAATCGCTCAAGCCGTTGGGGGATGGTTTCATCAAGCTGGTGAAGATGATCATCGCCCCGGTGATCTTCCTCACCATCGTCACCGGCATCGCCGGCATGACCCACCTGCGCACCGTGGGCCGGGTCTTCGCCAAGTCGATGGCCTACTTCCTGTTCTTCTCCACCCTGGCGCTGATCGTGGGCATGGTGGTGGCGCACGTGGTGCAGCCCGGCGCCGGCATGAACATCAACCCGGCCGACCTGGACCAGACCGCGGTGCACAGCTACGTGGAAAAATCCCACGAGCTCACCCTCACCGGCTTCGTCATGGACATCATTCCGTCCACGCTGGTAAGCGCGTTCGTCGATGGCAACATCCTGCAGGTGCTGTTCGTGGCGGTACTGTTCGGCATTTCGCTGGCGCTGGTGGGTGAGCGCGGCCGCCCGGTACTGACCTTCCTGGAGGCGCTGACCGCCCCGGTGTTCCGGTTGGTCCACATCCTGATGAAGGCCGCGCCGATCGGTGCGTTTGGCGCCATCGCCTTCACCATCGGCAAGTACGGGGTGGGCTCGCTGATCAACCTGGCCTGGCTGGTGGGTTCGTTCTACCTCACCGCGTTCCTGTTCGTGGCGGTCATCCTGGGCGTGGTCTGCCGCCTGTGCGGGTTCTCGGTGTTCAAGCTGGCCCGCTACCTGAAGGCCGAGCTGCTGCTGGTGCTGGGCACCTCGTCCTCGGAATCGGCGCTGCCCTCGCTGATGGAAAAGATGGAAAAGGCCGGCTGCAGCAAGTCCGTGGTGGGCCTTGTGGTCCCCACGGGCTACTCGTTCAACCTGGACGGCACCAACATCTACATGACCCTGGCTGCGCTGTTCATCGCCCAGGCCACCAACACCGAACTGACCCTGGGTCACCAGATCGCGCTGCTGCTTGTGGCGATGCTCAGCTCCAAGGGCGCCGCCGGCGTGACCGGGGCGGGCTTCATCACCCTGGCCGCCACCCTGGCGGTGGTACCGGAAGTGCCGGTGGCCGGCATGGCGCTGATCCTGGGCGTGGACCGGTTCATGAGTGAATGCCGCTCGCTGACCAACTTCATCGGTAATGCGGTGGCCACCGTGGTGGTGTCGCGCTGGGAAGGCGCGCTGGACCGCGACCGCCTGGCGCTGGCCCTGGATGGCCGCGAGGCCGAGCTGCCGCCGCTGGCCAGCGACGACCTGCCGTCGCCGCTGCCCGCCCCGGCGCGCTGAACACGCCCCTCCCCCTGATGCGTGTGCAGCAGGTCCGTGCCGTTCCCCCTTGGACGGCACGGCCTGCTTTTTTCATGGGGTTTCCGGTGATGTAAGTTGTCATCGGTGCCCGTCAGGCTGGCGTCGCATACGCCGGCGCACGGCCCGCCCGATGTGCGGTCGCAGCATGATCGCGACAGCGTAGCGACAGGTCCAACACCGCCAACGGGGGTATGATCCCCTGTTCCTCTCGCCCATTCATCTGCAGAAAGCGATGTCCAACGAAGATTTCAAACAGGCCGCCCTCGACTATCACCGCATGTCGCCGCCGGGCAAGATCAAGGTCACGGCGACCAAGCCGATGCTGACCCAGCGCGACCTGTCGTTGGCCTATTCGCCGGGCGTGGCCCATGCCTGCGAGGCCATCATGGCCGACCCGCAGCAGGCCAGTGAGCTCACCGCCCGCGGCAACCTGGTGGCCGTGATCTCCAACGGCACCGCCGTGCTGGGGCTGGGCAACATCGGCCCCCTGGCCGGCAAGCCGGTGATGGAAGGCAAGGGTGTGCTGTTCCAGAAGTTCGCAGGTATCGATGTGTTCGACATCGAAATCAACGAAAACGATCCGGACAAGCTGGTCGAGATCATTGCTTCGCTGGAACCGACTTTTGGCGGCATCAACCTGGAAGACATCAAGGCGCCGGAGTGCTTCATCGTGGAGCGCAAGCTGCGCGAGCGGATGAACATCCCGGTGTTCCATGACGACCAGCATGGCACGGCGATCATCGTCGGCGCCGCGGTGCTCAACGCCATGGTGGTCACCGGCAAGAAGATCGAAGAGGTGAAGCTGGCCACCACCGGCATGGGCGCTGCCGGCATTTCGTGCGTGAACATGCTGGTCTCGCTGGGTCTGAAACCGGAAAACATCCTGGCCTTCGACCGTGAAGGCGTGATCCACACCGGCCGCAGCGACCTGGACCCGGAAAAGAAGCGCTATGCCCGCGATACGGACAAGCGCACGCTGGCCGAGATCGTCGAGGGCGCCGATATCTTCCTGGGCCTGTCGGCCCCGGGCATCCTCACCGCGGACATGGTCAAGACCATGGCCAAGGACCCGGTGATCTTCGCGCTGGCCAACCCCACCCCGGAAATCATGCCGGAAGTGGCGCGCGCGGTACGCCCGGATGCGCTGATCGGCACCGGCCGTTCGGACTACCCGAACCAGATCAACAACGTGCTGTGCTTCCCGTACCTGTTCCGTGGTGCGCTGGACGTGGGCGCCACCGCGATCAACGAAGAAATGAAGATCGCCTGCGTGCACGCGATCGCCGCGATGGCACGCCGCGAAGCCAGCGACCTCGGCTCGGCCTATGGCGATGACACCCCGAGCTTCGGCCGCGATTACCTGATTCCGCGCCCGTTCGACCGCCGCCTGCTGGTGGAGCTGTCGGCCGCCGTGGCCCAGGCCGCGATGGATTCGGGCGTGGCCACGCGCCCGGTGGCCGACATGGGCGCCTACCGCGAGAAGCTGGCCCAGTTCGTCTACCGCACCAGCCTGATGATGAAGCCGGTGTACGACCGTGCGCGCGCCGACAAGCAGCGCGTGGTGTACGCCGAAGGCGAAGAAGAAGTGGTGCTGCGCGCGGTGCAGAACGTGGTCGATGAGGGCCTGGCCTTCCCGATCCTGATCGGCCGCCCGGACGTGATCGAATCGCGCATCGAGCGCATGGGCCTGCGCATGAAGGTCGGCGTTGATTTCGATGTCACCAACATCAACGACGATCCGCGCTTCAACGAGTACTGGCAGTACTACCACAACCTCACCGGCCGTCGCGGCGTGACGGTGGCGGCGGCCAAGAACCTGATGCGCTCGCGCCCGACCCTGATTGCGGCGGTGATGGTGGCACGCGGTGAAGCCGATGCGCTGCTTACCGGCGTGGTAGGCCGCTTCCACAAGAAGCTGGGCTACGTGCGCAGCGTGCTGCCGCTGGAATCGAAGGTCACCTCGACCTCGGCCATGACCGGTGTGATCAACCAGCAGGGCGTGTTCTTCTTCGTGGACACCCACGTGCAGGAAGACCCCACCGCCGAGCAGATCTGCGAAGCCACGCTGCAGGCGGCGTATCGCATGAAGCTGTTCGGGATCGAACCGAAGGTGGCGCTGCTGTCGCACTCCAACTTCGGCAGCCACGATTCCAAGGACGCGCTGAAGATGCGCACCGTGCGCGAGCTGCTGCTCAAGCGCAACCCGCGTTTGAACGTTGATGGTGAGATGCAGGGCGACACCGCGTGGGACGAAGCGCTGCGCCAGAAGCTGCTGCCCGACAGCACGCTGAAGGGCCGCGCCAACCTGTTCGTGCTGCCCAACCTGGAAGCGGCCAACATCGCCTACAACCTGGTGCGGGTGTTCACCGACGGCGTGGCGATCGGCCCGATCCTGATGGGCGTGGCCAAGCCGGCGCACATTCTGACCACCAGCGCGACCTCGCGCCGCGTGCTCAACATGACCGCCATTGCCGCGGTGGATGCGCAGATCCGGAAGCAGCTGGAAGTGGAAAAGAACGCCTAAGGCGTTCTTGCCCACTTCCGCTGCCCACGCATTCCACCTCTACCCCCGCCTTCGGCGCGCCCCTTCAACAGAAGGGGCTCTGCACCCGACGAATCGCGGTGCCTGAACACGTGAAAGACGGGGACCAGTGCGCTGCACCGGTCCTTTTTGCTTTTGAGGATCCCGTGGGCCGGCCAACGGCCGGCGCTACCGGACACTTTCCCGCAGCCCCACGGTCACTCCCGTGCAACCTGCCAAGGGCCAAATACCCCCACGCGGCCCGGCCGTGGCGGTGGTCCGCTGGACCCCGCCACCCTGGGCCCGACCACTTCCCCCCTCTGGAACGGCGCCATGCGCACTCGTCCTGCAAAGCGGTACTTCAAGCAGTTGTTCGCGTTGTATGCAGGGTTGGTTGGCGGCCGCTGACCGGTAACGAACACCCGGTGGGGGCATGCCCCACCGGGTAGAGCCACGCCCTGCGTGGCTTGCGCGGACCCGGCCGAAGAGCAGCCACGCAGGGCGTGGCTCTACGTTATCGGGTGAGGTTACTGCGCGAGCAGCTCCACTTCGGCCAGCTGCATCCGCCCCGGCCCTTCAATGCGCAACCGGTACTCGGCATAACGGCCCGGCTTGGCAATCCGGAACGGGCGGGTCTGCTGCTGCCACTCGAACGTTTCACCGCTGCGCTGGTCCAGTGTGATCCAGTTGCCCCCGGCCTTGCGCGCTTCCAGGGTCCACTTGCCCCCCCGGATCGGCGCATTGCCACTGGTCAGCGTGTACATCGACGGCGTTCCGTCAGACACACCCGTGAACACCACGCTGCCCTTGCCGCCGAACGGCACCACGGTGCCCGCGTCGTCATCGGTCAGCGCCGCCAATACCTTGCCATCGTCCAGCTGCGCACGCGCGCCACCGCCCAGCAGGTCATGCAGCAGCGCCGGGCGTTCACCCCGCGCGGTCAACGAACGCGGCGCATCGTCCGGCCCGGTGCCCCACTTGGACGGCGCCGGACCCATCTCGAAGTCCAGCGTGGCGCCCTTGGCGATCACCTCGTGCGGCACCCACGTCTTCGTCCACGGCTGGCCGTTGATCTTCAACGACTGCACGTAGATGTTGCGGTCGGAATTCTCCGGCGCGTTGACGGTCAGCACCGCGCCGCCCTGCAGTTCCACCTTGGCGTGCTTGAACGCGGGCGAGCCGATCGCGTATTCCGGCGAGCCCATCCGCAGCGGGTACAGGCCCAGCGAGGCCAGCACGTACCACGCCGAGGTTTCGCCGTTGTCTTCATCGCCCGGGTAGCCCTGGCCGATCTCGCTGCCCACGTACAGCCGCTTCAGGATCTCGCGTACATGCTGCTGGGTCTTCCACGGCTGCCCGGCGTACAGGTACATCCACGGAATGTGGTGCGAGGGCTGGTTGCTGTGTGCGTACATGCCCATGCGCACATCGCGCGCTTCGGTCATTTCATGGATGGTGCCGCCGTAGGAACCGGAGAACTTGGGGTCGGCGGTTTCCGGGGTGCTGAAGAACGTATCCAGCTTTTCGGCCAGCTTTTCGCGGCCACCGTACAGGCCGGCGAGGCCTTCGCCGTCATGCGCGGCGGTGAAGGCGAACGTCCAGCCGTTCGATTCGGTGTAATCGTGGCCCCACACGCGCGCGTCGTAGTCCTTCGCAGCCACGCGCCAGCTGCCATCGTCCTTGCGACCCTGGAAGAAGCCGGCGGCCGGGTCGAACACGGTGGCGTAGGTGCCGGCGCGGGCGCGGAAGTAGTCCGCTTCGGTGGTGTAGCGCTCGCGCGCGGCCGGGCTGCCGGCGGTTTTCGCCAGCGCGGTGGCCATGTTGGCGATGCCAAAATCGTTGAGCGCGCCTTCCATCGTCCACGACATGCCTTCGTGAACGTCGGCGCTGGCGTAGCCACGGAAGGTGGATTTATCCATGCCCTTGCGGCCGACATGGCGGTCCGGCGGCACCACGGTAGCGTTCTTCAATGCAGCCTGGTAGGCCTCGTCCGGATCGAAGCCCTTGATGCCCTTGAGGTAGGCATCGGCGAAGGCCACGTCCGAACTGGTGCCCACCATCAGGTCGGCATAGCCCGGCGAGGACCAGCGCGCCACCCAGCCACCGGCGCGGTACTGCTCCAGGAAGCCCTGCACCAGCGCGCCGGCATCGTCCGGGGTGAACAGCGCATACGCCGGCCAGGTGGTGCGGAAGGTGTCCCAGAAACCGTTGTTGACGTACACCTTGCCATCGCGGATCGGCGCGAAGCTGCGCACCGCGCTGCCATCGGTGTTGTCGTCGGCGGCGCTGGCCTGGCTGGCGTAACGCCAGTCCGGGGCGGCGGCAGTACCGGCGTTCTCGAAGCCCGAATTCGGGTACAGGTAGAGCCGGTACAGGCTGGAATACAACGTGGTCTTCTGGTCGTCGCTGGCCTGGCCAATGTCGAAGCGGGCCAGGCGCTGGTCCCAGGCATCCTGGGCGCGGGCGGCAACGGTGGCCAGGGTGTCATCGCTGGCCAGCTCCAGCGCCAGGTTATGGCGGGCCTGCTCGACCGAGATCAGCGAGGTGGCGATGCGCATGGTCACGCGGCGGTCGCTGCCCGGGTCGAACTTGATGTAGCCGGTGGGCCGACCGCTGCTGATCTTGCCGCTGCTGCGCCACGGCCGGTCGAAGCTGGCCACTACGTACATGCGGGTGGCGCCGTTGGACAGCCCGCTGCGCGTATCGGTGTAGCCCGACAGCGTCTGCGTGGCCGCATCCAGGGTCAGCCCGCCACGCGCGTCGACGTTGTCGAACAGCAGGTTGGCGTCGCCATCCTTGGGGAAATCGAACTGGAACAGCGCAGCGTGGTCGGTTGGCGCGATGGCGGCGGCAATGCCGTTGTCGAAGCGCACCGCATAGCGGTACGGGCGCGCACTTTCGTTGTCGCGCGAGAACGACAACGCACGCTTGGCGCGGTCCGCTTCCGGCACGCCACGGGTGGCCGACGGCATCACCTGGAAGGTCTGGCGGTCGCCCATCCACGGGCTGGGCTGGTGGCTCAGGGCCAAGGCCTGCAGCTGCGGGCGGTTGGCCGCGTTGTTCTGCTCGTTCCAGCGGTACAGCCAGTTCAGCGCGCCGGCGTCGGTCACCGGGGTCCAGAAGTTGAAGCCGTGCGGCACGGCGGTGGCGGGGAAGTTGTTGCCGCGCGAGAAGGTGCCGTTGGCCTGGGTGCCGCGGGTGGTGAGCACCCAGTCGGAGGGGCGGGCCGGAGCGGTGCGCGGCTGGCTGTCCAGGCGCACGTCGTCGATCCAGCCCGACACCGGTGCGTTGGCGGCGCTGCCCAGCTCCAGTTCGACGGCGACCACGCGACGGCCGCGCAGTGATTCCACATCGCCCAGGCGCACCGACTTGTGCGCCCACTGCTGCGGATACAGCGTCTTGGAATCCCCCTGCGCCTTGGCGCCGAGCGGGATGCCGTGCAGGTCGCGCGCGGCGCTGGCCGAGACCCGGCTTCCGTCGTCCAGCACCAGATCCAGCGAGACATAGGTGGAGGCCACCGTGTCCCCGCCCACGATCTCCGGCAGCACCAGCCAGGACAGGGTGGTGTCGGCGTCGATGGTCACATCGGTGGTGAACAGCGGGGTGGTGGCGGCGCCGCCGGCACTGGCGTAGTGCAGGGCACGCAGACCGCTATAGCCGACCCCGGGCTTGGCCGCATAGGGCGCCGCCGGGCCCTTGCCGACCTTCAGTTGCACGCCGCCCTTGCTGGCCTGCGGGGCCGGTTCCCCCGGCTCGAAGGAGGTCTGCAGGCCCTGAGCGAGAGCGGGCAGGGCAAATGGCGCGCAGGCCAGGGCGAGCGCCAGCGGAAGCAGGGCGCGGCGGGCAGGGCGGGGGTGCGGCAGGGTCATGCAGGGATCTCCCGGGTGGGACAGGCGGCAGGCGGAGCCCGCATCGGCGACCTCGGCAGACAGCACCGCGCCGGCCGCCCGCAAGGGCAGTCGAAGCGATGCAGGTCCGGCGGGGGACGGGCCATGCGATCGGGTGTTTGATCGGAACGCATCCGATCCTGCAACACCGGGAGCGGCTCTGGCAAGTGAAATTAGTTCGATCTAAACCCGGAAAAACCGCATATCGCCATTTTCCTCGTGACCTCCCGCACGCAACCGGCCGCGCCGCGCCCGGCGCCCCGGGTGCTAGAATCGAGCCCCTCGCAATTCCTCTCCGTGCCCCGCCATGAGCCATACCGCCACCGCGCCCGCCAATGCCGAAAAGCGTTACACCGTGCACCGCAGCGACCTGCCGCTGAGCTGCCCGACGCCGGAGATGGCGCTGTGGAACTCGCACCCGCGCGTGTACCTGCCGATCGAAGACGAGCCGAACTGCGAAGCCGCGTGCCCGTACTGCGGTGCGGTCTTCGTGCTGGCCGACTGAGCAGGCGGAACCGAACGTGCGCCGACTGACCGTGGTGCAGCTGCTGCCGGCGCTGCACTCCGGCGGGGTTGAGCGCTCAACGCTGGAAATTGCCGCCGCGCTGGTCGCGGCCGGGCACCGCGCCATCGTGGTCTCCGCCGGTGGCCGGCTGGTCGAGCCGTTGCTGGCCAGTGGCGCCGAACATCTCACCCTGGATATCGGCCGCAAATCGCTGTGGACGCTGCGCCACGTACGCACGCTGCGCAACATGCTGGCCGAAACCGGCGCTGACATCGTGCATGCGCGCTCGCGGCTGCCGGCCTGGCTGGGGTACTACGCCGTGCGCAACCTGCCTGCAGCCACCCGCCCGCACTGGGTCACCACCGTGCATGGCTTGAATTCGCCCAGCCGCTACAGCGCGGTGATGACCAGCGGCGAACGGGTCATCTGCGTGTCCAACTGCGTGCGCGAATTCGTGCTGAAGCATTACCCGAGCGTGCCGCCGGAGCGTCTGCGGGTGATTCCGCGTGGCGTGGATACCGCCCAGTTCCCGCGCGTGGGCCGCCAGGACCGGCGCCCGCGCCTGACGGTGGCCGCGCAGCATCCGGCGCTGGCCGGCGACGCGCCGCTGCTGCTGTTGCCCGGCCGTGGCACCCGCCTCAAGGGCCATCACCACGCACTGTCGCTGCTGGCCGGGCTGCATGCGGCCGGCGTACCGGCGCTGCTGTGGATGCCGGGCACCCGTGAGCCGGGGCGTGAGCGCTATGTGGCCGAGCTGGAGGCGCAGGCACGCAGCTTGGGCATCGCCGACGCGGTGCTGATGACCGCGCCCACCTCGCGCATCGCCGAGGCCTATGCGGCCAGCGATCTGGTGCTGCAGCTGTCTGACAAGCCCGAGGCCTTTGGCCGCACCGTGGTCGAAGCGTTGTCGGTGGGCCGGCCTGTACTGGGCTGGAACCGGGGCGGGGTGGGCGAGCTGCTGCAACACCTGCAGCCATCCGGCGCGGTACCCTTGGGCGACGCCGGGGCATTGCAGGCACGTGCGCTGCAGTTGCTGGCGCAGCCACCTTCGCTGCCCTCGCGTATTCCGTTCACCCTGCAGGCGATGCAACGTGACACGCTCCAGCTCTATACCTCCCTCGCTGGCTGAGCCGGTCAAGGCGCCCGGTTCGCCGGGCTTCCGCGCCGGCCGCTGGGCTCCGTGGTGGGTCATCGCGTTCGTGGCGATGCTGCCACTGCCCGGCATCGCCGAAACCGTCCTGGGGCTGGGCGCGCTGTACGCCGCTGCCCGTATGGTGCAGCTGCGCCTGCAGGGCAAGCAGCGCATGCTCAGCAGCCCGGCCTGGGCGCTCACCAGCATCCTGTTCCTGGGGTATTGGCTGCCGCAGGCGTTTTCCACCTTTGATGCAATTGATCCAGGCACGGCGTGGCGCAAGACCGCCGCCGGGCTGCGCTACCTGCCTTTCATGTGGCTGGTGGCGATCGCGGTGGCGACGCCGGAGCGGCGCGCGCTGACCCTCAAGGGCATTGCGCTGATTACCGGGGTGTGGACGCTGGACGCACTGGCGCAGGCGGTACTGGGTACCAGCCCGTTGTTCTGGTCGATGGACCAGTTGAAGTGGGCGATCAGTGGGCATGGCCTGTGCCCGCCGGCGGAAATGGCCGCAGCCGATCGCCTGAGTGGGGTGCTGGGGCCGTGCAACCTGAAATTCGGCCAGGTGCTGGCCAGCCTGTCACCTTTCCTGCTGTTTGCCGCCGCTGCCCGCTTCGGCCGGTGGGGCTGGATGCTGGTGGCCGCTGCCGTGGGCGCGGTGCTGGTGCTGGCCGGTTCGCGTGCGGCGTGGGTGACCTATGCGCTGGTGCTGGTGTTCTCCGGCTGGCGCCTGCTTGGCGCGCGCGGTCTGCTGGCCTGCGTGGCGGTGGGGCTGGCGGCGGCGGTGGCGCTGGCCGCCGGCTCGCACCAGGTGCGCGAGCGGCTGGAGCGCACCGCGATGGCGTGGGAAGGCGAGAGCGATGGGGTGAACCAGGCGTTGTCCGGACGCGCACAGATCTGGGCCGCGGCGGGATGCATGATCGAGCAGCATCCGGTCAACGGCGTGGGCGCACGGGGTTTCCGCGATGCCTACCCGGATTGCAATCCGCGCCCTGAAGAACAGGAAGTGTGGGGCGCCGGCCCGGCGTTGCACGCGCACCAGATCCTGCTGGAGATCCTGGCCGAAACCGGCGTGCTCGGGTTGCTGCTGTGGCTGGCGGCTGCGGCGCAGGCGTGGCGCGCGTGGCGCTTCGCCCCACTACCGGCGCGCGAACGCGCCCGCCCGGCAATGTTGGCCCTGGCCGTCACCCTGTTCCCGTTCAACACCCACCTGGCGTTCTATTCCACGTTCTGGGGCGGCCTGACGTTGCTGCTGGCCGCCCTCTACGCAGGCAGCCTGCTGGCCAGCGACGAACGGTAATCGGAGCGTGCAAAACGCGTTGGACGCGCATTGCGTGTCCGACGTTGCCGTTATTTGTAGAAGTCGCTGCGGCCGCCGGGCTGGCGCTTGAAGCGGCGGTGGATCCACAGGTACTGGTCCGGGGCTTCGCGCACCATCGCTTCGATGGCCTGGTTCACCCGCGCGGTATCGGCTTCCACATCGTCGCTGGGGAAGTTCTCCAGCGGTGCGCCGATCTTCAGGAAGTACTTCCCGCCTTCGCGGCGGTGGAAATACGGAATCACCGCGCAGCCGGTCATCCGCGCCAGCTGGTGGGTGGCGGTGATGGTCGACGCGGTATGCCCGAAGAACGGCACGAACACGGTGTCCTTGCCACGCATGTCCTGGTCCGGCGCGTACCAGAGGAAGCCGCCCTTCTTCAGGTGACGCACGGTGGCGCGGATGTCCTCGTTGGCATACATCGCCTTGGCATAGCGCAGCCGGCCGAACTTCACCGCCCACTCGTACACCGGGTTGCGGTGCTTGCGGTACATGCCCGACAGGTCGACGTGGTCGCACAGCAGCCTGCCGCACATCTCCAGGGTCATGAAGTGGCCCGAGACCAGCAGCACGCCCCGGCCCTCGGCCTGCATGCGGTGCAGATGCTCCAGCCCTTCCACCTGCACCTTGGGGCGGATGCTGTCGATGCTGCCCCACCAGGCCCGGGCGAACTCGAAGATGCCCACGCCCAACGCGTCGAAGCTGTCACGCAGCAGGCGCTGGCGCCAGGCGTCGTCCTTCTCGGGGAAGCACAGTCTGAGGTTCACCTCGGCCGCGCGCCGGCGGCTGCCGGCCAGCCGGTAGGCCACGGTGCCCACCCCGCGCCCGAGCGCGCGCTGCAGGCCCCAGGGAAGACGGGCCAGGACGAAGGCGACCAGGATGAAGGCGAAGGTCGGCCAATGCCGGGGATTGCGCAGGGAGGGGCGGGTGGCGGTGGAAGCGTTATCTGACATGTTCCCGATTCTAAGTCATGCGCTTGTCGGGGTGCGTCAGGACCGGTCCCGCATGTCTTTCCCGGTGCCGCTCCCGTATCCTCTGCGCATGCGTAAAAGTCCCGTCGAATGGATCCTGCGCGGCCTGTATTCGGTCGTGCTGTACCTGCTGTTGCCAATCACCGTGTACCACCTGGTCTGGCGCGGTTTCCGGGTGCGCGAGTACTTCCAGCGCTGGGACGAGCGCTATGCCTCCTACCCCGATTCCACCGCGCAGCCGCGGGTCTGGCTGCATGCGGTTTCGGTGGGCGAAGTGAATGCTGCCGCGCCGCTGGTCAATGCGCTGCGCGAGCTGCGTCCGGACATCCGCTGGGTGATCACCACCATCACCCCCACCGGCTCGGAGCGGGTCCGTTCGTTGTGGGGCGATGCGGTCGACCACGTGTACCTGCCCTATGACGTACCGGGCAGCGTCGGCCGCTTCCTGGGCCACTTCAAACCCAGCCTGGCGCTGATCCTGGAAACCGAGTTGTGGCCGAACCTGCTGTTCGGCTGCCGCGACCGCGGCATTCCGGTGTACATCCTCAATGCCCGGCTGTCGGCGCGCTCGCTGCGCGGCTACCGCCTGCTGCGTCCGCTGATCGGGCGCACGCTGCGCACGGTCACCTGCGTGGCAGCGCAGTCGGCCGACGATGCCGAACGCTTCATCCAGCTCGGCGCGCTGCCCGAACAGGTGCAGCCGTTGGGCAACCTGAAGTTCGACATTGCCACGCCGAACGTGCGCGAGTTCACCGCCGATTTCCACGCCGCCGTGCCCGGCACGCGCCCGGTGTGGATCGCGGCGAGCACGCACGAAGGCGAGGAGCAGGCCACCATCGACCTGCACCGCCGCCTGCGGAAAGAGATTCCGAACCTGCTGCTGCTGTGGGCGCCGCGCCATCCCGAACGTTTCCCGCGGGTGGAAGCGCTGGCGCGCGAGCAGGGCTGGAAGGTCAGCACGCGCCGGCAGCAACAATGGCCGCAGGCCGACAGCGACGTGTTCGTGATCGATACGCTGGGTGAACTGATGGCGTTCTACGGCTGTGCCCAGGTGGCATTCGTTGGTGGCAGCCTGCAACCGATTGGCGGCCACAACCTGCTCGAACCGGCAGCGATGGGCACCGCCACGGTGACCGGCCCGCACCTGCACAATTTCGCCGAGATTTCCCGACGCATGCGTGAAGCAGGCGCGGTACTGATCGCCGACGACGTGACCGGCGTGGGCGATGCGCTGCTCACTCTGCTGCGCGATCCCGAAGCGCGGGAAGACATGGCCAGTGCAGGGTGTGCACTGGTGAGTAACGGCAGAGGCGCCTTGAAGCGCACTGTGGAGTTGATCGCACCGCAGCTTCCGCCGCCTCTGGTATGACCTTGGCGTAGGGACACGCCCTGCGTGTCTGCGCGGTGCCGGCGATCCGTGGGACACGCATGGCGTGTCGCTACGAAAAAGCCACCCTTTCGGGTGGCTCTTCTGGCTTCCGCCTTACCCTGCGATCAGTTGTTGACCTGGGTGCTCGGCGTCGCAGCCTGCTGGGTCAGCAGGCGGTTGACATCCTGCAGGTCGGCGATATCCAGCGTGCCGACCGCCTGGCCCAGCTGCAGGCGGTTCTGCAGGAAGGTGTAACGGGCGTTGGCGTAATCGAGCTGGGCCGAGAACAGGATGCGCTGGTTCTGGATCACGTCCAGCACGGTGCGGGTACCCACTTCCAGACCCACCTGGGATGCATCGTAGGCGCTCTGTGCCGAGACCACCGCCAGGCGACGGGCTTCGACTTCGCTGATGCCGGCCACCAGGGTCTGGTAGGCATTGCGGGTGTTGCGGTCCAGGGCGCGCTTCTGCTGCTCGTAGCCATCCTGGGCGATGTCGCGCTGGGCCAGCGCCTGGCGCACGCCCGACTGGGTGGCACCGCCCGAGAAGATCGGCACGCTCAGGGTCAGCCCCACGCTGTTGGTACGCTGGTCGGGGCTGAAGTTGGAGCCGCTGCCCACGACATCGCCCCAGCTGGCCGAACGGCCTGCGGTAGCGCCCAGCGACAGGGTCGGCAGGTGGCCGGCACGGGCTGCGGACACGCTGGCTTCGGCGGCGCTCACCTGCAGTTCCTGCGCCTTCAGTGCCGGGTTCTGGGCGACCGCTTCGTTGACCAGCTGGTCAACGGTGGCGTACTTGGCCGGCAGTTCCGGACGGAAGTCGGCGGGCAGCGCATTCAACTGGGTGACCGGCTGCCCGGTCAGTTCGGTCAGCGCCTGGTAGGCGTCGGCCAGCGTGTTCTGCGCGATGATGGTGTTGGCGCGGGCCTGGTCATACTGCGCGCGTGCTTCATGCACGTCGGTGATGGGGGCCAGGCCCACTTCCAGTCGCTTGTCGGCGAAATCGAACTGCTTCTTGGCTGCCGCTTCATTGGTCTGCGCCGCCGACAACGACTCGATGGCCACCAGCACGTTGAAGTACGCCGCCGAGGTGCGCACGATCAGGTCGTCGTTGGCCGAATCCAGGGTGAAGTCGGCCGCCTTGCTCAATTCGCGCTGCGCACGCAGATTGGCGAACTGGGTGAAGTTGATCAGCGTCTGCGAACCGGAGAGGCCGTAGGTGCGGCTCTTGGTCGTGTACGAGGTCGAACTCACGTCATGGTTCGGGTTGGTCCGATTGCGGTTCAGCGATGCCTCGCCGTTGATCTGCGGCAACAGTGCGGCGCGGGCCTGCACTGCGCCTTCCTTGTCAAACAGACGGGTCGATTCAGCCGCGGACAGCTGCGGATCGCCGTTGCGCGCCATTTCGTAGACCTGCAGCAGGTCGGCGGCAGAGGCGGTCATCGGCAGCAGGGCGGCGGCCAGCGCAATAGCGAGGGATCGGCGGATCATTGCGGCTTCCTTGGACTCAGAGGTGGAACTGGGGTGCCGGCGCGGCACCGCGCAGGTAATCGATATCGGTTTCAAACAGCGAATCGCTGATGCTGCCATCGGCATTGACCAGCACCGCTTCCATCGCCGGCGAATGGCCGCGGATCACGAACAGGCGGCCACCGGGACGCAGCCACTGGGTGAAGCGGGCGGGGATGGTCTCCACTGCCCCGGTAACGCAGATGGCGTCGAAGCGGCGCTCGGTGTCCCAGGTCAGGGCATCGGCGGTTTCAATCCGGACATTGCTGCCCAGGCCGGTGACATCCAGGCGCGCACGCGCCGCGTCGGCCAGGACCGGGTCGATTTCCAGGCTGAGCACTTCCCGGGCCAGGGCGCCCATGCAGGCGCTGAGGTAGCCGCTGCCGGTGCCGATTTCCAGCACTTCGTCGCCCGGCTGCAGGTTCAGCGCCTGCAGGGTGCGGCCTTCGATGACCGGCTTCATCATCTTGCGGCCGTCGCCCAGCGGCAGCTCGACATCGGTATAGGCGAGGGGACGGTTCGCATCGGCGACGAACGCCTCGCGCGGCAAACGTGCCAGTACGTCGAGCACACGGATGTCCAGCACGTCCCAGGGACGGATCTGCTGTTCAACCATCAGTTCGCGGGCGTGGGCGTAATCGATCGTCATGAGGTTCTTAATCCAGCGCAGTGGGCCGGCCATTTTACCGGTGCCGGGAGCCGGCGGCGCGCTGAGAGCATCGCTGCCGTCGCGCCGGGGTCGCAGTGCCGGAAGTCACCGCGACCTCCGGTCCATTCATGTTGTCCTTACCGCCCGGGGCGGGTGGCGTAAGCCCTCAGGAAGAAGGTCACGCTGGCCTCGACATGGGCATCGGCGTCGCACTCGGCCGGGGCCGTTCGCAGCCCGCACATCATATGCGTATGCAGCTCGCCTTTGATGAGGGTGAAGAACTGCAGGGCGGCGGTCTGGAAGTCGGCGATCTCCAGTTCGCCCCGTTCGGTGCGGGCGCGCAGGAACTCGGCCAGGGCATCGCTGGTGCGCTGCGGGCCCGCCACCCAGAACATCTCGCGGATGCGATCGTCGGTGTCGGGCGCCATCATCACCCGCTGCACGGCCACGGCCGCCGGCGAGGTGATCATGCTGAAGAACGCCCGTCCGATGCCCAGCAGCTGCTCGCGCAGCACGCCGTCAGCGTCGGCGACGAACAGCGCGTCCGGCAGCATCTCCATGCAGGTGGACTTCACAGCTTCGGTGAAAAGCGTCTCTTTGTCGCCGAAATGGCTGTAAACCGTCAGCTTGGACACACCGGCCTGGGCCGCGATGCTGTCCATGCTGACGCCGCCATACCCCTGGTCCACGAACAATGCCTTGGCCGCGTCCAGGATGGCCGCGCGCTTGCCCAGATCCTTCGGGCGGCCGGGTCCGGCTGCCTTGCTGGCGGGCTTGGACGGGACAGCGGAAGTGGTCGGAACAGTCATGCAAACAATACTAGACCAATCGGTTCGATATTTATACTATACCGACTGGTTCACTATTGTCCGTCATGGAATAGAGTGTCGCTTCCAGACGGTCTCCCCCGGTAATTCAAGGTCCAGGACCTCATGAACAACTTGCGATGGATGGGCAGTGGGCTGCTGGCGTTGGTGCTGGCAGCGTGTGGCAGACAGGATGCCGAGCCGCCCGCTCCGATCCCGGTGCTGGTGGTGCAGCCGGGCACGGTGAGCGGCCAGGAAGTGGCGGCGTACCCGGGCGAAGTGCGTGCGCTGCAGGAAAGCCCGTTGTCGTTCCGGGTCGGGGGCAACCTGGTCAAGCGGCACGTCGATGCCGGCCAGCGCGTGCGCAAGGGCGACCTGCTGGCCGAACTGGACGCCGCTGATTTTGCCTCCCAGGCAAGTGCCTCGCAGGCGCAGCTGGCTGCGGCCGAGGCCGACCTGGTGCGCGCCCGCGACGACCAGAGGCGTTACGCCAAACTGGCCGAGCAGCAACTGGTCAGCCAGTCCACCCTCGATGCGCAGACCGCGGCATTCAAGGCGGCGCAGGGCCAGGCCAATGCCGCCCGCGCGAACCTGGCAGTGGCCCGCAACCAGACCGGCTACGCCCAGCTGCGCGCGCCGGCCGATGGCGTGATTGCCAGCCGCGAGGCCGAAGCCGGACAGGTGGTCGGCGCCGGGCAGACGGTGTTCACCCTGGCCGCCGACGGTGGCCGCGAAGTGCTGATCGCACTGCCGGAGAGCAACATCCGCGATTACCAGGTCGGCCAGCAGGTGCAGGTGGAGCTGTGGAACAAGCCGGGCCTGATGCTGCCGGGCACGATCCGCGAGATCGCGCCGGCCGCCGATGCGCAGGCGCGCACCTACGCCACCCGGGTCAGCCTGGCGCCGGAAGCCGCCGCCGAAGTGGAACTGGGCCAGAGCGCGCGCGTGTTTGCCGCCGCCGGCCGCACCGGCACGTTGCAGCTGCCGCTGGGCGCGGTGCTGCGCGGCGCCGATGGCAAGGCCAGCGTGTGGGTGGTCAATCCGTCCAACGGGGCGATCAAGGCCACGCCGGTGACCGTGGGCGCCTATGGCCCCGACGCGGTGCCGGTGCTGTCCGGCGTGGCCGCGCAGGATTGGGTCGTTGCCGCCGGCGGGCATCTGCTGCGCGACGGCCAGACGGTCACCCCGGTGGACCGCCAGAACCGCCCGGTGCTGAAGCCGGCCGCCGCCCCCGCCGCAGCCAAGGGGCACTGATCCCGTGCGCCGCTTCAATCTTTCCGAATGGGCGCTGGGCAACCGCGCGCTGGTGCTGTTTGCGATGCTGGCCTTCGCGATCATCGGCGCGTGGTCGTACAAGCACCTGGGCCAGTCCGAGGATCCGCCGTTCACCTTCAAAGTGATGGTGGTGCGCACGATGTGGCCGGGAGCCACTGCCGAGCAGGTCTCGCGCCAGGTCACCGAGCCGATCGAGAAGGCACTGCTCAATACCGGGCAGTACGAGTTCATCCGTTCGTACTCGCGCCCGGGGGAATCGCAGGTGATCTTCGTGGCCCGCGACAGCCTGCGTTCCAAGGCCATTCCGGACCTGTGGTACCAGGTGCGCAAGCGCGTGGGCGACATCAAGCCGACCCTGCCGCGCGAGATCGTCGGCCCGTTCTTCAACGATGAATTCGGCGATACCTTCGGCAACATCTACGCGCTGACCGGGCAGGGCTTCGATTACGCGGTGATGCGCGACTACGCTGACCGCATCCAGCTGGAACTGCAGCGGGTGCCGGACGTGGGCAAGATCGAGCTGGAAGGCCTGCAGGACGAAAAGGTGTGGATCGAGTTGTCCAACACCAAGCTGGCCACCCTGGGCGTGTCGCTGCAGCAGGTACAGCAGGCGCTGGCCGACCAGAACGCGATCGCGGCCACGAGTTTCTTCGAAACCCCCACCGACCGCGTGCAGCTGCGCGTGACCGGTCAGTTCCAGAGCGTGGACGACATCCGCCGTTTCCCGATCCAGGCCGGCGACCGCACGGTGCACCTGGGCGACATCGCCGAGGTCAAGCGTGGCTTTGCCGACCCGGCGTCGCCGAAAATGCGCTTCATGGGCGAGGACGCCATCGGCATCGCGGTGGCGATGAAGGACGGCGGCGACATCCTCAAGCTGGGGTCCACCCTGGATGCCGAATTCGAGCGTCTGCAGAAGACGCTGCCAGCCGGCATGCAGCTGCGCAAGGTCTCCGACCAGCCGCACGCAGTGGAAGAATCGGTCGGCGAGTTCGTGCAGGTGCTGACCGAAGCGGTGGTGATCGTGCTGCTGGTCAGCTTCTTCTCGCTGGGCCTGCGTACTGGTCTGGTGGTGGGGGTGACCATTCCGCTGGTGCTGGCGATGACGTTCTTCGTCATGCACTACTTCGACATCGGCCTGCACAAGATCTCGCTGGGCGCGCTGGTGCTGGCGCTGGGCCTGCTGGTGGACGATGCGATCATCGCGGTGGAGATGATGGCCACCAAGATGGAGCAGGGCTACGACCGCCTGCGCGCGGCCAGCTTCGCGTGGGAGAGCACGGCGTTCCCGATGCTGACCGGTACGCTGATCACCGCTGCCGGCTTCCTGCCGATTGCCACCGCTGCGTCCAGCACCGGTGAATACACCCGTTCGCTGTTCCAGGTGGTGACCATCGCGCTGGTGGTGTCGTGGATCGCGGCGGTGCTGTTCATTCCGTACCTGGGCGACAAGATGCTGCCGGACCTGTTCAACCCGCAGCCGCCCAAGCCGGACAGCCTTGCGGGGCGCTGGCGCGCCCGGCGCCTGCAGTGGGCCGACCGCCACCCGGCGTTTACGCGCTGGATCGCCCCGAAGGAACTGGCGCATGACCACGATCCGTACCAGCGGCCGTTCTACACGCGCTTCCGCCGCTTCCTGGATACATGCCTGCGCCACCGCTGGTGGGTGATCGCGGCCACGGCGGCGCTGTTCGTGTTCTCGCTGTTGATCTTCCGCTTCGTGCCGCAGCAGTTCTTCCCGGATTCGACCCGCCCGGAGCTGATGGTGGACATCGAACTGGCCGAAGGTGCATCGCTGCAGGCCACCCAGGCCCAGGCGGGCAAGCTGGAGAAGCTGCTGAAGGGGCGCGACGGCATCAGCAATTACGTGGCCTACGTGGGCACCGGTTCGCCGCGCTTCTACCTGCCGCTGGACCAGCAGCTGCCGGCGACCAATTTCTCGCAGTTCGTGGTGCTCACCGAAAACGCCGAGGCACGTGAAGCCACCCGCGACTGGTTGCTGAAGGAGGTCATTCCTCAGTTCCCGGACGTGCAGATGCGCGTGACCCGGCTCGAGAACGGGCCGCCGGTGGGCTACCCGGTGCAGATGCGCATTTCCGGCGAGCACATCGAGCAGGTGCAGGCGATCGCGCGCAAGGTGGAAGCGAAGGTGCGCGAAAACCCACATGTGATGAACGTGAACCTGGACTGGAGCGAGCCGAGCAAGGTGGTGCGGCTGGTGATCGACCAGGACCGTGCGCGTGCGCTGGGCGTCAGCAGTGCACAGGTGAGCCAGCTGCTGGGTACGTCGCTGTCGGGCATGAGCGTGAGCACCTACCGTGAGGGCAACCGCCTGATCGAGATGCTGCTGCGCGGGCCGGACAACGAGCGCGTGCGCCTGGACATGCTGGGCAGCCTGGCCATTCCCACGGCGAGCGGCACGTCGGTCACGCTGTCGCAGGTGGCGCGGCTGGAGTACGTATTCGAGGACGGCATCATCTGGCACCGCAATCGACTTCCGACGGTGACGGTGCGCGCGGATATCGGGGATGGCAGCCAGGCACTGGATGTGGTGCAGCAGATCCTGCCGACGCTGGAAGGCATCCGTGCCGAGCTGCCGTCCGGTTACCTGCTGGAGACCGGTGGCACGGTGGAGGACTCGGCCCGCGGGCAGAACTCGATCAAGGCCGGCATGCCGCTGTTCCTGATCGTGGTGGCCACGCTGCTGATGCTGCAGCTGCGCAGTTTCTCACGCGCGGCGATGGTGCTGGTGACCGCGCCGCTGGGCATCATCGGGGCCACGTTGTTCCTGCTGCTGTTCCGCGCCCCGTTCGGGTTCGTGGCGCTGCTGGGCACCATCGCGCTGGCGGGCATGATCATGCGCAACTCGGTGATCCTGATCGACCAGATCCAGCAGGACATCGACGCCGGCCATGACCGCTGGCACGCGATCATCGACGCCACGGTGCGCCGCTTCCGCCCGATCGTGCTGACCGCGCTCGCCGCGGTGCTGGCGATGATTCCGCTGTCGCGCAGTGCGTTCTACGGCTCGATGGCGATTTCGATCATGGGCGGATTGATTGTCGGCACCGTGCTGACGCTGGTGTTCCTGCCGGCGTTGTACGCGGCGTGGTTCCGGGTGAAGCCGGATGAAGCAGGTGAAGCGGGTAAAGCGTCGGCGCCTTGATTGTTACGTGGCGGGGCGGCCGACGGTCAGCCCCCTACGGGACACGCCGTAAACCCATCCCTGGGGGCTTGGCAAAAACATCCATGTTTTTGACAGTCCCTACGGGGGCTGCCCGCCGGCCGCCCCAGACAGACGGTCGTGGGCGGAGACAATGATCAAAAGCCGGAGCAGCCACGCAGGGCGTGGCTCTACGGTAGGGTCGGTTCCCAAACGACTGCCGTGAACGAATCAACGCACGGTAACGCATGCAAATGATCGAGCCTGCGCTTGATCTCCCATGGCCCCTAAGCAACCGTCAATGGGTCGGCGGGGGTGGGGGTACGGGGGCTTTGCGAAACACGGATGTTTCGCAAGAGCCCCCAAGGATGGGTTCACGGCGCCCCCCGTACCCCCGCCACCGCCGGCCCATCACTCGTAAACGATCAAACGACGGTCTTTAAACGTCAGCCCAACCGCGCCAGCACAGCGTCGGTTGCCTGCGTAGTCGAAACAGCCTGGCCCTTCGAAGCCAGATCCGCAGTAAACACCTCATCATCCAACGCCGCATGCACCGCGGCTTCAACGGCAGCCGCTTCAGCTTCCAACCCCAGCGAATGGCGCAGCAGCATCGCGGCGCTGAAGATCGTGGCGTACGGATTGGCAATGCCTTTGCCGGCGATATCCGGCGCCGACCCGTGGATCGGCTCGTAGATGCCGACCGCACCAGGCTCACCCAACGACGCCGACGGCAGCAGGCCGAGCGAACCGGCCAGCATCGAGGCCTCATCGGTGAGGATGTCGCCGAACATGTTCTCGGTCACGATCACGTCGTACTCGCGCGGCTTGGCCAGCAGGTGCATGGCCATCGAATCCACCAGCTGGTGCTCCAGCGCGATCTCCGGGAATTCCTCGAGGCCGATCCGCGCCGCCACGTCACGCCACAGGCGCGAAGTTTCCAGCACATTGGCCTTGTCTACTGAAGTGACCTTGCCACGGCGCTGCCGCGCCAGCCGGAACGCACTTCGCATCACCCGCTCGATCTCGCCCACGCTGTAGCTGCACAGGTCGCTTGCGGTATCGGCTGTGCGCGTCTTTTCGCCGAAGTAGATGCCGCCGGTGAGTTCGCGCACCACCACGAAGTCCACGCCCTCCAGCAACTCCGCCTTGATCGGCGACGCGCCCAGCGCGGCAGGGTGGGTGCGCACCGGGCGCAGGTTCGCGTACAGCCCCAGTGCTTTGCGGATTGCCAGCAGGCCCTGTTCCGGGCGCACCTTCGCGTTCGGGTCGGACCACTTCGGGCCGCCCACCGCGCCCAGCAGGATCGCATCGGCCTGGCGGCAGGCATCGAGCGTGGCCGCCGGCAGCGGCTCGCCGTGGCGGTCGATGGCGATACCGCCGATATCGTGTTCGCTGAAACCGAAGGTGTGGCCGAAACGTTCGGCCACCGCGCCCAGTACCGCAACCGCGGCCGCAGCGACTTCCGGACCGATGCCGTCACCGGGCAATACGACAATCTCAGCGTGCATGTTCACTCTCGTAACGTTCAATGTCAGGGGTACGACCCAACAGATACCCCAACTGGTCCACGCCTTCCAGCAGGCAGGTCTGCGAGAAGCCGTCGAGCGGGAAGGAATACACGCGGCCATCGGGCGTGCGCAGCTCGCGCGCGGCGATGTCCACGGTCAACGCGTCGTCCGGGCGCTGCATCAGCGTCTGCACGTCGGCTTCGTCGAGCACGATCGGCAGCAGGCCGTTCTTCAGTGCGTTGCCGCGGAAGATGTCGGCGATCTCACTGCTGACGATCGCGCGCAGGCCCAGGTCGGCCAATGCCCATGGCGCGTGTTCGCGCGAGGAACCACAGCCGAAGTTTCGCCCGGCCAGCAGGATGCTGCGGCCGGCGTTGTGCGGCTGGTTGAAGGCGAAGCCCGGGTTCGGGCTGCCATCGGCCTGCCAGCGCCAGTCGTTGAACGCGTGCCTGCCAAGCCCGGCGCGCTCGGTGGTGGAGAGGAACCGAGCCGGAATGATCTGGTCGGTGTCGATGTTGGTCTCGCGCAGCACCACGCTGCACGAGGTCAGGGTACGGAAGCCGCTCATCAGGCCACCTCCTGGCTGGCATACAGTTCACGCGGGTCGGCTACGCGGCCGTTCACCGCCGCCCACGCGGCGGTCATCGGCGAGGCCAGCAGCGTGCGCGAGCCCGGACCCTGGCGGCCTTCGAAGTTGCGGTTGCTGGTGCTCACCGCCAGCTGCCCGGGCGCCACCAGGTCGCCGTTCATGGCGATGCACATCGAGCAGCCCGGTTCGCGCCATTCGGCGCCAGCGCCGCGCACGATGGCGTCGATGCCTTCGGCTTCGGCCTGGCGCTTGACGATCTCCGAGCCCGGGACCACCAGCATGCGCACGCCCGAGGCGACGCGCCGGCCCTGCAGCACCTGCGCCACTTCGCGCATGTCGCTCAGGCGGCCGTTGGTGCATGAACCGACGAACACCACGTCCACCGGGGTGCCAGCCAGGGTCTGCCCGGCCTGGAAGTGCATGTAGTCCAGGCCTTTCTGGTCGGCCGCATCGTTGGCCGCCGGGATCGGTGCGTCCACTGCGATGGCCGTGCCCGGGTGGGTGCCCCAGGTCAGGGTGGGGCGGATGTCGGCGGCGTCGATATGCACTTCCACGTCAAAGCGCGCGCCGGCATCGCTGCGCAGCTGCGACCATTGCGCCATGGCCACGTCGAACGCCGCGCCCTTGGGGCCGCGCGGGGTGTTGGCCACCCAGTCGAACGTGACCTGGTCCGGCGCGACCATGCCGGCGCGTGCGCCGGCCTCGATGGACATGTTGCACAGGGTCATGCGCTGCTCCATGTCCATCGCGGTGATCGCGCTGCCACGGAATTCCAGCACATGGCCGGTGCCGCCGTTGACCCCGATCACGCCGATGATGTGCAACACCACGTCCTTGGCGCCCACGCCCGGCGCCAGCGCGCCATCGACGGTGATCGCCATGGTTTTCGCCTTGCGCTGCAGCAGGCACTGGGTGGCCAGCACGTGGCCCACTTCGCTGGTGCCAATCCCGAACGCCAGCGCGCCGAACGCACCGTGGGTGGAGGTGTGGCTGTCGCCGCACACGATGGTCATGCCCGGCTGGGTGAAGCCCTGCTCGGGTGCGATCACGTGCACGATGCCACGGTTGGCCGACTGCAGGTCGAACAGCTCGATGCCATGCTCGGCGCAGTTGCGCGCCAGCATGGCAACCTGGGCTTCCGAGGCGGCGCTGGCATACGGCAGCTTGCCGTCGGCGCCGGCCGGCAGGGTTGGGGTGGAGTGATCCATGGTGGCCTTGGTCCGGTCCGGGCGGCGCGGCGACAGGCCGCGCTCGCGCAGTTCGGTGAAGGCCTGCGGCGAGGTCACCTCATGGATCAGGTGCAGGTCGATGTACAGCACGGCGGGCGCGCTGTCCGATTCGGGCACGACCACGTGGGCGTCCCACAATTTGTCGTACAGGGTGCGGGGAGCTGGGGTCATGGAATGGCCTTGCTGTGGTTCATGTGACGATAGGACGGTTCGGGTCGGTCAGGAAGTGCGCAGCCGCGCCTCGAAGCGCAGCCGCACATAATCGGCGGTCCATTGGCCATGCGCATCGCGCTGGGTCGGGGCCAGCAGCGCCACGGTGTCGTCGAGCACGCGCTGGCGCTGGCCGGCATCCAGGCCGACGAGGAACGGCGAGGCGAAGGTGCGCAGCCAGCCCTGCATGCCGGTGGGCAGCACGGTCGGGCGCGCCAGGCATTCGATATGGCGCACCTGGAAGCCGTGCGCGCGCAGGCGGTCGGCATACTCGTCTTCATTGGGGAAGTACCACGGGAACGCCGGCACCGCATGGCCGTTGCTGCACAGGGCGGCCTGCAGTGCGCTGGTGATGGTGGCCACGTTGCCCTGGCCGCCCATCTCGGCGACGAAGCGGCCACCGGGGCGCAGCGCACGGCGCACGCCGTCGATCACCTCGTCCGGTTCGCGCATCCAGTGCAGCGCGGCGTTGCTGAACACCGCATCGAAGCGGCGCTCGAAGGTCATCGCATGAGCGTCCATCAGCTGCGCATCGATGCCGCGGGCGCGCGCGGCGCCGATCAGCTCGGGCGAGCTGTCCACGCCGGTCACCTGTGCACCGCTCAGTGCCAGGTCGAAGCTCAGTACGCCATCGCCGCAGCCCAGGTCGAGGATCCGCTCGCCGCGCTGCGGGTCGAGCAGGCGCGCCACCGCACCGCCGAGCAGCGGCACGAAGCCGGCATCGATGGCGTAGTCGTGCGCGTTCCAGTGCTGGGAAGCGTCGGTGGTGTAAGGACTGTCGAAGGCACTCATGCGTGGGTTCCTCAGGCGGCGGCGGTGGCGGCAGGGTGTTCGGCACTGGCCTGGCGCTGGCGCAGCAGGCGGTTGGCCACGTCCAGCCAGGCCAGGGCGGAGGCTTCGATGATGTCGCGGCTGGTGCCGGTGCCTTCGTACTCCACGCCGTCGTGGCGCACGCTCAGGTTGGCCTCCCCGCGCGCGTCGGCGCCGATGCCCACGCTGTGCACGTGGTAGCTGTCCAGCATCAGCTGCACGCCGGTGGCGGCGGCCAGCGCGCCAAACAGCGCGTCCACCGGGCCATCGCCCTGCGCGGTTTCGGCCACGCGGTTGCCGTCCGGGTCCGACAGTTCGACCAGCGCGTTGGCGCGGCTGCCCACGTCGCTGATGGTCATCGAGGCCAGCCGGTAGCCGTTCTGGGTGGAGCTGCCCTGCATCAATACCTGCAGGTCGGCATCGGTCACCACGCGCTGCTGCTCGCACAGGGTCTTGAACTGCTCGAACACCAGCTTCAGCTCTTCCTCCTCCAGCCAGAAGCCCAAAGCACGCAGGCGCGCTTCCACCGCGGCACGGCCGCTGTGGCGGCCCAGCACCATCTGCGAATTCTCCCAGCCCACGTCTTCCGGGCGCATGATTTCGTAGGTGCCGCGGTGGCGCAGCATGCCGTGCTGGTGGATGCCCGATTCGTGCGCGAAGGCATTGGCGCCCACGATCGCCTTGTTGCGCTGCACCGGCATGCCGACCAGACGCTGCAGCAGCTGCGAGGTGGACACGATGCGCGGCGTGTTGATGCGGGTGTCTTCTTCGTAGAAGGCGTTGCGCACCTTCAACACCATGGCCAGCTCTTCCAGCGAACAGTTGCCGGCGCGCTCGCCGATGCCGTTGATGGTGCACTCCACCTGGCGGGCGCCGCCTTCGATGGCCGCCAGCGAGTTGGCCACGGCCAGGCCCAGGTCGTTGTGGCAGTGCGTGCTGAAGATGATGCGGTCACTGTCGGGCACCCCGGCGATGACGCGCTGGAACATGCCGCGGATCTCTTCGGGGGTGGTGAAGCCCACCGTGTCGGGCAGGTTGATGGTGGTGGCGCCGGCGGCGACGGCCACTCGGGCCACTTCGACCAGGAAGTCTTCCTCGGTGCGGGTGGCATCTTCGGCCGAGAACTCCACATCGTCGATATAGCTGCGCGCCAGGCTCACGTGCTTGTGCACCGACTCCAGTACCTGCTCGCGGCTCATGCGCAGCTTGTGCTCGCGGTGCAGCGGGCTGGTGGACAGGAACACGTGCAGGCGCGCATTGGCAGCTGCGTCCAGGGCTTTGGCCGAGGTTTCGATGTCGGCCGCCAGGCAGCGCGACAGCACCGCCAGGGTCGGGCGGCGCACTTCGCGGCCGATCATCGCCATCGCATCGCGGTCGGACTGCGAGCTGGCCGGGAAGCCGGTTTCGATGACGTCCACGCCCAGCTCGTCGAGCGCGCGTGCCATCACCAGCTTCTGCTGCGGGCTCATGCTGCAGCCGGGCGATTGCTCGCCGTCACGCAGGGTGGTGTCGAAAATTCGAATTCGGGGGGAGTTGGGCGTGGTCACCAGGAGGTCTCCTCGACGGCAAGGTCGGATGGCAAGGCAGGGGAAGGAAGGACGATGGAATGCGGGGGTGGCGCGAGCACGGTCGGTAGCGGTGGCCGTGTGCGCTCGCTGGCGCGGCGGCGCGGTTTGCGCGGCGGGCGTGGGCGGATGTCGGACAGCAGCTGGGCCAGCACCATCGCGTCGATGTTGCCGCCGGAGACCACCGCGCACTTGCGCTTGCCGGCCACGCGGCGACCGGCGGCCAGCGCCAGCGCGCCGGCGCCTTCGGCGATGATGTGTTCTTCCAGCGCCAGCCGGACCAGGGTTTCGCGCAGTTCGGCTTCGCGCACGATCACCACGTCGTCCAGCAGCGCACTGCACAGGCGGCGGGTCAGGGTGCCGGGGATCTTCACTTTCACGCCGTCGGCCAGGGTGGCCACCGGTGCGATCTCGCGCGTGTCGCCGCGGATCGCGCGGGCCATCGAATCCACGCCTTCGACCTGCGCGCCGACAATGCGCACGCCCTGCGACTTCAGCGCCAGTGCCACGCCGGACGCCAGCCCGCCACCGCCGATCGGCACGATCACCACGTCCGGCGCATGCGCGGCCAGTTCGATGCCCAAGGTGCCCTGGCCGGCGATCACGTCCGGATCGTCGAAGGCGGACAGGAACCGGTAGCCGTGCTGGTCGGCCAGGGCGCGCGCGAAGGCGTACGCCTCGTCATAACTGTTGCCGTGCTGGCGCACGGTGGCGCCCCAGTGGGCGACGCCGGCAATCTTGGTCGCCGGGGCGCCATGCGGCATCACCGTGATGGCCGGGATATCCAGCCGGTAGGCCGACCACGCCACGCCCTGGGCGTGGTTGCCGGCCGAGGCGCAGATCACCGGACGGTCGTCGCCGCGCTCGCGCCCGGCCAGCAGCGCGTTCAATGCGCCGCGCACCTTGTACGAGCCGGTGCGCTGCAGGTTTTCCAGCTTCAGCCAGGTGCCGAACCGCTCCGCGTAATGCAGCGGCGTGGGTGGCAGGAACCGGCGCAGCCGCGCCTGCGCGGCCAGCACGTCGGCGACGCTTACATCGCCTACCTCCGATTCCTGCGGGGCACGGCTAGCCGGCATGGCGGCTCCGCAGCTCGCATGCGGGATGATGGACACGGTCGTGCGTGGGCGGCGGGCCTTGAAGAAGACCCCTCCGTACCGGCACCGGAACCACGGCGCGGGCGTTCATGCAGTGACTCCGGACCCTGGCTCCAGCGCGCTGATCCGCACCGAAACACAGTCATAGATCTTCTCGATCTGGCGGCACAGCGTCTCCGGCGGACGGGTGCTGTCCACCACCAGTTGCAGGTGCCAGCGGCCGTCGTCGGCCGCATTGGGCGCACCCACGATCGCGCGCGGCGCGAAGCCGCGGCGTTCGGCCATGCCGATCACGCGCAGCAGCGCGCCTTCGGCGGGAACCAGCACCAGGTCAAGCCGGTATTGCATGGGGGAACTCCTGGGGCTGATGGGCAGGGTTGCTTTCCAGCATCGTGCTGTTGGCGTTGTTGGGCGGCACCAGCGGCCAGACGTTGGCGCGCGCATCGATGGCCACGTGCAGCAGCGCCGGGCCGGGTTCGGCCAGCAGCGCGGCCAGGCCACCTTCGACGTCGTCGCGGTTCTCGATGCGGGTGGCGGGAATGCCGAACACCTTGGCCAGTGCGGCGAAGTCCGGGTTGTCGGACAGGTCGATCTCGCTGTAGCGCTCGGCGAAGAACAGTTCCTGCCACTGGCGGACCATGCCCAGCGAGCTGTTGTCCAGCAGCACGATCTTCACCGGCAGACGGCAGCGGGCGATGGTGGCCAGCTCCTGCACGTTCATCATGAAGCTGCCGTCACCGGAGACCAGCACCACGGTGCGGTCGGGGCAGGCGAACTGCGCGCCCATCGCGGCCGGCAGCCCGAAGCCCATGGTGCCCAGCGCACCGCTGGTCAGGTGGTTGCGCGGGTGGTTGAACCGACAATGCTGCGCCACCCACATCTGGTGCTGGCCGACATCGCAGGCAATGATCGCGTCGGCCGGCGCCACTTCGCTCAGGCGCTTCAGCAGCGCCGGGGCGTAGATGTGCGCGCCCGGTGCGTCGTAGCGCGCGGCAAAACGCTCACGGTGCCCTGCGCAGCGCCTGCGCCACGCCTCCTGCGATGCGGCGGCGCGCGGCAGGGCCGCGGTCAGGGCACGCAGCGCGGTGCCGACATTGCCTGGTACCGCCACATCGGCGGTACGCAGCTTGGAGATCTCGTACGCGTCGGCGTCGATATGGATGACCCGGGCGAACGGGGCGAACTCATTCAACTTGCCAGTGGCGCGGTCGTCGAAGCGCGCGCCGACCACCACCAGCAGGTCGCTCTCCTGCACCGCCATGTTGGCCGCGCGGGTGCCGTGCATGCCCAGCATGCCCAGGTAATGCGGGTGCTGCGCCGGCAGCCCGCCCAGGCCGCGCAGGGTCAGCACGGTGGGAATGGCGGTGGCATCGACGAAGGCGCGGAAATCTTCCACCGCATCGCCCAACGCCACGCCACCACCGGCGTAGATCACCGGCTTTTCAGCGGCCTGGATCGCGACGATGGCCTCGGCCAGCGCCGCGTCGGCCGGGGCCACCGGCGGGTTGACCGTTTCCGGCACGTGCGAGGACAGGTGGCTGGCGTCGGCGATCTGTACATCCTTGGGCAGGTCGATCAGCACCGGGCCGGGGCGGCCTTCGCGCGCAATGCGGAACGCCTCACGGACGATCCGCGGCAGGTCGTCGACCGAGCGCACCAGCCAGCTGTGCTTGACGATCGGCAGGGTCAGCCCGAACACGTCCAGTTCCTGGAACGCGTCGGTGCCCAGCAGCGGGGTGGCGACCTGGCCGGTGATGCAGACCATCGGCACCGAGTCCAGCATGGCATCGGCGATGCCGGTGACCAGGTTGGAGGCGCCCGGGCCGGAGGTGGCCACGCAGACGCCCACGCGGCCGCTGGCGCGGGCATAGCCGTTGGCGGCCAGCGCCGCGCCCTGTTCGTGGCGCACCAGGATGTGCTTCAGCCCGGAATCCACCAGGGCGTCGTAGAAGGGCATGATGGTGCCGCCCGGATAGCCGAACAGCGTATCGACGCCCTCGGCTTCCAGGGCCTGCGTCAACCAGCGTGCGCCGTTGCGGGGCGCGGTGCTGTGTGCGGAGGTGTTCATGCGGTGACCTTTGCGAAAGCGGTGGGGGAGCCGCGCGGTTACGCGGCTTGACTTTGCAACCAGACCATCTTGGCGCGCAGTTCCTTGCCTACCTTCTCGATCGGGTGTTCCAGGTCGGCCTGCTTGAACTTGTTGTAGTTCGGCAGGCCCGCTTCGTATTCGGCCACCCAGTTCTTGGTGAAGGTGCCGTCCTGGATGTCGGCCAGCACCGCCTTCATGCGCTCCTTTGTGCCGGCGTCGATCACCCGCGGGCCGCTCACGTAATCGCCGTACTGCGCGGTTTCGGAGATGAATTCCAGCATGCGGGTGATGCCGCCTTCGTAGAACAGGTCCACGATCAGCTTCAGTTCGTGCAGGACTTCGTAGTAGGCGATTTCCGGCTGGTAGCCGGCTTCCACCAGCGTTTCAAAACCGGCCTGGACCAGCGCCGAGGCGCCGCCACACAACACGGCCTGTTCGCCGAACAGGTCGGTTTCGGTTTCTTCCTTGAAGGTGGTCTGGATCAGGTTGGCGCGTGCGCCGCCCAGGCCGGCGGCATAGGCCAGCGCGTACTCGGCGGCCTTGCCGCTGCGGTCCTGGTAGACCGCCCAGATGCACGGCACGCCACGGCCGATTTCGTATTCGCGGCGGACCAGCGCGCCCGGGCCCTTCGGTGCAACCAGCACCACGTCCAGGTCATCGCGCGGGGCGATCATGTTGAAGTGCACGTTCAGGCCGTGGGCGAACAGCAGCACCGCGCCCTGTTTCATGTTCGGCGCCAGCACGTCTTCGTAAAGCTTCTTCTGCACCATGTCCGGGGTCAGCACCGCGACCAGGTCCGCATCCTTCACCGCCTCGGCCGGCGCCTTGACGGTGAAGCCGTCGGCCTGTGCCTTGACCTCGGTAGGGCCGCCCGGACGCAGGCCGATGACCACGTCGAAACCGGATTCGCGCAGGTTCAGTGCGTGGGCGCGGCCCTGGCTGCCGTAGCCGACAACGGCGATCTTGATCTGGGGCAGGTCGTTGGTGCTCATGGGGGAGGTCCTTTGGAGGAAGAAATCGGAGGGTTCTGAAACGAAAAAACCCGCACCAGGGCGGGTGCGGGTTTTGATGGATACCTGGCAGTTCTACTTACACGCCGGTCCGTCCCGCACCTGTTGGCTGGGTAATAAGTACGAGGACGAGAAGCGAACGGATCGTGGCCGCGCCGGGACCGGCGTGCTCGATGGATTCGCGAATGGGCGTGTGGCGCTGCAACATGTGATCGAGAAAACCACAGCGGTTTTGCCGCTGTCAACCGTGTTCCGACAATTTCCAACGGTTTCCGCTGCATCCAGCGCAAAGCCCTGCTCTGTAAGGATGGTTGCGCCTGAAAGCGTTCCGGTGAACACCCGTTCAAGTATTGAAGCCCGGTTTCTGCGCGGATCAGGCTGTCGCGGACGGCTCTGTGCATGACCATTGTCGGATGTGCGCAGCCGGCCCCAACCGCCACCATCGAGCGCTTGCCACCCCTCCAGGAAACCCACGCCGTGACCCGACCCCTGACCCGTGCCGTTCTGGCCGCAGCGCTGCTGTGCGCCCTGCCGCCGCTGTCTTCCGCTGCAGACCGGGTGACCGGTCGCGACTTTGCCACGCGCTCGGAAGTGATCGCTCCCCATGCGATGGCAGCCACCTCGCAGCCGCTGGCCACCCAGATCGCGCTCGATGTGATGAAGGGCGGCGGCTCGGCGGTGGATGCCGCGATCGCCGCCAACGCGGCGCTGGGACTGATGGAGCCCACCGGTAATGGGGTGGGCGGGGATCTGTTCGCGATCGTGTGGGATCCGAAAACGAAGAAGCTGTACGGCTACAACGGCTCGGGCCGGTCGCCGAAGTCGTTGACGCTGGCCGAGTTCCAGCGCCGCGGGCTGAAAGAGATTCCGGCCACGGGGCCGCTGCCGGTGTCGGTGCCGGGCGCCGTCGACGGCTGGTTCGCGCTGCACGACCGCTTCGGCCGCAAGCCGATGGCCGACAACCTGGCGCCGGCGATCCGTTACGCCCGCGAGGGCCACCCGGTGGCGGAGGTGATCGCCTACTACTGGGACCGTTCGGTGCCGAAGCTGTCGCAGTACCCGGGCTTCAAGGAGCAGTTCACGATCAACGGGCACGCGCCGCGCAAGGGTGAGCTGTGGAAGAACCCGAACCTGGCCAACACGCTGGAACAGATCGCACAGGGCGGCCGTGACGCGTTCTACAAGGGCGACATCGCACGCATGATCGGCACCTACTTCAAGGCCAATGGCGGTTACCTGAGCTACGACGACATGGCCAGCCACCACGGCGAGTGGGTGGAGCCGGTGAGCAGCAACTACCGCGGGTATGACGTGTGGGAGCTACCGCCGAACAGCCAGGGCATCGCAGCGCTGCAGATCCTGAACGTGCTGGAGGGGTACGACTTCTCGAAGATTCCGTTCGGCTCGCCGGAGCATGTGCACCTGTTCGTGGAAGCCAAGAAGCTGGCCTTCGCGGACCGTGCGCGCTTCTACACCGATCCGGCGTTCCAGCCGGCGCCGGTGGCCAGGCTGGTCTCGAAGGAATACGCGGCCGAGCGGCGCAAGCTGATTTCCCTGGACAAGGCGCTGCGCGAGGTGCAGCCGGGCACGCCAAAGCAGCTGGAAGAAGGCGACACGATCTACATGACGGTGGCCGATGCGGACGGGATGATGGTGTCGCTGATCCAGTCCAACTACCGCGGCATGGGCAGCGGCATGGCGCCGCCGGGGCTGGGCTTCATCCTGCAGGATCGCGGTGAGATGTTCGTGCTGCGCAAGGACCACCCCAATGGGTATGCGCCGGGCAAGCGGCCGTTCCATACCATCATTCCAGGCTTCGTGACCAAGGACGGCAAGCCGTGGATGAGCTTTGGCGTGATGGGCGGTGCGATGCAGCCGCAGGGCCACGCGCAGATCGTGATGAACCTGGTGGACTTCGGTATGAACCTGCAGGAAGCCGGCGATGCGCCGCGCATCCAGCATGAAGGGTCGACCGAGCCGACCGGGCAGGCCACGGCAATGAGTGACGGCGGTGAGGTGAACCTGGAAACCGGCTATCCGTATGAAACGGTGCGCGCACTGATGCGCAAAGGCCACCGCGTGACGTTCGCCGACGGTCCGTACGGTGGGTACCAGGCGATCATGCGCGATCCGGAAACCGGCGTGTATTACGGGGCATCCGAAAGCCGTAAGGATGGCCAAGCGGCGGGGTACTAAAGAGTTTCGTAGAGCCGGGCTCTGCCCGGCTGCTTCATGCATCCAGGCGAACGGCCACTGGTTCAATCATGGCCTGAGCTGGGCTTACCCTCGACGGCGTGTTGGTGGCCACGGGAAGATCGACGGCGGCTTCGATCATTTTCATGCGTTAACCATCCGCTCGCGACGCCTCATCGCGCGTCTCTTCCTGCGCGGCGATCTCGCGCTCGATCCAGGCATCCATCATCCGCCGCGCGCGCAACGCGCGGCGGCGCTGCAGGGCGTACTCCATGTCGAGCACGCGGTACAGCGACCACATGACCGCCAGCATCAGCAGTGCAAAGGGCAGGGCGGCGATGGTGATCATGCCCTGCAGCGCATCCAGGCCGCCGGCCAGCAACAGCACGGCGGCGATCAGCGCGATCGCCACGCCCCAGGTGATCCGTCGCGACAGCGGCGGATCGCCGGCTTCGTCGGTGGACATGCTGGCCAGTACCAGCACGGCGGAGTCTGCCGAAGTAACGAAGAAGATCATCAATAGCAGCAGTGCGATCACCGAAAGCACGGTGGGCATCGGCAGGCTGTCGAACATGGTGAACAACACGGTTTCGTAGCCGTTGCCCAGCGCCTGCACCAGGTCTACATGGCCGAATATCTGCGACCACAGCGCCGTGCCGCCGAACACCGAGAACCACAGGAAGCCCAGCACGCTCGGTGCGATCACCACGCCGAGCACGAATTCGCGGATGCTGCGGCCGCGCGAGACCCGGGCAATGAAGGAACCGACGAACGGCGCCCATGCGATCCACCACGCCCAGTAGAAGATGGTCCAGTCGGCCACCCAGGTACTGCCCGAGAACGGCGACATGCGCAGGCTCATGGTCACCAGCTGGTTGAGGTAAGAGCCGATGGTGGTGGTGAAGGTATCGAAAATGAAGGCAGTCGGACCCAGTACCAGCACCAGCGCCAGCAGCACCGCCGCCAGCCCCAGGTTGAAGTTGGACAGCCACTTGATGCCGCGATGCACGCCGCTGGCAGTGGAGGCCATGTACAGCACGAAGGCTACCGCGATGATGGTCAGCTGCAGCGGCGCGCCGGCGTGGAGTCCGAACACGCGCTCAAGCCCGGCGGCGATCTGGATGGTGCCAAAGCCGAGCGTGGTGGCCACGCCGATCGCGGTGGCGACCACCGCCGCCACGTTCACCACGGTGCCGATCCAGCCCCGATGGTGCGTGCCGATCAGCGGCTGCAGCAGGTCGCTGATCAGTCCACGGCCGTTGCGGTTGAACTGGAACCAGGCCATCGCCAGCCCGATCAGCGCGTAGATCGCCCACGGATGCAGGCCCCAGTGGAAGAATGCATAGCGCATCGAGGCGCGCGCCGCGTCCATGCTCTGTGGTGGCAGGCCTTCGGGTGGCGTGACGAAGTGCGAAACCGGTTCTGCCGCGCCCCAGAACACCAGGCCGATCCCCATGCCGGCGGCGAACAGCATCGACATCCAGCTGGCGTTGGAAAAATCCGGTTCGGCGTCTTCGCCGCCGATCCGCAGCGAACCCAGCCGCCCGAAGGCGAGGTAGAGCAGGAACGAAAGGGTGATGAACACCACCAGCAGGTACAGCCAGCCGGCACTGCGGATGATGTGCACCAGCCCGCCGCGCACGAGCTCGTTGAACGGGTCGGGTGCCACGCCAGCGGCCAGCACCAGCAGCACCACCAGGGCGATGGAGAGTCGAAATACCATGCGCGCCAGTCTAGCCAAGGCGGCATGACATGGCTGTTCACACCTCCGGCGCAGGTGTGGTCTAATCCGCCCCGAAGCGGGGGTACCGCGGCCATGTGGCCACGGTTGAGACAGTCCCTTCGAACCTGATCCGGTTGATACCGGCGTAGGGAAGCTTCGCAACAGCCGATGCACCGCGCCGCCCAGCCCCCGCCTGGAAACCGCGCGCCGTGCGCCTGCCGTGCGCCGCCGCTTCGTCCCTCGCCGTGCGAACCCTCGCACCGACAACCCAGGACGATGCCCGATGAACGCACACCCTTCCGCCCTGCAGCAACAGGCCCAGCAGCTGTCTGAATCGGTCACCCGACCCATTCCCGGCTCACGCAAGATCTACGTGCCCGGCTCGCGCAGCGACCTGCGGGTGCCGATGCGCGAGATCGCGCTGAGTGGCGGCAACGCCCCGCTGACCGTGTACGACACCTCCGGCCCGTATACCGATCCTGATGCCCGCATCGACCTGTCCACCGGCCTGCCGGCGTTGCGCGCGGGCTGGGTCGCCGAGCGCGGCGACACCGAGCTGCTGGGCCGGCCCAGCTCGGCGTTCGGGCGGTCGCGCGCAACCGATGCGCGGCTGGACGCGGTGCGCTTTTCGTCGCGGCTGCAACCGCGCCGCGCCGTGGCCGGCGCCAACGTCACCCAGATGCACTACGCCCGGCGCGGCATCATCACTCCGGAAATGGAGTTCGTGGCGATCCGCGAAAACCAGCGCATCGAGGCGATCCGCGACCAGGCGCTGCTGGTGCAGCACCCCGGGCAGTCGTTCGGTGCCTCCATCCCCGCCTCGATCACCCCGGCGTTCGTGCGCGAGGAAATCGCGCGCGGGCGGGCGGTGCTGCCCAACAACATCAACCACCCCGAAAGCGAGCCCATGATCATCGGCCGCAACTTCCTGACCAAGATCAATGCCAACATCGGCAACAGCGCGGTGTCGTCCGGCATCGCCGAGGAAGTGGAAAAGCTGGTGTGGGCGATCCGCTGGGGCGGTGACACGGTCATGGACCTGTCCACCGGCAAGCACATCCATGAAACCCGCGAATGGATCCTGCGCAACTCGCCGGTGGCGATCGGTACGGTGCCGATCTACCAGGCGTTGGAGAAGGTCGATGGCCGCGCCGAGGACCTGAGCTGGGAGATCTTCCGCGACACCCTCATCGAGCAGGCCGAGCAGGGCGTGGACTACTTCACCGTCCATGCCGGCGTGCTGCTGCGCCACGTGCCGCTCACCGCCAATCGGGTCACCGGCATCGTCTCGCGCGGCGGCTCGATCATGGCCAAGTGGTGCCTGGCCCATCAGCGCGAGAACTTCCTCTACACGCACTTCGAGGACATCTGCGAGATCATGAAGGCCTACGACGTGACCTTCTCGCTGGGCGACGGCCTGCGCCCCGGCTGCATTGCCGATGCCAACGATGCGGCGCAGTTCGGCGAGCTGGAAGCGCTGGGCGAGCTGACGAAGATTGCCTGGAAGCACGATGTGCAGACCATGATCGAAGGCCCCGGCCATGTGCCGATGCAGCTGATCAAGGAGAACATGGACAAGCAGCTGCGCGAATGCGGCGAGGCGCCGTTCTACACGCTGGGGCCGCTCACCACCGACATCGCGCCGGGCTACGACCACATCACCAGTGCGATCGGCGCGGCGATGATCGGCTGGTACGGCACCGCCATGCTCTGCTACGTCACCCCCAAGGAGCACCTGGGCCTGCCCAACCGGCAGGACGTGCGCGACGGCATCATGGCCTACCGCATCGCGGCCCACGCCGCCGACCTGGCCAAGGGCCATCCGGGTGCTCAGGTGCGCGACAACGCGCTGAGCAAGGCGCGCTTCGAGTTCCGCTGGGAAGACCAGTTCCACCTGGGCCTGGATCCGGACAAGGCGCGCGGGTTCCATGACGAAACCCTGCCCAAGGACGCCCACAAGGACGCCCATTTCTGCTCGATGTGTGGCCCGCACTTCTGTTCGATGAAGATCACCCAGGACGTGCGCGACTACGCAGCGGGCCAAGCGGGGTAGGTCACGACCGTTGGTCGTGACCCGCCAGGACGGGCGGCCAAGGCGGACCGTCATGCCGCCTCGGCGCGGCAGCCGCTAAGCTTCGGGAACCGACACAGGGGCAGGAACACCACGATGGCCATAGCGCGCACCACCCGATGGCTGGCCATCGCCCGCCGACACCCCTCGGCCTGGTTGCTGGGGGTGCAGCTGCTGGGGGTGCTGCTGTACCCCGCCATGGACGAGTCCGGCGCCGGTCGCGCGCTGTTCGGCGCCTTTGGCATCGCGGTGCTCGGCCTGGCACTGTGGGTGGTGCGGCGCAGCCCGCTGGGAATGTGGGTGGCGCTGCTGCTGGCCATCCCCTCGGTGGTGTTCTCGCTCTCCGGGGCGCTGCTGGGGCGGCCGGCACTGGTCACCACCGCCCAGCTGCTGGAGTGCCTGCTCTATTTCTATACGGCCGGCAGCCTGATCGCCTACATGCTGCAGGACCACAAGGTGACCCGCGACGAGCTGTTCGCCGCGGGCGCCACCTTCACGCTGCTCGCGTGGGCGTTCGCGTTCGCCTTCGCGGTCTGCCAACAGTTTTTCCCGGGCAGTTTCGTGGCCACCAGCGAAAGCGACCTGCGCACGTGGATGGAGCTGCTTTATCTGAGCTTCAGTTTGTTGTCCGGAGTGGGGCTGAGCGACGTGGTGCCGGTGCACCCGCAGGCACGCGCGCTGGTGATGCTCGAACAGTTCGCGGGCGTGATGTACGTAGCGTTGGTGGTGTCGCGACTGGTCGGCCTGACCATGATCCGCAACGCGCGAAACTGAATCGCTGATAAAAAAATACTGAATCGCAGATAAAAAATTCGCGCCATGAGGCGCGAATGTTGAAGCGATTTATGTGGATTCGTCGGCGAGAGAGGCCTGATGTCCTCTGCGCGCACAGGCGCAGTTAACCGGCATAGGCTAGTATTCGCGCGCTTCAGTGTTTTTGCCCTTTGCGCTGATGCCTTGTGCGGAATCTGGCGGTTCGTTCGATCTGTGGTTGATTCGATGAATGCTGCGTTCCCGTTGTTCAGTTGTCTGTACGTAGCGCCGGAATGATCAGCCTGGAAAGTGAGACACCCGCTGCCGACCGCCTCCGGATCGGCGACTGCACCATTACGCTGTCATCGCGTGAAGTGGTGGTGGACGGCGCGCGTCGTCCGCGGCGTCTCACGCCCAAGGCGCTGGGTGTCCTCAAGGTGCTCATGCGCGCTCCCGGTGCGGTCGTCACCCGCGATGAGCTGTTCGCCGAGGTCTGGCCGGACACGCTGCCGACCAATGACGTGCTGACCCAGGCGGTGACCCAGCTGCGCAAGGCGTTCTCGCGCGACGACGACGCGGGCACGGCATATATCGAAACGATCGCCAAGACCGGCTATCGACTGCTGCAGCCGGTAACGGCGCTGGTCGAACCGACCGCCGATGCACTCGATGCCGGGCTGGCACCCACTGAAGATGAGCGCAACGCGCTGGCCGCCACCTTCGCCGCCGCCCAGGCCGTGCCGCGCCCGCGCAGCCGCTGGCGCCGCGCGCGCCGCTATGTGCTGCTTGCCATTGGCCTGGCCATGGTCGTCGCACTGCTGGTGCTCACGGCGCTGCTGCTGCAGCGGCCCTCGCCCAACCCCACCGCCAGCGGGGTACTGGAAGATGGCAGCCGCGTGGTCGGCAGCCCGCAGCGCCCGTATCGCCTGATCACCGCCACCGCCGGGTTCGAGACCTACCCGACCGTATCCCCGGACGGCTCGCAGGTCGCCTATGAAGCGGACGACGCAGCCGGCGGCGGCAGCGCGGTCAAGGTGCAGACCTCGGGCAATGCGCCCGCGCGGCTGCTGACCGAGACTCCGGCCGGCTATTCCGACCGCTTCCCGAACTGGTCGCCGAACGGCCGCGATATCGCGTTCGCGCGCTTCGGACCGGAGGCCAGCTGCGAGGTGTTGATCGCCAGCGCCACCGGCGGCGCGATCCGCCATGTGACCCGCTGCGACGGCACCGAGCTGCTCAGCTTCGACTGGACGCCTGACGGCCGCGGGCTGGTATTCGGGTCGCTGTCGGGGCGCCACGCCCATCGCGGCATCCGCGTACTGGACATCGCCAGCGGGGCCTGGACCCCGGTCAACTACCAGGTCGCCGACGACAGCTTCGACTACGCCCCGCGCTTCTCCCCCGATGGGCGCTGGATCGTGTTCGTGCGCAATCCGCAGATCGGCGACCTGTGGCGGCTGCCGGCAGCGGGCGGCCAGCCCGAGCAGCTCACCAGCGACTCTGCCGAGATACGTGGGTGGGCCTGGCGTGGCGACAGCCGCCACATCGTGTTCGGCCGCCGCGTGGACAGCGAGGCCCGGCTGTACGAACTGGATACCGAAACGCGCACTCTGCGGGATGTCGGCCTGGACGACGCGCAGTCGCCGGCGCTGTCGCGCCACAACAACATGCTGGCCTTCGTGCACCGCAAGGCGCAGTTCGGCCTGTTCCGCGTGCCGGTGAAGGACGGGCGTCCAGGTACCCCTGAGCGGCTGTTCCCGTCCAACGGACGCGATGCCCAGCCGATGCTGGCGCCCGATGGCCGGCAACTGGTGTTCACCTCGGATCGTTCCGGCAATTACGGGCTGTGGTGGGCGGACCTGACCCGGCCCGAGTCGTTGCGACCGGTCGAAGGCCTGCGCCCGGAAACCCGGCAGGCCGCCGATTGGTCGCCGGACAGCACCCACTTGCTGGTGTCTGGCCGCGATGCCCAGGCACGGCCGTTGATTTACGAGGTTTCCCCACGCGACGAACAGGTCGTGGCGCTTCCGGTGCCGGTGGCACAACCACTGCAGGCGCTGTATGCGGGCGACAATGATCACCTGCTGGTCGTCGAGCGCGACCATGATGAGCACATGCGGCTGTCGCTGTTTGACCGGCGCAGTACGCCGTGGAAACTGCTCGGCCACGTGGACGGGGTCTCGCAGGCACGGCTCGATCCGGGCAACCAGCGCGTCCTGTTCACCCGCCTGGCGGCAGGCGGGCTGTGGTCGGCCGATCTTCGCCTGGATCCGTCCAGCATCCGGCAGGTCAGCGAAGACCGGCCCTCGCGCTGGCGCTACCGAACCTGGGCCGTGGCCCGCGATGGCAGTCTGGATTACCTCTCCAACCGTGCCGATTGTTCAACGGTGTTTACCCGCATCAGCGCCCCCTCGGCCGGTGTCGAGTACTGCCTGGATGCGCAACGGCTCAGCGCCGGCAACGGCTTCAGCGCGCAGCCCGACGGCAGTGCGCTGTACCTGGCCCTGGCCGTCGCCGATGGCGCCGATATTGGCGTGATGACCCTGTCCGAACCCGCACGCCCGGTGTTCTCGCTGGTTCCCAACGTATTGTTCTGGAAGGGAAAGTAGTCGTCGTACTTTTTTCGTGATGGCGTCGTGGCGAATTCGGATCAATCTCGTCGAAACGTCCTGACGCACACCGCCTGATTTGGCAAAACGGGAGCCCTGTAACGGCAAACCCGGTGTACGTCATGCGTCAGCTTTCCCTCGCCGATCGCGGTCAATCGCTCTCCCTGGACAAGATCGTCGACGACGGTCCACTGCCGACCTGCCTGGGCGTGGCCCGGCTGGGCAGCCTGCAGACGGCCGGCACCACCTTCACCGTATGGATGCAGCTGCGTGGCAGCGCGTGGGTCGAATCCAAGGAAGGCCGCTTCCGCCTCCGCCAGCGCGAGTGGATCGCGTTCGAAAAGGAATCCAAGCCGATGATCCAGGCCGGCCGCGATGGCTTGTGCATCGGCTTGAGCCTGGCGCCTGAAGCGCTGCGCGCGTTGGGCGAACTGGCCGACTGCAGCCTGTACGCCGGTCGCGGCAGCATGAGCCGCAGTGAAGTGCGGGTCGCGCTGCGCCTGTGGCGCGATGCACTGGCCAGCGGCCAGCCCGCGCAGGCACTGCGCCCGGTGTTGCTGCACCTGGCCTCGATGCAGCGTGGCATGGCTGTCGGCGTGCAGCGCTGCCCGGGCCGTTCGCGCATCCGCAAGCGCCAGGTGTTCGGCCGCATGCAGCGTGCGCGCCTGTATCTGGAAGGCAACAGCCACCGGGTCGTGCGGATCGGCGAACTGGCCGAGCTGACCAACTTCTCCAGCTGGTACCTGTCCAAGACATTCCAGAGCCTGTATGAAGAAAGCCCGCAGTCGCTGTCGGCACGCCTGCGCCTGGAGCGCGCAGCGGATCTGCTGCGCGATACCGACATGATGATCGGTGAAGTTGCGGCCGCCAGCGGCTTCGACAACTGCTGCAGCTTCGCGCGCGCATTCCGCGCCCGTTATGGCCAGTCGGCGTCGGGCTATCGGCAGACTGGCGGATCGCTTTCGCCAAACTCGGCAAAGAGTCCGGTGGCATCGCGCAAATAATTAACGGTAACGCAATCGTAACTTTCCGAGGCGGTTTAACACGCTACTAACGTACCTTGGAGAGATTGATGAATTTTCGTACTCCCGCAGTGCGGCTGGGTCTTCTGCCGGCCGGCATTGCGCTGGCGCTCGTGCCGAGCTTCGCTTCGGCACAGGAAGCAGCCTCCGGCACCACTGACCTGGATCGCATCTCGGTCACCGGCTCGCGTATTCGCGGCGCCAACATGGAGACCCAGCAGCCGATCCTGACGATGACCCGCGAAGCCCTGGAAAAGCAGGGTTTCTCGAACGTCGCCGACGTGCTGAACAACCTGACCTCGGCCGGTTCGCCGGCCATCTCGCGTTCGGACTCGCTGTCCTCGGGCGAGAACGTGGGCGGCTACTACGTCGACATCCGTAACTTGGGCGCCCAGCGCACCCTGGTGCTGATGAACGGCAAGCGTCTTGGCGCCACCACCGGCGGCTACCAGGATCTGAGCCAGATTCCGATGTCGGCCGTTGAGCGCATTGAAGTCCTGAAGGACGGCGCCTCCTCGATCTACGGTTCCGACGCCATCGCTGGCGTGGTCAACGTGATTACCCGCAAGAACTTCGACGGCGGTGAAGTCAACGTCTACTTCGGTCAGTACGACCAGGGCGACGGCGAGAACCAGCAGTACTCGATGACCCTGGGTGCAACTGGCGAGCGCGGCAGCCTGACCCTGTCGGCCGAATACTCCAAGCAGGATCCGGTGTGGGCCAAGGACCGTTGGTACAGCCGTGATGGCAGCCGTGGTCCGAACTCCGTGGCCGCCGATGGCAGTCCGATCAGCCAGTACGGCAGCTGGTGCAACCCGCTGCAGGTCAACTGCGCCGATTCCAAGACCGCCGTGTGGCAGACCCTGAATCAGGGTGGCAACCCGAACAATCCGAACGACTACCACACGCTGACCGCCGAGGAGTACGCCAACTCCAACGAGCAGATGAGCCTGCTGACCGGTATCGAGCGCAAGTCGCTGTACGTCAACGGCACCTACGACTTCACCGACGCCATCAGCCTGAACACCGATGTGCTCTACAACGAGCGCAACACGTTCCAGCAGATTGCCGGCTACCCGTACCAGTCGTCGTCGTTCGGCACCCCGCTGACTGCTGAAAGCGCCTTCAACCCGGTCGGCCAGGACGTCAGCTTCCGTCGCCGCCTGTGGGAAGTGCCGCGTACCACCGACAGCCAGCTGAAGACCCTGCGCTTCGCCCCGACCGTCAGCGGCTACTTCGAGCTGGCTGGCAAGTCCTTCGATTGGGACGTCGGCGCGCTGTGGAACCGCAATGAGTCGATCAAGACCCAGCGCGGCGACATGAGCCTGATCGCTTCCGAACAGGCCCTGGGTGCGTCCTTCATCAATGCGCAGGGCGTGGCACAGTGTGGTACCGCTGCCAACCCGATCGCACTGGGCGACTGCCGTCCGTGGAACCCGCTGCTCCCGTACGGCGTTGCAGGCCAGGGTTCGCTGGCGGATCCGGAGCTGCAGGACTTCCTGTTCCCGACCTACACCACCCGTGGTGTGACCAAGACCACCAGCTTCACCGCCAACCTGTCCGGTTCCATCGTGACCCTGCCGGCCGGCGACCTCGGCTTCGCCGTGGGCGTGGAGCACCGCAAGGAAGAAGGCAGCTACGTGCCGGATGCCTTTGCACAGTCGGGCATGTCCACCGGTCTGGGCCAGAAGCCGACCCAGGGTGAGTACGATCTGAACGAGGTCTACCTCGAACTGAACGTGCCGATCCTGGCCGACATGGCGTTCGCCAAGGAACTGACCCTGAACGTTGCCAGCCGTTATTCGGACTACAGCAACTTCGGTGGCACCACCAACAGCAAGTTCGGCCTGACCTGGCGTCCGATCGACGAGCTGCTGGTCCGCGGCACCTATGCCGAGGGCTTCCGCGCTCCGACCATCAGCGACCTGTACGGTGGCCTGAGCTCGAGCTTCGAGCGTTACACCGATCCGTGCGCCGTTGGCGTGTCGGGCAGCGTGGCCGGCAATGCCGCCTGCCTTGCCGGTGGCGCTCCGGCCAACTACGTGCAGTTGGGCCAGGGCAACGTCCCGTGCTCGACCACGCCGTGCCAGTCGGGCGACCAGTTCATCTCGGGTGCGAACCCGAACCTGTCGCCGGAAACCTCCAAGAGCAAGACCGTCGGTCTGGTCTGGAGCCCGCGTTGGGTGCAGGGCCTGGATGTCTCGCTGGATTGGTACCGCTACGAAATCAGCAACATGATCATCGACGACTCCGTCGATCGCATTCTGCGTGATTGCTACGTGCTGGGCGATTCCAGCCGTTGCAGCAGCGTGACCCGTGCGGCCGATGGCCACATCAGCGCGATCACCTATGGCACCGCCAACCTCGGCAAGATGGACACCGAAGGTTACGACCTGGGCATCAAGTACCGCCTGCCGGAACTGGCCATCGGTCAGTTCAACATTGACTGGCAGACCAGCTACCTGACCAAGTACGACGAAGCCGCACAGAACGCCGCTGGCGACAACATCATGATCGGCAAGGTGGGTCAGGATGCACTGTTCCGCGTGCGCTCGAACCTGGGCGTCAACTGGTCGCTGGGCAGCTTCGGTGTGAACTACACCGCGCGCTACTACTCGGGCCTCAACGAAGCCTGCATCGCGATCGGCTGCACCGATCCGGACCGCATCGCTTACGGCGAGACGGCTCCGCTGCGCAAGACCGGCTCCAACACTTTCCACGACCTGCAGGTCAGCTGGAAGGCGCCGTGGGATGCCACCATCGCCTTGGGCGCGAACAACGTGTTCGACCACAAGGGTCCGCTGATGTACTCGCAGCAGAACTCGAGCTTCGCCTACTACGGCGGTTTCGATATCGGCCGCTTCCTGTACATGAAGTACACCCAGAAGTTCTGATCCATCGAACCACTGGTGCAATTGCAATAAGAGAGAGGGCGGCCCGCAAGGGCCGCCCTTTCTTTTTGATCACGACCAACGGTCGTGATCTACCGATGACACGAGCAACGGTCGTGATCTACCGCTGACCCACGACCATTGGCGATGGCGCCGCGCAAAAAAAATGGCGCGCCACACGGCACGCCATCATCGTTCCTGAAATCGCCGCCGGCAGGCAACGACCGCTGGTCGTTGCGCCTTATGCGTCCGCCGTAGCGAGACCCATCAACCCATTGGCGTGATCCCGCCACTGCGGCAGCTTGGCCAGCACGCCCGCACGCTGCAGGTAGTCCTCGTCCACCGGGTCGCCGTTGACCAGCGCCAGCGCCACGTGCACTGCGCCGGTGACCCAGAAGCTGCGCGTGTTGGAACGCTGCGGCTGCAGGTGGAAGGCCACCGCTTCGATGATCGGCATCGGCAGGCCCCACAGCCCCAGCAGGTAGGCACCGGCTTCGCTGTGCCCCGGGCGCGGATCGGCGTCGTCGGCCGGTTCGCTGCGCTCGTTGCGCACACCGGGCAGCAGCAGGCCGATATCGGCCAGCAGTGCGGCAGTCGCGCCCAGTTCGGCGCTGGAGTCAGGCAACAGCTTCGCGGCCAGCCGCGACGCGAGCAGGGCGCGCTGCTGCAGCGCGTTGCGCTCGCCGCTGGACAGCGGCGAGGCCGAGAACACCTCGCTGGCCAGCACCAGGTCGCGCAGGGTTGCCAGGCCCAGCCGGGTCACGGCGGTGCGCAGGTCGGAAATGGTCCGGCCGCTGTTGAAGAAGGCCGAGTTGGACAGCTGCAGCACCTTGGCCGCGATGGCCGGATCGGCCGACACCAGCTTGGACACGTCGGCCGTGTCGGTGTCGTCGTCGTGCTCCAGTGCCTGGGTCAGGCTCAGGTACAGGTGCGGCGGCGAAGGCAGCTTCTCGATGCGGCCGATGGCACTGCGCAGGCGCGCACTGTCAAGCAGCTCGCGCAGCTCTTCCAGGCTGGTCAGCGCTTCAAGCAGCACTTCCGGTGCCAGCGGCAGCGGCAGGAAACGGTGGGCAACGCCGATCAGGCGTGCCGGCGGCGGGCGGTTGCCCTGGGCCGCGTCGACCAGCGCGATGCGGATCGTCTCCGGGCGCAGCGTCCGGATCTGGCCCAACAACGTGGTGGCGTTGAGATCGGGCAGGGAAGGGCAGGCGATCACCGCATCCACCGGCGTGGACGCCACCATGTTCATGGCCGTCTGGCCATCGGGTGCCCGCAACGGCTGCCACTCTTCCCCAAGATCGGCAATGAAATCCATCAGCTCAGCCGACAGGCTGGCTTCGTCCCCAACTAGCAGAATACGCACGACACAATCCCCTGGGTGACCACGATGAAACGCACCGTGGACGGTGTAGAAGTCGCAATGTACCCAATCCGGCGCAAACAGTGATGCGCCGCATTGTAAAAACGTGATGCCCATCGCTCCGGCGGCGTGCGCCGGAGCAGGGTCATTCAGCCTCAGCTGTTGCTGGACAGGTAGCGCTGGTGGGCGTCAACCAGGATCTGCTTGGCTTCGGCAGCGCCGCCCCAGCCGTCCAGCTTGACCCACTTGCCCTTCTCCAGGTCCTTGTAGTGCTCGAAGAAGTGGCCGATGCGCTCCAGCCAGTGCTTGGACACCTGCTCGATGTCTTCCACGTGCGCGTAGCCGCTGAACACCTTGGAGATCGGCACGGCCAGGATCTTTTCGTCGCCGCCGGCTTCGTCGCTCATCTTCAGCACGCCCACCGGACGGCAGCGCACCACCGAACCCGGGACCAGCGGCAGCGGCAGCACGACCAGCACGTCGGCCGGATCGCCGTCGCCACACAGGGTGCTCGGCACGTAGCCGTAGTTGCAGGGGTAGCGCATCGGGGTGGAGAGGATGCGGTCGACGAAGATCGCGCCGGTTTCCTTGTCCACTTCGTACTTGACCGGTTCCGAGTCCTTCGGGATCTCGATGATGACGTTGATTTCTTCCGGCGGGTTCTTGCCGGGCGAGACGAGTTCCAGACCCATGGTGTGCTCCGAGAGGGGGGGATGGCGCGATAAGACCTCCCATTTTATGCCTTTGCCGGCCAACGTGCAGGTGGGGGCATGCCGACCCACGTTCGCGGCGAGCGCCGACCCGCGGACTGGCGCCCCGCTGATCCCCCCCAAGCCGCCGGCAGCGCACCGTAGAGCTCCCGCCACGAGCCCGAGCGCCCCATGTCCCAGCCTTCACCGTTGCGCCGTCTGCAGTCGCTGTGCTCCGTCCTGCTGGTGGCCGGCACCGTCCTGCCAGCCCCGGCGGCCGCCAGCCCGCCGCGCTACATCGACCTTGCCGACCGCCTGGAACCGGGCGAGCCGGTCGACGACACCGCCTATCACGATCTCGACCGCTGGCTGGCAGAGGAGTTCACCGATGCCTGCCCGGACGTGTTCTGCGCGGGCGCGTTCGGAAACTACCGCCCGCTGCGCCTCAACTGCGTGGTCGACACCCGTGACGACCACATCCACAACTGCCGGTACGCGGTGGTCGCCAGCCAGAGCCGGGTCCATCCCGGCAACGGGGCGGTCACCACCGAACTCAGCCAGTGGCATTGTCCGGTACCGCTGCCGGCCGGTGTGTCGGCCGCCACGTTCCTGTCGGTCATGACCACCCTTCAGCCGGACAGCTCCGGCTACCTGTTCAACCGCCTGCCGGGCTCGTCGGAGTCACTGTTCGACGTCCTGCGCCGCTGCCTGCCTTGACCCCATGAACCTGAACCCAGGACCCGAGGAGAACTGCCCATGCATGGCCTTTCCGTACTGCTCCGTTGTTCCCTGTTGCCCGCCGCGCTGCTGCTCCTGCTTCCTGCATCGGTCGTGCGCGCTGCCGCCGCAGTTCAACCGCTGCACGTCGATCTGGTCGATTACCCCACGCCGCAGGCGAACTGGTCAGCCTTCCGCGACCTGCGCCACCGCCTTGAGGCCGGGTTCGACGACGTCTGCCCCGACACCTTCTGCGAAGGCGAGTACACCGACTACCAGCCGCTGAAGATGCGCTGCTCGGTTGAACTGGCCACGGGTCGGGTGAAAACATGTGGCTGGGCATTTGCCGCCAGCGATCTGCAGGTCGACCCATCGACGGGCAACCTGGAGCGGCAGCAGCCCACCTGGCTGTGCCATTTCCCGATTGGCGGCGGCACTACCGTAGCGGCGTTGCTGGCGGCGATGGACGGGCCGCAGCCGCTGTTACGGCGTCTTCCCGGTACGGGACAGTCGGTATTCGAGGCGCTGGGAGACTGCCTGCGCTAGTCGCCCGCGCAAGGGGGGGGGCTGCATTTTGTGGATGCGATGCAACGAACTTAACGTGACGCATTCTCATTTGGGCGGTAAGATGCGGCTGCTCCGCGCGCCCTCCGCATGTCCTCCAACGCCTCCACCCTGACCGACCTGTTGATCCGCGAACGCCCGGCGCTGCTGCGCCTTGCGCAACGGATCCTCGGCAGCGACGGCAGCGCCGAGGACGTGATTCAGGCTGTCTGGTTCAAGGCGCGCGGGGTGGATGCCAGCCTGACCATCGACAACCCGCGGGCCTATCTGTACCGTCTGGCCACCAACCTGGCTACCGACCAGGGCCGGGAACGCAGCCGCCATGCGCGGCTGTTGGCCGACCACTATCTGTGGGGGCCGGATGAAGTGCTGTCCACGGAAGAACAGGCCATGGCCCAGGACGAGCTGCAGCGCGTGCTCGCCGCAGCCGACCACCTTCCCGAACCGACGCGCACGATCTTCCGCCTCAACCGGTTGCAGGGGCTGACCCAAGCGGAAATTGCCCGGCGCCGCGGCGTGTCGGTCACGACCGTGGAAAACCATGTGCGCGCTGCGTTGCAGCGGCTGGCATGGGCGCGTAGCGGCCGGTGACGCGCGGGCGTGGGGAAGTGCCGTTCCCCAGGTCTTGATGGTATCGGCGCTGCCCTTCCCACGCTTGCCAGCCATGAGCCCGCACGACCTGCCCACCGACCCGACCACGCCCACCCCGCCCGACCTGCTTGCCGAACAGGCGCAGGCGTGGATCACATGGCTGGCCTCCGGCTCCGTGGATGCGCCGCGCATGCAGGCCTTTGAAAACTGGCTCAGCCTGCCCGGTCATCGCCGGGCATTCGAATACGAGCGCCAGCTGTGGCAGGCCGTGGCGCAGCCCCCGGCGGTGGCACAGCGCGCGCAGACCCGCCATCGTCGCCTTTCACGCTTGGCCCTGGCCACTGCCGCCGCGTTGGCGCTGGCATGGGTTTCACCCGAAGCCTGGCTGCGCCTGCGCGCGGATCATCGCAGCAGCCAGGAGGTCGTCACGCTCGCCTTGCCCGATGGCAGCCGCGCGGTGCTGGATGCCGATTCGGCGATTGCCGTGGACTACGACGACCAGCGGCGCGGCATCCGCCTGCTGCGCGGGCGCGCCTGGTTCGAAGTTGCGCCCGGGCACGCGCAGCCATTCCAGGTGAGCGCGCAGGGCGGCATGGTGGAGGACATCGCGACGGCGTTCGCGGTGGCCAGCACCCCGCAGGGGGTGCAAGCGGAAGTCTCGCAGGGCCAGGTCCGCGTCGCGGCCTCACCCAATGGCGGGTGGACGTACCTGTTGGCGGGCCAGCGCGCCGGCTTCGCGCAAGGAGGTCGGGTGGTGCGCCATGACGACCTCGCCCCCGATCGCATCGCCGCATGGCGCGACGGCGAGCTGCTCCTCGATTCCACCGGGGTGGCAGACGCGGTTGCGCAGATTGCCCGCTATCGCGACGGACCCACCTACGTGCGCGGCGACCTCTCATCCCTCCCCACGGTCAACGCTGCGCTGCGCGCGGACCAGCCCGAGCAGGCACTGGACGCGCTGGCGACGTCGGCCGGGCTGCGTGTCACGCGCCTTCCGATGGGCGTGGCGATCGTGAGCGTCGCACCGGCGCGCTGAACCCGCCTTGGGGAAGTGGCCGCGCCGCACGTCTTACCCCCGAACGTACCCGCCGCCGCCACGTACGCGCAGCGCCCGCACCCCGTGCGGGGAAGCCGTGCTTCCGCGGCATCGCCTCTCGACAGGTTTCAACATGCTTCCTCTTTCCCGACCGGCGCCGATGCTGCGCCCGTCCCGCCTGTTCATCGCGCTGTTGGCCGCCGGCATGGCCTGGGCAAGCACGCCGCCCGCCGTGGCTCAGTCGGCGGACACCCGCGCACTGGCCGGCACCCGTCAGTTCGACATCCCCGCCCAGCCGCTCGCCGATGCACTGCGTAGCTACATGCGTCAATCCGGGGTGCAGGTGGCGTACCCGTCCGCACTGGCCGACGGCGCACGCTCCACCAGCGTGCGCGGGGCGCTGGACCCACAGGTGGCACTGGCGCGGCTGCTGCACGGCAGCGGCCTGGTGCCGCGCGCGCTGGGCCCGGGTGCGGCGACCCTGGAGCGCGCGCCGCGCGGCCAGGGCGACGACGGGGTGATCCACACCGCTCCCCTGCGCGTGGCCGCAGACCAGGTCAGCGCCCAAGGCGCCGCCGAGCGCGCGCTGGAGCAGTACCGCAACAGCGGTTCAAGCGTATACGTGCCGCGCGCCACCATCGAGCGCTTCCGCGGTACGTCCACCGCCGACATCGTCAAGGGCGTGGTCGGCGTCACCGCCGGTGATCCACGCACGGCCAGTGCGCTGGACCTCAACATCCGCGGTATCCAGGGCCAGAGCCGAATCCCGGTGATCATCGACGGCGGGCAGTCCACCATGGACACCTACCGCGGTTATGCCGGCCAGTCGCAGCGCACCTACCTCGACCCGGACCTGATCTCCAGCCTTACCGTGACCAAGGGCCCCAGCCTGGGCGCCAACGCGTCGGGTGGCATCGGCGGCGTAGTGGAAATGGAAACGCTGGACATCGGTGATGTGCTGCGCGACGGCCAGCGCGCCGGCCTGCGCGTGCGCAGCGGCATCTCCAACGGCAGCGCGCGCGATCTTCCCGCGTACAACGCCACCCCCGGCACCCACCGCAACAGCCTCGGTGGGCAGTTCTTCAACATCGCCGGCGGCAGGCAGTGGGATCGCTTCGACCTGGTGGCGGCCTATGCCTGGCGCGATACCGGCAACTACCATGCGGGCAAGCACGGCTACGACGATTTCCCGCAGACCCGGCGCACCCTTGCGCCGCTGAACCCGCCCAGCACCGAAGTGTTCAATACCTCGTCCAAGTCCAACTCGGTACTGCTCAAGGGCACCTGGCGGATTGACGACACGCAGACGCTGGAAGCCGGCTATCGCCGCTACAGCGGCCGCCAGGGGGAAATCATGGCCTCGCAGATCATCCGCGTGGACCGCGACCGCGTACCGCAGTGGGAGCCGGGCAGCGTGGACATGGATGCCTACAACCTGCGTTACCGCTTCAATCCGGACAACGACATCGTCGACCTGAAGGCCAACCTCTGGTACACAGACGCCGACAGCCTGATGTACAACGGCCTGACCGGCATCACCCCGTGGTACTTCGACCGCCGCACCGAGTGGTATGACGGCCCGTCCTTCAACACCGATCCCGGTTACAAGGAGGCCTACCGCAACGACATGGCCCAGACCCGGCTCGGCCTGGACGTGTCCAACACCACGGTGATGAGCACCGACAGTGCCGGCTTGTTCACCTTCGACTACGGGTTGTCCTTCAGCGACGAAGACGTGGGCCCGGGCGACAGCGCGCCGATCATGCACGATGACCTGATCAACAACCGCTTCCTGCGCAATGCCACGCGCAGGGAGTACAGCGCAGTGACCTCGATGAAGTGGCAGCCGGGCGAGCGCTGGGACATTCTGGTGGGCGGACGCTTCAACCGCGTCAGCATCCGCGACCGCAACCGCCTGGCCACGCCGGATACCATGGAAGTGATCGGCCAGTACCGCTACACCCAGCTGCTCAACGGCAACCCGGCGCTGCCGGCGTGGCGCGCGCAGCGGATCGCCATGCTCAACTGGTACCCCGATGCGAACGGCCAGTTCACCGAAGCCTCGCTGCTGGCTTCGCCGTACAAGAAGGGCACGGTGGCCGACATCACCGGTTGGAACTTCCACGACGTCACCGCCACCGAAGACCTGATCGTACCGACCAGCTGGACCTGGTCGCAGCCGATCCGCCGCACCGACAACGCGTTCATGCCCACCGCCAGCGTCACCTGGCACGCCGCTGAAGACACCCTGGTGTACCTCAAGTACGCCGAAGGGGTGAAGTTGCCCAGCCTGTTCGAGAGTACCCTGGGGCTGTTCACGGCGGCCAAGCCGGTGGACGGCGAACTCAAGCCCGAGCGCGCCGGTACGTGGGAAGTGGGGGCCAGCACCGTGCGCCACGACCTGTTTGCCGAAGGCGACCAGGCCGCATTCAAGCTCTCCTACTTCAACACCCGCATCGACGATCTGATCACGCGCGACTACCGCACGCTGTCGGCCGGCTATATCCGCAACATTGATCGGTTCAAGGTCTCGGGCCTGGAGTTCCAGTCCAGCTATGACGCCGGCACGGTATTCGCCGATCTGTCGGCGCATTACTACTTTGAAGCCAAGACCTGCGCCCCGGACATCGCCGCCGAGCGCCGCGCTTATGGCGTGCAGCGGAAGATCGAAGAGCTGGCCAGTACCCCCGACTGTGTCGACGGCGGTTTCGAAGGCTCCTACAGCAACACCCAGAACCCACCGCGCTACACGGTCAACCTGACGCTGGGGTCACGGCTGGTGGACCAGCGCCTGGCCTTCGGGGCCCGCGTGATCCACAACAGCGGGCCGATCAGCACGCTGGACAAGGAATGGAACGTGGGCCTGTCGGCGATCCAGCAGCTGTACCAGCCGGCCACCATCGTGGACGTGTTTGCCAGCTGGCAGGCCAGCGAGCAGCTGGCGGTCGAGGTCAACGCAGACAACCTGACCGACCGTTACTACCTGGACCCGCTCGCACTGGGGGTAATGCCAGCCCCGGGCCGGATCATGCGTCTGTCGCTCACCTGGCGGTATTGAGAACGTCGCGGACCGGGATCCACCCGGCCCGCGCGGACACTACCGGGCGGTCGCATCCGCATGCAGCGCCTCGTTCAACTCATCCACCACGATCGCCCAATCCGCATCTTCCTTCAGCTCTTCGCGCAGGAACTGGCGCTGCGCATCGCTCCAGTACGTGGCTTCGGCCAAGGTCACGTCGCCGGGCAGCTGGTGCGCCCGGATGAACCCCGCAATGGCCTCAGGGCTGGAGTCCAACCCCAACTGCTCGAACAGGTTGGTCATGCGCGATTCGGTGGTGTCCATCATGGCAATCCTTGTGGGCGGAAGAATGCGCCATTATCAACACCCCAAGGTGAGGATGGCATCGCCGGAACGGGGGAGGGCAGCACCGGCGATCCGGGTTGGGGTAGTCTGCGCCACAGGCGTCCTATCCCTGTGCCGGGCCTTGCCGGCGCTGCCACCTCTTTCTGTCATAACGCCATGAACGCCACCGATACCCTTGAAGCCACCCGCAGCCAACGCCTGAAGGCGGCTACCCGAGACAGCCACGGCGCGCTGGACAAGCGCATCATGGCCGGCGACATCTTCGCCGACCGTGGGCGGTTCGCGCGCTTCCTGCGGGTCCAGTACCGCTTCCACCGCGATATCGACGGCCTGTACGCCAACGCCGCGCTGGATGCGCTGCTGCCGGACCTGGCCGAGCGCCGGCGGCTGCCGCAGATCACCCGTGACCTGCGCGATCTTGAACAGACCCTGCCAGACCCGGTGCCGCTGCGGCTGGACCCGGATCTGCCGCTGCCTGCTGCACTGGGCTGGTTGTACGTGGCTGAAGGCTCCAACCTCGGCGGCACCGTCCTGTACAAGATGGCCGCGCAGCTGGGACTGGATGCGGACTTCGGCGCCCGCCACCTGGCCGCGCATCCGGATGGTGCCGCACGCCACTGGCGCGCGTTTACCGCCGCACTGGACAGCGTGGTGCTTACCGAGCAACAGGAGCAGGAGGTGGTGGATGCGGCCGATGCCGCGTTCCGCAGCGTGCACGCTCATGTGGAGCTGGAATTCGCATGAGCACTGATGCGCGCATCGGGTGGCGCTGATGCGCTGGCTCTGGTTCTGCCTGGGCTGGGTAATGGTGGCGCTGGGGGTGATCGGCGCGCTGTTGCCGATCATGCCGACGACCATCTTCCTGATCCTGGCCGTGGGATGTTTCGCACGCAGCTCGCCGCGCTTTGAACGCAAGCTGCTGGAACATCCCCGGTATGGCCCGTCGTTGCGTGCATGGCGCGAGCAGGGCGCGGTGAGCCGTAAAGGCAAGGCATTTGCCGCCGGCGGCATGGCCTTCGGCTTCGCGATGTTCTGCTGGGGCGCGCGGCCATCGTGGCCGTTGCTGCTGGGCGTAGGCGTGTTCTTCGCGGCGAGCGCAGCCTACGTGCTGTCGCGCCCGACCCCGCTACCGTAGAGCCACGCAGGGTAGCCCCCGACCGTTGGTCGGGGGGACCCGAAAACTTCTACAACAACGGCACCAGCAACAACGCCACGATGTTGATGATCTTGATCAGCGGATTGATCGCCGGCCCAGCGGTGTCCTTGTAGGGATCGCCCACGGTATCGCCGGTTACCGCCGCCTTGTGCGCCTCGCTGCCCTTGCCGCCGAAATGGCCGTCTTCGATGTACTTCTTGGCGTTGTCCCAGGCACCGCCGCCGGTAGTCATCGAAATGGCCACGAACAGGCCGGTCACGATGGTGCCGATCAACAGCCCGCCCAGCGCGCGCGGCCCGAGCAGCAGGCCCACCACCACCGGCACCGCGACCGGCAGCAGCGACGGTACGATCATTTCGCGGATCGCCGAGCGGGTCAGCATGTCCACCGCGCGGTCGTACTGTGGCTTGCCGGTGCCTTCCATGATCCCGGGGATTTCGCGGAACTGCCGTCGCACTTCCTCCACCACCGCGCCGGCGGCACGGCCCACCGCTTCCATGGCCATTGCGCCGAACAGGTAGGGGATCAACCCGCCGATCAGCAGGCCGATGATCACCGTGTGGTCGGAGAGGTCGAAGGCGAACACTTCACCCGGGTGCGCCGCCTGCAGGTTGTGGGTGTAATCGGCGAACAGCACCAGCGCGGCCAATGCCGCCGAACCGATCGCATAGCCCTTGGTCACCGCCTTGGTGGTGTTGCCCACCGCATCGAGCGGGTCGGTGATGTTGCGGATCTCCGGCGGCAGCTCGGCCATCTCGGCGATGCCGCCGGCGTTGTCGGTGATCGGCCCGTACGCATCCAGCGCCACGATCATGCCGGCCATGGACAGCATCGCAGTGGCCGCGATGGCGATGCCGTACAGGCCGCCGTGCAGGTGCGCCAGCCAGATCGCCAGGCAGACCGCGATCACCGGCAGCGCGGTGGACTTCATCGACACGCCCAGGCCGGCGATGATGTTGGTGCCGTGACCGGTGGTGGACGCCTGCGCCACGTGCTGCACAGGCTTGTACTGGGTGCCGGTGTAGTACTCGGTGATCCATACGATCAGCCCGGTCAGGACCAGCCCGATCAGCGCGCAGAGATAAAGGTTCGTTGCCCCGTGGGCGTTGTCCGGCATCAGTTGCAGGGTGATCGGGTAGAAGGCGATGGCGGCCAGCACGCCCGACACGATCACGCCCTTGTACAGCGCGCCCATGATCGAACCGCCCGGCTTCACCTTGACGAACAGCGCGCCGATGATCGAGGCGATGATCGACACCCCGCCCAGCACCAGCGGATACAGGATCGCGTTGCGGCCGGCCTCGGCGATCATCAGGCTGCCCAGCAGCATGGTGGCGATCACCGTCACCGCGTAGGTCTCGAACAGGTCGGCGGCCATGCCGGCGCAGTCGCCGACGTTGTCGCCCACGTTGTCGGCAATCACCGCCGGGTTGCGCGGGTCATCCTCGGGAATGCCGGCTTCGACCTTGCCGACCAGGTCGGCGCCCACGTCGGCACCCTTGGTGAAGATGCCGCCGCCCAGCCGCGCGAAGATCGAGATGAGCGAGGAGCCGAACGCCAGCCCGACCAGCGCATGCAGCGCCGCCGCGGTATCCAGCCCCATCTTCAGCAGCAGCGCGTAGTAGCCGGCCACGCCGAGCAGGCCCAGCCCGACCACCAGCATGCCGGTGATCGCACCGCCGCGAAATGCCACGTCCATGGCGGCACTCAGCCCGTTGCGCGCCGCTTCGGCGGTGCGCACGTTGGCCCGCACCGACACGTTCATGCCGATGTAGCCGGCCGCACCGGACAGCACCGCACCGATCGCGAAGCCGATCGCGGTGTACCAGCTGAGGAAGATGCCGACGAGCACGAACAGCACCGCGCCGGCGATGCCGATGGTGAGGTATTGGCGGTTGAGGTAGGCGCGCGCGCCTTCCTGGATGGCGGCGGCGATTTCCTGCATGCGGGCATTGCCAGCCGGTTGCCGGAGGATCCAGCGTGCCGACACGATGCCGTAGAGAATCGCGAGAATGGCGCAGAACAGCGCCAGAGAAAGCCCATGACGTTCCAGCATGTCCCCTCCCGGGTGATGGATGGCATCCAGTTGACGGACGAACCTCACCACGCGGGGCACAACGGGCTGCAACGATGGACCAACCCGTTCAGACCGTATCCGGTCATCAAGCGTGTGGCTTTGTTCAGCAATCCCTGGTGCCCCGAGTATGCAGGGAAAAACAAGGAAAGCACCACAACCCTGCGCCAAAGCGCCAACCACGCCCCACTTGCCAGCCGCACGAGCGTAGTGCCAGGCCTTGCCTGGCAACCACGCACACCCAAATGGGGTAGCGCCTTGCCACACCATTCATCCACCCAATGCCAGCCTCCCCCCATCCCCAAGGAGGCCCCGCCCATGTTCCCCCGCCACCTCATCCTGCTGGCCCTGCTTCCCGCCCTCGCGGCTAACGCCGCTGAAACCCCCGAACGCCAGCGTCCGGTAGGCGCGGCACAGGCAGTGAACGTCACCCACACCCTGCGCCAGATCCCCGAAGCCTGCGCGCGCCTGGAAGGCACCTTCACCGGCGACGCAGCGCAGCCTTACCGATTCGTGGTCGCCCGCACCAGCGAGCAGTGCCAGCCGCGCGCGAAGTTCGTCGAGTTCGACAAGGCGCAGCCCAGCGAAGCCAAAGGCTGGAAGCTCAACGACGTGATCCGCGTACCCAGCGCGGCCTGTCCCGCACAGCAGGCGGTGGTGAGGGTCTGGCGCCTGCCGGTGGAACAGAAGCCGCAGCTCGACGGCCAGGGCCAGTCGCGCATCTATCTGGAAGACGCGAAAAAGCAGGCTGCCACCGGCCAGATCGCGAAGATCCCGATGTTCGCCGCGCAGATGACCGTGGAAGGCAAAGTGTGCGGCTGAAGGGCCTGCGTAGGGACACCCCATGGGTGTCCGCTCTTCGTTCCGGGGTCATGAACGAGCCACGCCGCGCGTGGCTGCACCGTGTCCCCAAGCCCGGTTATGCCTCAAATGCCGGCAGCTTCTTCTTCACTGCCACGTTCTTCAGGGTGACGTATTTGGGCAGGCCATCGCTGCCGTAGGGCAGCGGTGCCTCGCCCTTGATCAGCGGCGACAGATACGCGCGGGCCTTGTCGGTGATGCCGAAGCCGTCGCGGCGGATGAAACCGGCCGGCATCTTTTTCTCATGGTTGGCCACCTTGTGCAGCGGCGCCGGCTCGATCCTCCAGCGGTACGGCGCATCGCTGCTGCGCACGATCACCGGCATCACCGCGTTCTGGCCCTTCAGCGCGTACTGCACCGCCGCCTTGCCCACCGCCTGCGCCTGTTCCCAATCGGTCTTCGAGGCAATGTGCCGGGCCGAGCGCTGCAGGTAGTCGGGCAGGGTCCAGTGCACCTTGTAGCCGAGCGCGTCCTTCACGCGCGCGGCCAGCTGCGAGGCAACCCCGCCCAGCTGGGTGTGCCCGAAGGAATCCTTGCCGCCGCCAGCATCGGCCACGAACTGCCCATCGGCGGTCTGGATGCCTTCGGAGGCCACCACCACGCAGTGGCCCACGCGTTCGACCACCTGCTTCACCTTCGCCAGGAACGCGGCCTCGTCATAGGCACGCTCGGGCAGCAGGATGATGTGCGGAGCCTCGTCCGGGCCGTTTCCGGCCAGCCCTGCCGCAGCGGCCAGCCAGCCCGCATGCCGGCCCATGGCCTCGTACACGAACACCTTGGTGGAGGTTTCGGCCATGGCCGCTACGTCCAGGGCCGCTTCGCGCACCGACACGGCGGTGTATTTGGCCGCCGAACCGAAGCCGGGGCAGGTGTCGGTCACCGCCAGGTCGTTGTCGATGGTCTTGGGCACGCCGATGCAGGTGAGGTCGTAATCGAACGCCTTGGCCAGCTGGGAGACCTTCCAGGCGGTATCGGCAGAATCGTTGCCGCCGTTGTAGAGGAACCAGCGCACGTCATGCGCGCGCAGCACCGCCAGCAGGCGCTCGTAGCGGGCCCGGTCGGCGTCCAGCGACTTGAGCTTGTAGCGGCAGGAGCCGAAGGCGCCGCCGGGGGTATGGGCCAGCGCCGCAATTGCCGCAGCCGACTCCTTCGAGGTGTCGATCAGCTCCTCGCGCAGCGCGCCCAGGATACCGTTGCGCGCGGCCAAGACCTTGATTCCCTTGGCTCTGGCGGTGCTGATCACCGCCGAGGCGGTGGCATTGATGACGGCGGTGACGCCGCCTGACTGGGCGTACAGCAGGGTACCTTTGGACATGATGGGACCTTTGTCGGGGGGAAGGACATTGCAGGGACATTACCGGTATGAGGTAAAGTGCGCGTATTGCGGTGCAGCGTGATTGTGGACAATCCCGGGCGCGCGCCCTTCCGTTTTTTACCAAGTTGGAGTCAGGTTGATGCGATTGGTTCTGTTGGGACCGCCCGGTTCGGGCAAGGGGACGCAGGCGACGCGCCTGAAGGAACACCTGAACATTGCGCACATTTCCACCGGTGACCTGCTGCGCGCCGAAGTGGCCGCCGGCACCGAGCTGGGCAAGCAGGCCAAGGCCGTGATGGACGCCGGCAACCTGGTGTCCGATGACATCCTGCTGGGCATGCTGGAATCGCGCCTGGGCCAGGCCGACGTGGCCAACGGCTTCATCCTGGACGGTTACCCGCGCAACGTGGCCCAGGCCAACGCACTGGACGCCGTGTTGGCCAAGATCGGCCAGCCGCTGGACGCGGTGGTGCAGCTGGATGTGCCGAGCGAACTGCTGGTCGAACGCATTGCCGGCCGCGCCCAGGAACAGGGCCGTGCCGATGACAACCCCGAATCGGTGCGCAAGCGCCTGCAGGTCTACACCGACCAGACCGCGCCGGTGGTGGATTTCTACGCCGGCCGCGGCACCCTGGCGCGCGTGGATGGCGTGGGCGGGCTGGAAGAAGTGGAAGCGCGCATCCAGGCAGCGCTCCAGGGCTGATCAACCTACACGCGCACGCCCGGTCCTTTCGGAAGCCGGGCGTGCGGTGTAAGGCGCCAGCGATCGGGCCTGCTCAGAGCCCCACAATATGAGCCCCCCTGGGGATGGCCTCTTGGGGAGTAGGACCGTCGGGGGTACTGCGGCTGGCGCGGTGAATTGTGTCCGTCTTCACAGTACACCGCTATCGGGATTTCCCCGACAGCACGCCAAAAGCCGTGCGCTGTCGTCCTACGTTGTGCTGCGCAAACAGTGGGCCCCATTCCACCACCTACGTCCCCGCCGCTTCGCGGCGGCCCCCTGACTCAGGGGCATGGTGCGCTACAGCCTCATCTCCCCAACGTGGTGGGCTTTGGGCGACAATCGGGTATGAGCACGATCCACATTCTTGGAATTGCCGGCACCTTCATGGGCGGCGTGGCCGCCTTGGCGCGGGAACTGGGCCATACGGTCCGTGGCAGCGACCAGGCGATCTATCCGCCGATGTCCACCCAGCTGGAACAGCTGGGCATCGCCCTGGACCCGGGCTATCGCGGCGACAGCGTGGCCCGCGATTGCGATGAAGTCGTGGTCGGCAATGCGCTGTCGCGCGGCAATCCGGCCGTGGAAGCGGTGCTGGACGCGGGGCAGCGTTACATTTCCGGCGCGCAGTGGCTGTCCGAACAGGTGTTGCCGGGCCGCGACACGTTGGCCGTGGCCGGTACGCATGGCAAGACCACTACCACCACCATCCTGACCTGGCTGCTGCAGGCCGCCGGCCGCGAGCCGGGGTTCCTGATCGGCGGCGTGGCTGAGGATTTCGGCGTGTCCGCGCGCGTGGGGCAGGGGCGTGAATTCGTGGTCGAGGCCGACGAGTACGACACCGCGTTCTTCGACAAGCGCAGCAAGTTCGTGCACTACCGCCCGCTGGTGGCGATCCTCAACAACCTCGAATACGACCACGCCGACATCTTCCCGGACGTGGCCGCGATCCAGCGCCAGTTCCACCACCTGGTGCGCACCGTGCCCGCGCGCGGCCGGCTGATCGTCAACGGCGACGATGCCTACCTGGCCGAAGTGCTGGCGATGGGCTGCTGGACGCCGGTGGAACGCTTCGGCTTTGATCCCGGGCTGGAATGGCATGCCGAACTGGTCAATGCCGACGGCAGCGCCTTCACCGTGCACCACCGTGGCGTGGCGCTGGGCGAAGTGCGCTGGTCGCTGCTGGGCCGCCACAACGTGCTCAACGGCCTGGCCGCGCTGGCGGCCGCGCACGCGGTAGGCGTTGCGCCGGCCAGCGTGATTCCGGCATTGGCACGGTTCCGCAGCGTCAAACGCCGCATGGAAGTCATCGGCGTGGCCGACGACATCACTCTCTACGATGACTTCGCCCACCACCCCACCGCCATCCACACCACGCTGGAAGGGCTGCGCGCCAGGGTAGGCGAGCGCCGCATCGTGGTGGCGATGGAGCCGCGCAGCAACTCGATGCGGCTGGGCGCACATGCCGCTGCGCTGGCCCCCTCGTTGGCGCTGGCCGACGCGGTGGTGTTCCTGCACCGGCCGGAACTGGCCTGGGATGCGGCGAGCGTGATTGCTGCCGTTCGCGGCCAGGCGCACGCGGTGCGCGACACCGATGCACTGCTGGCGCAACTGGGCGCCATCGTGCAGCCGGGCGACCACGTGGTGTTCATGTCCAACGGTGGCTTCGACGGCGCGCCGCGCCGTTTCCTGGCCCAGCTTCAGGCCAGGTGATCGGCCGGCCATGACCGATTCCATCGCCACGCTCCCGTTGTTCCCGCTGCACGCAGTGTTGCTGCCCGGCGCCGCACTGGGCCTGCGGGTGTTCGAACGCCGCTACCTGGACATGCTGCGCGAGTGCAGCCGCAACAACACCCACTTCGGGGTCTGCCTGATCCTGGACGGCGACGAGGTCGGCGCCCCCGCCACCCCGGCCGCGCATGGTGTGGAAGCGCGCATCGACGATTTCGACATGGGCGACGACGGCGTGCTGGTGCTGCGCCTGCGCGGCCATCGCCGCTTCCATGTGCGCCAGGTACGGGTACGCGACAACGGCCTGATCATGGCCGACGTCGAATGGAGCACGCCCGACCATGATGACGAACTGCGCCCGGAACACGCGCTCCTGTCCATCGTGCTGGGCCACATCATTGAACAGGCCGGCACCGCCTTCGCGCCCGCGCACCCTGCGCTTCTGGACCAGGCGGCATGGGTCGGCTGGCGGCTGGCCGAACTGCTGCCGCTGGAGGAATCGCAGCGGTTGCAGCTGCTGCAGCACGATGACCCGCACCAGCGGCTGGACGCGCTGCTGCGCTGGATGCCGGCCAACGCAACGCCGATCGACGAGAACTGGTAACCCGTAACCCGGTCACTCACGACCGTTGGTCGTGATCGCCCTCAGTACGTCCGCACCCGCAACACCGGCATGCCGGTCTCGGGATGCGTGTCCACTTCCTGCGGCAACCCTTCCAGCGCCTCGCGCACCGCCTTCAGCGACGGATCAATGCCGCGCATCGGTCGCCACATTCCCATCAGGTGGAAGTGCTGGTAATGCAGCGTCTGCGCGCTGCCCAGCCACAGCGGCTGGTCGCCCGGCTGCAGCTGGGTCGCGGCCGGCCACAGGCGCAGCGCGAAGATCTCGTTGGGTGCATTGCCCGGGCGCAGCAGCAGCAGCGATTCGACCTGCGTATCCAGCGTGGCCGGCAGCACCGGCACTTCGTCCGGGGTGGCCGACTTGTCCAGCATCAGCAGCGCCTGTTCCCAGCCGGCCTGCCGCTGCACGCGCCAGCCCTGGCTTTCCAGGCGCTCGCGCAGCGGTGCCAGCGGCCCGGCCACCTGGACATCCAGCGGCCAGCGCTGGTCATCATCGAATTCATTGCGACGCGAAGGTTGGGCGCGCCACTGGCTGCCCCACCAGTCCTGCGCGGCCACATTGGTCGGCGCCGGCTGGGCGGGCTCGAAACGCTCCAGCTTCGCCTCGGTGTTGCGCGGCGCGTACCACAGCGCGGCTACCGCGAAAGTACCGTAGAACAGCCACGAGACCGGCTTGACCCAGAAGGAGCGGTTGAAGCGGCGGCGGTAGGCGATGCCCAGCACCAGCAGCCAGAAGATGCCGAACAGCATCCCGCCCACCACGTCGCTCAGCCAGTGCGCGCCCAGGTACAGCCGCGAGAAGCCGATCAGGCTGACGATGATGCCCGACAGCAGGTAGGGCCATACGCGGGTGCGGCCGGGCAGCTCGCGCGCGATCAGTACCGCGAAGAAGCCGAAGGTGATGGTGGCCATGGTCACCGACACCGACGGGAAGCCGAAGCCACTGCTCGCGCCCGGCGGGCGCACCACCGTCACCGTGGCCCCCAGCAGCTTGGTCAGCGCCAGCCCGAAGGCCAGCGCCGCCAGCCAGTGCGCGGCGGCCATCCAGCGCCGGCGCCAGATCAGGTAGCCCATCGTGACTGCCGTGGCCGGCAGCAGCACCGGCCAGGCGCCCAGCGAGGCCAGCGCCGCCATGGGGTAATCGGCCAGCGGATTGCGCAGCGCCAGCATCGCCTGGTGCACGGCCAGGTCCAGGCTGAGCGGTTCGCCATGGGCCACCACCGCCATCAGCAAGGCGAACCAGCACCAGCCCAGCAACAGCAGCATCAATGCCAGCATCGCCAGCGGTACCGATTCACGGCGCTGCGGGTCGAACACCGACACCGAATAGCGGCCCAGCGTGGGGTGGCGCTGCGACCAGCGCAGCAGGCCGGCCAGCCAGCTGTCCATGCGCGCGGCCGACCAGCGGTAGCCGTACAGCACGATCGCCCAGACCACGCCCATCACCACGCCGACCAGCGCCAGCACCATCACCAGCCGTCCCGCCACCGCGGCGACTGCGTCATAGGCCTCGCCCAGCACCCAGCCCGGGGCCAGGAACAGTACCGCCCAGGAAATGCTGGCAATGCCACTGGCCTGCACGTAGCGCATGACCGGCATGTTCATCATGCCGGCGATGGCCGGCACGAACGGGCGGATCGCGCCTACATAGCGCGCTACCAGGATGCTTTTGAAGGCATTGCGGCGGAACATGGTCTCGCCACGGTCCAACAACTGTGGGTAGCGGCTGAACGGCCAGAATCCGCGCAGCCTGTCGCCCCATCGCCGGCCGATCCAGTAGCTGATGCCATCGCCGGCGAACGCGCCCAGCGCGGCGCACGCCACGGCGTATGGCCCGGAGATCTGGCCCAGCCCGATGAACACGCCCACCGCGAACAGCAGCGGCAGCGCGGGCACGATGGCGCCAAGCACGATGACGGCATCGCAGAAGGCGATGAGGAAGATGACCGCACCGGCAAGCACGGGGTGAGCTGAGATCCACGCAAGCGTGGCATCGATCCATGACGAGTCCATCGGGGGATTATAGAGGGGGCAAAGTGACTGACTGCCGGCCAGCTAGAATGGCCGCATGAATCGCCCGCTCCCGCCTGCCGCACATGCCCTGAAGGCCGACAGCTTCGGTCGCATCCTGTTGATGGAAGAAGGCGGCACGCGCTTCGTCCGCCGCGACCTGCTGGCCACCCCGTGGTGGTTGCGGCTGCCGGCCTGGTGGCTGGCCCTGCGTGAAGCCCGTGCGCTGGCGCATCTGGATGGAATGCCCGACACTCCGGCGCTGCTGGCCTGGAATGGCCGCTGGCTGGACCGCAGCTTCATGGCCGGTGACGCGATGTACCAGCGCCCGCCGCGTGGCGACGTAGCCTACTTCCGCGCCGCACGCCGGTTGCTGCAGCGGGTGCACCGCCACGGCATCGCCCACAACGACCTGGCCAAGGAAGCCAACTGGCTGGTGCGTGAAGACGGCAGCCCGGCGCTGATCGACTTCCAGCTGGCCGTGATCGGCAACCCGCGTTCGCGCTGGATGCGCCTGCTGGCCCGCGAAGACCTGCGCCACCTGCTCAAGCACAAGCGCATGTACTGCCGCGAGTCACTCACCCCGGTGGAAAAGCGCGTGCTCAAGCGCCACTCGTGGGTGCGCGACCTGTGGTTCCGGACCGGCAAGCCGGTGTACCGGTTCGTGACCCGGAAGATCCTGCACTGGGAAGACAATGAGGGGCAGGGCCCGAAGCCGTAACGTTCAATCAGCCGCGTGTCGACCAACGGTCGACACGTGCCGGAACGCCGATCGGTAGGTACCGACCGTTGGTCGGTACATGCCACTACGGTGCACGGCACTATCAGATTAGCGAAGGGTGAATAACTCGCAGCAGTAACCGGGGCATCAACTATCATCAACGGGCGGTTAATTGCGCGTGGGCGCGGCATACTTGGCCGATCATGAATCCGCAGGAGTTGATCGACGTGGCCAGTCTGCAAGGGAAAACCCTATTCATCACCGGCGCCTCGCGCGGTATCGGCCTGGCCATTGCCCTGCGCGCCGCGCGTGACGGCGCCAACGTGGCGATCGCCGCCAAGTCTGCGGTTCCCAATCCGAAACTGCCGGGCACCATTCATAGCGCCGCCGAAGCGGTCACCGCTGCGGGCGGGCAGGGCCTGGCACTGAAATGCGACATCCGCGAAGAAGACCAGGTGCGCGCGGCGGTGGCGGCCACCGTGGATACCTTTGGCGGCATCGACATCCTGGTCAACAACGCCAGCGCGATCTGGCTGCGCGGCACGCTGGATACGCCGATGAAGCGGTTCGACCTGATGCAGCAGGTCAATTCGCGCGGCAGTTTCCTGTGCGCGCAGGCCTGCCTGCCGCACCTGCTGCAGGCGCCCAATCCGCACATCCTCACCCTGGCGCCGCCGCCGAGCCTGGACCCGAAGTGGTGGGGCCCGCACACCGGCTACACCTTGGCCAAGATGGGCATGAGCTTCGTCACGCTGGGCCTGGCGGCGGAATTCGGGCCGCAGGGCGTGGCGGTGAATGCGCTGTGGCCGCGCACGGTGATCGCCACTGACGCAATCAACATGATTCCCGGCGTGGACATCGGCGGTTGCCGCACCCCGGAGATCCTCGCCGACGCCGCGCACGCGGTGCTGACCCGCGATGCGGCGGGCTTCAGTGGCCAGTTCCTGCTGGATGACGAAGTGCTGGCCGAGGCGGGCATCACCGACCTGAGTGGGTACGCAGTGGACCCGACGCGCCCGTTGCTGCCGGATCTGTTCCTGGATTGATCCGCAACACGTACATCGACGCCAGCACGAACGCCGCTTTTGATTACGGAATCGTCCTGCGCACGTAACAATTCGTAGGTCCACGCCCTGCGTGGACACCGCGCGCAGCGCGGCACAAGCGTCCGAAGCCATGTGCCGTGGGCCGACGATTGGCTACCGACGTTTAGACGATCCGAAGCAGACCGTCAGGCGTTCATGACCTCGGAACGAAGAGCATCCACGCAGGGCGTGGATCTACGCACGTTATGGATCGTAGGTCCACGCCCTGCGTGGACACCGCGCGCAGCGCGGCACAAGCGTTCGAAGCCAAATGCGTGGGCCTACGATTGGCTACCGACGCTTAGACGATCCGAAGCAGACCGTCAGGCGTTCATGACCCCGGAACGAAGAGCATCTGCGCAGGGCGTGGATCTACGCACCAATGATCCATCCATTCTCACTGATTGAACGTCTCCGGCAGCCGCGCCCCACATGCGCGGCAATGCTTCGCCTCCGCCTCATGCCCCTCCAGCCCGCACTGCGGGCATCCACGTGCATCGCGCTTGGCGGCACGCTCGGCATCACGCATGGTGTTGGCCAGCTCGGCGGTGTAGATGCCGGTAGGCACCGCAATGATGCTGTAACCAATCAGGATCAACACCGAGGTCACGAAGCGGCCCAGTACCGTCTGCGGCACGATGTCGCCAAAGCCCACCGTCGCCATCGTCACCACCGCCCAGTACATCGCGCTGGGGATGCTGGTAAACCCGTGGTTCGGCCCCTCGATCACGTACATCAGGGTGCCGGCGATGATCGTGATGGTGATCACCGTGAACAGGAACAGCAGGATCTTGCGCCGGCTGCGCCACAGCGATTCCATCAGCACGCCGCTTTCTTCGATGTAGCGGGTCAGCTTGAGGATGCGGAACACGCGCAGGATGCGCAGCGCGCGCACCACCAGCAGGCTCTGCGCGCCGGGAACGAACAGCGACAGGTAGGTGGGCAGGATCGAGGCCAGGTCGATGATGCCCCAGATGCTGAAGGCATAGCGCAGCGGCCGCTTCACCACCACCAGCCGCAGCAGGTATTCGGCGGTGAACAGGAGGGTGAACCCCCACTCGACCACGTACAGCCAGCTGGCGTGCTCGATGTGGAAACGCTGCACGCTGTCGAACATCACCACCAGCACGCTGGCGATGATGGCGTACACCAGCAGCAGGTCGAAATTGCGCGAGGGCCGGGTATCGTGGCGGTAGATGATGTCGAACCAGGTCCGGCGCCAGCCGGATTCGGTGGCGGGATTGAGCTGGGGGGCGCGGAAGGGGTGCATGGGCCGCATTGTGCCCCAGCCGGTGGAGGGGGAGAATGGAGCCTTTCCCGGACCCCTGACCGCCATGACCGCCGCTGCCCCCGATCCGCTCCTGTCCCTGTCGCATTACTACCTGCCGGTGTACAAGCCGCGCCAGGTGGTGCTCGAACGCGGCCAGGGCGCCCGCGTCTGGGACAACCAGGGCCGTGAGTTCATCGACCTGGCCGCCGGCATTGCCGTGTGTGGCCTGGGCCATAACGATCCGGACCTGAAGGCCGCGCTGATCGAGCAGGCCGGCAAGCTGTGGCACACCAGCAACGTGTTCTACAGCGAACCGCCGCTGCGCCTCGCCGAAGAGCTGGTCACCGCCTCGCGCTTCGCCGAGCGGGTGTTCCTGTGCAATTCCGGCGCCGAAGCCAACGAAGTGGCGATCAAGCTGGTGCGCAAGTGGGCCTCGTCGCAGGGGCGTCCGGCCCACCAGCGCGTCATCGTGACTTTCCGGGGCAGCTTCCATGGCCGCACGCTGGCCGCGGTGACCGCCACTGCCCAGCCGAAGTACCAGGAAGGCTATGAGCCGCTGCCCGGTGGCTTCCGCTACGTGGACTTCAACGATGAGGTGCAGCTGGAAACGGCGATGGCTGCCGGCGACGTCGCGGCGGTGATGCTGGAGCCGATCCAGGGCGAAGGCGGGGTGATGCCGGCCAAGCCTGGCTTCATGAAGCGCATCCGCGAGTTGTGCGACCAGCACAACGCGCTGATGGTGCTGGATGAGATCCAGGTCGGCATGGGCCGCACCGGCACCCTGTTCGCGCACTGGCAGGACGAGATCAAGCCGGACATCGTGACCCTGGCGAAGGCGCTGGGTGGTGGTTTCCCGATTGGCGCGATGCTGGCCGGGCCCAAGGTGGCCGAGACCATGCAGTTCGGCGCGCACGGCACCACCTTCGGCGGCAACCCGCTGGCGGCGGCGGTTGCGCGCGTGGCGCTGCGCAAGCTGTCCTCGGCGGAGATCGCGCGCAACGTGAGCCGCCAGTCGCAGGCACTGCGCGATGGGCTGGGCAGGATCAATGATGAGTTCAAGGTGTTCAGCCAGGTGCGCGGCCGCGGCTTGATGCTGGGCGCGGTGCTGGACAAGGATTTCGCCGGGCAGGCCGGGGCGATCCTCGACCACGCCGCCGCACACGGGCTGCTGACGCTGCAGGCCGGGCCGGATGTGCTGCGCTTCGTGCCGGCGTTGAACATCAGCGATGAAGAGATTGCCGAAGGCCTGAAGCGGCTGCGGGCTGCGGTGCAGTCGTTCATCGCGTCGCGTTGAGGTAACACCACCTGACGACGGGCACTGCCCGGCGTCAGGTGTCGATGCCGAACCGGTGCATGAGTCTGCCGAAACTGCGGCTGTCGTTCGCGGTGTCCGCATGCAGGCCCGCCAGGCGGGCGCCGCGCACATTGACGAACAGATCGTCCACGAACAAGGTCCGGTTGGGGCGTGCGTCGAGCCGTTCCACCGCGTCCAGAAACACCGCTGGGTCGGGTTTGCGCCCACCCAGTGCGCCACTGCACAGGATGCGCCCTTCCAGCGCTGGCGCCAGCGCAGGCAGGATGCGCGGGATGGTCTGCGCCATCAAGGCGCCGTTGTTGGTGAGGATGGCGATCGGCATCACCTGTGCGATGCGCTTCACGCGCTCGACCACGCCGGTCTGCGGCGGTGACGCGGCAATGCGGGCGTCCTGCCATTGGGCGATGCTGATGGTCCGGCCGAGTGCATCGCCCAGTTGCTGCAGGTAGCTCGCGCTGTCCAGGCCCAGATCGAACTGCTGTTCAAGCCCGCTGTCGAACAATGCCGCGTCCACCTGCGCGGGCGTGCGTGCGCAGGCCTCGGCCAGATGGCGTACGCGCAGGTGCCGCGCGTAATTGACGAGCACGCCATCGAAATCCAGCAGCAGGCAGTCCAGGGCAACCGGCATGGTCCACTCATGTGCGAAACGACAGCCGACGTTACCGCACTGTTGGGCGTCGCTGCGACATCCCGTCGCACCCCGCCTTCGGTCGAGCTGCCTAGAATTGCAGTGACTGAAGGATGGAGAACGCCGTGAAACTGTTTGTCCCCATGATCCTGGCAGGGTTGGTGTTGGCGCCCACCGCGCAGGCGCGCGTGTGTGCGGTCAGCATCGACGGCACCGACCAGATGAGCTTCAGCAGCAAGGAGATCAAGGTGGCCGGCGACTGCAGCCAGGTGAAGCTGACCCTGCGCCACACCGGCAAGCTGGCGGCCACGGCGATGGGGCACAACTGGGTGCTGACCAAGGCGGCCGATTACCAGCCGGTGGCGATGGCTGGGATGCGGATGACGCTGGCCGACAGCTACCTGCCGAAGAAGGATCCGCGCGTGCTGGCACATACGGCGGTGATCGGCGGCGGGCAGAGCACCAGCGTGACCTTCGCTACCACGGCATTGCGCAAGGGCGGGGACTACACCTTCTTCTGCTCGTTCCCCGGGCATTTCGCCATGATGAAAGGCCGGTTTGTGTTCGGCTGATGCCGAACACAAACCGGGCTGATACTTACCCCTTCGCGACCTTGAACGCTTCGCGCGCGGCATCGAGGGTCGCGTCGATGATGCTGTCATCGTGCGCGCTGGACAGGAACCCGGCTTCATACGCCGACGGTGCCAGGAACACGCCGCGCTCCAGCATCGCGTGGAAGAAGCGGTTGAATGCGGCGGTGTCACACGCAGTGGCCTGGGCGTAGGTTTCCACCTTCTGGTCGGTGAAGAACAGCCCGAACATTGCGCCCACCTGATTGGTGGTCACCGCCACGCCCGCCTCCGCCGCCGCAGCTTCCAACCCGGCGCACAGGCGCGCGCTGGCTGCCGACAGGCGCTCATGGAAGCCCGGTTCCTGCACCAGCTCCAGCATGGCCAGTCCAGCGGCCATGGCCACCGGGTTGCCGCTCAGCGTGCCGGCCTGGTAGATCGGGCCGGCCGGGGCGATCTGCGACATCAGCTCGCGGCGACCGCCATAGGCGCCCACCGGCATGCCGCCGCCGATGATCTTGCCGAAGGTGGTCAGGTCCGGGGTGATGCCGTAGTGCGCCTGCGCGCCGCCCAGCGCCACGCGGAAGCCGGTCATCACCTCATCGAAGATCAGCACCGTGCCGTACTGCGTGCACAGGGCGCGCAGGTGCTGCAGGTAGCCCTCGCGCGGCGGAATGCAGTTGGCGTTGCCCACCACCGGTTCGATGATCAGGCCGGCGATGTCCGCGCCCTGTTCGGCGAACAACGCGGTGGCCGCGTCGAAGTCGTTGTAGGGCAGGGTCAGGGTAAGTTCGCTCAGACCGGCCGGCACGCCCGGCGAGGTCGGCACGCCCAGGGTCAACATGCCGCTGCCGGCCTTGACCAGGAACGAATCGCCGTGGCCGTGGTAGCAGCCTTCGAACTTCACGATGCGGCTGCGGCCGGTGGCGCCGCGCGCCAGCCGGATTGCCGACAGCGTCGCTTCGGTACCCGAGTTGACCATGCGCACCATCTCGCACGACGGCACCAGTCGGGTCAGCGTTTCGGCCATGGTCACTTCGGCCGCGCACGGGGCGCCGAACGACAGGCCGTTGTTGATCGCGTGCTTGACGGCCTGGCGCACCGTGCTGTGGTTGTGGCCGACGATCATCGGGCCCCAGGAGCCTACGTAGTCGATGTAACGGTTGCCATCGACGTCGTACAGGTACGGGCCGTCGGCACGCTCGACGAAGAACGGCTCGCCGCCCACCGACTTGAACGCGCGCACCGGCGAATTGACGCCGCCCGGAAGCAGTTCCTGGGCGCGGGTGAACAGGGCGTGGGACTGGTCGTGCTTCATGCGGAAGGGTCCTGGAAACAAGCAAGGTAAGCGTGCATGGTGGCGACCGGGTCGTTGGCGGCAAAGACGCTGCTGACTACGGCCACCAGGTCGGCGCCGGCGGCGATGATCGGGCCCACATTGTCCGGCGTCAGCCCCCCGATCGCCACCCGCGGCACCCCGAGTGCGGCGCTTTGCCGCAGCAGGTCCGGGTGGGCCCGGCTTCGGGTGATCTTGGTAGTGGTGGGGAAGAAGGCGCCGAAGGCCACGTAGCTGGCCCCGGCGGCCACCGCCCGTTCGGCGTTGGCCAGCTGGTCGTAGCAGGAGGCGCCGATGATGGCGCCCGGGCCGAGCAGCGCGCGCGCGGCGCCAATGTCGCCATCGGAGCCGCCCAGGTGCACGCCGGCTGCACCGACCTCGTGGGCCAGCGCAGGGTCGTCGTTGATGATCAGCGGCACGCCGTGTGTGGCGCACAGGGCCTGCAGGGCCAGCGCCTGTTCACGGCGCAGCGCGTCGCTGGCGGTCTTGTTGCGGTATTGCAGCCAAGTCGGACCTGCGGCCAGCAGCGGCGCCACGCGGGCCAGCAGGCGGGCGGTATCCGACTCGTCGGGGGTGATCAGGTACACGCCGCGCGCGGGCGCGGCCGGGGAAGCAGGGAGCGTCATCAATGGCTACCGGTAGGGCGGCGGGAGTGGGACAATGGCCTATGACCGTACTGCCCAACGCCTGATTATCCGATGACCGACGCCACTGCCACCACCTTCCGCACCTGGATGTGCGTCGTCTGCGGCTTCATCTACAAGGAAGTCGAAGGCCTTCCTGAAGAGGGCATCGCCCCGGGCACCGCCTGGGAAGACGTGCCCGACACCTGGACCTGCCCGGACTGTGGCGTGACCAAGGACGATTTCGAGATGGTCGAGATCGACTGATCCACCAGACCTGCATAGCGCCCTCCGGATGAGGGTAGCCCCCCTGAGTCAGGGGGCGGCCGCGAAGCGGCGGGGTATGGGTGCTGGTAAGAGAGGGGCCCGCGTGCGATGACGCATACCCTCAATGCAGGCGCGGCACGCGCCCGCCCATTTCCACCAGCTTCTCCCGCACCCACTGCGCATCATTGGCCTGGCCGTTGCGCTGCAGGTACAGCGCCAGGTCCTGGCGCGCGCCGGCCTGGTAATCCAGCTGCAGGTAAGCCAGCCCGCGGTCACGCAGGGCATCGTCCTGTTCCGGGGCCAGCTTCAGCAGGCGGTCGGCACTGCGCGCGGCGCGGTCCCACTCGCTGCGCTCCACGTATACGCCATGCAGGTTGCGCAGCATCCGCATCAGGATCGCCCGCGCCGGGGCCGCATCCAGGATCTGCGCCAGCACGTTGTCATCGGGCACTTCGCCGCCCAGGTGGGAGCGGGCGCGTTCGCGCAGCTCCTCCACGTCCAGCGGGCGTCCGCCGTTGAACGGGTCCATCACCAGCATCCCGTCATCCACCGGCAGTCGCACCAGGAAATGGCCGGGGAAGGACACGCCGTCCAGCGGGATGCCCAGCCGGCGCGCCACTTCCATCTGCACCATGGCCAATGAGATCGGGTTGCCCAAGCGGCGTTCGAACACCTGGTTGAGGTAGCTGTTGCGCGGGTCGTAATACTCGCCGTGGTCGCCGCCATAGCCCAGTTCATCGAACAGGTGGCGATTGACGGCCGCGATCTTGAGCGGCCACTGCTCAATGGTCTCCACTTCGGTGCGAAGGTGGTCGGCGTGGCTCTGCACCAGCGCGTCATAGACCTGCGGGTCCAGATCGGGGTATTCGTCGCGGGCGATCAGCAGGGCCGTAGGCAACAGCGGCAGCGCCTCGTCGTCCAGTTCGGCCAGGGAGTCCCACGCCGGCAATGTAATTGGCGCCTGCATGGACACAGCGTGGCGACAAACGCGGCCCGATTCAAGCAGGATCGCGTGAAAAAACCCGGTGCTGGCAGGGCATGCCTGCCAGCGCAGTTCAAGGCTTGTCGGCGATACCGGGGCCGAAGGTCAGCACCGCGCCATCCTGCAGGCCCAGCTTCTCGGCCTGGCCGGCATTGAGTTCCAGCACGTACCGGGCCGGGCCGCTGCTGGGATAGGGCGGACAGCGGTCGCCCGCCGAACACGGCGGCACATCACGCTGCTGGCTGACCAGCCGGCGCTGGTCGTCGAAATACAGGATGTCCAGCGCGATCCTGGTGTTCTTCATCCAGTACGCCTGCAGCTCCTGGCGGTCGTGCAGGAACAGCATGCCGTGGTCGGCGGGCATCTCGTCGCGGAACATGAGGCCACGTGCGCGGCTTTCATCATTGGTGGCCAGTTCCACCTGGTAGCGGGCGCCGCCCAGTTCTACCCAGTGGCTGGCACCGGCGCTGGCGCAGCCGGACAGGGTGAGCAGCAACAGCAGCGGCATCAGCAGGCGCATGAAGGGCATGGGCGGTCCTCGCAGGAGAGCGGCACTGGCGTGCCGTCGGGGGGTATCAGAACACCATCGGCGGTTCACCGCCAACAATGACCACATCGGCGCGGCGGCGCGCGAACAGGCCCACGGCAACCACGCCGGGCAGCTGGTTGAGCTCGCGCTCCAGCGCCACCGGGTCGGTGATCTGCAGGTGGTGGATGTCCAGGATCTGGTTGCCGTTGTCGGTCACCACGCCTTCGCGCCAGGCTGGCTGGCCGCCGGTCATGTCCATGATGCGCCGGGCGATCAGGCTGCGCGCCATCGGGATCACTTCCACCGGCAGCGGGAACCTGCCCAGCACCGGCACCTGCTTGCTCGGGTCGATGATGCACACGAAGCGCTCGCTGGCCTCGGCAATGATCTTCTCGCGGGTCAGCGCCGCGCCGCCGCCCTTGATCAGGCACTTGTTGCCGTCGCATTCGTCTGCGCCGTCCACGTACAGGGACAGGCCGCCGGTATGGTTGAGTTCGAGGACTTCGATGCCGTGCTGCCTGAGGCGAGCGGTGCTCTGCTCGGAGCTGGACACGGTGCCCTTGATGCGGTGCTGGATGCGGGCAAGGCCGTCGATGAAGTAGGCCACCGTAGAGCCGGTGCCGACCCCGACGATCATGCCGTCTTCGACGTATTCCAGGGCTTTTTCTGCGGCGAGGCGTTTGGCTTCGGACATGGCGGGAAACTCGTGAAGGAAAAGGTCAGTGTTTTTCGAGCGACAGCAGCAGCTTCCACTGCGCGGCGGTCACCGGCAGGATCGACAGGCGGTTGCCGCGTGCGATCAGGGGAAACCCTTCGCCCAGCGCGTCGGCATGCAGCTTGATCTCGTCCAGCGAAATGGTGTCGCGCAGTTTGCGCTCGAAGGCCACGTCCACCAGCAGCCAGCGTGGCGTTTCGCGGGTGGCCTTGGGATCGTAATAGTCCGATTTCGGATCGAACTGGGTGTCATCCGGGTACGCCTCGGTAGCGACTGTGGCAATGCCCACGATGCCCGGCACCTTGGTGTTGGAGTGGTAGAACAGGATGCCGTCGCCGACTTTCATGCCGTCGCGCATGAAGTTGCGCGCCTGGTAGTTGCGCACGCCATTCCAGGGTTCCTGGCCCACGCGCTTGAGGTCATCGATGGAAAAGGCGTCCGGTTCGGACTTCATCAGCCAGTAGCGCTTGCGTGCGGTCATGCGTCGTTCTATCGGGGAAGGTACGTGGTGGTGTCGGTACAGATCGCATCCACGCCGACGTCCCACGGCTGCACGGGCAGGTTGTCGACCTGCTGAACCGAAAAACCGACGCCGACCAGCCACGGCGGGGCCGGTCGCTGGTTGCGGAATGCGAAGCTGCGATCATACCAGCCGCCTCCCATGCCCAGTCGCCGGCACTGGGCGTCGAAGCCCACCAGCGGGGCCACCACCAACGCCATCTGTTCGGGCGCCAGGGTGTCGTCCACGGCCATGTCGGGTTCGGGAATGCCGAAGCGGTTGCTGGTCAGCGGCTGGCCCGGACGCCACGGCGCAAAGCGCAGCGTGTCGCCGGCCAGCACGGGCAGGCAGTAGGTGGCGGTGTCGGGCAGACGCATCTGCCAGCGGTGCAGTGCGATTTCGCCATCCAGTGCCCAGTACCCGGCCACATGGCCGTGGGTGGGCGCGAATGGCACGGCAAGCAGGGCATCGGCAAGCAGTTCGGCGGCGGCCAGGCGCTGCGCGGGGGGAATGTCTCGGCGGCGTTGGCGCAGCTGCTGGCGCAGTGCGGAGCGCGGGTCGGTCATGCCTGGGTCCGTTGGGGCCGGATAAAACAAGAGCGACGTTCCAGTGGAACGTCGCTCTTGCCGGAATACTGCATTCTCCGCGGTGACGATGCGTGCGAAACGACCTTGAACCCGGGGTTCAAGTGGGTACGCTGGGCCTCCATCGGGCTTCCCGCTACAAGGCGGACCTGCACTCCCGGCGACGTCGCGCACCCGTGGTCGTAATTAAGGGACAAGGCGAATGTTTGCACACGCCGTCGTTCACAGCAGAGAACGCACGGCCATTATAGCCAACCGCACCGGATCGGATACCCCGTTCGTCGGTTCAATTACGTGCCAATTCAGAACGGTGAACTGCGCGTGTGTGTCACGCGCCGTCGATGGCGCGGTCCAATCGCCTGTTCAGATCAGCCAGCGTCTGCTGCAGGGCCACGCCCTGGCGGGCATGGTCGTCGCGCAGCTGCTGCAGCTCGTGCGCCAGGTTCAGCGCGGCCAGCACCGCGACCCGGTCCACTGCGGCCATGCGGTTGCTGCCGCGGATCTCGCGCATCTTGGCGTCCAGCAGGCGCGCGGCGGCGGTGAGGCTTTCGCGCTCTTCGGCGCCGACGCCGACGGTGTATTCGCGGTCCAGGATGCGGACACTGACCGGTTCGGTCTGGCTCATGTGTGCTGCTCCAGGCTTTTGAGCCGGGTGATCATTGCTTCCACCCGCGAGCGCGCCTGCTCGTTCTTGGCCAGCAGCTGCGAGCGCTCGTTGACCAGCTGTTCCTGCTGGTGGCGCAGGCTGCGGTTTTCCTCGGCCAGCCGCTGGTTGCGGTCCAGCAACGCCTCCACCCGGGCGGCAAAGGCCTGCAATTGGGCGATGGCATCGGCGGGTTCCATGTCCGGCACGATAGGCAAGCGGGGTGGAGCCGGTCAAGCTAATAATGACAAGGGGCGGATTGATACACTGTGGCGCTGCCAACCCAGGGTTGCCGGCCGCGCCGCCGACCCACCTGATCGAGCCCCAAGATGACCGAACTTCCGAGTGTCAACGACGTAAACCAGGCCAGCCAGGCGGCGGGCCTGGGCGCTACTGCCGCGGAGCTCCACGGGGGCCTGTGCGGCTGGCTGTCGGCCGGTGGCGCGCCGGTGCCCGAATGGCCGGCCCGTGTGCTGGCCGACGACAACCTGCCGACCCCGACCGCAGGCGATGCGCTGGACCGGCTGCTCGGCGCCAGCGTGGCGCAGCTGGAGGACCGCGATTTCGCCTTCGAGCTGCTGCTCAGCGACGGCGATGACACCGCCGCGCAGGCCGATGCGCTGTTCACCTGGGCGCGTGCGTTCCTGGGGGGCTTTGGCCTGGGCGCGGGCCAGCAGCGTCCCAAGCTTTCAGAGGAAGGCGACGAGGCACTCAACGACCTGGCCAAGCTGGCCCAGGCCTCGAGCGAGGACTTTGAAAGTGGCAACGATGACGATGAGGACGCGCTTGCGGAAATCGAAGAGTTCATCCGCGTGGCAGTGCTGATCCTGCACGGCGACTGCGTGATGGCCGCGCGCCACCGGCAGCGCCTGAACTGAGATGGACATCCGCGAGTTGACCGGCATCACCGCGGCCGAATACGCGGGGCGCCGCCAGGCGCTGATGGACATGGCCGGCGATGACGCCATCCTGGTGCTGCCGGCCGCGTCCGAGCGGGTGCGCAGCCTGGATACGCATTATCCGTTCCGGCAGGACTCGGACTTCTGGTACCTGAGCGGCTTCCCGGAGCCGGATGCGGTGCTGGTGCTGATTCCCGGTCGCCGCCACGGCGAAGTGATCCTGTTCTGCCGCGAGCGCGATGCCGACCGCGAAGCCTGGGATGGCGCACGTGCCGGCCAGGAGGGCGCGGTGGCGCAGTACGGAATGGATGACGCGTACCCGATCGATGATCTGGACGACATCCTGCCGGGCCTGCTGGAAGGGCGCTCGCGGGTGTATTACCACTTCGGGCGCGACGCCGAGTTTGACCTGAAGCTGATCGGTTGGGTCAACCGGGTGCGTTCGCAGGTGCGGCATGGCGCGCAGCCGCCGCATGAATTCCTGGAACTGGGCCACCTGCTGCATGAGCAGCGCCTGTTCAAGTCCAGCGCGGAAATCGCCTTGATGCAGCGCGCGGCCGACATCACGGTGCAGGCGCACCGGGTCGCGATGCGCGTGGCGCGGCCGGGCATCCACGAGTACGAACTGCAGGCGGACCTGGAGCGCGAATTCCGCGCCAACGATGCGTGGGCGGCCTACGGCAGCATCGTGGGTACCGGCGCCAACGGGTGCATCCTGCATTACCGCGCCAACAACGCGCGCAGCCGCGATGGCGAGCTGGTGCTGATCGATGCCGGCGCCGAGTACCGCGGCTACGCCAGTGACATCACGCGTACGTTCCCCGTGAATGGTCGCTTCACGGCCGAACAGCGCGCGCTGCACGATCTGGTCGGCGCGGCGCAGGCGGCGGCACTGGCGCAGGCCAAACCGGGCGTGCCCTACGAGGCCGGTCATCTGGCGGCGGTGCAGACGCTCACCGAAGGATTGCTGCGGCTGGGCCTGCTCACGGGCACGCTGGAAGAGAACATCGGCGACGGCCACTACCAGCGTTTCTACCGGCACAAGACCGGCCATTGGCTCGGCCTCGACGTGCACGACGTGGGCGACTATCGCCTGGCGGGCGATTCGCGGCTGCTCGAACCGGGCATGGTGTTCACCATCGAACCGGGCTTGTACATCAGCGCCGACGACCGCAGCGTGGAAGCGCGCTGGCGCGGGATCGGCATTCGCACCGAGGATGACGTGGTGATCACCGACAGCGGGCATCACGTGCTGACGGCTGGGTTGGCGCGAAGTGCTGATGAGATCGAGCAGGAAATGAACGCTGTTCGCTGAGTCAAAGCGAAGAGCAGCGTTTCAGTTGCTACGTGTTGGGGAGGCCGACGGGCAGCAGCGTGCGGACGCAAAGAGCAGCCACGCAGGGCGTGGCTCTACGCGGTGACGCTGGTAGGTTCGGTTCCCGAACGAACGCACGGAACGCACCAGCGTCCGGTAACGCATGGAATTGAAACAGCGCCGCCGTTGATCTTCCATGGCCACCAACACACCGTCGAGGGTCGGCGGGGGCGGGTTTGCGGGACTGTCAAAAACATGGATGTTTTTGCCAAGCCCCCATGGATGGGTTCACGGCGTGTCCCGCAAACCCGCGCCCGCCGGCCCCGCTCAGGCCATGCGGGAACCACCGGCTGTTCGCCCAAATGCATGAAGCAGCCGGGCAACAGCCCGGCTGCACAACACGGTGTCAACGACCATCAGGCCTTAGCAAACTCCGGTCGGGTCAGGTTCTCTGCATCGCCCTCGGTGCAAAGCACTTCATCTTCAATGCGGATGCCGCCGTAAGGCCGGAAGAAGTCCACGCGAGCCCAGTCGATGCTGTCGCCCTGGCCACGTTGCTTCACTTCGTCCAGCAGCATGTCGATGAAGTACACGCCCGGTTCGATGGTGACCACCATGCCCGGTTCCAGTGCACGGGTCAGGCGCAGGTACGGGTGGCCCTGCGGGCGCTCGACGCGGCCGCCGCGGTCGCTGGCGGCAAAGCCGGCCACGTCGTGGACCTGCAGGCCGATCAGGTGGCCCAGGCCATGCGGGAAGAACGCGGCGCTGACGCCGGTGGTCAGCGCCGCTTCCGGCGAGACCTTCAGCACCCCGACGTCCTTCAGGATGCCCATCAGCGACAGATGCGCATCGATGTGCAGCTGCTTGTAGTCCACGCCTGCGCGCACGCCGGCACCCATCTTCTGCTGGGCCGCGTCCACCGCATCGATCATCGCCTGGAACTCGTCGTGGCCGGCGGCCGCATACGTGCGCGTGATATCGCTGGCATAGCCGTACGCGCTGGCGCCGGCGTCGATCAGGAAGCTGCGCAGCGGCTGCGGCGCGCTGCGGCCCAGGTCGGTGTAATGCAGCACCGCAGCGTGCTCGTTCAACCCGATGATGTTGCCGTAGGGCAGCTCGTTGGCATCCTGGCCGACCGCGCGGCAGTAGGCCATGTGGATCTCGAATTCGCTGGCGCCGGCGCGGAACGCCGCCTCGGCCGCGCGGTGGCCGCGCACGCCCAGCTGCTGGGCCTGGCGCATCAGCGCGATTTCATAGGGGGTCTTGTACGCGCGGTGCCAGTCCAGGTAATGGATCACCGGTTCGGGGTTGTTCGGGGTGAACGCGCCCAGCGCGCTCTGCGGCTCGCCCAGGATCGCGCAGCGGGCCGCATCGCGCGGCAGCAGCGCCAGCGCCTCATCCGGCGTGCGGATGATCTCGATGTCGAAATGGTCCACCCACCAACCGTTCGGCGCATCGGGCACCACGTGCCAGTAATCGAAAGGCTGGTGGAAAATCACCTTCGGGCGCTGGCCCGGGGTGTACACCAGCCAGCTGTTGGGCACCTTGGTCAGCGGCAGCCAGGCCTTGAAGTTCGGGTTCACCGCATACGGGTAATCGCGGTCGTCGAAGGCCTGGTAGTGCAGCGTGCCGCTTGGAATCACCAGGTGGTCAAAGCCGCCGCGCGCCAGCGCCTGTTCGGCGCGTTGGCTCAACACGCGGACATGATCGGAATACAGGGCGGCGAGGTCGGGCTGGTTCATCGCGGAGGCTCACAGGGCAATGCGGAATGCAGCCCCTGATTCTGCCGCAATCAGCCCGCGCGCGCTGTGCCGGAACCGGCACTCACACCGCCGAAGATTCCTCGGCGATCCAGGCGCGCAGCTGGTCGCGGTGCTCGCGGCTGAGGGTCAGGAAGCGGAAGCCTGCCCAGGATTGGCCCGGAGCGTTGCTGTGTTCGTTCCACAGCAGGTGAGCGCCCACATCCACCTGCACCGGCTGGCCGTGGCTACCCTGGATGGCAAACCGGAACTGATACAGCGCGTCGGGCGTCATCGGCACCGAACAGATCATCAGCATGCCGGTCTCCGACACATTGCCCAGCCGGCCGATCACCGCCTCGGCCATCATGTCGGTCACCGGCACCTGGTCGGCTACCTCGCGGCGGGGGGCTCGGCGGGTGTCGTCGTTCATTGTCCAGTCTCCGCAGTGGCCGGGGTGCCGGCCAGCGAGCGCAGGGTGCGCAGGGTGGCCTGCCAGGCGCGGTCGATCAGGCGACTCTTGTCCTCGTTGACCAGGCGCGCCTGGCCATGCGCCATCAGCCGGGCCAGACTGTCCAGTGAATGCTCGGCCACCTTCTGCCCGCGCGGATTGACGAACAGCGCGTTGTCGGTGATCAGGCTGTACCAGGACAGCCGTTGGCGGCGCATGTCGCCCTGCTGGTTGGTGGTGAATTCGAACCACGTGCCGAAGGGCAGGGTGCGCAGCTGGCGGTACCAGTCTTCCTCGGCCGGGCTGCGCGCCAGCGGCGCCTCGCGCCGTGCTTCGCTGCCTTCGGCCTGCTCGCCCAGCCGGGTGCGGGCACGGATGCGTGCGGTCAGTTCGGTACGCGAGCTGCCGTCGTCTTCGCCGCCCGGGGTCGACAGGCGCCGCGCGATCGCCGCTGCTTCGTCCTGGTGGTAGCCGACCTGAAGCAGCGCCGCTTCAACCTGCTCGCCCAGCTGGGTGTCGCTGTCGGCGCTGCCGGGCGGCTGGCAGGTGACCTCGGCGATGCGTGCGGTTTCCTGCTCACGCGCCTGCCATTGTTCGGAGCCTTCGCCGCTGCGCAGCAGCGTCAGGGTCAGCACGTCCGACCAGGCCTGCTTCAGCAGCGACTGCACGAACCGCGGCGGGGCGGCCTGCGCGCACAGCTGTTCGATGCTGGCGCCGGCCTGCTGCTTGGCGGATTCCAAGCGTTCCTTGCCGCGCGCCGCTTCCACGTGGCGGCGCTCGGCCAGCTCGGCTTTGTGCGCCAGCGCGCGGAAGTGCTGCTGGATTTCGTCGTTGGCCGTTTCGAAGACTGCCGCATCGCCCTCGTAGTCGGCGACCACCTTGTCCACGGCGCGGTCCAGCTTCTGCACCAGCTGGGGGTCGACATCCTCCTCGCCCAGCCAGTTGGCGCCGGCTTCGGCCACCGCGTTGAGCAGCTCGCGGGCCGGGTGCTGGTCGCGCACGAAGAAGGCCGGGTCGGACAGCGCGGCGCGCGCCACCGGCACCTGCAGGCGGGTGAGCAGGTCCACGGCGGCCGCGTCGGGGCGGACCTCGCGGTGGATCTGCCCGTACAGCATGTCAAGCAGGTCGAAGGTGTCGGTGTCCTTGACGGTCAGTGAGGCCTGCGGGCCGTGGTCGGCACGCATCTGGGCAAGCAGGGCGTTGTGCAGGTCGGCCATGGTCCGGCGCACGCCGGCTGACTGCGCCTGCAGCTTGGCCAACGTGGCGTGCAGGTTGCCGCTGGAGATCGCGACCGGTTCCGGGCGCTCACCTGCGCCTGCATCGGACGGGAGCGACGCCCCGGCCGCGGCCTGTGCCTCCGCGCCACCCGCGCCGGCCCCGACGGGGGTGCCGTGCTGGGCCGGCGCCAGCGGGATGCCGTGGCCCAGACCTGCCGCCCCCTGGGCATGGCGGGCGGCGTCCAGCAGGTGGTGCAGGGCCGATGACGCCGGCGCGCTCAGGTCGACCGGGGCAGCGTCGGCGGGCGATCCAGTGGCGGTCGACGGCGGGCCGGCGGCGGGGGCCGGAGCCGCGGCCGGGCCGATCGCTTCGCTGGTCATCGCCGCCCAGCTGCCGCTGCTGGCCGAGCCACTCCACCCGGTAAGCGGACGTCCGCCCGCTGCGCCGGGTTCGCGCGCGGGCGCCGTGCCGGCGCTGCGCCCGGGACCGGTGACGATCCGCCGGGTGGTGGCCGAACGCGCCAGGTACGGGGTATAGACCAGCCCGGGCAGGACGCCCTCATGGGTCAACAGCACGTTGGCGCGTTCCAGCAGCTCACCCAGGCGCTCCAGCAGCTGGCGGTCGAACACGCGGAACAGCGCCAGCTGGGTTTCCAGGCCCAACGCGAATTCCTCACCCAGCTCACGGGTGATCCGACACAGCACGTAGGGCCCGAACGGCAGGTCCTCCGCATCGAACGCCGGGCCGGCGGCAAGCACGCCGAAGCGCTGCCCCAGCAACTGCAGCGCACTGGCCGAACGCTGCGCCTCACGCCGGGTGATGTCGGCAAGCACGATGTCGCGGTCGATATCGGTGTCGGTCACCAGGGTCAGCGTGGTGGCCGAGACCGGCGCGCCGGGGGCGGGCACGTGGCGCACCCGCGGCTCGCGCAGGTTGGACAGGGCCGTGGCCAGCGCATCCAGGAAGCGGGGCGCGAACTGCGCGTTGATGTCGTGCAGGCGCCGTGCCTGGGCGTAGATGTCGGCCTGGATCTGGCTGTTGCGCGCGCGCTCGGCGTCGCGCAACAGTTCGCGCTCGAGCTCCACGATGGTCAGCTTGAGCGGGGTGCTGAGGGTCTGCACGGCCAGTGCATGCAGCACCGCCAGCAGGCGGCGCACGCGCGGCGGCGCATTGACGCTGGCGAACCGGGTCAGATCGGGTGGCGATGAAGGTGCGGACGCAGACATCCGTTGTAGGTTCCGGCTCCCCTGAGAGCACAGAATCTAACGTTTTCCCGGGGTCCCCGCCAGAAGGGATCTCCCGACCCCTCAGCCCAGGAACAACTCCACTACGTCGTTGGTGAAGCGCCGCCCCAGCTCGGTGGGCTGGACATGATCGCCCTGCACCACCATCCATCCGTTGGCGAGGGCCGTCTGCAGCGGCGCGGCGATGGTTGCCCGGTCCAGCCCGGTCCGCGACTCGAAATCCTTGTAGCGGAAGCCCTCATGCAGGCGCAGCAGGTTGAGCATGTATTCGAACGGCAGGCGGTCGGCGCCGATCACCTCGTCGCCGCCGATCGACGCAGCCGTACCGGCGGTGTCCATGAACGTCTGCGGGTGCTTGTGCTTCCAGCGGCGAAGCACGTGCTGCCCGGCACCGGAGCTGATCTTGCCGTGGGCGCCCGCGCCGATGCCGAGGTAATCGCCGAAGCGCCAGTAGTTCAGGTTGTGCTGGCTCTGCCGACCGGGCCGCGCGTAGGCGCTCACCTCATACTGCGCATACCCGGCATCGGCCAGCAGGCGCTGGCAGTGCTCCTGCATGTCCCACGCCGAATCGTCGTCGGGAATGCCCTGCGGCGGCCGCGCGAAGAACACCGTGTTCGGCTCCAGGGTGAGCTGGTAGTGCGAAAGGTGGGTGGGCTGCAGCGCGAAGGCGCGCTCCAGGTCATGCTCAGCCTGGGCAAGGGTCTGCTGCGGCAGCGCGTACATCAGGTCGATGTTGAAGTTGTCGTAGCCTGCGTCCTGGGCCAGCTTCACCGCGCGCTCGGCTTCCCCGCTGTCGTGGATGCGGCCCAGCCGTTGCAGCGCTTCATCGTTGAAGGTCTGGATGCCGAAGCTGATCCGGTTCACCCCGGACGCGCGGTAGCGGTCGAACCGGCCATGCTCGGCCGTGCCCGGATTGGTTTCCAGGGTCACTTCCAGGTTGGGCGCGAAGCGCAGCCGTGCCGAGGCTGCCTGCAGGAAGCGGTCGATCGCCTCCGGCGGAAACAGGCTGGGGGTGCCGCCCCCGAAGAACACGCTGTTCACCACCCGGCCCCAGACCAGCGGCAGGTCCTGGTCGAGGTCGCGGATCAGCGCATCGATGTAGGCGTCGAACGGCAGCTCGCCCTTGGCCTGGTGCGAGTTGAAATCGCAGTACGGGCATTTGCGCACGCACCAGGGCAGGTGCACGTACAGCGACAGCGGCGGCGGCACCAGCGACACAGCGTGGTCGTGGTTGCAGCTTCCGCCGGGCAAACATTCGTGGTCTGACATCGTGCTCATCGGTAGCGCCGGCCGTTGGCCGGCCCTCGGGAGATCATCAATAGTCGAATCAGGTCAACGCCGACAATTTCTGCTTCAGCACCTGCAGCGCCTTGCCGCGGTGGCTCATCGCGTTCTTTACGTCCGGTGCCATTTCCGCAGCGGTCTGGCCCAACACCGTATCCAGGAACAGCGGGTTGTAGCCGAAGCCATGGCTGCCGCGCAGCTCATCCAGGATCTCGCCTTCCCAGCTGCCTTCGCAGATCAGCGGCTGCGGGTCGTTGGCGTGGCGCAGCAGCACGATCACCGCGTAAAAGCGCGCGGTGCGCCGCTCGACCGGTACATCGCGCATTGCTTCCAGCAGCTTGGCGTTGTTGGCCGCGTCGTCGGTCGGGCTGCCCGCATAGCGCGCGCTGTAGAGACCCGGCGCGCCGTCCAGCGCATCCACGATCAGACCCGAATCGTCTGCCAGTGCCGGCAGGCCGGTGCTGGCGCTGGCATGGCGGGCCTTGATCAGCGCGTTCTCGACGAAGGTCAGGCCGGTTTCCGGCACATCGCTCACGCCCAGCTCGCCCTGCGCGACGATCTCCAATGGCAGGCCGGCCAGCATGGCCTGCAGTTCCTTCAGCTTGCCGGCGTTGCCGCTGGCCAGTACCAGTTTCATTGCTTTGGGCTCCAGCAGGTCCCACGTGTTGCCGTACAGGTCGCGGAACACCGCAACCGTGGCGTAGGGCTCTTCGCGCGGGGCTTCAAGGAATTCCACGCCGCGCGCGGTCATGGCGGCATGGTCGCGGTGGAAATCGTCGGTGTTGAGGAAGAAACCGACCCGGCCACCGGTCTGGTTGCCGACCCGGCTCTGCTGGTCTTCGTTGCTGGCGCGGGCCAGCAGCAGCGCGGCTGCGCTGCCGTCGGTCGGGCCGACCACCACCCAGCGCTTGCTGCCCTGGTCGATGTCATCGATCAGCTGGAAGCCGAGCTTGCCCGTGTACCAGGCGATCGCCTCGTCGTAATCGGCCACCACAAGGGTCACCAGGGCAAGGCGCCGGCTCACGCTTGCGCCAGCGCGGCCTGCTGGGCCGCGAACAGATCGGTGATGCCCTTTTCGGCCAGGGCCAGCAGTGCGTCCAGTTCCTCGCGGCGGAACGCGTGGCCTTCGGCGGTGCCCTGCAACTCGATGAAGCCGCCGCCGTCGTTCATCACCACGTTCATGTCGGTGTCGCAGTCGCTGTCTTCGGCGTAATCCAGGTCGAGCACCGGGGTACCGCGGTAGATGCCCACCGACACTGCGGCAACGGCGCCGAAGATCGGGTTGCGCTTGATGTCGCCGCGCTTGATCAGGAAGTTCACTGCGTCCACCAGCGCCACGTAGGCACCGGTGATGGCGGCGGTGCGGGTGCCGCCATCGGCCTGCAGCACGTCGCAGTCCAGAGTGATGGTGCGTTCGCCCAATGCGCCCCGATCAATACAGGCGCGCAGGGTGCGGCCGATCAGGCGCTGGATCTCCAGGGTGCGGCCGCCCTGCTTGCCGCGTGCCGCTTCGCGGTCGTTGCGGGTGTGGGTGGAGCGCGGCAGCATGCCGTATTCGGCGGTGACCCAGCCTTCGCCCTTGCCGCGCAGGAAGCCCGGCACGCGGTTCTCCACGCTGGCGGTGCACAGCACGCGGGTTTCACCGAAGCTGACCAGCACCGAGCCTTCGGCATGGCGGGTGAAGGCGCGTTCGATGCGCACTTCGCGCAACTGGTCGGCCTGGCGGCCGCTGGGACGGGAATCGGACATGGATGGCTTCCGGTAAGACGAGGGATGCGGGACCGCGCCCGGACCGGTGACCGGCAGGCGAGGAGGCTCCAAAGGAACCGCTAGGGTACCATTTGCACTTTGAGAGCACCGGAAACCCGCATGATTCGAAGCATGACCGCCTACGCCGGCGGCGAGCGCGCCACACCCTGGGGCACGCTGGCCTGTGAGCTGCGCTCGGTCAACCACCGGTTCCTGGAGGTGGGCGTGCGCCTGCCCGAGGAGCTGCGTGCGCTTGAACCGCAACTGCGGGAGCGTGTCGCCAACCGCTGCAGCCGCGGCAAGATCGATCTGGTCATGCGGCTGCGCGCGCCGGAGGTCACCGGGGCATTGGTGGTCAACGATGCGCTGCTGGCCCAGCTCGGCGAGCTGGCCAGCCGGCTGGCGCCGGGCTTCCCCAGCCTGCAGGTGAGCTTCACCGAACTGCTGCAGGTGCCGGGCGTGATGCAGGGAGAGGCGGTCGACGCTGCCGCGCTGCAGGCCGAGGCCCTGGCCCTGTTGGAGGAGAGCCTGGACGGGTTCGTTGCCGCGCGCGAGCGTGAGGGCGACAAGCTGGCCACGGCGATCCAGGAGCGGGTCGATGGCGTGGAGCGCATCGCCACCGAGGTCACCACGCTGATTCCGCTGATCCGCGATGGCCAGCGCGCCAAGCTCTCGGCCCGGCTGGCCGACCTGCCGCACCCGGTCGATCCTGGCCGCGCCGAGCAGGAACTGGTGCTGTGGCTGCAGAAGCTGGACGTGGACGAGGAACTGGACCGCCTGCGCAGCCACATCGTGGAAATCCGCCGCGTGCTCGGGCAGCGCGAGCCGGTTGGCCGCCGCCTTGATTTCCTCCTGCAGGAGTTCAACCGCGAAGCCAACACGCTGGGCTCCAAGTCGGTGGACAGCCGCACCTCCAATGCCGCCGTCGAGCTGAAGGTGCTGATCGACCAGATCCGCGAACAGGTGCAGAACATCGAATGAGCAGCCAGCCCCTCCAGAGCCCGGAACCGGCCCGCGGCACGCTGTACATCGTGGCCGCCCCGTCCGGGGCCGGCAAAAGCAGCATCGTCAACGCCACCCTGGCGCGCGACCCGCAGATCGCCCTGTCGATCTCGTTCACCTCCCGTGCCATGCGCCCGGGTGAGGTGAACGGCCAGCACTATCACTTCGTCAGCGCCCCGGAGTTCGAGCGGATGATCGCTGCCGGCGACTTCTTCGAACATGCCTGGGTGCATGGCGACTGGAAGGGCACCGCCCGCCAGTCAGTCGAGCCGCAGCTGTCGGCCGGCCAGGACGTGCTGCTGGAGATCGACTGGCAGGGGGCCCAGCAGGTCCGCCAACTGGTACCCGGCACGGTCACGGTGTTCATCCTGCCGCCGTCGAAGCAGGCGCTGCAGGACCGCATGCGCAAACGCGGGCAGGACAGCGAGGCGGTGATCGCCCAGCGCCTGGCCGCCGCGCGCGAGGAAATGCTGCACTTCAACGACTTCGACTACGTCATCGTCAACGAGGTGTTCGAGACTGCCGTGGACGAGCTGTGCGCCATCTTCACGGCCAGCCGTCTGCGCCGGGAGGCCCAGAAGGTCCGCCACGCGGGCCTGATCCAGGCTTTGTTGACCCAGGATGCAACCGCAACTGACTGATTCACAAGGGGTGGGTGCCCGGTCGGCTTGATTTTTTCCAGGCCCGGCCGGTACAATCCGTCCCCTTTCCCTCATTCGATGAGCAGCCCCCGCCGGCTGCCGGGAGCCCGCATGGCCCGCATCACCGTAGAAGATTGTCTGGAAGTCGTCGATAACCGTTTCGAGCTGGTCATGATGGCGTCCAAGCGCGCCCGTCAGCTGGCCAATGGCGTCCAGGCCACCCTGGACAACAGCGAAACCGAAGACAAGCCGACCGTGCTGGCGCTGCGCGAAATTGCCGCCCGCAAGATCGACAACGCCCTGATCGACGAAGTCGAGAAGGCCGAACGCGAGCGCGCCGAGCGTGAAGCGCTGGAATGGGCCGCTGCCGAAGTCGTCGCCGACGAAGACATGTCCAAGAACGACGACTGATCGCACCCGATCATCCGTTGTTGCCACAGACAGCCCGCCATGTGCGGGCTGTCTGCTTTTCGGTGGGTGGGTCGCAAGCATCGCTCGGTCACGACGTCGGTCGTGACGCATTTGACGGTTGGCAGCACGCAATAGTTTGCCGTTATCCCGTCGCTGGAATAGTCTTCCAGCCATGAACCCAGGCCCCTCTGCCAAGGTCGCCGCGTCTCCCGGCGCGGCCGTACCCGACTATGTCCTCCAGCTGGAACGCGCAGCGCATTACCTGCCGCCCGAGCAGTTGCCACTGCTGCGTCGCGCCTGGGAAGTAGGGGCGTCCGCGCATGCCGGGCAGACCCGTAAATCCGGTGAGCCGTACATCACCCACCCGGTGGCGGTGGCGCAGGTGCTGGCCGAGCTGGGCCTGGACGTGGAAGCGCTGATTGCCGCGATCCTGCACGACACCATCGAAGATACCCCGCTGACCCGCGAAGAGCTGGCCGCCGAGTTCGGCGAAGCCGTGGCCGAGCTGGTCGACGGGGTCACCAAGCTGGACAAGCTGAAGTTCCGCGACCGCCAGGAAGCGGCCGCCGAGAGCTTCCGCAAGATGCTGCTGGCAATGTCGCGCGACCTGCGCGTGATCATGATCAAGCTGGCCGACCGCCTGCACAACATGCGCACGCTGGGCGCGCAGAGCACCGAGGCGCGTGGCCGCATCGCCCGCGAAACCCTGGAGATCTACGCCCCGATCGCGCAGCGGCTGGGCATGAGCCTGGTCAAGAGCGAGCTGCAGAACCTGGGGTTCAAGGCGCTGTATCCCTGGCGCCACGCGATCCTGGAAAAGCACATCCGCAGCCAGCCGGTAGTGCGCCGCGAGGCGATGGCACAGGTGGAAGTGCAGCTGTCGCAGCGGCTGGCCAAGGAAGGGCTGGAACACCGCCTGGTCAGTCGCATCAAGACCCCGTGGAGCATCTACAACAAGATGCGCGACGAGAACAAATCCTTCGACCAGGTCATGGACGTGTTCGGCTTCCGCCTGGTCGTGCGCAGCGTGCCCAACTGTTACCACGCGCTGGGCTCGGTGCATGCCACCTTCAAGCCGCTGGATGGGCGCTTCCGCGATTTCATCGCCATTCCCAAGGCCAACGGCTACCAGTCGCTGCACACGGTGCTGTTCGGACCGTACGGCTCGCCGATCGAAGTGCAGATCCGGACCGAGGAAATGGACCTGATCGCCGAGCGCGGCGTGGCCGCGCACTGGACCTACAAGTTCGGTGGCGACACTCCCAACAGCGCGCAGAGCCGTGCCCATGCCTGGATCGTGGAGCTGATCGATTCCCAGCGCGCGGCCGGCTCGTCGCTTGAGTTCCTCGACAACGTCAAGGTGGACCTGTTCCCGGACGAGGTCTACCTGTTCACGCCCAAGGGCAAGATCCTGGCCCTGCCGCGCAACTCCACCGCGCTGGACTTCGCCTACGCGGTGCACACCGACGTGGGCAACATGGCGGTCGCCTCGCGCGTGGACAAGAAACTGGTGCCGCTGCGCACAAAACTGGTCAGCGGGCAGACCGTGGAGGTCATTACCGCGCGTTCGGCCACGCCCAAGCCGCAGTGGCTCGAATTCGTGGTCAGCTCCAAGGCGCGCACCGCGATCCGCCACCAGCTCAAGCAGCTCGAACATGAAGATGCCGTGCAGCTGGGCCACCGCATGCTCGACCGCGCGCTGGAAGCGATGGACAGTTCGCTGGAGCGGCTGCCGAAGGGACGCCTGGATGCGTTCCTGGCCGAACACCGCTATCCGCGCCTGGAGGCCCTGCTGGCCGAAGTGGCCTTGGGCAACTGGATGCCGAACCAGGCCGCGCAGGCGCTGATGGCGTATGCCGAGCTGCGCGGCGGTGCGCATTCCAGGCACTCGCAGGAAAAAATCCTGATCAACGGCAGCGAACGTGGCGTGGTCAGTTTCGCCAATTGCTGCCAGCCGATTCCCGGCGACGAGATCATGGGTTACCACACCGCCGGCAAGGGCATCGTGGTACACCGCCTGGACTGCCCGAACCTGGCCGAGCTGCGCAAGTCACCCGAGCGCTGGGTGCCGATTGGCTGGGATACCACCGTCTCCGGCGATTACGACACCGCGCTGGTGGTGGAAGTGGAGAACGGCACCGGCGTGCTGGCCCAGCTGGCCGCCGCCATCGCCCAGAGCCACTCCAACATCGAGCGGGTGGACTACCTGGACCGCGACTTCAACGCCGCCGTACTCGCCTTCAACATCCAGGTCCGCGACCGCAACCACCTGGCTGAAGTGATGCGCCGGCTGCGGCGTTTGTCGGTCGTCCAGTCTGTACGCAGGCAATAACGCCGGACACGTGGAGCCACGCCCTGCGTGGCGGGCCGCGCAAAGCGCGGCAATGATCGAAACCGATACAATGGCCCCACCATTGTTCGACATAACGAGGCACTCCATGTCCCGCCAGATCATCAACACCGAAAACGCACCGGCCGCGATCGGTCCGTATTCGCAGGCCGTGCGTGCCGGCAACACCGTGTACTTCTCGGGCCAGATTCCGCTGGATCCGGCCACTGGCGACATCGTCGGCGCCGGTGATGTCGAAGCCCAGGCGCGACGCGCCTTCGACAACCTCAAGGCCGTGGCCGAAGCGGCCGGCGGCTCGCTGGACAAGGTGGTCCGCCTGGGCCTGTACCTGACCGACCTGGCCGAATTCGCCAAGGTCAACGCGGTCATGCAGGACTACTTCCAGGCGCCGTTCCCGGCCCGCTCCACCATCGAAGTGTCCGGCCTGCCCAAGGGCGCCAACTTCGAGGTTGATGCGGTGATGGTCATCGACTGACCGTCACGTGGCACGCAGACCGGCGGTCACTCCGGCGCTGGCGCCGTCCGGCGAAGCTTCGCTGGGCGTGCTCGCTGGCGTGGGGCCGGCCGTGGCCGCCAAACTGGCAGCCCGCGGCCTGGCCTCGCTGCAGGACCTGTGGCTGCACCTGCCGCTGCGGTATGAAGACCGCACCGCGCTGACCCGCATCCAGGACCTGCGCAACGGCGTGCCCGCACAGGTCGACGTCCGCGTCATCGCGGTCGACCGCGGCATGCGCTTCCGCCCCACCTTGAAAGTGGCGGTGGAGGACGAAGGGCAGGGCACCCTGGTGCTGCGCTTCTTCCACTTCCGCCAGCAGCAGGTGGCCCAGTTTGCAGTGGGCACCCGTCTTCGCTGCTTCGGCACGCCCAAGCCGGGTCAGTTGGGGCTGGAAATGGTCCACCCCAGTTACCAGGTGCTCGGCCGTACCGATGACCCTGCGCTGGGCGACAGCCTGGATCCGGTGTATCCCGCTGTGGAAGGCATCGGCCCGGCCACGCTGCGCCGCTTGATCGGCCAGGCGCTGGACCGTCTGCCGGAAGAATCCGCCCTGGAACTGCTGCCGTCGGGCTGGCTCGATGGGCTGGCGCTGCCCTCGTTGCGCAGTGCGCTGCTGACCGTGCACCGCCCGCCACCGGACGCCAATCTGGCCGCACTGGCCGCAGGCACCCATCCCGCGCAGCGCCGGCTGGCACTGGAAGAACTGCTGGCCCACCACCTGAGCCTGCGCCGCCAGCGAATTGCCCTGCAGGCACACCACGCACCGCCGCTCGCCGGTCCCGGAAAACTCGCCAAGGCCCTGCTGAAACAGCTGCCGTTCGCCTTGACCGGCGCACAGAAACGGGTGTTCACCCAGATCCGCGAGGACCTGGCCCAGCCGCGCCCGATGCTGCGGCTGGTGCAGGGCGACGTCGGCTCGGGCAAGACCGTGGTGGCCGCACTGGCGGCCATGCTGGCGGTGGAGCAGGGCAAGCAGGTGGCGCTGGCTGCCCCGACCGAACTGCTGGCCGAACAGCACCTCACCAATCTGCGCGGCTGGCTGGAACCGCTCGGCGTGCAGGTGGCCTGGTTGGCGGGCAAGGTTACCGGCAGGGCGCGTGCAAAGGTGATGGAGCAGGTGGCCAATGGGCAGGCCCAGGTAGTCGTGGGTACCCATGCGCTGATGCAGGAGGCGGTGGTGTTCAATGATCTGGCGCTGGCCATCGTCGATGAACAGCACCGCTTCGGCGTGCACCAGCGGTTGGCCCTGCGCGACAAAGGACCGGGCGGGCGCAGCGTACCGCACCAGCTGGTGATGACCGCCACGCCGATTCCGCGCACGCTGGCGATGTCCGAGTATGCCGACCTGGACGTGTCGGCGATCGACGAACTGCCGCCCGGGCGCACACCCGTGCAGACCGTGGCACTGAACAATGATCGCCGCCCGGAACTGATCGAGCGCATCGCCCTGGCCTGCCGCGAGGGCCGCCAGGTCTACTGGGTGTGCACCCTGATCGAAGAGAACGACGAGCTGGATGCCACCCCGGCACAGGCCACCTTCGAATCGCTGCAGGCGTTGTTGCCGGGCGTGCGGGTGGGGCTGGTACACGGCCGACTGAAGGCGAGCGAGAAGCTGGCCACCATGGTCGCTTTCAAGGCCGGACAGATCGATCTGCTTGTGGCCACCACCGTGATCGAAGTGGGTGTGGACGTGCCCAATGCCTCACTGATGGTGATCGAGAACGCCGAGCGGCTCGGCCTGGCCCAGCTGCACCAGCTGCGCGGCCGGGTCGGGCGTGGTTCGGCTGTATCGCGCTGCGTGCTGCTCTACCAGGCGCGGCTGTCGGCGATGGCGCGCGAACGCCTGGAAACCATGCGGCAGACCAACGATGGCTTCGTGATCGCCGAGAAGGACCTCGAGCTGCGCGGCCCCGGCGAGCTGCTGGGCACCCGCCAGACCGGCCTGGCCGGCTTCCGGATGGCCGACCTGGCCCGCGACGCGGACCTGCTGCCGGACGTGCATGCGCTCGCAGACCGTCTGCTGGCCGAGGCCCCGGCGGTGGCGGACCGCGTCGTCGAGCGGTGGATTGGATCGGCGGTGCGATACGCCGGCGCGTAACGACCAATGGTCGTTACCGCATCGGTACCGGCCTTGTATTTGTAACCTCCGGGTGAGACATTCCGTTGCCGCTAGATGAAGACGGCACGCATGACCAAGAAGATTCCGCTGTTGATCGACACCGATCCGGGTGTCGATGACGCCCTGGCCCTGTTGATGGCCTTTGCCGACGAACGCCACGACGTGGTCGGCCTCACCATTGCCGCCGGCAATGTCGGCCTGGACCACACGGTCCGCAATGCCCTGAAACTGTGCGAAGTGGCCGGGCGGGAGGACGTTCCGGTGTTCGCCGGAACCGCCGATCCGCTGCTGCACCCCTCGGTGGATGCTGCTCACGTGCACGGCGCCGATGGCTTCGGCGACGTCAACCTGCCGGCCGCCAGGCGCCAGGCCGAAGCCGAACACGCCGCGCTGGCCATCCTGCGCCTGTCCCACCAGTACGCCGGTGAGCTGTTCCTGGTCGCCCTGGGTCCGCTGACCAACCTGGCCCTGGCACTGAAGCTGGACCCGACCCTGCCCCAGCGCGTAAAGCGCTTCCTGGTCATGGGCGGGGCGGTGACCTGCCACGGCAACATCACCCCGGCTGCCGAGTTCAACATCGCCTTCGATCCGGAAGCGGCGCACGTGGTGTTCACCGGCTTCCCGCACATCGAAGTGGCCGACTGGGAAGCCACCGTCGCCCACGGCCTGCTGCACAAGGATGTCGAGCAGTGGCTGGCCTTCGACAGCGACAAGGCGCGATTCTACGAGCTGATTTCGCGGCAGACCCGCCTGTGGTCCGAAGACAGCCGCGGGGAGCGCTGGTTTGCTGCCGATGCCCTGGCGATGGCCTGGGCGCTGCAGCCCGAAGGCGCGCTGCGGGTTGAATCGCGTCCGCTGAACGTCGAACTGACCGGCACCCACACCCGGGGTGCTACCATTGTCGACTGGAACCGCCAGACCGGGCAGCCGGACAATTCCCAGCTGCTGATGGCCTACGACCAAGGGCGCTTTGAAGCCCAGGTCCGGCGTGCGCTCGGCGTTGCCTGAGGCCGCAGCGGCGGTCTCTTCACGCGGAACATGGCCTTGGCTTGCCCTAGGGGAAGGCCTCGGCTATAATGCCGCTCTTGCGTTTCCCTGACCTTATTTACGGTGTGTGCCCCATGAAGGACGATATCCATCCGAACTACCGTGACGTCGTTTTCCAGGACGTCACCTCCGATTTCAAGATCCTGACCCGTTCCACCATGGCGACGAAAGAAACCGTGAAGTGGGAAGACGGCAACGAGTACCCGCTCGTCAAGATCGAAATCTCCTCTGCTTCGCACCCGTTCTATACGGGCAAGCACAAGGTGATCGACACCAGCGGCCGTATCGACAAGTTCCAGAAGCGTTTCGGCAAGCCGGCCGCGGCTGCTGCTGCCGAATAAGCGCTCGACGCTGCTGTCCAAAAACAACGGTCGCCCTGGCGGCCGTTGTTTTTTTGTGCGCGCGATAAACCCTGCTGGCGGATGAACGGCGGTTCAGAAATTGCGTGGCTCGACGGAACGCAGTGTCCACCCCGGCCATGGTCGCAGCGCTGCCAGGCTTGCGCGGACAGGGCCACGGCCCGCTTCGTCTACGACTTCCGTCCTAGGGCGTGGCAAATGTTGCTGTGCGATAATGACGTGATCCACAGCACAGGTTGTGGACTTCATTCACGTGCCCGCCCCACGCGCTTGGGTGGGCGCCTTCCCCTGAGGAGCGCACACAGTGTCCGATCTTGATCAGGTCACGCTCAACGCCGGCGACAAGCCGGTTGTTCTGCCTGTCATCAAACCCACGCTCGGCAACGATTGCGTCGATATTTCGAAGCTGACCAAGGAAACCGGTCTCTTCACCTACGACTCCGGCTTTACCGCCACCGCCAGCTGCAAGTCCGCCATCACCTTCATCGACGGTGACAAGGGCGTGCTGCTGTACCGCGGCTACCCGATCGAGCAGCTGTCGGAAAAATCCAGCTACGTCGAAGTGGCTTACCTGCTGATCCATGGCGAGCGTCCGAGCGCCGAGCAGCTGAAGGCCTTCACCGATGAGCTGGCAGCCGAAGCCAACGTCGATGCCTCGATCAATGCCCTGATCGCCAGCTTCGACAAGGATGCCCACCCGATGGCCATCCTGGCCGCTGCCATCGCGCAGCTGTCGGCGAAGTACCACGCCTCGCTGGACCTGTCCGACGCCGAACAGCGCCGCCAGTCGGCCGTGCGCCTGATCGCCAAGGTGCCGACCCTGTCGGCGCTGATCTACCGCCACGGCAAGGGCCTGCCGGCCAATACGCCGGACACCTCGCTGGATTACGTCAGCCGCTTCCTGAAGCAGACCTTCGAATCGGCCGATGGCCAGTACGAGCTGAACCCGGATGTGGTCAAGGCGCTGGACCTGCTCTTCATCCTGCATGCCGACCACGAGCAGAACGCCTCTACCTCGACCGTGCGCCTGGTCGGTTCGACCGGTGCCAACCCGTATGCATCGGTTGCCGCTGGCGTCACCGCGCTGTGGGGTCCGGCCCACGGCGGCGCCAACGAGGCCGTGCTGAAGATGCTGGAAGAAATCGGTTCGGCCGACAACGTTGAATCGGCCGTGCTCAAGGCCAAGGACAAGACCTCGGGCTTCCGCCTGATGGGCTTCGGCCACCGCGTGTACAAGAACTTCGACCCGCGCGCCAAGGTCATCGGCGAGATGACCAGCAAGGTGCTGCAGCAGCTGGGCGTGCAGGACCCGCTTCTGGACGTGGCCGTGAAGCTGGAACAGGCTGCGTTGCAGGATGACTACTTCGTTGCCCGCAAGCTGTACCCGAACGTCGATTTCTACAGCGGCATCATCTACAAGGCGCTGCAGATCCCGACCGAGATGTTCACCGTCATGTTCGCCCTGGGCCGCACCTCCGGCTGGGTCGCGCACTGGCTCGAACAGCAGGTCGATCCGGAAATGAAGATCGGCCGCCCGCGTCAGGTCTACACCGGCCACGACGTGCGTGACTACCAGGGCTGATCAGCTGCCGTGGTACATGAAAAGACGCCTCCGCAAGGGGGCGTTTTTTTTGTTTCAAAAGCCTTCATGCAAGAGCCTTCAAGCAGCATCCTGCAAACGACGGCTCTGGCTCTGGCTTTAAGCCTTTCGCTTTCAGCCAATGCCAACACCACGCCGTGCCGCGGCGAGCATAAAGCCAGCAACCCGCAACATGCGCATGCGCGCGCGTCGGAATGCTTGCGTTGCGTCCGGTTCGCGTGCGCTGTCGCAGAACATGCGCGTGCGCAATGGGTTTAAGAATGGTTGCGTGGGGCGACATCGCGCACAGAACTAACGTGATCGTGTCGCCGGCACTGCACATCGCAGGGTGGGTGATCGCCTCGACCGAGGCGTTTTTCAATCATGGGAGAGAACCACATGTACCGCACCCTGAAGCAGGCCGCGTTGGGCCTGGCGATCTTTACCGCCGCACTGTCTGCCCACGCCGTTGAAGCGCACATCACCGTCTGGGCGAACGTCGACCCGACCCTGTCGCTGCTCCGGGCCGATGGCAGCGCGCTTCCCGCCGAGGTGGAAATGCCCTACCGCGCCGGGCAGGGACTGAGCAGCTGGAGCGAACGCGTGCGCGTGTTCTCGAATGACACCAGCCTGGACGTCGACGTTCGCCTGGCCGAACCGGCCGTGTTGATGCCCAAGGTCACCGCCGCCGGCGCGGTCGACATACCTCTCTCGGTCACTCTCAATGGACGCGAGCTGGGCCTGGCGCCGGTTGCGTTCACCGCGCAACAGCTGTTCTACGGTGCCATCCCCGGTGCTTCCATCGAAATGCCGCTGACCGTTGCCCAGTCCACGCCGGGCCCCATTGCCGCCGCCGGCCTTTACGACGGTCCGGTCAGCCTGGTGCTGGTGCAGAAGGCCAGCAGCCTTTAAGCCCCTGCGCGGGAGCCGGTCCTGCGGGGCCGGCATGCCTGCAGTCCTGCCATGCGCATTCCTGCTCCCGCCGTGGTCCGGCTGGCGGTGGCGCTCGCCCTGGTGCTGGCCTGCGTGGCCGTCCAGGCGGGCCCGGTGCCGGCAGGATTCGAAGATCTTGTCAGTGGCCAGCGCGAGCGCGTGGAAGTACGCGCGTTCGGGCGTTCTGCCGGCCTCTGGCCGGCCTGGGTGACGCTGGACCACGTGCAGCTGGAACAACCCGCGCAGGTGTTGGCCGCGCTGGGTGTGGCCGCGCCCGCGCAGCAGGCGCTGCTGCCCGCGCTGTCGCTGCCGCTGCCGCGCAACAGCCACATGGCCTGCGTCCACGGCCAGCCGCAGCCAGGCTGCGGCTGGCGCCCCCCGCCCGAGGATCCTTCCCACGTGCATGCCATCTTTGACGAAGGCGACAGTGCGTTGTTGCTGTTTCCCGCATTACGCTGGCTGCCGCGCGCGTTGCCCGGCAGCGCCGGGCTGCACGAGCCCAGCGAGAAGGCCGAAAACGCATTGCTGCACCAGCAGACGCTCGCGCTCAGCGGCAATGGCGGCCAGTACGCCCTCAACGCGCACGGCAGTGCCACGCTGGGCGTGCTGCGCAGCGGGCATGTCGGCGGCAACTGGAACTACGCACGCCACGCCTGGCCCGGCCAGCGCGCGCGTACGCGCTTCCAGTTCGACGATCTGTACTACCGGCATGACCTGGCCCGGCGCCACTACCTGCAGGCCGGAAGGATGGACCGGCGCAACCTTGCCAGCACTCAGGGAGGGCAATTCGGCTTCGGCCTGTTGCCGCTGGATCGCTTCGATGGCGTCCGCGCCGGTACCACCCAGGCCTACAGGGATGCCAGCGCCGACGTCGGCGCCGCGCCCCTGACCGTATTGCTGGCGCGACAGGCGCGCGTGGATGCCTACGACGGCGAGCGATTGCTGCAGACCTTCTACCTGCCCGCCGGCGTCACCGACCTGGATACCCGCCAGTTTCCGCCCGGCAGCTACGACGTGACCCTGCGCATCCACGAAGACGGGCGCCTGCTGCGCAGCGAGACACTGCCGTTCTCCCGCACCCGGGAATGGGGTGAACCGGGCCTGCAGTGGTTCGTGCAGGGCGGGCGCAGCCGCGCGCGCGACCTCCGCCCGGCCTCCGGCGACAGCGTGCTGCAGGCCGGCCTGCGCCTGCCGCTGGCCGACCAATTCGGCATGAGCCTGGGCGTGTCACGCCTTGGCCATGCCAGCCATGCCGAATTGCGTACCGGCCTCCGCCACCGCCTCGGCGGGCATGACCTGTACGCCGAAATGGGCGCGATCATCGGCAGCGACGGCCGGCGTGGCAGCCAGCAACAGCTCAGCGTGCGCAATACCGTTTCCTGGAACCTGTACCGGCAGCGCCTGGGCGGCGCCCGCTGCCGCGCCCACCCCCGATCCGCCAACAGTGCATCGGACTGCGCCGACGCCCTGGGGGCATCGCTGACCATCCCGCTGACCGGCGGCAGTCTCCATCTGGGGCACACCCGCCGCCGCGCGCTGGCACCCGGCCGCGGCCCGGACGGCAGCGCCCGCAGCCTGCAGGCCAGCTATGGCCTTACGCGGCAGTGGCGCAGCGTGAGCATCGGTACCCGCCTGGGTGCATGGCGGCAGACCGGGAGCGTGTCCGACCAGGGGCTGCAGTTCTCCGTCACCTTTTCGCAGCTGCAGCGTGCGGCAGGCGCCAGCACACTGCGCCGCATCGGCGCGGAAGCACGGCGCACGCAGTCCGGTGATGCCGGACAGCGCATGCTGCTGGCGCACTCCTGGCGCAAGGAACAGGATGCCGGCGCGCGCGAGATGGCCACCGAAATCAGCGTGCAGGACGCCGATGCCGTCGATGCGCTGCTGGCACTGCGCACCTACGCGCCGCTTGGCCAGACCAGTGCCGTGCTGTCGCACCACCGGCAGGCGCATGCCCGCGACACCGGCTACAGCCTCAGTCATGGATCGGCGCTGGCAGTATCGCCGCGCGGCGTGTTCTGGGGCGGGGCGCCGGGGGCCGATGCGGGCGTGGCCGTCAGCGTCGAGTACGCCGATGCCAGCGGGTTCGAGGGCGCGGCCGCCGAGGTGCAGGCCGGGGCCAGCCGTCGCCAGGTGCTGCGCGTTGGACAGCGCCGGCTGTTGCCGCTGAGCGGGTACCAGCGCCATCGGGTGGAGGTGCAGGACGTGTCAGCGCAGGCCCACGAGGCAAGCGTGCGTGTGGCCCATCCCGGGCCTGCGCAGCAGCCCTTCCTGTTGCCTGGCAGGGTGATCACGTTGCCGGTAGGGGTGGAAGCCACCTTCACCTACATCGGCAACGCCGTGGACGACGCCGGTACTGCCCTGGCCGGCGCGCGCATCCTCAATGCCGCGGTTCCCCGGCTGGGAGCCGACGGCGGGTTCATCACCGAATTCGCGCAGCGCGAACCCGCCCTGTACCTGTTGCAGGCCGGCCGCCTGCTGCACTGTCCATTGCAGGTGCGTGAGCAGCGCAGCGTGGTGCTGCTGGTGGGGCGGGTGGCCTGCGCGCCTATGGCGCGCGGCGCGTTGCCCAGCAGCATCGCCCGCCAGCCGCGGGTACGACAACTGCTGGACGACACGGCGCCGATGGCGCAGGGGGTGCCATGGGGCGGACCCTGATGCGCGCCTGCAGCGTCCTGCTGATACCGGCACTGTGGGTCGCGCAGCCTGCAGCGGCGCAGCGCCCGCCGCTCACCACGCCCGCCGCTGGCACCACCGTGACCACACTGAGCCACACCTTCGACCGTGCCGCGCCGCAGCCGCTGCAGTTGTGGGCACCGCGCACCGTGCTGGGGTTCGACGAGGTGGAGCATGGCCATGGTCGCCTGCATGTCACCTGCACCGATGTGCCGGCACGCGGGCGCTGCCCGCGCAGCGACACCGGGGAAGGCCCGATCGGGCGCCAGCCGATCCTGCTGGAGTTCCACGAACCACGCAGCGGCCAGCGTCGCGAGGTAGGCGTGAGCGGATGGCTGGAGCGGGTCGAGTGGGAGCGCAGCTGCAGCGACGATTACTGGGACAAATCGCAATACCCGCTGTGGACCTCGGCGACCCGGGAGTGCCACGTCGCCCCGGCCGGCACGGCGGTGACGCTGCAGGTGGGGGCGACGGACATCGGCGCGCTGGTGGCCGGGCGCTGGCGTGCCGAGCTGCACCTGGACGTGCGCGGCGGCGTGGGCGCGGCCGTCCTGGGCAGGCACGTGTTCGTGCTTGAGGTCACCGTCACCGATCCGGACCGCGCGGCCATCCATCTGCCGGAACAGGACGGCCCGGTCGGGCTGATGGACCTGCAGTTGCAGCTGCAGGCCGTGCCGCCACCGGCCAGCATCGGCGGCCAGGCGGTGCTGGACATGTGCCTGTACGACGGCCTTGGCTCCCACAGCAGCCAACTGGTGCTGGTCGCACGCGACCGCGGTCCGGACGTGCCCGGGCGGTCGTCCGATGCCTTTTCGGTCTGGCACCACGCGGGCGGCCGCGCGCCGCACGACCGCGTCGATTACCGCCTGCAGCTGGTGCACGCGGGTGGCACGATCGAGCTGCGCCGCGATGCGCACACGGTGCTGACCGGCATCGACAGCGCCGGGCTGCGGCCGGTCCTGCTGCCTGGCATGGACCAGGCCGTGCACTGTGTGCCGACCCCACTCACCTTCATCACGCCCCGGGTGTCGGCCGCCGAAAAGCGCGACGGACGCTACCAGGGTGATCTCACCCTGGAGATGCACCTTCCCACCCGCCGCCCCTGACTCCGATCGAGACCTACATGCGCCTGCATCGCCTTTTCCCGTTGCTGTTGCTGCTTCCTGCCCTGCCGGTGTCGGCCAACCTGGACGTGCACCCCATGCGCGTCCACGTCGACACCGGCGGCACCACCAGGATCCGCGTGCAGGCGCAGTCGCCGCGCACCCAGTACGTCAGGGCCACGGTCAAGCGCGTGGTCGCGCCCGCCACCGAGGACGAGCAGGAGATGGATGAGCCGCCCGGTGACGCCGCGGCGATCGCCGTGACACCGGGCATGTTCGCGCTTGCCGGCGGCGGCAGCCGGTTGGTGCGCGTGATCGCCCTGGCGCCCGTGCAGGAGGAGACCGCGTTCCGGGTGTACTTCGAAGGGGTGCGCGCGGACGACCCGGATGCCCGGTCCGATCCCTTGCAGACGCCCGCTGCCACCCTTGGCGTCAGCCTGGTGTGGGGCGTGCTGGTCAACGTATTGCCGGCCGACGGACGGGTCGCGATGCAGGTGGCCGGAGGGCGGCTGCACAACCGCGGCACGCTCCGCCTGGGCATCCGCCGGGTCGAGTACTGCGTTGCGGCGGCCTGCACCACCCATGACATCGAACGCAGTGTCTACCCCGGCGCTGCGCTGGCGTTGCCATTCGAGCCGGTGCCCGGCGCGCGGCTGCGCGTGGATTACCGGCTCAGTCGTGACGGCTACCGCGAACACCAGCAGATCCTGCTGCCCTGAAAGGAGAACCACCATGTTCCGTCCCCGCCGTGCACCTGCCTCCGCGTCCATCACGCTTCTGCTGATGGCACCGGGACTTGCAGCCGCAACGTTGCCGGAGCCGTCGCCCGAGGCGGTGGCGCCGTCCGCTGCGCAGCAGAGCGCCCCGTCAACCGTGGCACCCGTGTTGTCGTTCCTTGGCGGGCTGGGTGTGGGCATGGGCGTGGCCGGTGTGTTCGACCGCGACGGCGTGCGCGAACGCATGATCCACTGTCCGGCGCCGTCGCCGGTGCAGATCCCGGACCCGGCGCCGCCACCGGGCTGGGCGGACGCGCTCCGGCAGATCGACACCCATGGCGGACAGATCGCCCGCAACCGCGGCGACATCGATTCGCTGCACGACAACGTGCGCGGCGTCAGCGCCGACCTCGGCGACGTAGTGCGCTTCGACAAGGATGCCACCGTGCACCTGCGCGGTGCGCGCCTGGTCGCGCTGGGCGCGGGCGAGATCAGCGCCGACAGCCACCAGGCCATCACCGGCGCGCAGCTGTTTGCCGCCAGCCAGCGCGTGGCGGCGCTGGAGTACACCCAGTTGTACGCCAAGGTCGGGGCGGATGCGCAGAGCCTTCCGGCCCAGGCGGGCCACCTCGGTACCGCGATGGGCAGCGATGCACGCGCGCAGGGCGCGGGCTCGACCGCCCTGGGCAGCTTCACCACCACGCTGGGCCGGAATTCGGTGGCGCTGGGTCGCGCGGCGATCGTCCTGGACGGCGCACACGATGGCTTCGCGCTGGGTTCGCGTTCGCGCGTGCTGGCCGAAAACGGCATGGCCCTGGGCGCCTCGGCCCAGGTTTGGGAGGGCGCGCACGACAGCGTGGCACTGGGTTTCGGATCGATCGTCCAGCACCCCTTCGAGGTGTCGGTGGGCGGGCAGGGCATGCGCCGGCGGATCACCAACGTGATGCCGGGCATCGCCGATGATGACGTGGTGTCGATGCGGCAGCTGTCCGCCTTGGCGGGGTTGCTGGGCACCGGCGTGGACGGCCAAGGCGGCGTGCGCGGCGTTGGGTTCACGGTGCGGGGGCGGTGGCACGGCAGCGTGGCCGAGGCCGTGGACGCACTCGATGATGCGGTGGGCGCCGCTCACGACGCGCTGGACAGCCTGGGTGGGCAGATGGGCGCGCTGCAGGCGCAGCAGGTCGCGGGAGACGCAGGACCTGCGGACGAGCCGGAGGCTGCGGATACCGCCCCCGCCAAGGCAGCCGCGCCTGCCGTTGCCCGTGCTCCCAAGGCCGACGCAGCGCCGCCCGCCGTTGATACCCGCGCGGTGGATGAGGCCGTACAGCGCGCCAACGGCTACACCGACCAGGCAATGGCGTCTGTTGACCGCCGCTTCTCGCGGCTGGACCGCCGCATGAACCGGATGGCGGCGATGGGCAGTGCGCAGGCCGCCATGGCCATGAACACCGCAGGACTGCCCACCTGGAACCGGCTCGGGGCGGGCATTGGCCATGCCGATGGCGAATCTGCGCTGGCGGTAGGCTACCAGCGCGTGCTGGAGCGGCGCGCCGCCACCACCTTCAGCCTCAACGGCGCCTTCAGCCAGGGCGGTGAGAGCACCGTCGCGGTGGGGGTAGGCATAGGCTGGTAGGTACCGACCGTTGGTCGGTACTCACCCCTCCGCCAACAACAACCGCAGCTGCGCAGCCGATGCACGCCGCATCGGCTTTTCATCGATGCTCGACAGGGGCGGCTGACGCAACCCATCGTAGGGCAGGACGGCCACGTCGAAGGTGAGCCCTTCGGCGCTGAACAGCCATACCGGAACATCCAGCGTGCGTTCGCGGTCCAGACGCAGGCGACGCGTGCGGGAGTCGGCGGGGATGCGGTGTTCCTCCAGGAAGCGCTGCACCGCATCGGCGTCGTCGCTGTGCAGCTGGAGCTGCACGGGGCTGTTGGCATCGGCGGTGCCATCCAGGACCGGCCCGCACAGACGTGGGGCGAATCCATGCAGAAACTCCAGCGCGCGCAGCGCTGCCTCGCGCCGGTGGCGCAACTGCGCGTCATGCCCGGCACCGGCAAACAGGCGCTGGTACTCGCGCAGTGCCTCTTCGATCTCGGTATTGCGCGGCAGCGAAGCATCGTCGTGGATGCCCAGCCGTCCGGCGGCTTTCAGCTTGGCCTGGTGGTAATCGCGGAGACCACTTTCGGCCATCAACCGGGCCGCCTCATGGGCAAGCCGGTGGCGGCGTTCGCGGGTCTGGCTCTGCGAGTGCTGTCGTGCCCGATGCATGAGCGACTCCCCTCTTGCGACCTGGCACAGAATGTACACCGACCGTGTGACATCGATGTGGTGGCGGCCGCCGGCCGGCACCCCGGTCCCATCAGAAAATATCGAACGCCGCGTCGTCGGCCTGCGGTGTCTGGGTGTTGAAATCGTACTCGGCCAGTTTTTCCATGTCCTCCACCTTGACCCATTCGGTGGCGCCGTTGAGCGTGGCCTGGACCATGCCGGTCGGCGGTTCGTTCTGCGCGATCGGCGTGTCCTTCAGCGCCACCCGCATGTAGTCGATCCAGATCGGCAGCGCGGCACGGCCGCCGTACTCGCGGTACCCCAGCGAACGGAAGTCGTCGCGACCCACCCACACGGTGGTCGCGTAGGGTCCGCCGAAGCCGGAGAACCAGGCATCGCGGTGGTCGTTGGTGGAGCCGGTCTTGCCGCCCACGTCTTCGCGGCCGAGCACCTTGGCTGCGGTGCCGGTGCCGCGCTGGACCACGTCACGCATCATCGAGACCAGCTGGTAGGCGGTGCGCGCATCGATCGCACGCGGTGCGGTGCGCGCGTTCGGGTCCACCGGCACGGCCGGCTCCGCGGCCTGCTGGGGCTTGGCCGGGCCGGCCGGCGCCGGTGCGGTGGCGGCACCGAAGTTGAAGCCGTCCACCACCTGGCTTACCGGCGCGCCGCCACTGGTGCCTACGCATTCGCGGCAGGCGCGGGCCGGGTTCTCCTTGAACACCAGATTGCCATCGCGGTCGCTGACCTGGTCAATCAGCCAGGTGTCCACGCGCGAGCCGCCGTTGGCGAACACCGCATAGCCGCGCGCCACCGACAGCGGGGTCAGTGAGGCGGTGCCCAGCGACATCGACAGGTTCGGGGGCAGCTCGGCTTCGGCGAAGCCGAATTCGCTGATGTACTTGCGCGCGTACTCCACGCCCATGCCATCGAGCAGGCGCACTGACACCAGGTTGCGTGACTGCACCAGCGCTTCGCGCAGGCGCATCGGGCCACGGAAGCCGCCGCCGTCGTTCTGCGGCTGCCAGGTCTTGCCGCGGCGGTCGCGGAACACCACCGGCGCATCCAGCACGATCGAGGCCGGGTTGAAGCCCTTGTCAAACGCCGCCGCATAGATGAAAGGCTTGAAGCTGGAGCCCGGCTGGCGGCGCGCCTGGGTGGCGCGGTTGAACTTGTTGCCGGAGAAGCTGAAGCCGCCCACCAATGCCTTCAGCGCGCCGGTTTCAGCATCCAGTGATACCAGCGCGGACTGGCCGCGCGGGATCTGGTCCAGCAGCCATTCGCCTTCCTTGGCGCCGGCGCGCACGCGCACGATATCGCCGCGCTGCACCAGCTTGGCCGGGGTCTTGTTGGTCCACCTGGCCGCCGACGCCGGCAGCACCAGCTCAGTACGGTTGGCCAGCACCACCGTGGCGCTGCCATCGGCGCCGGTGCCGGCCACGATGGCCGGCAGCAGCCCGGACTGGGCGCTGATGCCGCGCAGGTGCGCGGCCATGGTGGTGGCATCGTCGCCCGCGCCCAGCGCCACCTGCTGCTCCACACCGTGCCAGCCATGGCGGTGGTCGTACTCCAGCAGGCCATCGCGCACGGCCAGATTGGCGGCGGTCTGCATGTCGGCGTTGATGGTAGTGGTGACGTGGTAGCCCTTGTTGAGCACATCCCCACCGAAGCGGGCGATCATCTCCTGGCGGACCAGTTCGGCCACGTAGGGGGCCTCGACCTGCACCGGCGGCTCATGCGCGCTGGCGTGCATCGGCACGGCTTTGGCCGCGTCGGCCTCGGCCTGGCTGATGAAGCCCAGGTTGGCCATCCGCTGCAGCACGTAGTAGTCGCGGCGCTCGCGGGCACGCTCGGGATTGCTGATCGGGTTGCCGCTGGAGGGGAACTTGGGGATGCCGGCCAGCGAGGCCATCTCGTCCAGGCTCAGCTCGCCCAGCTTCTTGCCGTAGTAGAACTCGGCGGCTGCGGCCACGCCGTAGGCGCGGTTACCGAAGAAGCTCTTGTTGAGGTACAGCTCGAAGATCTCGTCCTTGCTCAGTTCCTGCTCGATCTTGCGCGCCAGCAGGATCTCGGCCAGCTTGCGGGTGTAGCTGTACTCGGAGCTGAGGAAGAACTGGCGGGCCACCTGCTGGGTGATGGTCGACCCACCCGGAACCCGCTTGTCGTTGGTGGTGGCCAGCAGCCAGACGGCGCGGCCGATGCCCTTGTAGTCCACGCCCCCGTGTTCGTAGAAGCGGGCGTCCTCGGTGGCCAGGAAGGCCTGCTTGAGGCGCTCGGGCACCTCCTTCATGGTGATCGGGGTGCGCCGGGACTCGCCGAACACGGCCATGAGCTTGCCATCGGCCGCATAGACGTACATGGGCTCCTGCATCTCGATGTCGCGCAGGGTCTGGACGTCCGGAAGACGCGAGGAAATGGCGTAGTACAGGCCCCCGGCGACCGCGGCGCCGATCAGTGCCAGGACCAGGAAGGCGACCAGCAACCAGCGCAGCCAGCGGCGAAGGCGAGTCATCAGTGTCAGATTCCGATTGCGAATTTCGTGGCCGCAGAGTATAGATTACGCAAGGGAACGGCTGGGGTTGTTCCCGGGGAGAGCATTTCGGTCACCGTCAGGGGACGGGTGAAACGTGTCGTAAGTACACGTTTTGCACGTTGATGGTTGCGAATTGCAAAAAAAACGTTATTAATGCGCGGGCGCAAGTTTTGCGTCCAAGTGCCCGTCGGCAGGGGAGAAACCGTGGGGCTTATCCCAAAAAGCCAGTCGCCGCTTATTGGCGTCGACATCAGCTCGACTGCAGTAAAGCTCTTGCAGCTTTCCCGCAGTGGCAATCGTTTCCGCGTGGAACATTACGCCGTGGAACCACTACCGCCTAATGCGGTGGTGGAAAAGAACATCGTGGAAGTGGAGGCCGTGGGTGAGGCCATCCGCCGCGCGGTGAACCGTTCAGGCACCAAGGCCCGGCATGCTGCCGCGGCCGTGGCCGGCTCGGCGGTCATCACCAAGCTCATCCCGATGCCCGCTGACCTGGACGAGAACGACATGGAAGCCCAGGTCGAGCTCGAAGCGGTCAATTACATCCCGTACCCGATCGAGGAAGTGAACCTCGATTTCGAGGTGCTCGGCGCGATTCCCAACAACCCGGAAATGGTCCAGGTGCTGTTGGCGGCGTCGCGGTCGGAGAACGTCGAGCTGCGCCAATCGGCGCTGGAGCTCGGTGGCCTGACTGCGCGGGTGATGGATGTTGAGGCCTTCGCGGTCGAAAACGCCTTCGCGCTGGTAGCCAGTGAACTGCCGATCGCCAGCGATGGCGTGGTCGCGCTGGTCGACATCGGCGCCACCATGACCACCCTGAACGTACTTCGCGGCGGGCGCAGCCTGTACAGCCGCGAACAGGTGTTTGGTGGCAAGCAGCTGACCGACGAGGTCATGCGCCGCTACGGGCTGACCTACGAGGAAGCGGGCCTGGCCAAGCGCCAGGGTGGGTTGCCGGAAAGCTACGAGATGGAAGTGCTCGAGCCGTTCAAGGAAGCCACGGTCCAGCAGATCAGCCGGCTGCTGCAGTTCTTCTATGCAGGCAGTGAGTTCAACCGGGTCGACCACATCGTGCTGGCCGGTGGTTGCGCGGCGCTGGCCGGTCTTCCGGAGATGGTGGAGGAACAGCTGGGCGTGGCCACCGTGGTGGCCAATCCGCTGGCGCAGATGACGCTGGGTCCGAAGGTGCAGGCGCATGCCCTGGCCCAGGACGCACCGGCGCTGATGATTGCCACCGGTCTGGCGCTGAGGAGCTTCGACTGATGGCAAGAATCAATCTATTGCCCTGGCGCGCCGAGCGGCGCAAGCAACGCCAGCGCGAGTTCATGACCATGCTGGGCTTTGCCGCCATTGCGGGCGTGGTGCTTTCGGCGCTGATCTGGTTCTACTACGACCGCCAGATCAGTGGCCAGGGCGACCGCAATGCGTTCCTGACAGCCGAAATCGCGCGGGTCAAGGAGCAGAACAAGGAAATCGACCGCCTTGATCGCCAGAAGGACCGCCTGCTGGCGCGCAAGAAGGTGATCGAACAGCTGCAGGCCAAGCGCTCGCAGATGGTGCACCTGTTCGACGCGCTGGTCCGGACCATTCCCGATGGGCTGGTGTTGACCGCGCTGAAGCAGGAAGGCGACATCCTCACCCTGGAAGGCCGTACCCAGTCCAATGCCCGGGTCAGCGCCTACATGCGCAACCTGGAAAGTTCGGGCTGGATGACGAAGCCGGAACTGTCGGTGATCGAAGCGCGCAAGCCGGAAGAAGAGAAGGACAAGCCGGTCGGTCCCGTCTCCGACATCTCCGCGCTGCCGTACGTGTTCGTGGTCAAGGTGACGCTGCCGGCACAAAGCGAAGCGGTTGACGGTATCGCGCCGGATGGGACCGTGGTGGCACCGGGCACCGACCCGAATGCCGCGCCGGCCGCCCCCGCCGTGGCCCCGCTGGCCCCGGCCCCGGCCGGAAGTGCTGCCCCGGCCACTACGCCGACCCCGGCCGCCGAGCCGGCGCCTCCGGGCAGTCGCATCGTTCCCGCCCCGGCCGCGCAACCGGCGGCGTCCAGCACGCCGCAGAAGGGGGCCGCATGAGCCAGAAGAAAGTCAACCTGAAGGACCTGGACTTCAACAACATCGGCAATTGGCCGCAGCAGGCGAAGATCGTTTTCTGTGCGCTGCTGTCGCTGTTGATCGTGGTGCTGGCCTGGTTCGTGCTGATCAGCGGCAAGCGTGAAGAGCTCGACTCGCTGGAACGCACCGAGGTCTCGCTGCGCGCCGATTTCGAGAAAGAGCAGGGCCGCGCGGTCAACCTGGAGCCGCTCAAGCAGCAGCTGGCGCAGATGGAGCAGGTGCTGCAGCAGATGCTGCGCCAGCTTCCCAGCAAGACCGAGATGCCGGACCTGATCATCGACATCTCGCAGACCGCGTTGTCCAGCGGCCTGGTCAACGAGCTGTTCCAGCCCGGTGAGGAAGTGCCCAAGGAGTTCTACGCCGAAAAGCCGATCGCCCTGCGCATGGTGGGCAGCTACCACCAGTTCGGTGCCTTCGTCAGCGGCGTGGCCTCGCTGCCGCGCGTGGTCATCCTGACCATGCACGACATCAACCTCAAGCCCAAGGACCCCAAGACCGGCATTACCGCGCGCAGCGGCGCGCTGGAGCTGTCGGGCACGGTCAAGACCTACCGTTACCTGGACGACGTGGAAATGGAAGCGCAGGAGAAAGCGGCCGCACAGGCAGCAGGCCCGAACGGAGGCACGCCATGAACCTGGCCAGCACCGCACGGGTATGTGGCCTGCTGATGCTGGTCCTGTTGGCGGGCTGCGCACGCAGCATCTCCAGCACGCCCGGTGACGCGCCCAACCTGGAAAAGTGGGTTGCCGACGTGCGTGCACGCCCGGCACCGCCGCTCGAACCACTGCCTGTCATGCAGCAGTTCGAGACCTTCGAGTATTCCGCGCAGGGCATGCGTGATCCGTTCACCGATGCCTGGACGACGGCCCAGGGGGGCTCGGGCCTGCGTCCGGATCCGAACCGCCGCAAGGAGCCGCTGGAAGCCTTCCCGCTGGACTCTCTGGACATGGTCGGTTCGATCGGCAAGGGGAGCGCACTGGTCGCGCTGGTGATGGCGCCGGACAAGGTCACCTACCGGGTGCGTCCGGCCGTCTACATGGGGCAGAGCGACGGCCGGGTGACCGGGGTCTTCGAAGACCGGATCGAACTGATTGAACTGGTGCCGGATGGCGCGGGCGGCTGGCTGGAACGGCCTGCATCGCTTGCGCTTGAAGATCAATGAATGATTATGGGGATAGCACGATGACCTTTTCCAACGCCATGCTGCAGCGTCCCGACCGGCGCCCGAAGCTGATCCACCTGTGCGCGCTGGGAGTCGCGCTCATGGTGGCCAATGGCACCCTGATGGCGGCGACGCCGGCAGCTGCAGCCACGACCCAGGGGGCCGGCGCCGCGCCGGCCGTCGCACCGGCTTCGCTGGCGGTGTCCAAGATCGACTTCAAGCGCGGTGAAGACGGCAGCGGCCGGCTGATCCTGCAGTTCGATGGGAAGGGCGCCAACCCGGACCTGCGCAGCCAGGGCAACAGCGTCGTGATCGACGTTGGCAACGCGACCCTGCCGGACAACCTGCAGAAGTCGATCAACGTGGTCGACTTCGCCACGCCGGTACAGCGCATCGATCCCAAGCCCTACGGCGGCGGCACCCAGCTTGTGCTGGATACCAACACGCCGTTCGAGTCGCTGGCCTACCAGACCGGCAACGAATACGTGGTCGAGATCAGCGCCCGCAAGAGCGCCCCGGCTACCGGCGCGATCAACGCCACCACGGTGACCCAGGCGGCCACTGCAGTGGCCCAGCGCGGATACAGCGGCAAGCCGGTGACCTTCAACTTCCAGGACGTGCCGGTGCGCACCGTGCTGCAGTTGATCGCCGAAGAGTCCAACCTGAACATCGTGGCCTCTGACACCGTCGAAGGCAACGTCACCCTGCGCCTGGTCAACGTGCCTTGGGACCAGGCGCTGGACATCGTGCTGCGGGCCAAGGGCCTGGACAAGCGTCGTGACGGTGGCGTTGTGTGGGTCGCCCCGCAGCCGGAGCTGGCCAAGTTCGAGCAGGAGAAGGAAGACGCCCGCATCGCGATCGAGAACCGCCAGGACCTGATCACCGATTACGTGCAGATCAACTACCACAACGCAGCGCAGATCTTCAAAGCGCTGACCGAGGCCAAGGGCATCGGCGGCGGCAGTGGTGGTGGTGGTGGCGGTGGTGCCGGCAGCAGCAGCTCGCAGGAAGACAGCGGCTTCCTCTCCTCGCGTGGCCGCCTGGTGGCTGACGAGCGCACCAACACGCTGATGATCAGCGACATCCCGAAGAAGGTCGCGCGCATGCGCGAGCTGATCAACGTGATCGACCGCCCGGTCGACCAGGTGCTGATCGAAAGCCGCATCGTCATTGCCACCGACACCTTCGCGCGTGAACTGGGTGCCAAGTTCGGCATCACCGGCAGCCGCGACAACGTCTATTTCAGTGGCAACACCAGCAGCAACCACGACAACATCACCAGTGACGCCGAGAACGCGACCGAGTACCAGGAAGCGCTCAATGAGTGGGCTGCCGGCGGCGGTACCGGTCCGATCCCGGTGCGTCCCCCGCGCACCATCAATGCCGGTGGCCTGAACTGGAACCTGCCGGTGGCGGCGGCCAGCAACCCGGGTTCACTGGCCCTGTCGATCCTCAACGCCGGCTACCTGCTGGACGTGGAACTGTCGGCCATGCAGCAGGAATCGCGCGGTGAAGTGATCTCCAACCCGCGTGTGGTCACCACCAACCAGCGCGAAGCGGTGATCAAGCAGGGTAAGGAAATCGGCTATGTGACCATCACTGGCGGCTCTGCCGGCCAGGCGGCCACGCCCAACGTGCAGTTCAAGGAAGTGCTGCTCGAGCTGAAGGTCACCCCGACCATCACCAACGACAACCGCGTGTTCCTGAACATGGCGGTCAAGAAGGATGAAGTCGAAAGCTACATCGTGCTGGAAGGCTACGGCCAGGTTCCCTCGATCAACCGCCGCGAAGTCAACACCGCGGTGCTGGTGGATGATGGCCAGACCGTGGTGATCGGCGGCGTGTACGAGTTCACCGACCGCAACAGCGTCAACAAGGTGCCGTTCCTGGGCGACGTTCCCTTCCTGGGCAACCTGTTCAAGAAGCGCAGCCGCAACAAGGACAAGGCCGAACTGCTGGTCTTCGTCACCCCGAAGGTGCTGCGCGTGGCCAAAACCAACTGAGTCGCAGATCCAGCAGACGGTTGGCAAGCAAGAATCCGGTGCCCGCAGGGGCGCCGGATTTTTTTTTGGTCCGTCCATCGGAAACGGTTCAGGGCAGGGCAAGGGCGCCGCGCTATCCTGCTCCATGGCCCAGGCACACTGCTCCGGTTGCACCGCGCAATGCTGCCGGCTTACTGCCGTGCTGGCGTCGTCCGAACGCATCCCATCGAACCTGACCACCGAGATTGCCGACGGCGTGCTGGCCATGGCCAAGAGCGCGGACGGCTGGTGCGTGGCGCTCGACCGGGAAACCATGTCCTGCGGCATCTATGCCGAACGCCCGCAGGTCTGCAGGCGCTTCGAAATGGCCGGGCCTTACTGCAGCGCCATCTACGACGGCGCGGGTCGGGCGTAGCCGCGTTCAGGCAATCTTGATCCCGCTGCGCGGCCAGCCCTGCCATCATGTGCGCGGAACCTTACGCCTGTTGCGTGGGTCAGATGGACGCCATGAACCTGCCACCCCCCATGCCCGCAATCGACCCCGCGCCTTTCGTCGACACCCCCGAACACGACCGCCTGCATGCCGGCTTCCGTGCGCTGCGCGACTCGCTCGCGGCCGAGATCGTCGGCCAGGACGCGCTGGTCGAGCGCCTGCTGACCGCACTGCTGGCCGATGGCCACCTGCTGGTCGAAGGCGCACCCGGGCTGGCCAAGACCACCGCCATCCGCGCCCTGGCGGCCCGCCTGGAAGCTGACTTCTCGCGGGTGCAGTTCACCCCGGACCTGTTGCCCGCCGACCTGACCGGCACCGAGATCTGGCGGCCGCAGGAAGGCCGCTTCGAATTCGTGCCTGGACCGATCTTCCACCCCATCCTACTGGCCGACGAAATCAACCGCGCACCGGCCAAGGTGCAGTCGGCGCTGCTGGAGGCCATGGGCGAGCGCCAGGTCACCGTGGGCCGGCATACCTATGCGCTGCCGGCGCTGTTCCTGGTGATGGCCACCCAGAATCCGATCGAGCAGGAGGGCACCTTCCCGTTGCCCGAAGCGCAACTGGATCGGTTCCTGATGCACGTGCGGATCGGTTATCCCGATTCCAACGCCGAAGCCGAGATCCTGCGCCTGGCGCGCGAGCGCGCGCGTGATGCGCTCGGCACTGCGCCGGCGCCGCCGGCGCGCATGCCGCTGGACGACGTGTTCGCCGCCCGCCGCGCGGTGCTGTCGCTGCACATGGCACCGGCGCTGGAGCGTTACCTCATTGAACTGGTGCTGGCCACCCGCGACCCGGGTCGGTATGACCCGGCACTGGCAAAGCGCATCGCCTGGGGCGCCAGTCCGCGCGGCTCGATCGCGCTGGAGCGCTGCGCGCGTGCACGCGCCTGGCTGGCGGGGCGCGACTTCGTGACCCCCGAGGACGTACGCAGCGTCGCCCCCGACGTGCTGCGCCACCGCGTGCTGCCGAGCTATGAAGCCACGGCCGAAGGCTGGGACGGCGAACGGCTGGTGGCCGAACTGCTGGCCCGCATCCCGGTGCCTTGAGACCGGCATGACCGCTACGGATGACACTGCTGCCACTGCGTTGGCGGGCAACGGCGTGCAGCCGACCCTGGCCGAGCTGGTCGCGCTGCGGCGCAGCGCGCACCGGCTGGCACCGGCGCGACGGGGGCGGCTGGCGCATGCCGGGCAGGCGCCGTCGCCAATGCGCGGGCGCGGCATGGAATACGCAGAATCGCGCGAGTACGTCGCCGGCGATGACGCGCGGCACATCGACTGGCGGGTGACTGCCCGCACCGGACGCGCGCATACCAAGCTGTTCCAGGCCGAACGCGAGCGCCAGACGCTGCTTGTCGCCGACACCGACCCGGTGCTGTATTTCGGAACGCGGGTGCGCTTCAAGTCGGTGCAGGCCGCACGAGTCGGCGCCGTCGCGGCGTGGTTGGCACAGCGCCAGGGCGACCGCCTGTCCGCACTGCGCGGCAGCCGCACCGAAGCGCCGATCCCACCGGCCGGCGGCACGCGTGGCGTGCTGCGCGTGTTGGATGCGCTGACCCGCTGGTACGCCGCACCACCGCCCGACGACGCCGGCCTGGATAATGCATTGCAACAAGCCGCACGCGTGCTGCGCCCCGGCGCGCGCGTGGTAGTGCTGGCCGACCCGGCCCGCGCGGCCGCCATTGATGTTCCGCGCTGGACCGCGCTGGCCATGCACCATGAAGTGCAGTTGATGCTGCTGGCCGATCCGCTGGAGCTGGCGCCGCCGGATGGCGTGCTGCCGTTCCTGTCGCAGGGCCGGCAGGTAGTGCTGGATCTGCATGACAGCGCCGTGCGCGAACACTGGCACGCCCGCTTCGTTGAACCGCTGGAAACGCTGCAGCGCAGCCTCGGCGCGCGTCGCATCCAGGTGCACGTGGTGAGTACCGATGACGCCAGCGACTGCTGGCTGGGTCCGCTGCCGTCGGCGGTGGTCGCATGAGCGCAGCCGCCTCGCTCCCGCTGCGCGACGTGCATCTGCCGCCCACTCCGTCCTGGTGGCCGTTGCCGCTGGGCTGGTGGGTGGTGCTGGCGGCGCTGGCGCTGGTCGTGTTGCTGGCGTGGGCGTGGCGCGCGCACCGACGGCGCCAGCAGCGCCGCTGGCTTCAGGTGTTCGACACCGCTGTGGATGCCGCAGACAGCGGCAGCGCCCAGGTCGCAACGATGGCCGAGCTGCTGCGCCGCGCCGCGCGCCGCCACCAAGCGGGCGCGGAACTGCTGCAGGGCCAGGCCTGGCTGGAATTCCTCGATGCCCCCGGCAGCCGCGCCTTCTCCGACGGCGATGGACGCCTGCTGCTCGACGGTGGCTACCGCCGCAGCCTCGACGCGGCCGCCGTACAGCGTGTGCGCGACCTCGCGCGCGCGCGATTCCTCGACCTGATCAGCAGGCGCGGCCGATGATCCCGGGCCTGTCTTCCGTGCTGCCGTGGCTGGATGCGCTGGCCTGGCCGTGGGCATTGCTGGCCCTGCCGCTGCCCTGGCTGATGCGCTGGTGGCCGCGCCGGAACGCAGTGGCCCCTGCGCTGCGCGTGCCCTATGCCGCCGGCACCCTGGCCGCGCTGGGCCAGGCCACCGGCACTGGCGCATGGCGCGTCGGCCGGCTCCTGCTGTGGCTGGCCTGGGCCTGCCTGTGCGTGGCCATGGCCAGACCGCAGCAACTGGGCGAGCCGGTCACCCCGCCGCAGCAGGGCCGGCAGATGATGCTCGCCGTGGACGTCTCCGGCAGCATGAGCGAGCCCGACATGATGCTGGGCAACCAGGTCGTGCAGCGTCTTTCCGCAGCGAAGGCGGTACTGGCCGATTTCCTCGACCGCCGCGCCGGCGATCGGGTGGGGCTGCTCATCTTCGGCGAACGCGCCTATACGCTGACGCCTATCACCGCCGACCTCACCACGGTGCGCAACCAGCTCACCGACAGCGAAGTCGGCCTGGCCGGCCGCGACACCGCCATCGGCGATGCCATCGCACTGGCGGTCAAGCGCCTGCGCGAACAGCCTGAAGGCCAACGCGTGCTGATCCTGCTGACCGACGGCGTCAGCAACGCCGGCGTGCTGCAGCCGCTGCGCGCGGCCGAACTGGCCAAGGCCGAGGGCGTGCGCGTGTATCCGGTGGCCTTCGGCGGGGACGGTGGCATGAGCCTGTTCGGCGTGCAGATTGCCGCCGGCGACGATCCGGTGGACGAGGCCACGCTGCGCCGCATTGCCGACCTCACCGGCGGCCGTGCGTTCCGCGCGCGCAACACCGACGAACTGGCCGGCATCTATGCCGAGCTGGACCGGCTGGAGCCGATCACCGCCGCAGGCGCGGCGGTACGTCCGTATATCGAACGCTATGCGTGGCCGCTGGCGCTGGCCATGCTGCTGGGTGGGCTGGGCTGGCTGCTGCCGAGGCGTTGGGCATGAACACGCTGATCACCCACGTGCATCTGGCACGCCCTGCGTTGCTCTGGGCGCTGGCCGCGCTGCCGCTGATCGCGCTGCTCTGGACCTGGCGCCGCCGTCGCGGCAGCGTCTGGCGTCAGAATGTGGATGCGCACCTGCTGCCGCACCTGCTGGTGGCGGGTGGGCGCCGTGCGTGGAGCGGGCTGGCGCTGCTGTTGCTGGGCTGGACCCTGGCCGTGGTGGCCCTGGCCGGCCCTGGCTGGCGACAAGTGCCGCAGCCGCTGTGGCAGGCGCCGGCGCCGCTGGTGGTAGCGCTGGACCTGTCCTCGCGCACTACCGCCACCGACCTGCCACCCTCACGCCTGCTGCAGGCGCGGGCCAAGCTGGCCACACTGCTGCGCGAGCGCAGCGGCGGTGAGGTGGCGTTACTGGTCTACGCCGACGATGCGTTCACCGTTGCGCCGCTGACCGGCGACGCCGCCAACGTGGCGTTGTACCTGGACGCGCTGGCCCCGGATGTGATGCCACGCGACGGCCAACGCGCCGACCGTGCGATTGAAGCGGCGGTGCTGTTGCTGCAGCAGTCCGGCGCCAAGGGCGGCGACATCCTGCTGCTGACCGACCGTGCCGATGACGCCGCACGTGCCGCGGCCGCAGCGGCCAAGGCGCAGAACATCCACGTCTCGGTACTCGGGTTGGGTACCGCAGCGGGTGCGGCGTACCGCAGCGGCGATGGCCAGATCGCGCGCGCGCAGCTGGAGCCGGACACCCTGCGCGCGGTGGCCGATGCCGGCGGTGGTCGCTATGCGCCGGTGGCCGACGATGAGGGCGACCTGAAGTCACTGGGTGTGCTGACCCCACGCACGAGCACCGGCGGGCAGGAAAGCCGTAAAGGCGAAGGCCTGGCCTGGCGCGATGAAGGCTTCTGGCTGCTGCCACCGTTGATGCTGCTGTCGCTGTGGGCCTTCCGTCGCCGTGGCGTGGTGGCCGTGGCCCTGCTGTGCGTGATGCTGCCGCTGGCCATGCCCGCGCCCGCGCAGGCCGCCGAACGCAACTGGTGGCAGCGTGCCGACCAGCGCGACCAGCAGCGCGTGGCGGAGGGGGTGGATGCTTACCGGCGCGGCGATTTCCAGGCAGCGCAGCAGCAGTTCGAGGGCGTGAACGACGCCGAGGCCCGCTACAACCTGGGCAACGCGCTGGCCCGCCAGGGTCAGTACGACGCCGCGATTGCTGCCTACGACCAGGCGCTGGCCCTGCGCCCGGGCATGCCTGATGCGGTAGCCAACCGTGCCGCCGTGGAGGCCGCGCGCAAGCGCAAGCCGCCACCGGGGGGCGGGCAGCAACCGCAGCAACAACAGCAGAAGCCGTCGCCGCAGCCGCAGCAACAACAGCAACAACAACAACAACAGCAACAACAACAGAAGCAGGATCCCTCCTCGCAGGGCGAGCAGGGCCAGCCCAAGCCGGGGCAGGGCACGCCGCCGCAGGATCGCGATCCGGGCAAGCCCGACCCGGCCGAACAGGCGCGTGCCGATGCGGCCCAGCGCGAGCGCATGCGGCAGGCGCTGGAAAAACAGCAGGCCGGTGCGGGCAAAACCCCGGCGCAGCGCCGCGAGTCGAACGAAACGCCGCAGCAGCGCGAACAGCGCCAGGCGGTCGAGGCGTGGATGCGGCGGGTGCCTGATGAACCGGGCAATCTGCTGCGGCAGAAATTCCAACTGGAAAGCGAACGCAGGAAACGGGACGGACAATGAGCGCAGCACCTTCCACGCGACGTTGGTGGCGCGCCTGCGGCTGGCTGCTGCTGGGCGTGAGCAGCCTGGTCCAGGCCCAGCCCCGCGCGTGGCTGGACCGGCAGGCGATCAGCGACACCGACACGGTCACGCTCAACATCGAGACCGATGCCGGCGCACCGGATTACGCGCCGCTGCAGGCCGATTTCGAGCTCAGCGGCCAGACCAGCAGCCGCCAGGTGCAGTGGAGCCAGGGCGCGATGCAGTCGCGCTCGCTGTACGGCGTGGCGCTCAGCCCGCGGCGCAGTGGCGTGCTGACCATTCCCGCGCTGCAGGTGGGCGCGGCGCGGACCGCGCCCTTGCAGTTGACCGTGGCCGCCAGTGCCGCCGCGACGCCCGCCGTGCCCGGCAACGCCACCGCCTTCGTCGAAATGGAGGTCGATGACGCCAGCCCGTACGTGCAGCAGAGCGTGGGCGTGGTGGTGCGTCTTTACTACGCCTCCCAACTGCTGTCAGGCGAACTGGGTGTGGATGCGCCGGACGGTGCCTCGATGCAGCGCGTGGGCGAGGATCGCAGCCTGGTGCGCGAGGTCAACGGACGGCGATACAACCTGGTTGAACGCCGCTACCTGCTCATTCCCGAACGCAGCGGTCCGCTGGTGCTGCCCGGTGCACGCTTCAACGGACGCAGTGCAGGCGGCTTCTTCGATGACCTGTTCGGCGGCGATGGTCGCCTGCGCGCCAACGCGCCCGATCGCACCCTGCAGGTGCGCGCGCAGCCCGACGGCGCGCCGCAGCCGTGGCTGCCACTGCACGACCTGCGCCTGCGCTACACGGCCGCGCCCACCCGTGGCCGTGCCGGCGAGGCGGTCACGGTGGTGGTGGAAGCGGTCGCCGATGGCGCCACCCGCGCGCAGTTCCCTGAACTGCCGCCGCTGGATGCCGGCGCAGGCGCACAGGTGTTCGCCGAGCCGCCGCAGTATGACGAGACGTTCAACGGCAGCACCCCGCGCCTGACCCTGACCCGCCGCTATTCGGTGGTGCCACGCCAGCCCGGCACCCTGGTGATTCCGGGCCCGCGCATGGCCTGGTGGGATGTGCGCGGCAGCCAGCCACGCACCGCCACGCTGCCCGACCTGAGCCTGGCCGTCGCCGCCGGCGCCCCGGGCACGGTGCCCCCGCCGACAGCGCTGGATACCACCTCGCCCTTGCCCGGCACCACCGTCGCGCCGTCCGACACCCTCACCGTGGCCACCGCAGCCGGCCGGCCGTGGGGCTGGATCGGGGCAGCGGCGGCCTTTGCGGCGCTGTGGCTGATGACCCTGGCATGGGCATGGCGCCGTCGCCGGCAGCCTGCAGCGTCTGGCGCCTCCCATGCGGTGGTGGGGCCTGTGACCGCGGCGCAGATGCCGTCCCGGAGTGCGCTGCGCCGCGCCCTGGACCACGAAGGGCTGGACGAGATCGTCGCGATGCTGGGCCGGCTGGGCGGCGTACATGGCCTGGATGCCGTGCTGGCGCGGCTGGCCGACCCGGCGCAACGGCAAGCGCTGCGCGACATGCAGGCCGCGCGCTGGAGCCGTGACGGGGGCGATGCGACCCAGGCGCGACAGGCGCTGCGCCGCGCCTTCCATGACGGACCGCACTGGCAGCCGCCGCAGACCGCGGAAAATACTGGACTGGCGCCGCTCTATCCTTCGGATCGCTGAGTGGCCACCGGGCCGGGGTGGCCGGCTTTGCTAAGCTCTTCCTCTAATTTTCAAGGAACACCGCTCCATGACTGAGGCCGCAACGACCCGGCAGAAGCTGCCATTGCATTGGAAAATGGGCATTGGCTTCGGGCTTGGCCTGCTGTTGGGGCTGATCGTGCACGCCGTCGGGCCAGGCATTCCCTGGCTGCCCGATGCTGCCCGCGCGGTGATGACCTACCTGACCACGCCGCTGTCGGGGCTGTTCCTCAACCTGATCTTCATGCTGATCGTGCCGCTGATCTTCTCGGCGCTGGTGATGGGCGTCTCGGAGATGGGCGACATCCGCTCGCTCGGCCGGATCGGCTGGAAGACCCTGGCCTACACCGTGCTGCTGTCGGGCATCGCGGTCGGCCTGGGACTGGTGCTGGTCAACGTGCTCAAGCCGGGTGTGGGCGTGGACCCGGCCATGGCCCAGCAGCTGCTGCACGAAAACGTCGAGCGCAGCCGTGAGATCGTGGCCAACATCGGCGAGCAGCCCAAGGGCATGGACATGCTGCTGTCGATCGTGCCCAGCAACGTGCTGGCCGCCGCCTCCAGCAACGGCGCGATCCTGTCGCTGATGTTCTTCGCGCTGATGTTCGGCATCGGCATGGTGCTGTCGCCGGATGAAAAGACCGCGCCGCTGCGCAAGGTCATCGAAGGCGTGTTCGAAGTCTCGATGACCCTGATCAACCTGGTCATCCGCCTGGCGCCTTACGCGGTCGCCTGCTTCATGTTCAACCTGGCCGCGATCTTCGGCTTCGACCTGCTGATCCGCCTGGGTGCCTACGTGGGCGTGGTGGTGCTGGCACTGGCGCTGCACATGGTGGTGACCTACGGTGCGGCGGTGTGGCTGTCGGGGCGGTCGCCGCTGGCGTTCTTCCGCGATACCCAGGAGGCCACGGTGATGGCGTTCTCCACCGCCTCCAGCAACGCCACCCTGCCGACCGCGCTGCGCGTGGCCGACCAGATGGGGCTGCCGCAGAAGGTTTCGCGCTTCGTGCTGACCGTGGGCGCCACCGCCAACCAGAACGGCACCGCGCTGTTCGAAGGCGTGACGGTGATCTTCCTGGCCCAGTTCTTCGGCGTGGACCTGAGCATCACCCAACAGCTGATGGTGATGGTGGTCTGCATCCTGGGCGGCATCGGCACGGCCGGCGTGCCGTCCGGCTCGCTGCCCGTGGTGGCCATGATCTGCGCCATGGTCGGCGTGGACCCGATGGGCATCGGCCTGATCCTCGGCGTGAACCACTTCCTGGACATGTGCCGCACCGCGCTCAATGTCACCGGCGACCTGGCCCTGACCACCCTGGTGGCCAAGGGCGAAACCGAGGAAAGCCCGGTTCCGGGGCCGGTCGTGCCGCGCAGCTGACCGCGCCAATACTGGGTTCGTTCAAGAAAGTGAAGGTCCGGGCGGATTCCGTCTGGTGAGGTAGCCCCCTTGTGTTAAGGGGGCGCGCCGACAGGCGCGGGGATAGGAGGCATGCCCCGGGGCCCGCGTTTCGCATCGCGAAACGTGGGGCAGATGTTGGCGCAGCGCAAGCGCGCCAGCGCTGGAGCTGCGACAATATCTCGCCCGCATTAAGCGGGAGCCTCCCGACCCGACAGACTCATGACGCAGCCCACCCGCCGCCAGTTGGCCAACGCCATCCGCTTCCTTGCCGCTGATGCGGTCGAAACCGCCAAGTCCGGGCATCCCGGCATGCCGATGGGCATGGCAGATATCGCCGAAGTCCTCTGGAACGACTATCTCCGTCACAACCCGAACAACCCGAAGTGGTTCAACCGCGACCGCTTCGTGCTGTCCAACGGCCACGGCTCGATGCTGCAGTACGCGCTGCTGCACCTGAGCGGCTACGACCTGCCGATCGAACAGCTCAAGCAGTTCCGTCAGCTGGGCAGCAAGACCGCCGGCCACCCGGAACATCATGAAACCCCCGGAGTGGAAACCACCACCGGTCCGCTCGGCCAGGGCCTGGCCAATGCCGTGGGCTTCGCGCTGGCCGAAAAGCTGCTGGCCCAGCGCTACAACCGCCCCGAGCACGAGATCGTCGACCACCGCACCTGGGTGTTCCTCGGCGACGGCTGCCTGATGGAAGGCGTGTCGCACGAAGCCGCCTCGCTGGCCGGTACCTGGGGCTTGGGCAAGCTGGTCTGCTTCTGGGATGACAACCACATCTCCATCGACGGCAACACCGCCGGCTGGTTCACCGACAACACCCCCGAGCGTTTCGAGGCCTATGGCTGGAACGTGGTGCGCGGCGTCGATGGCCACGACCCGGAAAGCATCAAGGCCGCCATCGAGAACGCGCTGTCGCAGTCCGACAAGCCGACCCTGATCTGCTGCCGCACCACCATCGGGTTCGGTTCGCCGGGCAAGGCCGGCAAGGAATCCAGCCACGGCGCACCGCTGGGCAAGGATGAGCTGGAAGCCACCCGCAAGCAGCTGGGCTGGAACTACGGCCCGTTCGAGATCCCGGAAGAGATCTACGCCGGCTGGCGTGCCGGCGGTACCGGCACCCTGCGCCAGGCCGAGTGGGAACAGCAGTTCGACAAGTACGCCGCGCAGTTCCCGGCCGAAGCCGAAGAACTGACCCGCCGTTCGCATGGCGAGCTGCCGGCCGATTTCGTCGCCAAGGCCGATGCCTACATCGCTCAGGTGCAGGCCGAAGGCCAGACCATTGCCTCGCGCAAGGCCTCGCAGCTGGCCATCGAAGCCTTCGCGCCGCTGCTGCCGGAACTGGTGGGCGGTTCGGCCGATCTGGCGCACTCCAACCTGACCCTGTGGAAGGCCAGCAAGTCGGTCGCCACTGACGACCCGAACGCCAACTATGTGTACTACGGCGTGCGCGAGTTCGGCATGACCGCGATCGCCAATGGCCTGGCCCTGCACGGTGGCTTCATTCCGTTCGACGCCACCTTCCTGGTGTTCAGCGACTACGCCCGCAACGGCGTGCGCATGAGCGCGCTGATCCCGGCTCACGCCATCCACGTGTACACCCATGACTCGATCGGCCTGGGCGAAGACGGCCCGACCCACCAGCCGGTGGAACACCTGGCCTCGTTGCGCTACATCCCGAACAACGATGTGTGGCGCCCGTGCGATGCGGTTGAATCGGCGGTCAGCTGGAAGGCCGCGATCACCCGCCAGGATGGCCCGAGCTGCCTGGTGTTCAGCCGCCAGAACCTGCCGCACCAGCCGCGCAGCGCCGACCAGGTGGCGCAGATCGCCCGGGGCGGTTACGTGCTGGCCGATGCCGAAGGCGGCGTGCCGGACGTGATCCTGATCGGTACCGGTTCGGAAGTGGGCCTGGCCGTGGCCGCCAAGGCCGAACTCGACGCGGCCGGGATCAAGACCCGCGTGGTCTCGATGCCGTCCACCGACGTGTTCGAGCGCCAGGACGCGGCCTACCGTGAATCGGTGCTGCCCAACGCGGTGCGCAACCGCGTGGCGGTCGAAGCCGGCGTCACAGGTTTCTGGCGCCAGTACGTGGGCCTGGACGGTGCGGTGATCGGTATCGACACCTTCGGTGCATCGGCGCCGGCCGAGGCGCTCTACAAGCACTTCGGCATCACCTCCGATGCCGTCGTCGCCGCCGCGAAGGCGCAGCTGGCCAACTAAGGGCCAGCAACCAACGTAGTGCGAACGGCGCTTCCCGGAACGGAAGCGCCGTTTTCATTTGGACGCGAAGGCGATGCAGATGCTGTCGCGGGTAGAGTCGGTTCCCGAACGACTGCCGACACGGGGGGCGTTGCTGGGACGCATGACCTTCGAACGGAAACGCGCCTTCGTTTCAGGTCATGCGTTACCGGATGTTGCAGGGCCATCGGCAGTCGTTTGGGAACCGACTCTACCGGCGCGCGATGCGCGCCGCTTCAATGCCGGGCCACTCGTTCAGCCTTATGCGGTGCGCGCCAATCCGAGGCGGACCAGGCGTGCTTCCACCTTTTCGCCGAACGTGTTCGGGGCATCCAACCCCATCCGCTGCAGGTACACCACGTCCCCATCGCCGGCCGGCTGGGTGAACGCGGCCAGCAGCGTGCGCAGCTTCGCGCCGCGCGTCTGGGTGTTCTGCTTCAGCCAGCCCAATGCCTTGACCAGGTGCTGCTCCACTTCGGTGAAATCGCTGCCCAGCGGATAGTCGGGCAGGGCGCCGGACTGGCGGAACGGCGCCAGCGATGCGCTCACCGCGGCGGCCGTATTGCGCCGTGCCCAATGTTCGGGCGCGACGAAACCGGTGGCCAGTTTCTTCGAGGCCTTCGCCGTCTGCAGCAGGTTGCCCTGGAACGCCGCATCGGTGATCGCCGCCATGCCGATCACACAGTCCTCGTCGGTGAGGTTGCGCAGGTCGGCGATGCCGTATTCGTTGATGTAGATATCGCGCAGGTGGCGCGGAATGGTGGTGTGCCCGTAATTCCAGCGCACGTTGGACTGCAGCGTGCCCTTGTCCTCGCGCACCGCGCGGAACATCAGGGCGCTGCGCGCTTCGGGCAGTGCGTGCGCCATCGCCACGAAGTTGTACTGTCCGCCCACCCCCGACACCACGCGGCCATCTTCCAGCGCATCGGACACCGCCGCCCCCAGCGCGGTGGCCATCATGCAGGAGTTGAAGAAACGCGCATGCCGGCGCTGCAGCCGTTCCAGTGCCTCGTTGCCGCCATACAACTGGTTGATCTCGCTGATCCGGCGCATGCCGATCGCGCGGGATTCGTCTTCCGGCAGGTCGCGCAGCCACTGGTAGAACTCCGGCGAGCCCAGGTAGAACGCGCCATGCAGGTACTCGCCTTCGGCCTCCAGCGTGGCGTGGTCGATGGTCAGCGTGCTGCCGCTTTCGATGCGTTCCATCAACGCCAGGTCATCGTGCACCTTGCGTCGGATCACCCCGGTCTGCACCAGCCGGCGGAAACCCTCATTGAGCATCTCGCTGCAGCCGTACAGGCCCACCTCGAACGGTTCCAGGCCGCCACACGCCAGCACCGTCGGATGGCTGGCCAGGGTCGGGTCCAGCGCGTGCAGGATCTGCCGGTAGCGGGCGTTGTCCGTATGCCGCAGCACCAGCGCGTGGCTGATCGCATCGGCCAGCGTGCCGATGCCGATCTGCAGCGTGCCACCATCGCGGACCAGCGCGCTGGCATACAGGCCGATGGCGTAGTCGGCGTCGCTGACCGGCTGGCGCGGCAGTCCGAACAGCTCCGGATAGGGCGCCGGCGGGGTGATCACCAGGTCGAAGAAGGACACATCCACCGTGGCCGAGCCGCCCAGGTAGGGCAGCTGCGGGTCGATCTCGGCAATCAGCAGCGGGCGCGGCAGGCCACGCGCCAGCATCGCGTCGATGGTGTCCTGGGTGATGTCGTTGTTGCACGACAGCGACAGACGGCGGTCGTCGGGCCGCATCGCGACCTTCTGCACGATCGCGTGCGGCGCGCGCTGCGCCACCGCATCGGCGGCATGGGTGTAGTTGAGGCTGGTGTAGCCGCGCTGCGCCTGCGATGAACCGAGCAGCGCGCCGGACTGCATGTAGAACTCCTCCACCTGCACGTGGTCGGGCAGGCGGTCGCGCACCATCGCATCGGCGTAGGCCAGGCGCGGGAAATCCTCGCCGAAATGGCGCGCCGCGAACGGCGCCATGAAGCGCGCCTCCAGCCCGCCACCGGCCTTGGGCGGGTTCAACGACAGCGCGGTGTAGATCTGCAGCGGACGCGAGGGGTCGTTCTCGATCCGCGCATACAGCGCGTTGAGCAGCCGGTGCGGCTTGCCCAGCGCCAGCGGTGCGCCGATGCGCAGCGGCCCGTCGACACGCTGCAGCAGCCAGTCGGTTGCAGCGTCCAGGTCGGTGAGATGCTCGGTCATGCGGCGCGTTCCTGCGAAGTCTGTTTTTCATTACAGCACTTCCGGCTTGAACGGACCCGTGACACGGGGGGTTGACAGCGCGAAAGATTACGCGCGTAATTGGATCGTCGATTACAGGTGTAAATGATGAGCCAGATCAGCGAAGCCGAAGCCGTTGTCATGGAAGTGCTCTGGAACCGGCACCCGCAGGGCGCCGATGAGGTGGTGGCCGCGCTGGCCGATCGCGACTGGGCCGAGCCCACCATCAAGACCCTGCTCAACCGCCTGCTGACCAAGGGCGCGATCAGCGCCAGCCGTGATGGCCGCCGCTATCTGTACTCGCCGGTGCTGCAGCGCCAGGCCTGGGTGGCCGAGCAGAGCAGCGGGATGCTGGACAAACTGTTCGCCGGCCGGGTCGCGCCGCTGGTGGCGCATTTCAGCGAACGCGGCGAGTTGAGCGCGCAGGACATCGCCGAACTGAAGAAGCTGATCCAGGAGCTGGACCATGACTGAGCTGCTGCAGGGAGTGCTGCTGGCAAGCATGTGGGTGTCGATCGCCGTGGTGCTGCTGGCCGCGCTGCGCCCGCTGCTGCGCCGGCTGGGCGGCGCACCGCTGGTGTACCGCAGCTGGTGGCTGCTGCCGCTGGTGATGCTGGCACCGCTTTTGCCACTGCCCCGCGTGCCACTCGTCGAGGCCACGCCGGTGCACGCGCTGGGGGCCGCGCTGCGTGCGCCGGTGCTGCCGGCCGACGCGGTGCTGTGGCCGGCGCTGCTGGTCGCGCTGTGGGCGGCCGGTGCACTGCTGGTCGGCATCCTCCAGTGGCGTGGCCAGCGCCGCTTCGAACGTGGCATGGGCACGCTGCAGCCCCGCGGCGATGGCAGCTGGCAGGCCAGCGCCGATCCCGGCCTGCCGGCCCTGGTGGGCCTGTGGTCACCACGCGTGGTGGTCGGCCCGGATTTCGATCTGCGCTTCAGTGCGGCCGAACGCGCGCTGATCCTGCAGCACGAATGCCAGCACCGCCGTCATGGCGATCACTGGGCCAATGCCGCGCTGGCGCTGCTGCGCTGCCTGTTCTGGTTCCATCCGTTGTTGCCGTGGGCCTCGCGCCGCTTCCTGCGTGACCAGGAGCTGGCCTGCGACGCACGCACGGTCGACCCGCATCCGGCCTCGCGCCGGCTGTACGCCAACGCGCTGCTGAAGGCGCAGTTGGTCCACCCGGTTGCGCCCATGGCGTGCCACTGGCGCAGCCAACCGATGTTGAAGGAGCGAATTGCCATGATGAAGGAACACAAGCGCAGGGCGTTGCCGTGGGTGACCGGCCAGGTATTGGTGGTGGGGCTGTGCATGGGGCTGGGCGCGGTCGCCTGGGCCAGTCAGGCCGGCAGCGGCGGCAGCCCGGCGATCAGTGCCGAACCGTTCCAGTTCGCGCAGGAAGACGCGGCCAAGGCAGGGCTGGAGCGCCCGGTGACGATCGACAGGATGCCGCCGCCGAGCTACCCCGCCAGCGCCTTCGAGAACAACCAGAGCGGCGAAGTGGTGCTGCGCGTGGATGTGGACGCGCAGGGCAGGGTCAGCGATGTGCGCGTGCTCAGTGCAACCAACCCGGGCGTGTTCGACGCGGTATCGATCGCCGCAGCGCGGCAGTGGACCTACCGTCCGGCGATGAGGGATGGCAAAGCCGTGGCGGCCGCAGTCCGCATTCCAGTGAACTTCGCCCTGAGTGAAACGGTGACCGGCCAGTGAGGTGGCTGCTGCCTGCGGCGGTTGCGCTCGTGGTGGGGGTGGCGGGCTGCGCCGGCCACGACCGCGTCACCACGGTGGATTCACGGGCCGAATCGGTCGACCACCAGCGGCTGCGACCCGCCGCGGCGGGCGGCGCCGGGCAGGTGGAGGCTTACACGCTCAAGCCCAGCGAGGGCTACCGCATGCCGCAGCTGTACGCGGCGCCGGACCCGGTGCTGGGGGAGCGCGATCCGCGTCGTGAGCTGCCGCCCACCACAGTCTGTCTGCAGGTGGTGGTGAGCGCCGACGGTGCCGTGGAACGCAGTGCGCCGGTGAGTGATCGCAGTGAGTGTGTGGCCGGCGCCGCGCCCGAAAACCGGGTGCTGGTGGAGGCGGCACAGGAAGCGGTGGCAATGTGGCGCTACTCGCCTGCGGCCGTGTGCCACTTCGCCGCGGGTCATGCGCCGGCCGACCGCAGTGACTGTCGCGATGCCGAGCGGGTGGAACCGGTAGCCGTGAGCCTGTTCTACGCCTTCACGTTTGAGATCGTGCACGGCCAGCACACGGTAAAGACGCGATAAAACCACGCGTTGCCTGGCTTCTACGCCCCGCCCTGGATGTTCGCCTTTACCGACGGGTGCATCAACCTCGGCTCGGCAAGCGTAGCATCGCGCGCTTGCCGGGTCGCCACGAACTCCGCTTCGCTCACTCCGTCATGCAGGTGGATGTTGCGCGCGCGCTGCTCGCCGATGGTGGTTTCGTTGGCCACTTCCCGCCCGCCCGGGCCGTAGTCGTGGCAGACGAATACCCGGGTCGCATCGGGTAGCGCCAGCAGGCGCTGGATCGAGCGGTACAACAGGGCCGCATCGCCCCCTGGGAAATCGCAGCGCGCCGTACCGCTATCGGGCATGAACAGCGAATCACCGGTGAACAGCGCATCGCCGATCCGGTAGGCGATGCTGTCGCTGGTATGCCCTGGCACCGCTATTACTTCCGCCGTGATCCCGCCCACCGCGAAGCGTTCGCCGTCCACGAACAGATGATCGAACTGCGAGCCGTCGGTAGGACCATCCAGCCCATAGCGTGGCGCGAACGTACGCTGCACCTCCACGATTCCGCCGCCCATCGCCAGCGTGGCCTGCGGGAACGACTGCTTCAGCCGGCGCCCGGCGCTGACATGGTCGGCATGCGCGTGCGTCTCCAGCAGCCAGCGCACCTCCAGCGCATGCTCGCGCACGTGCGCCAGCAGCGGCTGCAACGGCCCGGCACCCACCGCGTCGGTGTCCAGGTCGTAATCCAGCACCGGGTCGATTACTGCCGCCTGCCGGGTGGCCGGGTCATGCACCACGTAACTGAAGGTGTTGCTGCCCGGGTGGAAGAAACTGGCGACGTGCGGTGACATGGTGAAACCTCAGCGTTTACCCAACGTGTCATTGAGCAGCACCGCCAGACGTTCGCCGGCCAGGCGCAGCTCGGCTTCCGCCACCGGCAGGTAGGTCGCGGTGTACTCCGGGGCAAGCGTACGCCGGGTGGGGTAAACGCCAGGTGCAATGGCGATGCGGCAGCTGGCTTCGGCCCACTGCACGGCGTCGGTGGCGATCGCCGAGCGCTTGGCCACCTTCGGCGCCTTCAGCGCGGACAGGCGCCTGGTGTACGCATCGTCGTCGAGCTTGAGCGTGTTCAGCATGCCGCTGTCCCACAGCGAATGCAGGTTGGTGCCGCGCCCGTTGTACTGCACCTGGAAGTCATTGCCGCCCTTGTCGTGGCCGTAGCCGGCGTGCATCGGCTGATGGATGTCGCCAACGAAGTGGACGACGAACTTCAGCGCCTGCGCGCGTTCGGCATCCGGACGGCTGCGGTCGCCGAGGATGGCGGTCTGCGCCTTCAGCGCTTCCACCACGCAGTTGCCATTGCGGCAATTGCGCTCAGCCTCGTACTGGCAATCGTCCTCGCCGATGTTCACGTAGTGCCAGGCGGCCGAACGCTTGCCCAGTCCCGGATCCTTGGCCCGCAGTTCGTCGGCCCACGGCGCGATGGCGGCCAGGGTCGGGGTGGGTTCGTTGGCCAGCAGCCGCGCTACTTCGGCGCGGGTCTGCGGGGTCAGGCGTGGTTCGGCAATGCGGGCCACCAGACGGTGGCCCTGTGCGCCCCAGGCAAGGGCATCGGTGGACACTACGGTGAGCGCCAGGACCAGGGCGGAAGAAGACAACAGGGAGGCGATTTTCATCGCCGCATTGTAGCGGCCCGGTCTGCCGGGCACGTTTTCCTGATCTGGCCGCCTGGCCGGTTGAAGCCGCCGGGCACGACAGAACGCGGGTTCTGGCGCCCAGCGGCTGGCCTCTACAGCGCAATCGGCTGACTGAAAGCGTCCCCAAACCGGAACACCTTGCCGCTGGGCCTTGATGATGCGGGCGGTGTCGGGCGAGCTGCTTCGGAATCGTTGGCAGCCACGTCCGCGATGGCCAGCCTCGACGCGTGCGGCGCCATCACTGCGGGCGGCGTGCCGTGCTCCCGCTGCAGCATCCAGGTCCGCAGCAAGCTCCGCAACGGTGCGATCTTTTCCTTATCGAACGGAGACAGCAGCGGCCACACCTGCTCGACGTTGGCGCTGCCATTGGCAAGGATGTCCGCGTCGGCGTGGTCGGCCATCAGTACCGCAAACGTCTGCACCTGCCCGGCGTACAGGGCTGTTTCCAATGGCGAGCGCTGAGTGACCGGGTCGAGGCGCTGGGCATAACCGGCCGGTGCGTGACGCAACAGCAGTCTCACCATCTCGGCGAAGCCCTTCTGGGCTGCATACTGCAACAGCACGTTGTCGTTGGGATCCAGCCTGGTTCCGTTTTCAAGCACGAAGCGTGCAACGTCGACCGAACCTTGGACGACCGCAGTTCCCAGCACAGCCTGGAAATCGATCTTGGGCACCTTGCGGGCCGGGCCGAGGGTCGCGTGCGCGGGTGCCTTCAGGTGTTCGTACAACATCTGGAACATGCCCAGGTCGTTCCTCACCGCAAGCCATTGGAAGTCGTCGGTCTTCGGCGTGGCGCCGTAACCGAGCAGCAGCTTCGCGCCACGGTGGTTGCCGCATTGTGCGGCAACGCCAAGCGCGGTTTCCTCGAATACTTTGGAGATCTGGTCCACATTGATCAGGCCGACGCTTTCCTCCAACAGGATCTTCAGGCGATCGTTGTGCCCGGAAAAGACGGCCAGATGGGCGGGCCCATAGCTGCCGGCATTGGGATTTCCGTGGTAGTCCCCGCCCTGCAGCAGCGTGCGGATATGCGTGCCGTTGGAGGAACTCTTCAGGCGCCCCAAGGCGGATCTGGTGGCGTGCGTGTTGCAGTGGTATTCCAGCTTTGTGTAGGCGTCCGGCTGCGGGGTGTTGCGGATGTTGTCCCGAGCCACGATATTCCGCTGCAGCTTCTCGGTGGCCATGTTGACGTGGCTGGAGCACCAGGCGCCCACGGTGCCCACCAGGCGGGTGAGGGCGCTTTCGTTGCTGTTTCCCTGCAACAGATCGCTGAAGATCGCGCCGCCGCGTAGGGCCATTGGGCCAGCATCATGGGATGCGGCAGACCGGGGTTGGACGCACCGAGTGCCCTGGACCGGAAAGACAGCGTCCGCCGTGGCCAGGGAGCGTCCCACGTGATCAGCGTTGCGGGTTGTGGAGTGCGCTGTGGGGGGGGCAGGTGGGGCTGGATCGCAAGGAACGACCTGCAACCGTGGCTCCGGCAGGGATGTGGCGGGGGTGGACAGCGCCTGTGCCGGCATCGGCTCGGCCGGCAATGGTGTCCTTTCGCGCTCGGGCAGCAGGGATTGCAGGCGCATCATCTGCGCCAGCTGCTGTGTGCGGGCGTCTGGGTCGTCCGTGGTGAGGTACGCCAATCTCAGCACCGTCAGCGTTGCCTTTGCGCTGGCGACTTCCTCGATCAACAGGTCCTCGGATGACGGTTGGCCATGGAGAGTCGTTGTCCGGTTCCAGGCGTTGAGAAGGAAGTCTTTCGCCTTGGCCATCTTTCCGGCCCCTTCGGCGGGCGCCGGGGCCTGCGGTTCCTGCAGGGGATGCGGTGTAATGTGGGCGGTGCCGGGAGTGGCGGGTTGTAGCGGAGTTGGGAACATGGCAGTCCTTCAGTAGGCCGACGGATGCGGCCAGTCATGCTCTGCAGTTGTGCATGGATCGCCCATGAATCCTTGCCAGTCACGTCACGTCGATTGACCGCGTGAATTGACGCGAGTTGCTCTACCCGATTTCTTCATCGCCGCTGCGGCGCAGCGATGCGCTAAGTATTTGGCATATCAATCGAAATCCGCGTTCTCATTGAAGAAAAAATGAACGTCTGCGTGGCAGGCAAAAAAAATCCCCGGCCGAAGCCGGGGAAACGTCATTGCTGCGAGGGTGGTGCGCGGTGCGTTTCTGATGTGTGGATCAGAACTTGAACACGTAGGAAACGCCATAGGCGAGCGGATCGATCTTGACCGTGCCCAGCTTGGTGCCGTCGAGCTTGACGTCGCTGTCGATGTCGATCCAGCGCACGTCCACCCGCAGGGCGCCCTTGTCGGCGATGGCGAAGTCGATGCCTGCGTGTGCGGCCAGGCCCCAGGAGTCTTCCAGCTTGAGGGTGCTGCCGGCCAGCGCGCCGCGGGTGTCTTCGCTGAAGAAGGTGGTGTAGTTCAGGCCGGCGCCGAGGAACGGGGACACCTTGCCCTGGGTGTTGAAGTGGTACTGCAACGACACCACCGGTGGCAGGTGCTTGGTGCTGCCGACGCGGCCGAGGCCGTCGATGTTGATGTCGTGCTTGAACGGCAGGGCGGCCAGGACTTCGATGCCCAGGTTGTCGGCGATGAAGTATTCGCCGGTGATGGTGGGCTTGATGTCGCTGTCGACGTCGACCTTGAGGCCGCCGGCCAGGGTGCCGTTGTTGGACTTGGGAGCCACCTGGTGCACGCCGGCGGCCAGGGTCCAGTCGCCCTTGGACTGGGCCATGGCGGGGCTGGCCGCCAATGCGAGGGCGGCGGCGAGGCTGGCGGACAGGAGGAGGGGGGTCTTGCGCATGGTGCTGTCTCGTGGCGGGGTGGAATGGGGCCAGTTTTCCCGGCCGGGCCCTGGCGCGCCTTGATCCGGATCAATCCACGATCTTTACGGGTGTAACCGCTTCCCATCCCGGTTCCGGGGGCCGGGGCGGGTCGGGCTTTGCTAGAATGGCGGCCCTTTCCATCGGCGCCGCTCTGTCGCGGCTGCAGGAGCTTGTGAACATGGCAATCAAGGTTGGCATCAACGGTTTCGGTCGCATCGGGCGCAACGTGCTGCGTTCGGCCGTGCTGAATTTCGGTAATGACATCGAAATCGTGGCCATCAACGATCTGCTGGAGCCGGATTACCTGGCGTACATGCTGAAGTACGATTCGGTGCATGGCCGCTTCAAGGCGGACGTGGACGTGTCGGGCAGCGACCTGCTGGTCAACGGGAAGAAGATCCGCCTGACCCAGGAGCGTGATCCGGCCAACCTGAAGTGGGACGAGGTCGGCGTGGATGTGGTGATCGAATCCACGGGCCTGTTCCTGACCAAGGAAACGGCGCAGAAGCACATCGATGCGGGCGCGAAGAAGGTGATCCTGTCGGCGCCGTCGAAGGACGATACGCCGATGTTCGTGTACGGCGTGAACGACAAGACCTATGCGGGCCAGGCGATCATTTCCAATGCGTCGTGCACCACCAACTGCCTGGCGCCGTTGGCCAAGGTGATCAACGACAAGTGGGGCATCAAGCGTGGCCTGATGACGACGGTGCACGCGGCGACTGCAACGCAGAAGACCGTGGATGGTCCGTCGAACAAGGATTGGCGCGGTGGCCGCGGCATTCTGGAAAACATCATCCCGTCGTCGACGGGTGCAGCCAAGGCGGTTGGCGTGGTCATCCCGGAGCTGAACAAGAAGCTGACGGGCATGAGCTTCCGCGTACCGACCTCGGACGTGTCGGTGGTCGATCTGACCGTCGAGCTGGAAAAGGAAGCGACCTACGCCGAGATCTGCGCGGAAGTGAAGGCGCAGAGCGAAGGCGCGCTGAAGGGCATCCTGGGCTACACCGAAGACAAGGTGGTGGCAACGGACTTCCGCGGCGAGACGCACACCTCGGTGTTCGATGCCGAAGCGGGCATCGCGCTGGACAGCACCTTCGTCAAGCTGGTGTCGTGGTACGACAACGAGTGGGGCTACTCGAACAAGTGCCTGGAAATGGCCAAGGTCGTTGCTGCGAAGTAATTGCGGCTTTCTGATCTTCGAGAACGGCGGACTTCGGTTCGCCGTTTTTTTTGGGTCGATACTTGCCGGCGGTACGTGTCGCCGGCCTTCGTTCGGCTGCTGACGTTTTTTGGCGAACAGCCCTCGTCTGAGGGTCGCCGGGTTGGGGCCGGCGGGTGCGGGGGTACGGGACACGCCGTAAACCGCCCTCCGGGCCCCGGCCCAACCGCCAGCGGTTGTGCGTTCAGTCGCACGCGAGGCAGTGCCTCGCAAGCAGTGCGCCTTCACCCATGGGGGCTTGGCAAAAACATCCATGTTTTTGACAGTCCCGTACCCCCGCACCCGCCGACCCCTCGACGCTGGGTCGGTGGCCATGGGCAAGCGGGTTGGCCTCCCGGAGCGCCGTTCCCCCCGATTCAGTTAGCATGGCTGCGCTGCCGCTGGCGCCATGCTTGTCTTGGTGGGCCGTGGCGTTCCCTTGAGGATGACGCGGAATGGAAGCTTTGATTGTCCTGGCGGTACTGGTGCTGTTGGCCGTGCCGGTGTTGCTGATCGTGGCGTTGGTGATGATTTCCGGCCTGCGTCGGCGGGTGGCGGCCCTGGAGCAGGCACACAGCGACAGTGCCGTTCCGGCGGCCCAGCCTGCGGTGAGTGCTGCATGGGAGGAGCGTCCTCACGCGCCGGCTCCTGTGCCTGCGCCGGCCCCCACGGTGGAGGTTCCGCTGGCGGCTGCCGAGCCCGTGCCCGAGCCGTTTGCGGCGGCTGCGCGGGTGGCGCCGCCGCCGCTTCCCGCTGCGGCGGTCTCCGAACCCGAGCCCTTCGTGCCGCCGGCGCCGCGTGGGCCGGACCTGGGTGAGCGGATCGTGGGCACGATCAAGCGCTGGTTTACCGAGGGCAATGTGCCGGTGAAGATCGGCATGCTGGTGCTGCTGGCAGGTGTGGCGGCACTGCTGAAGTATGCGAGCGACCAGGGTTGGCTCAATGCGCCGATCGAGCTGCGGCTGGCGGCGATTGCGGCGGGGGCGCTGGCCGGGCTGGTGTTCGGCTGGGTGCAGCGCGAGCGGCGGCGGTTGTTTGCGCTGGCGTTGCAGGGCGGGGCGATCGGCATTCTGTTGTTGACGATCTTTGCGGCGTTCAAACGTTATGAGCTGCTGGATCCTGGGATCGCATTCGCGCTCAGCGTCCTGCTGATCGCGGGGATGGGGGTGCTGGCGGTGGTGCAGAATTCGCGCACGCTGGCGGTGCTGGGCATCCTGGCCGGGTTCATGGCGCCGATCTGGTTGTCCACGGGCAGTGGCAACCATGTGGCGCTGTTCTCGTATTACGCGGTGCTCAACGCGGCCATCTTCGCCATTGCGTGGTGGCGTCCGTGGCGGGCGCTGAACCTGCTTGGTTTTGCGTTCACGTTCGGTATCGGCACCACGTGGGGCGTCATGCAGTACAACGCGGACAAGTTCGCGAGTACCGAGCCGTTCCTGCTGCTGTTCTTTGCGTTCTATCTGCTCATTCCTGTTCTCTACGCGCGCCGCCAGCCTGCGGAGAAGCGCGATCTGGTCGATGGCAGCCTGGTGTTCGGTACGCCGCTGATCGCGTTCTCGCTGCAGGCCGGCATGCTGCATGAGGACCGGCTGCTGCTGGCGCTGTGCGCACTGGGGCTGGCCGCGCTGTATACGGGCCTGGCGTGGGCGCTGATCCGTCGCGAGCGGTATGCGGCGCTGGGGCAGTCGCATGCGGTGCTGGCAGTGGGCTTTGCGACGCTGGCAGTGCCGCTGGCGCTGTCGGCGCGGGCGACGGCCAGTGTGTTTGCGCTGGAAGGCGCAGCGCTGGTCTGGCTGGGGCTGCGCCAGCAGCGGTGGTTGCCGCAGGTTGCCGGTGCGCTGCTGCAGTTGGGCGCGGCGTTCGGGTTCGTGGTGGGCGCCGACTACTGGCTGGACGATGCCACGGCGATTGCCAATCCCACCTTCATGAGCGGGTTGCTGCTGGCGCTGGCGGGCTTTGCGTCGTCCGTCAGTTATCGCCGTGCCGGGCGCGATGCACCTGCCATCGTGTACTACCTGTGGGGCCTGCTGTGGTGGCTGGGCGGCGCCAGTCATGAGATCAGCCGGTTCGTGGTCTTCGATACGCGCCCGGACGCACTGCTGGTGGTGGTGGCGGTCACCGCATGGATCGCGGCCGAGGTGCATCGACGCATGCCAGCGCGGGCGCTGGTGTTGACCACGTTGGCGATGCTGCTGTGCGCGTTCCCGTTGGCGCTGTGGCAGGCCGATGTCCACCGCCAGCCGTTCGCCGGGTACGGGGCGCTGGCCTGGGCGGCGTTCGCCGTGCTGGGCGTGCGCAGCCTGTGGTGCCTGCGCGGCGGCCAGGACCGGGCGGCAGTGGCGGCGCAGTTTGTCTGGTGGCTGCTGTGGCCGACGGTGGTATCGCTGGCGGCGTCGTGGCTGGCCGATCGCTTCGAGCTGGCGCAGGGCTGGAGCCTGGCCGCAGCGCTGCTGCCGTGGCTGGTAGTGGCCACGGTGTCGCTGCAGCGCTGGCGCTGGCTGACGCTGCCGCTGGGCGAGCGCTTCAACGTGGCGCGGCATGCGCTGCAGACCACGCTGTTCGCGGTGTTGGGGCTGGCCTGGGCAGGCTTCCTGTTCGCGCAGGGTGCGGCCGATCCGCTGCCGTGGGTGCCGGTATTGAATCCGCTGGAGCTGGCGCAGCTGGCCGTGCTGGCGTTGCTGGCGGCGTGGTTGTGGCGGGGACAGGCGCCGTCGGCGCTGCAGGCGCGGCGGGTGCCGCTGCTGGCGGTGGCCGGGTTCGTGGCGCTGACCAGCATCACCCTGCATGCTGTGCACCACTGGGGCGGGGTGTCGTGGGACGGGCGGCTGTGGTCGTCCACGTTGGCCCAGACCAGTTTGACCGTGGTCTGGAGCGTGCTGGGCGTGATCAGCTGGGTGTGGGGCTCGCGTCGCGGGCAGCGCGCCCTGTGGCTGGTCGGTGCGGTGCTGATGGGCGTGGTCCTGGCCAAGCTGGTGCTGATCGACCGCCAGCACCTGGGCAACCTGCTCGGTATAGCTTCCTTCATCGCCTACGGCCTGTTGTGCACGGTCGTGGGTTACCTGGCGCCGGCACCGCCGCGTGCGCCTGAAACGCCGCTGGAGACACAGTCGTGATGCTCTTTTCCCGTGTGATTGCTGCGGTCTCGCTGCTGGCCGCTGCCCCCGCGCTCTGGGCCGCCGACGCGCGCCAGGACTATCGAGAACAGTGGCCGCTGCAGCTTTCCGCCCCGCAGGCGGGCGCGTACCGGCTGATGCTGGGCGAGGCGCAGTACCGCAGCGCGGTGTCGCCGCAGCTGGCCGATGTGCAGGTGTTCAATGCGCAGGGCCAGGCATTGCCGGCGGCCTTGTTGTCGGCCGACCAGCCGCTGGCGCAGGCCGCGCAGTGGCAGGAACTGCCGTGGTTCCCGCTGCCGGCCCAGGCCGGTGGCGGCGGTGATGACCTGCAACTTCTGACCGAACGCAACACCGACGGCAGCGTGCGCCGGGTCGAGGCGCGCTTGGGCCGCAGCGTGGGCAGTGCCGCGCCCGGTGGCTGGCTGGTGGATGCCAGCGCGCTGCGCGGTGCGGTGCAGTCGCTGCGGCTGGACTGGCAGGCACCGTCCGCGCTGCAGGCACGGGTGCGGGTGGATGCCAGCGACGACCTGCGCCAGTGGCAGCGCGTGGCCGACAATGTGCCGCTGGTGGATCTGCAGCACGGTGGCCGCCGCTTGCAGCAGCGTCGTGTCGAGATCGGGCAGGAGGCGGAGTATTTCCGCATCGTGCCGGTCGGCGGCGATGCGCTGCCGGTGCTGTCGGCGGTGCACGCCGAACGCGTGGCCGCACCGCAGGCGATCGACTGGCAATGGCGCGCGCTGGCCGGGACCGCCGGCAAGCCGGGCGAGTTCGAGTACACCCTGGATGGCCGCTTCCCGATTGCCCAGGTGGGCATCGCCACGCCCGACAACAGCGTGGTGCAGTGGACCCTGCTCAGCCGCGACGATGCGGCCCAGCCCTGGCAGGTCCGCGCCGGCCCTTGGGTGGCGTACCAGCTGCAGGAGACCGGGGAAAGCCGCCAGTCGCAGACCCAGTCGCTGGCCGTGCCCACGCGCGACCGCTACTGGAAACTGACCGCGGCGCAGGGCACCACGATGCCGGCCCCGACCCTGCGGCTGGGCTACCAGCCTGAAGCGCTGGTGTTCCTCAGCCAGGGCGAGGCGCCATTCAGCGTGGCCGCCGGCAGCGTGCGCGCGGCGCGTACCGATGCTCCGGTAGGCACGGTGATCGCGCGGCTGCGCGAGCAGAAAGGTGCGCAGTGGCAGCCGGCGCTCGCGACCGCGCAGGGCACCGCGCAGACGCTGGGCGGCGACGCCGCCGTGCAGCCGGTGCGCGACTGGAAGCGCTGGCTGCTGTGGGGCCTGCTGGTGCTCGGGGTGCTCATCGTCGGCGGGTTCGCGGCCACGTTGTTGCGCAACAACGCGCGGTAGGTAACGACCGTTGGTCGTTACTCGCCGGGGGGCCGTTACAATGGGCGTCTGCGCCGTGCGCGGCGCCCTTTCCCTTTCCGCCAAAGAGTTGCTGCCCCATGTCCATCGTTCGCATGACCGACCTCGACCTTTCCGGCAAGCGCGTGCTGATCCGCCAGGACCTGAACGTGCCGATCGAGAACGGCCGCATCACCTCCGAGCAGCGCATCACCGCATCGCTGCCGACGTTGAAGCTGGCGCTGGAAAAGGGCGCGGCGGTGATGGTCACCTCGCACCTGGGCCGCCCTCAGGAAGGCGTCTGGAGTGAAGCCGAGTCGCTGGCGCCGGTGGCACTGCGCCTGTCGCAGCTGCTGGGCGTGAACGTGCCGCTGGTGCGCGACTGGGTCGACGGCGTGGACGTTGCCCCGGGTTCGATCGTGCTGCTGGAAAACTGCCGCATGAACGTGGGCGAGGGCAAGGATGACGAAGCCCTGTCGCGCAAGTATGCCGCGCTGTGCGATGTGTTCGTGATGGACGCCTTCGGCACCGCACACCGTGCCCAGGCCTCCACCCACGGCGTGATCCGCTTCGCCCCGGTCGCCGCCGGTGGCCCGCTGCTGATGGCCGAGCTGGACGCGCTGGCCAAGGCACTGCTCGCCCCGGCCCAGCCGCTGCTGGCGATCGTGGCCGGCAGCAAGGTCAGCACCAAGCTGGAACTGCTGGCCAATCTGGTCGGCAAGGTCGACCAGCTGATCGTGGGCGGCGGCATCGCCAACACCTTCATCGCCGCGGCGGGCTACTCTGTCGGCAAATCGCTGTACGAGCCAGACCTGCTGGACACCGCGAAGAAGATCGTGGCCGATGCCAAGGCCCGCGGCGCCGACATTCCGCTGCCGACCGACGTGGTGGTGGCCAAGCAGTTCCTCCCGGATGCCGAGGCCACCGTCAAGGCGGTTGCTGACGTGGCCGAAGACGACCTGATCCTGGATATCGGCCCGCAGACCGCCCAGCACTACGCCGGCCTGATCGCCAGGGCCGGCACCGTGGTCTGGAACGGCCCGGTCGGCGTGTTTGAATTCGAGTCCTTCAGCCACGGCACCCAGGCGCTGGCCCAGGCCATCGCCAGCTCGCCGGCATTCTCCATCGCCGGTGGCGGCGACACCCTGGCTGCAGTCGACAAGTACGACATCGCCGACCAGGTCAGCTACATCTCCACCGGCGGTGGCGCCTTCCTCGAGTTCCTCGAAGGCAAGACCCTGCCGGCAGTCGCCGCGCTCGAAGCCAGGGGCAACTGATGGACAACGATCGGTGGGTGACGACCGTTGGTTGTCACCCACCTGGAGAGCGCGCAGCACTCTTCTTCGATCTCGACGGGACCCTGATCGACTCCGCCGTCGGCATCACCCAATGCGTGGCGCATGCGCTCACGCAAATGGGTCGCCCGGTCCCGCCGCAGGAGGAACTGCGGCGCTGGATCGGCCCGTCGCTGCGCACCAGCTTCGCGCCACTGTTCGATGATCCGGAGCAGGTGGAGCAGGCGGTGACGTATTACCGCGAGCGCTTCGACGTGGTCGGCTGGCGCGAGCACGACATCTACCCGCGCATCGGCCAGGTGGTGCAGGAGCTGCACGCGCGTGGCCACCGGCTGGCGATCGTCACTGCCAAGAACGAGCCGCATGCGCGGCGTATTGTCGAGCATCTGCCGTTTGGCGCGTGCTTCGAGGATGTCATCGGCGCAACGCCGGACGGCAGCCGCAGCGAAAAGCCGCAGTTGGTGGCCGAAGCGCTGCGGCGGCTGATGCTGGCACCGTCGCAGTGCTGGATGATCGGCGACCGGCGCATGGATATCGAAGGCGCGCGCCATCATGGCATGCGCAACATCGGCGTGCTGTGGGGCTTTGGCGGCGCCGAAGAACTGCAGGCGGCGGGCGCCGGCAACCTGGGCGCGACCCCGGATGCCCTGCTCGCGTTGATCGATTGAACGCTGCGGCGGCGCTCCGTACGCCGCCGCATGTCGTCCCCCGGCCCGGCCCTGTCTTGTGCGGTCTGGATGGACTGTCTGCAGGACATCGGCAAAACCCAGACGCGACAATGCTGTAAACGTATTCATGGGACGTGAAGGGTGTGCTAATTTCAATCCTTTCCCGGGAGCCCTTTAACCATGATTGAGCGTCAGCGCCGTACGAAGATCCTTGCCACCCTCGGACCGGCCACCGACCCGCCGGGCGTGCTGGAGGATCTGTTCCGCGCCGGCGTGAACGTGGTCCGCCTCAATTTCAGCCACGGTGACCCGTCCGGCCAGGCCAAGCGTGCCGCCGACGTGCGCGCTGCCGCGCAGCGCGTCGGCGTTGAAGTGGGCATCCTGGCTGACCTGCCGGGTCCGAAGATCCGCATCGAGCGCTTCGCCGAAGGCAAGATCCACCTCAAGGCGGGCGACCGCTTCGACCTGGTCGCTTCGCCGAACGCGCCGGCCGGCGACACCACCCAGGTGGGCGTGAGCTACCTGGGTCTGCCGCAGGACGTGGTGGCCGGTGACGTGCTGCTGCTTGACGACGGGCTGATGCAGCTGCAGGTGGTGGAAGTGCAGGGCGAACGCATCGTCAACACGGTGCTCAATGATGGCGTGCTGTCCGACCGCAAGGGCCTGAACAAGCAGGGCGGTGGCCTGTCGCTGGGCGCGCTGACCGAGCGCGACAAGGAACTGATCGGCATCGTGGCCAAGATCGGCGTCGATTTCATTGCCGTGTCCTTCTGCCGCAACGCGCAGGACATGAACGATGCCCGCGCCATCGCCCAGTCGCACGGCTGCTACGCCGCGCTGGTGTCCAAGATCGAGCGCACCGAAGCCATCGAAAACCTGGAAGAGATCGTCGACGCCAGCGATGTGGTGATGGTGGCGCGCGGTGACCTGGGCGTGGAAATCGGCGATGCCGAACTGCCGGGCCTGCAGAAGAAGATCATCAAGGCCTCGCTGGCCCAGAACAAGGTGGTGATCACCGCCACCCAGATGCTGCAGTCGATGGTCGAAAGCCCGATCCCGACCCGTGCCGAAGTGCTCGACGTGGCCAACTCGGTCATCGACGGTACCGATGCGGTGATGCTGTCGGCCGAAACCGCCGCCGGCGCCTACCCGGTGAAGGCCGTGGAAGCCATGGCGCGCATCTGCCTGGGTGCCGAACGCCAGTTCCAGACCGAAACGGATTTCGGCGCCTCGCCGCGCAACCTGGAACGTGCCGACCAGGCCATCGCCATGGCCACGATGTTCCTGTCCCAGCACGTGGGTGTGCGCGCGATCGTGGCGATGACCGAATCCGGTGGCACTGCCCGTTACCTGTCGCGCTTCCGCGCCTCGGCCCCGGTGTACGCGGTGACCCGCCACGATGGCGCCCGCCGCCAGATGGCGCTGATGCGCGATGTGTTCCCGATCAATTTCGACAGCCGCGGTTTCACCCCGCGCGAAGCGGCACGTGGCAGCATCCGCCTGCTGGTGGAAGCCAACCAGTTGCAGGCCGGTGACCGCGTGGTGTTCACCAGCGGCGAGCACATGGAAACCCATGGCGCCACCAACACCCTGCGCCTGCTCGAAGTAGGTGACGATGGCCGCGCCAGCGGTCTGGGCGACCTGTAAAGAGGAATGCCGGGCTTTGCCCGGCATCCCGAACCGCCCGCGTTCATACTGAAAGCGCTTCCATCCCCCGTGAACGGCCAGTTCACGGGAACGGACCGCTATAATCGTGTTTTTCCCGCACCCGCCACAGGAAATACATGAGCATCGAACAGCTGGCTGAAACCGCCCAGGCCATGGTCGCCCCGGGCAAGGGCATCATCGCAATCGACGAATCCACCGGTACCATCGCCAAGCGCTTCGCCAGCGTGGGCATCGAGAACACCGAAGAGAACCGTCGTGCCTACCGCGAGCTGCTGCTGACCACGCCGAAGCTCAACGAGCATATTTCCGGCGCGATCCTGTACGACGAAACCATCCGCCAGTCCACCAAGGACGGGGTGCCGTTCGCCAAGTACATGGCCGACAACGGCATGATCCCGGGCATCAAGGTCGACAAGGGTGCCCACCCGCTGGCCGGCTGCCCGGGCGAGCTGGTCACCGAAGGCCTCGATGGCCTGCGTGAGCGCCTGCAGGAGTACTACAAGCTGGGTGCGCGTTTCGCCAAGTGGCGCGCGGTGATCAACATCGGCGAAAGCATTCCGTCGGGCACCTGCATCGAGTCCAACGCGCATGCGCTGGCCCGCTACGCCGCGCTGTGCCAGGAATGCGGCCTGGTGCCGATGGTCGAGCCGGAAGTCATCATGGACGGCGACCACGACATCGAAACCTGCTACGAAGTCACCGAAGCCACCCTGCGTTCGCTGTTCGACGCGCTTTACCAGCAGAACGTGTTGCTGGAAGGCACCATCCTGAAAGCGTCGATGGTCATCTCCGGCAAGGGCTGCGAAGAGCAGGCCGATGTCGAGGAAGTGGCTGAATCGACCGTCATGTGCCTCAAGAGCACCGTGCCGGCGATCCTGCCGGGCGTGGTGTTCCTGTCCGGTGGCCAGAGCGACGAGCAGTCCACTGCGCACCTCAATGCCATGAACCAGATGGGCAACCTGCCGTGGCCGCTGAGCTTCTCCTACGGCCGTGCCATGCAGCAGGCCGCGCTGAAGCTGTGGGCCAAGGACACCAAGGCCAATGTCGCCAAGGCACAGCAGACCGTGTACGACCGCGCCAGGGAAAATGGCCTGGCGGCACTGGGCAAGTGGAACGGCTGATCCTGCCGACCGCATGAAATGAAAAAGACGCCGGCGCAATGCCGGCGTTTTTTTTTGCATCCCGACGGCGCTACTGCGGTGCGGCCGCCGGTAATTCCAGCCCAGTCCCGAGCGGCGGCAACGGCCCCGCCACGGCCGCCGGTTGCCCCAGTGCCACCAGCGCCTGCTGGTACACCTTGAACGTTGCGGCGTTGTAGGCCACCAGGATGATCCGCAGCGGTTCGCGGTGCGAACGCTGCCAGGTCAATGTCTCGGTCGCCGCGATATGTGCGGCCTGGTGCAGCGGATAACCGAACACCCCGCAGCTGATCGCGGGGAACGCGATCGATGCCAGGCCGAGTTTCTCGGCCAGCTGCAGCGATTTCCAATAGCAGTTGGCCAGCAGCGCCGGCTCATCGCGCAGGCCGTCCTGCCACACCGGGCCTACCGTATGCAGCACATGCCTGGCCGGCAGGTTGTAGCCGGCCGTGGCACGCACTTCACCGGTCGGGCAGCGTATGCCCGGGCGGATCTCCGGCAACCCCGCGCACTCGGCCAGCAGCCGCGGGCCGGCCGCGCGATGGATCGCCCCATCCACGCCAGCCCCGCCGAGCAGGGATTCGTTGGCCGCATTGACGATCGCATCCACCGCCAGGGTCGTGATGTCGCCCTGCCACACTTCGATCTTCATGCGTGCCGCTCCTTCTAAACCGGGTCCATACAACGGGATGACTGCCGCCTCACACGCTAGCGGCCACGGCATCTAGGCTGCGTCATCGTCGTCTCAGGCAGTGCGACCCGGCGGGCGCTGCCCAACACCCCTACCTTGCGTCGGGGTGGCTTCACGGCAGATGAAGGTCGCGTTGCAAACGAAAACGCCCACCGCGGCGGTGGGCGTCCACGGTCAGCCAGGGCCGCCGGTTCAGGGGGTGCCGGCCAGCCACTCGTCGTCGGAGCCGTCGTTGATGTCGGCAAACAGCGGCGTGGAGAAGTAGCGCTCGCCGGTGTCGGGCAGCATCGCCAGCAGCACGCTGCCGGGCGCCGCCTTGGCCGCCACATCCAGCGCGCTGGCCACCGTGGCACCGGCCGAGATGCCGACGAAGATGCCTTCCTCGGCGGCCAGCCGGCGCGCGGTTTCCATCGCGCGGGCGTCGTCGATGCTCAGCAGTTCATCGTAGACCTCGCGGTTGAGCACGTCCGGCACGAAATCCGGGGTCCAGCCCTGGATCTTGTGCGGCTTCCACTCCGCGCCGCCCAGCAGCGCCGCGCCTTCCGGCTCGGTGGCGATGATGCGGGTTTCCGGGCGGGCCACCTTCAGCACCTCGCCCACCCCGGTGAGCGTGCCGCCGGTGCCCCAGCCGGTCACGAAGTAGTCCAGCCGCGTGCCGGCGAAGTCACGCAGGATCTCGGCCGCCGTGGTGTTGCGGTGATAGGCCGGGTTGGCCGGGTTGGTGAACTGGCTGGCCAGGAACCAGCCGTGTTCCTCGGCCAGCTCGCGGGCGCGCTTGACCATGCCCGACCCGCGCTCGGCGGCCGGGGTCAGGATCACCTTGGCGCCATAGGCGCGCATCAGCTTGCGGCGCTCAATGGAGAAGGTCTCCACCATCGTGGCCACGAACTTGTAGCCACGCGCCGCCGCCACCATCGCCAGGGCGACGCCCGTATTGCCGGAGGTGGCCTCCACGATGGTATCGCCGGGCTTGAGTACGCCGCGGGCCTCCGCATCCAGGATGATCGCCAGCGCCAGCCGGTCTTTCACCGAGCCGCCGGGATTGAACGATTCCACCTTCGCGTACAGGGTGACGTGGTCCGGGGCGATGCGGTTCAGGCGTACGACCGGGGTGTTGCCGATGGTGTCCAGGATCGAGTTGTACAGGGCCATGGGAATGCTCCACGGGGAATCGATGACGGGTTCCGCCAGACCGTAGCGCTCGCATATGAGCGCGCGAAATGACCTGATTACCTTCATAAACAACATTTGGTTATAAGCTGGTGACGGCAACTGCCTTACAGTCGACTTGACCCCTCCTTCCTGCTGCGCGCACGCCCATGACGCTGACCCAACTCCGTTACCTGGTCGCCATCGCCGACGCCGAGCTCAACATCACGCTGGCCGCCTCCCGGGTGCACGCCACCCAGCCCGGGCTGTCCAAGCAACTCAAGCAGCTGGAAGATGAACTGGGATTCCTGCTGTTCGTGCGCAAGGGCCGCAGCCTGGAAGCCGTGACCCCGGCGGGCGTGGAGGTGATCGGCCGTGCCCGCGCGGTGCTGTCCGAAGCCAACAACATCCGCACCTACGCGGCCAACCAGCGCCGCGAGAGCCAGGGCCAGCTGATCCTGACCACGACCCACACCCAGGCGCGGTTTGTGCTGCCGCCGGCGGTCGCGCGCATCAAGCAGGCCTACCCGCAGGTCAGCGTGCACCTGCAGCAGGCCGCCGAAAGCGACGCGCTGGACCTGCTCAGCCAGGGCGATGCGGATATCGCCATCATCAGCACCGCCGGTGCCGAACCCACCGCCGGCATCGCCATTCCGCTGTACCGCTGGCGCCGGCTGGTGCTGGTACCGCGCGGCCACCCGCTCGACCGCCCCGGGGCCGCTCCGGACCTGCAGGCGCTGTCGACCCAGCCGCTGATCAGCTACGAATCCTCCACCCGTGGCAGTTCCTCGCTGCAGCGTGCCTTCGCCGCGTCGGGACTGACCCCGGACATCGCGCTGACCGCGCTCGATGCGGACCTGATCAAGACCTACGTGCGCACCGGCCTCGGCGTGGGCCTGCTGGCAGAGATGGCCGTCAACGCCGGCGACGAAGACCTGCGCTCGTGGCCGGCGCCGGCGCCGATCGACGAATGCATCGCCTGGGCCGTGCTGCCACGCGACCGCGTGCTGCGCGATTACGCGCTGGAACTGGTGCATGTACTGGCCCCGCAGATCGACACCCGCGACCTGCGCCGGGTCATCGATGGCAACCAGGAAGCGGATTGGCCGCTGCCGCCGACGTGGGAATCGTTGACCCAGACCATTACGGTCTGACGCCGCCCGACCAACGGTCGGGCGCTACCGATCCGGAGTCCGGGTGCCCGCCGCAGGCGGGCATGCCGTGGGTCGTCACGCCGTCCCTGCGACGCTTGGTCGCAGGTGCCTGTTCAGGCGTGTGCGCGTAGAAACCGACCGCTACAATCGCGCGGTGAATCGCCGTCGCCGCCCGTATGCCGCCCTGCTGAAACTCGCCTTCGTGGCGACGCTGCTGATGGCGCTGGCGCCGCTGGTCAGCCGCTGGCAGCAGGCCCAGGGCCCGTCGGTAATGCTGATGCCCGGTGGCACGGCGCACGTCATGCCCCGCAGCGCGGCCAGCCTTGAACCCATGCCGCATTCCGGCATGTCGCATCACGACATGCACGCGATGGCGGCAAGTGACAGTGACACGCACGACATGGCGATGCACGACATGTCAGGCCATGCCGCTGCAACGGCCCACCCACAACCCGCTGCCCCGATCGACCCGCATGCCGGCCATGGCGAGGCGTGCGAATACTGCATGATGGCCTCGCGGTTGATGCCGTGGCTGGCAGTGCTGATCGTTCTGCTGCCCGCGCTGCCGATCATCGCCCCCACGGTGCTGCGAAGTATCGCCACGCCGCGCAGCCTGCGCTGGCCTGCCCACGCCGCGCGTGGCCCCCCGCTTCACGCCTGAGACCGCCCTTTCATTTTCCTGCTGCGTGACGCCGTGATGGCGTCGCGCGCCTGTGCGTTTTCCGGAGTTCCACCATGAAGCTATCCTCCCGCAGCGCGGGCGCAGTGACGCGCCTGTCTGTTTCCCTGTCGCTTGCGCTGGCCGCGCTGCCGTTGCAGGCCACCGAACGCGACGATGCCCGCACCCTCGACACGATGGTGGTCACCGCCAGCGCGCCGTCCTCGCCGCTGCACTGGGTCACCGACCCGCGCCTGCCGCGCCAGCCGGTGCCGGCCAGCGACGGTGCCGATTACCTCAAGACCGTGCCCGGCTTCGCGGCCATCCGCAACGGCGGCACCAACGGCGACCCGGTGCTGCGCGGCATGTTCGGTTCGCGCCTGAACATCGTCAGCAACGAAGGCAACCTGATCGGCGCGTGCCCTTCGCGCATGGACAACCCGCTGTCCTACATCGCCCCGGAGACCTTCGACCGGCTGACCATCATCAAGGGCCCGCAGAGCGTGCGCTGGGGCGCCGGCGCTTCAGCCGGCACGGTGCGCTTCGAGCGCGATACCCCGCGCTTCGACGCGCCGGGCATCGAGCTCGATGCCAGCGCGCTGGTCGGCTCGCGCAACCGCAACGACCAGGTGCTGGACCTCACCGCCGGCGCGTCGCAGGGCTACGTGCGCGTCAACGGCAGTCGTTCCGAAGCCGATGACTACAGGGACGGCAATGGCGAAGTGGTGCCGTCCAGGTGGCGCAAGTGGAACAGCGACGTCGCCGTGGGCTGGACCCCCGACGCAGATACCGTACTGGAGCTGTCCGCCGGCACCGGCGATGCGATCGCGCGTTATGCCGGGCGTGGCATGGATGGCGCCGCGTTCAGGCGCACCAGCTACGCCGCTCGCTTCGAGCGCGACAACCTGCCCGGTGCGTGGGACAAATTTCAGGCCAACGTGTACTACAACGACGCCGACCACGTCATGGACAACTACACCCTGCGCGACCCCAACCCGGGCAGCAGCATGCCGATGCCGATGGCCTCGAACGTCGATCGCCGAACCGCTGGCGGTCGCATCGCCTCCGAATGGCGCTGGCAGGACATCGCCATCGTCGCCGGCGTGGACGCGCTCGACAGCCGCCACCGCAGCCGCAACGGCATGGGCCGCAACACCTACCGGCTCACGCCATGGTCCACCGACGCACGCCAGAAAAACCAGGGCGTGTTCACCGAGATCACCCTGGGCGAAGGCACCGCGCAACGTTGGGTCGGCGGGCTGCGCATCGATCGCGCGGACGTCACCGACGAGCGCGCCACCACCGGCATGATGGCGATGCCGAACCCGACCGCCGGGCAGCGCCGCCGCGAAGACCTGGGCAGTGGCTTCCTGCGTTTCGAGCGTGACATCAGCAGCGCGCTGACCACCTACGCCGGTATCGGCCACAGCGAACGCATGCCCGATTACTGGGAGCTTTTTTCGCCCACGATGGGCCCGGCCGGCAGCATCAACGCCTTCAGTGCGGTGCGGCCGGAAAAAACCACCCAGCTCGATATCGGCCTGCAGTACCGGGATGAGCGGGTGAACGCATGGGTGTCGGCGTACGCAGGGCGCATCCAGGACTACATCCTGTTCACCTACCGCGACGGCGGCATGATGGGCAGCACCACCCAGGCCAGCAATGTCGACGCACGCATTTCCGGCGCCGAAGCAGGCGCCGAGTTCGCGCTCGGGCAGGGCTGGAAGGTCGGCGGCACGGTGGCCTACGCATGGGGCGAAAACCGCACCGATGGTGGCGCACTTCCGCAGATGCCGCCGCTGGAAGCACGCCTGAGCGCAGGCTGGGAAGGCGCGCGCTGGAGCGCGGGCGCACTGGCCCGCGCAGTGACCCGCCAGAACCGCGTGGCACCGGGGCAGGGCAACGTGGTCGCGCGCGACCTCGGCCCAAGCGCAGGCTTCGCCACGCTCGCGCTCAACGCCGGCTACCGGATCAGCGATGCACTGCAGCTCAGCGCAGGCGTGGACAACCTGTTCGACCGCGCCTACAGCGAGCACCTCAACCTCGCCGGCAGCGCAGATTTCGGCTTTCCCGCCGATCCGGTACGCATCAACGAACCCGGCCGCACGGCCTGGATGAAGGTGAATTACCGGTACTGAGGCAGGTGCCGACCATTGGTCGGCACGCCGCACGGGGTAGGGTCGGTTCCCAAACGACTGCCGTGAACGCCCCAGCACCCGGTAACGCATGACAATGATCGGCGCAGGCTCTGGCGCTTCCACGGCCACCGCAAACGCCAGCTTCGGCTACGGTCATGCGTTACCGCACCGATCCGCAGGGTCAGCGGTCGTTTGGGAACCGACCCTACCGCCGATTGCCCTGCACGGTACAGCGGAGACGCAATCCGACATGCGTTGACACATGCCGTTACATGCCCCGCAGGCCCCAGCACGAAAGGGATTGCGCGTGCCACCCGGTGATGTGAAGGTGCCGGTAAACGCTTGGCACATATGCCTGGCGCAGGTCGTGGCTACACTTGCCGGTCGTGGAACATCAAGGGCTGTACTTCATGTCGGGACGCATCACCGCACGCATCATTGCCGGCCTCGGCCTGGCCATCCTGGCCGGGTGTGGCAGCAAGGACCAAGCCGCCCGCCGGCAGGCCGAGGTCGTGCCGGTGACCACCCAGGTGGTGCAGACCTCCGCGTGGAGCGACACCCTGCAGGCGCTGGGCACCGCCAAGGCCCGCGAGTCGGTGACCATCACCGCCAAGGTCAGCGAAATCATCGAAACCGTGCACTTCGACAGCGGCCAGCAGGTCTCCGCCGGCACCCCGCTGGTCACCCTGCGCGGGCAGGCCCAGGAAGCGGCCCTGCTGCAGGCCCAGGCCACTTTTGCCGAGGCCGACCAGCTGTACAGGCGCCAGCGTGAACTGGCCGCCCAGCAGCTCGTCGCCAGCGCCACCCTCGACACCCAGCGCGCCATCCGCGATGCCGCTGAAGCGCGCGTGCGCGAAATGCAGTCCGACATCGGCGACCGCCGCGTGCGCGCCCCGTTTGCCGGCGTGCTCGGCATCCGCCAGGTCAGCGAAGGCTCGCTGGTCACCCCCAGCACCGTCATCGCCACCCTCGACGACATCGAACGCATGCACGTCGATTTCCAGGTGCCCGAAGCCGAACTGGCTTCGCTGACCAAGGGCGACAAGGTCAGCGCCACCAGCGTGGCCTACCCGGGGCGCACCTTTGAAGGCGACGTCGCCACCATCGATACCCGCGTCGATCCCGGCACCCGCGCCGTCACCGTGCGCGCCGATTTCATCAACGCCGACCACGCCCTGCGCCCGGGCATGCTGCTCGACGTGCGCATGTTCCGCCCCGAACGCCAGGCCCTGGTCATCCCCGAGATTGCCGTGGTCCAGGTCGGGCGCGACTCCTTCGTGTTCCGCGTCAAACCCGACCACGTCGTCGAGCGCATCGACGTGGTCAGCGGCGCGCGCCGCTCCGGTGTGGTTGAAATCCGCGAAGGCCTCAAAGCCGGCGACCGCATCGTGGTCGACGGCACCGGCAAGCTGCGTCCCGGCCTGAAGGTCAACGACACCGCCGCGCCGGCAGCAGCACCTGCACCCGCACCCGCAACCCCGGCCGCCAGCCCGGCTGCGGAGAAAGCCACGGATCCGGCCCCGGCCGGCACCACCCGCGCCCCGACCGGCGCGACCGCTGCGGCAGCGCCCGTGGGCAGCGCCGGATGAAACTGTCCAACATCTCCATCCAGCGGCCGGTGTTTGCCGTGGTGATGAGCCTGCTGCTGGTCGTGCTGGGCATCATGTCGTTCACCCGCCTGACCCTGCGCGAACTGCCCGCGATCGACCCGCCGATCGTCTCGGTCTCGGTCGATTACACCGGTGCCTCGGCGGCCGTCATCGAAAGCCGGATCACCCAGGTGCTGGAAGACGCCCTGGCCGGCATCGAAGGCATCGACACCATCAACGCGCGCAGCTCCAACGGCCGCGCCCAGGTCAGCATCGAATTCACCTCCAACCGCGATATCGAAGCGGCCGCCAACGATGTGCGCGACGCCGTCAGCCGCGTCGCCGACCGCATGCCCGAAGAGGCGCGCCCGCCGGAAATCGCCAAGGTCGAGAGCGACGCCGACCCGATCATCTGGTTCAACATGACCTCCTCCAGCATGAACACGCTGGAGCTGAGCGACTACGCCGACCGCTACGTCGTCGACCGCTTCTCCAGCCTCGATGGCGTGGCCCAGGTCCGCATCGGCGGCCGCCAGCGCTATGCCATGCGCATCTGGCTCGACCGCGACCAGCTCGCCGCGCGCGGCCTGACCGTGGGTGATGTCGAAACCGCGCTTCGCAACGAGAACGTGGAGCTTCCGGCCGGTCGCATCGAATCGGCCGACCGCGATTTCACCCTGCGCGTGGAGCGCAACTACGTAAAGCCGGAAGACTTCGCCACCATCCCGCTCGGCAAAGGCGCCGATGGCTACGTGGTGCGCATGGGCGACGTGGCCAGGATCGAACTGGCCTCGTCCGAACGCCGCGCCTACTACCGCAGCAACGGCGAACCGGGCATCGGCCTGGGCATCGTCAAGACCTCCACCGCCAACTCGCTGGACGTGGCGCGCACAGCACGTGCCGAGGCCGAACGGGTCGGGCTGACCCTGCCCGAAGGCACCCACATCTTCGTGGCCTTCGACAACACCACCTTCATCGAAGCCGCCGTCGACCGCGTGTACGCCACGCTGGTGGAGGCCATGCTGCTGGTGCTGGCGGTGATATGGCTGTTCCTTGGCAGTTTCCGCGCCGCGCTGATTCCCGCCGTGACCGTGCCGGTCTGCCTGGTGGCGGCCTTCATCGCGTTGTACGCCTTCGGCTTCTCGATCAACCTGCTCACCCTGCTCGCACTGGTGCTGTGTATCGGCCTGGTAGTGGACGACGCCATTGTGGTGGTCGAAAACGTGCAGCGCCGCATCGACCTGGGCGAGCCGCCACTGGTGGCCTCCAAGCGGGGCACGGCGCAGGTGGCCTTCGCGGTCATCGCCACTACGGCGGTGCTGGTCGCCGTGTTCCTGCCCGTCGGGTTCCTCGAAGGCAACACCGGCCGGCTGTTCCGCGAACTGGCGGTGGCCCTGGCCGCCGCCGTGGCGCTGTCGGCGTTCGTGTCGCTGACCCTCACGCCGATGATGGCTTCCAAGCTGCTCAAGCCGCACACCGGCCAGCCGCCGCGCGGCCTGCACGGGCTGATCAACCGCAACCTGGACCGCGTCTCGGCGGCCTATGGCCGTGTGCTCGACAGGCACGTCGGCAAGATCTGGGTCTATGTCGTAGTGATGCTGCTGTCGCTGGCCGCCAGCGCCCTGCTGCTGAAACTGCTGCCCTCCGAGCTGGCCCCGGCCGAAGACCGTGGCTCGTTCCAGATCATGATCGACGGCCCGGAAGGCGCCGGCTACGACTACACCGTGGGCCAGGTGCAGGAAGTGGAAAAGATCGTGGCCGGGTATGTCGGCGAGGACAAGCCGATCGTGCGCGCCAATCCACGTGTGCCCGGTGGCTTCGGCGCCAGCGAGGAAATGCATACCGGCCGCATCAGCGTGTTCCTGCAACCCTGGCGCGAGCGCGCGACGGCCACCCCCGAGGTAGCGGCCGAACTGCAGAAAGACCTGGACGGCATCCGTGGCGTGCGTGTGCGCACCCAGGTGGGGGGCGGGCTGGTGCGCAGTGGCGGCCAGCCGTTCCAGATTGTGCTGGGTGGGCCTGAATACGCCGAAATCGCACAGTGGCGGGACCGCATGCTCGAGCGCATGGCCGACAACCCCGGCCTGGTCGGCCCCGACTCGGATTACAAGGAAACCCGCCCGCAGATGCGGGTGAACATCGACCGCCAGCGTGCGGCCGACCTGGGTGTGTCGGTCACCGCGATTGGTTCGGCACTGGAAACCATGATGGGCTCGCGCCGGGTCACCACCTTCGTCGACAACGGCGAAGAGTATGACGTGCTGGTCCAGGCCGGCCGCGAAGGCCGCGCCTCGCCCGACGACCTGGCCGCCATCCGCGTGCGTGCCACCAGCGGTGAACTGGTGCCGCTGTCCAACCTGGTCACGCTCAGCGAAGTGGCCGAAGCGGGCAACCTAAATCGCTTCAACCGCCTGCGCGCGATCACCATCAGCGCCGGTCTCGCCCCGGGTTATCCGCTCGGCGAGGCGATCGCCTGGGCCCAGCAGACCGCACGCGAAGAATTGCCGCAGCATGCGCAGATCGACTGGAAGGGCGAATCGCGCGAGTACCAGAACGCCGGCAGCGCGGTGCTGCTCACCTTCGCCATGGCCCTGCTGGTGGTGTACCTGGTGCTGGCCGCACAGTTCGAAAGCTTCATCCACCCGCTGGTGATCATGCTCACCGTGCCGCTGGGGGTGCTCGGCGCGCTGTTGGGCCTGTATGTCAGCGGCGGTACCATCAACCTGTTCAGCCAGATCGGCATCGTCATGCTGGTCGGCCTGGCGGCCAAGAACGGCATCCTGATCGTCGAGTTTGCCAACCAGCTGCGCGATGAGGGGCGCGACGTGCACCGCGCCATCGTCGAATCGGCGATGGTGCGCCTGCGCCCGATCCTGATGACCTCCATCGCCACCGTCGTCGGTGCGATTCCGCTGGTGGTCGCTGGTGGCCCCGGTTCGGCCAGCCGCGGCACCATTGGCATCGTGGTGATCTTCGGCGTCACCGTCTCCACCTTCCTGTCGCTGTTCGTGGTGCCGGCGTTCTACGCACTGCTGGCACCGTACACGCGCTCGCCCGAAGCAGTGGCCCGTGAACTGGAGAAGCAGGAAGCCGACACCCCGTCGGTTGGCGGCCATGCCTGACCTGCCGCTGCGGCTGGAAGGCCCCGGATTCGTGCTGCGCCCCTGGCGCAGCAGCGATCTGCAGGCGCTGCTGCAGCATGCCAATGACGAGGCGGTGTCGCGCGGGCTGCGCGACCGCTTCCCGTTTCCGTACACCCGCGAAGACGGCGAAGCCTTCCTCGGTGGCCGGATCCTGGCCCCCGGGACGCTCAACCTGGCCATCGAGATCGACGGCTGCGCCTGCGGCAGCATTGGCGCCCAGCCGGGCGTGGCCGAGCGCGTTCACACCGCCGAGCTGGGTTACTGGCTGGGCCGCGCGTACTGGGGGCAGGGCTGGATGACCCGCGTGGTGGGCCTGTTCGTCCCTTGGGTGATGGACGAACTGCGCCTGTTCAGGCTGCAGGCCGACGTGCTGGATTTCAACGAAGGCTCGGCCCGGGTGCTGCTGGGCAACGGGTTCCAGGAAGAGGGCACCGCCCGCTGTGCGGTCTTCAAGCGCGGCCAGTTGCATGATCTGAGGCGGTTTGCCCGGGTGCGTGAACGGACGCCCTGACGGCCGGCCGCGTCCCGACCAACGGTCGGGACCTACCGGCGTCGGGCACCCCGCACGCCGGTGTGCCGCGACCGCGCGGCGCTGACCCGGGTATGCCACGACCGTTGGTCGTGGCGTGGCGCCCGATGCCGAATATCGGCCCTATCGGGCTGGCGCGCGATCGTGGAGAATCGACCCGGTCCCTTCCAGCCGACGGGACGTCCTTCATTTTCCGCCGACTGGAGAGAGCGCGTGGAAGCAGTAGTTGAATTCATCAATGGCATCATCTGGAGCAAGGCACTCATTTTCCTGTGCCTGGCTGCCGGCCTGTTCTTCAGCGTACGCACCCGCTTCATGCAGCTGCGCGGCTTCTTCGAAATGTGCCGGCTTACCGTGCAGGGCGAAAAGTCCGAGGCCGGTGTTTCTTCATTCCAGGCCCTGGCCATGTCCATGGCCGGCCGCATGGGTATCGGCAATATCGCCGGCGTGGCCACTGCCATCGCCTTCGGTGGCCCCGGTGCGATCTTCTGGATGTGGGTGATGGGCTTCCTCGGTGCCTCCACCTCGTACGTGGAATGCACCCTGGCGCAGATCTACAAGACCAAGGATGCCGAAGGCCGCTACCGTGGCGGCCCGGCCTACTACATCGAAAAAGCCATGGGCCTGAAGTGGTACGCGATGGCGTTTGCCATGGCCACCATCGTGGCCGCCGGCTTCCTGATGCCGGGTGTCCAGGCCAATGCCATCGCCGACAGCATCATCAACTCCTGCCGCGGCGGTGCCCTGTGCGGACCGCTGGATGGCCAGTTCATGGGCATGGAATCGGTGCAGGCGCTGAAGCTGGGCATCGGCGTCGTGGTCGCCCTGCTGCTGGGCGTGGTGATCTTCGGCGGCGTCAAGCGCATCGCCAACTTCGCCGAAGTGGTGGTGCCGTTCATGGCCGCCGGATTCATCCTGATGGCCATCATCATCATGATCCTCAACTACGAGCGCGTGCCGGACATGTTCCGCACCGTGTTCAGCAGTGCGTTCGGTGCGCATGCTGCGTTCGGCGCGATGATGGGCCTGGCGGTGGAGTGGGGCGTCAAGCGCGGCATCTACGCCAATGAAGCCGGCCAGGGTACCGGCCCGCATGCGGCGGCGGCGTCGGAAGTCTCGCATCCGGCCAAGCAGGGTTACGTGCAGGCCTTCGCCATCTACTTCGACACCATGATGGTGTGCACCGCCACTGCCTTCCTGATCCTGGCGGCCGGTACCTACAACGTGTATTCGCCCACGCCCGGCGCCGAGCCGGTGTTCGCCGGCCTGGCCGGTGTGGCCGAAGGGGCGGGCTACGCGCAGGCGGCGGTGGAAACCGTGCTGCCGGGCTGGGGTTCGGGCTTCGTGGCCCTGGCGATCTTCTTCTTCGCCTTCACCACCATCATGGCCTATTACTACATGGCCGAAACCAACCTCAGCTACATCAACCACAACCGCAAGCGCCCGCTCACCGTGCTGGCGCTGCGCCTGGGCATCATCGGCATGGTGGTGTTCGGTGCTTTCCACAACGCCAAGATGGCCTGGGCGCTGGGCGACATCGGCGTGGGCCTGATGGCGTGGTTGAACATCATCGCCATCCTGATCGTGCAGAAGCCGGCCCTGATCGCCCTGCGCGATTACGAGCGCCAGAAGAAGCTCGGTCTGGATCCGACCTTCGACCCCGATGCCCTGGGCATCAAGAACGCCGATTTCTGGCGTCACCGCAAGCTGGAGCAGTCCCGTAGTGAATGATCCCTGGAAGAACGCCCGCCGCCCGTCGTCGCGACCGCCGCGGGCCACTCCGCTGCCGCCGCGCGAAGGCGGCAGCCCGCCACCGCCGGGGCGCGGTAACGACGAGCTGCGCCTGTATGGCTGGAACGCCGTGCAGGCGCTGTTCGAGCGCCGGCCGCAGGCACTGCGCAAGCTGTACCTGGCCGAGGCGTTGATTCCGCGCCTGCAGCCGCTGCTGAAGTGGTGCGTGGCCAACCGCGTGGGCTACCGCGTGGTGGAAGAGGGCGACCTCAACAAACTCGCCGCCACTACCCATCACGAAGGCGTCGTGGCTGACGTGCTGCGCGCCCCGATGCTGGAACTGGGTACATGGCTGGCTGGTCTGCCAGCCGACAAACCGGCGCTGGCGCTGTGGCTGGATGGCGTGGGCAACCCGCACAACTTCGGCGCCATCCTGCGTTCGGCCGCGCACTTCGGCGTGGCCGGCCTGCTGTTGCCGCCCGATTCCACGCTGGCGTTGTCCGGTGCGGCGGCACGCGTGGCAGAAGGCGGCGCCGAAGCGGTGCCGTTGGTGCGGCTGCCGGCGCTGCCGCAGGCAATGGACGCACTGCGTGCCGGCGGCTTTGGCCTTGCCGCCACGCTGGTGGAAGGCGGCGCGGATCTGTTCAGGACCCCATTGCCTGCGCGCCTGGTCTATGTGATGGGCGCTGAAGGCGAGGGCATGGACCGGGCGCTGGCACAGACCTGCGACATGCAGGTATCCATTCCCGGCAGTGGCGCGGTGGAGAGCCTCAACGTCGCATCGGCCACCGCTGTGTTGCTGTCGCACTGGTATGCACAACGGTAACTTCGGGTAACGCTTGCGCGCTGCCCTGCGTGATGTGATCGACGTCTCCAATGAAGTCGTGCCTACAGTGGATTCGGATTTTTCGCATGGTGCGCCGCTCTCGCGCTGCGTCACAGTGCAACGCGGCGCCGTACTGTGTAGGTGAGGAGAGACACCCACCCAGTGCGGCGCCGTTGTCCGGATCACGGTCTGTTCCGTGGCGCTCACCGCGTGGGGTGTGATGAATCCCGGTAGCCCGGCCGCTTGGCCGGGCTTTTTTTATGCCCGATCGCAGCGCGCATGGTCGGAGTGCGACACGTCGGTCCCGCGTATCCGCCGCCGAAGCGGCCGCGCTCGCTGACGTTCCGGGCCGCCGGGGATGAAAATCCGGAAGCGCATTCCATGCGGGAAACCTGCTGAAAAACAGCGTTGGCGCGATAGGCATTTTCCTGTGTGCGCCCGCGCACAGAACACAAGATTCGCGTGATTTACCGATTTTTCCGAGATGACTTCCTGTGCAGATTGCCGGTGCGGCGGATTGGCCTGCCGCATCACTCTGCCACCGAGGAGGCATTCCATGACATTCGATGCGCTGCGTTTCCTGCGCCCGATTTCCTTCGCCCTGATCGCCGGCCTGCTGCCCGCTGCCGCCCAGGCTGCCGAGCACTCGCTCGATGGCGTCAATTTCATGGGCCCGCTGATCACCCCCAACCCCGCCGGTCTGCCGAAAGGGAACCTGTTCATCGAGCCCTACCTGGTCCGCATCGACAGTGATCGCCACTTCGACGGCGAAGGCCGCCGGCATGACAGCGATGGCCGCAGTGCCGCGTGGCTGACCGTGGTGCCGATCGCCTACGGCCTCGGCCAGCGCGTGACCGCCCAGGTCAACCTCAGCGCTTCGCGCGCCGAGACCGGCAGCGACCGCAGCCGCGGTTTCCGTGCCGGTGATACCACTGCCATGGTTCAGTACCTGCTGCAGGCACCGAACGAAGACGGCACCCGCCCGGCGATGTCGGTCTCGCTGAGCCAGCGTTACGCCACCGGCAGCTATGACCGCATCGATGGCAACCCGCTCAACGCCCAGGGCGATGGCGTGCAGCGCACCACCTTCGGGCTGGGCATGCAGCAGGTGGTGTGGCTGCCCAACGGCCGCCCGCTGCGCTGGCGCGGGCAGCTGAGTGCCAGCCCCGCCCCGGCGCGCGTGGCGATCAACGATCACAGCGTGTACGGGACCCCCGATGGCTTCCGCGGCAACGTCGCCCCGGGGTCGCTGCTCGGCCTCTCGGCCGCCGGCGAGTACAGCTTCAATTCGAAGTGGGTGGGCGTGTTCGAGTTCGCCATCAGTCGGCAGAGCGACCGCCAGCTCAGCGGTTACGCACCCGCTGCCGATGGCACCATGCAGCGCATCGATGAGCGTCTTCCCGGCAGCCGCAATGTCACCCTCGCGCCTGCGGTGCAGTACCACTTCAGTCCCAATGTCGGGCTGATTGCCGGGGTGGAGTTCACCGTGGCCGGCCGCAACACCGGCAGCTACATCAATCCGCAGGTCGCCCTGGGCATGTTCTTCTGATGGGCCTCGATGACATCGTTGCCCGCCTGCTGGGCATCGTCTGGAGCCCGGCGCTGGTCGGCTTGTGCCTGCTGGTGGGCCTGTATTTCAGCGTGCGCACCCGTTTCATCCAGCTGCGTGGCCTGCCACAGATGCTCAAGCTGATGTTCCAGGGGCGCAGTTCCGTCGCGGGCGTGTCTTCGTTCCAGGCATTGAGCATGTCGCTGTCCAGTCGTGTCGGCGTGGGTAACATCGCCGGCGTGGCAATGGCGATTGCCTACGGTGGGCCGGGTGCCATTTTCTGGATGTGGATCGTCGCCTTCCTGGGGGCGTCCAGCGCTTTCGTCGAATCGACCCTGGCGCAGATCTACAAGCAGCGCGACAGTAACGGCATGTACCGTGGTGGCCCGGCGTACTACATCGAGAAAGGCCTGGGCAAACGCTGGTACGCGGTGTTGTTCGCCCTCAGCACGGTGATCGGTTGCGGGCTGCTGCTGCCCGGCACCCAGTCCAACGCGATGGTAAGCGCGCTGGATGAGGCATGGGGAGCACCGGACTGGATCACCGCCGCAGGCATCGGCACCGTAGTGGCGATGGTCATCTTCGGTGGCGTACGCCGCATTGCCCAGGTTGCGCAGGTCATCGTGCCGTTCATGGCGCTGGGCTACCTGGTCGTGGCTGCCGTGGTGATGGTTCTGAACCTGGATGCGGTGCCGGAGATGTTCAGCATCATCCTGCGCAGTGCCTTCGGGCAGGATGCCGCGTTCGGCGCGATGATCGGCACGGCCATCCAGTGGGGCGTGCGCCGCGGTGTGATGTCCAACGAAGCCGGCATGGGCAGCGGCGCACATCCGGCCGCGGCGGCGGAGGTGTCGCACCCGGTCAAGCAGGGCCTGGTGCAGGCGTGTTCGGTGTACATCGACACCATGGTGGTATGCAGTGCCACCGCCTTCCTGATCCTGTCGGCCGGCACCTACAACGTGTATGACCCAGGCGCACCCGCGCAGTGGATCGTGGCCAACGTGCCCGGGCTGGAGGCGGGGCCTCGTTTCGTACAGCAGGCGGTGGAGACAGCGCTGCCGGGGTTCGGGCGTTCATTCATCGCCCTGGCGATTCTGCCCTTCGCCTTCACCACCATCCTGGCGCTGTATTACACGGCGGAAACCAACGTGGTGTACCTGTTGCGCAACCGCAACTCGCCGTGGGTAATGGCGTTGTTCCGGCTGGGCTTCCTGTGCGCCATGCTGTATTCGGCGTTGAACAGCGCCACCGTGGCATGGTCACTGGGTGATATCGGCGTAGGCCTGATGACCTGGCTCAATATCATTGCGCTTCTGCTGTTGCAGAAGCCGGCGCTGGCCGCGCTACGCGATTACGAAGCCTCGCGCGGCGCAGGCAGGGATCCGGTGTATCGCCCGGACAACATGACGCTGCCTGCCAGCACGGTGTGGGTGCGATAGGGGCCGTAGCAGCGGACCCACGGTCCGCTGCTACCGGATGACCGGGTTACCCGCCGTCATTCATTCGGCGGGGTAGTGGCCTTGGCTTCACTACCGAAAGTTCCATCGGCTTCGGCGGCCAGGTAGGCGAACACCGTGTATGCCGCCACGTTCTGCGCCAGCGCCGCCGGCTCGATCTTGTCCAGCGTGTCGTCGGCGGTATGGTGCAGGTTGAAGTAGTCGGTTCCGTCCTGTGCCAGCCACGCCCACGCGCCACCCTTGGCGGCCAGCGGGCCGATGTCCGGGCCCGGGCCACCCTTGTCCGGGGCATACTCGATGCCCAACGGCTTGAGCACGTCGGCAATCTGGGCGGTCGCCCCGCGCGAGCCTTCCGGGTTCGGCGAGCCGGTGTTGAACGCATAGATGCGGCCGGCGCCGAAGTCACTCTCGGCGGCCAGCTGGTGCAGCACGATGTCCTTGGCATGCGCTTCGGCATACGCCTTGCCGCCATACAGACCCTGCTCCTCGTTGGCGAAGGCCACCACACGGATGGTGCGCTTGGGCGCCTGCTTGAGTTGGCCGATCAAGTGGCCGGCGGCCATGGTCAGCGCCACGCCGGCACCGTCATCGATCGCGCCGGTGCCCAGGTCCCACGAATCAAGGTGGCCACCAATCACCACCACTTCCTTGGGCAGGCTGCGCCCGGTGATCTCACCGATCACGTTGTACGACGTGGCCGTGCCATCCCAACCGCAATCGAGGCTGAGCTTCACCTTGGTCGGGCCCATTGCGACCAGCCGCGCCAGCTGGTTGGCGTCGGGCACCGACAGCGCCGCCGACGGCACCGGAGTCAGACCGTCGTCGAAGCGGGTGATGCCGGTATGCGGGACGCGGTGCGAATCGGTGCCCGCCGAACGCATCACAAAGCCGACCGCGCCCTTGCGGATCGCTTCGGACGGGCCCTTGCTGCGCACCGCGCCGCCCTTGCCGTAGTCGCGGCCATCGCGGTACGCGGTCATCTGGTAATCCACGAAGGCGATCTTGCCCTTGAGCGAGCCTTCCGGCGCGGCCTGCAGCGCGGCCAGGTCGGCGAAGCGCACCACCTCGGCCTCGACCGTGCCGCCCGGGCTGCCGCCCAACGCGGTGATGCTCAGCGGCTGTGCGTGCCTGCCCACCACCTGGGCATGTTCACTGCGGCGTTCCCACTTGGGGAAGGTCACCGGCTCTTTCCACACCTTGTCAAAACCCAGCGCCTTGAACTTGGCTTCAGCCCAGGCTACCGCGCGGGCATCGGCCTCGCTGCCGGCAATCCGCGGGCCGATTTCGGTCGTCAACGATTCGACCACCTTCCAGCCCGTGTCATCCTTCAGGGCCTGCTCGCGCAGTTCAGCGGCGGTGGCCAGCGATTTCGGCGGCAGGGTGGTGGTGCCCGTCGCGGCGAAGGCCGGCGCGGCCAGCAGGGCGAGGGAAGATGCGATGGCAAGGACGCGGCGACGCATGGGACGGACTCCGGGGGAACAGGGCGGAAGCCCCCGAGCTTAGCAGCCTGCCCGCGCCGCACATGGGCGGGAGGTCATGGTTGGGCGAATGCTGTTTTCCACCGGTGGGCAGGGCGACGACCAACGGTCGTCGCCTACCCGCCAACCCGATCCTACTTTTTCAGGTTGTCGCGGATCTCGCGCAGCAGCACGATCTCTTCCTTCGGCGCCGCCGGTGCCGCTTCCTTCTTGCGGGCCAGGCGGTTGATCACCTTGATCACCATGAATATCGCGAACGCCACGATGATGAACTGCACCAGCGTGTTGAGGAAATCACCGTAGCCGATCACCACCGCAGGAATTTCCTGCCCATCCGGGCCGAGCCGCGCCGGCGCCAGTGTCCACGCCAGTTCGGAGAAATCCACTCGACCGATCAGCCAGCCCAGCGGCGGCATGATGATCTTGTCCACCAGCGCGGTGACGATCTTGCCGAACGCAGCACCGATGACCACACCGACCGCCAGGTCGATGACGTTGCCACGCATGGCAAATTCCTTGAACTCAGTCAGCATTCCCATCGGGTTCTCCTGTAACGGGGGTATCAAAGACCGGCGCAGCGTAACGCAGCGTCTGTCGTCATCCGGCGATGATGCCGTGCCGCTCCGCGACGTTTTCCAGACGCGCGCTGAAGCGATCGCCTGGCTTGAGTGCGGCTACCCCCGCCGGCGTGCCCATGAACACCAGGTCACCGGCGCGCAGCGCCCACAGCTTGGACAGCTCGTGCAGGATCTCCGGCACGTTCCAGATCATCTGGTCCAGCAGCGATTGCTGGCGCACTTCACCATTGATCTCCAGCGACAGGTTGAGTGCGGCAAGGTCGCCTACTTCACCGGCCGGTACCAGTTCGCTGACCGGCGCGGAATGGTCGAAGCCCTTGGCCGAATCCCATGGGTGGCCCTTGGCCTTGGCGGCGGCCTGAAGGTCGCGGCGGGTCAGGTCCAGCCCCACGCCATAGCCGAACACCAGCGCCTCGGCCTGTTCCACCGGCAGCTCGCCGGCAGGCGCGTCACGGCCAATCGCCACCACCAGCTCCACTTCATGGTGCAGGTCCTGGGTGGAAGGCGGGTAGGGGATCACATCGTCATGGCCGACCACGATCGCATCGGCCGGCTTGCTGAAGAACATCGGCCGGCCGCGGTCATCGGTGGCGGGCACGGCAGCGCCCATTTCCCTGGCATGATCGGCGAAATTGCGCCCGACACAGTAGATGCGGCGGACCGGAAACGTTCCGCCACCGGCGACCGGAATACGGGGTTGCTCGGGGGCCGGGATTACATCAGACATGCGCGCGTCCTATGGAAAGGGGTCGCACGAGTGTATTCCGGCGCGCTGCCCACTAAAAGCCGGGTTGCCGGCCAGCAGTCGGCACGACCGCCATGATCTCAGTGGGACAACGGCAAGGCCTGCTTGCGCACCACGCGGTATTCGCCTTCCACCACCTGCGGATCAGCCGCACGGACAGACTGCTTGCGCGAGGCGAGCAGCTTCCACGCAACGCCTGCGATGATCATTGCCGCCCCCACGAACACGCCCACGAACACCAGGGCAGCCAGGATGGCCAAACCCAACAGGCCCACCGCAACGCGCACCAACGGATGACGCGGCTTGCGCGGCGCAAACAGGGAGCGGAACTGGTTGAACTGGAAGCGGTTGTACATGACGGTTCTTTGGCTGAAGTCAGCGAGCCGCCAGTATCCCGTCAGCGCCGCCCGGTTGAGTGAAAAAGTCGTTAAACACCGCCGTTGGTTATTTTAAATCAATGGCTTGTGTTCATCCCGGAGCCAGCGACATGACGGCATGCGACAATTGCGTGCCTCATCAAGGATCGCGTTGTCATGTCCGTTTCCGATGCTTCCGCCACTGCCCTGATCGCGCTGGAACGTATTGCCGACGAGGGGTTCGCCGAAGCCGAAGCATGCATTGACGGCGACCACGAGTCGGTGGTGCTGTACCGCGAGGGTGACGACGTGCGCGGCTGGCTGAACATCTGCCCGCATGCCGGGCGGCGGCTGGACTGGGCGCCGGGGCAGTTCCTCAAGAGCAAGGCGGGCGATCTGGTCTGCGCCGCGCACGGTGCCTCGTTCTCGCTGGCTGACGGCAGCTGCGTGGCCGGCCCCTGCAAGGGCGACCGGTTGCGTGCGGTTGCGCTCGATGTGCGCGACGGCCAGGTATTCCTCGCCTGAGCCAATGCCGACCAACGGTCGGCATCTACCCGTTGCCGGTCAGTGGTCGGCATTTATCCGTTGCCGGTAAACGGCAGGTATCGACCGTTGGTCGATACACGCCTCAAAACATCACGTTGATCATCGCCACCACCACAATGGTGTAGATCATCGACAACGGCGCACCCACCCGCCACAACTCGCGCGGCGTGTAATTGGCCGGGCCGGTGATCATGGAAATCACCGGGTTGGACGCGGTCATGAGATTGTTGGACGCCGACAGCGCCACGATCAACGCAAACGCGGTCGGGCTGCCGCCGGCCGCCAACGCCAGGTTCACCGCAATGGGCACCATCACGATGGTCGCGCCTACGTGGCTGATCACCAGCGAGAACACGGTGGTCAACAACGCCAACGCGATCTCCAGCACCCACACCGGAATGCCGGTAGGCAGGCGGTCGATCGTATGGCCGGCCACCCAGGCTGCCGCGCCGCTGCTGTCCATCGCCCAGCCGAGCGGAATCAGCCCGGCCATCATGAACACCGTTTTCCAGTTGATCGAGGCGTAGGCCTCGTCCATGCGCAGCACGCCGGTGAGCAGCATGCCGGCAACGCCGGTCATCAGGGTCAGCGCCACCGGCAGCCTGGAGGTCAGCGCGATCAGGATGGTGATGGCGAAGATCGACATGGCGATCTTGAACTTGTGCGGGCGCTGCTCGCCCTTCGGGTAATCCGTCACCACCACGAAGTCGCGGCTCTTGGCGGCCTGCGCCAGATCGGTCCAGATGCTGTGGAACACCAGCATGTCGCCGGCGCGCAGCGGCACGTTGCGCACGTCTTCGCGGATTACCTGCTTGTCGCGGTTGATCGCCAGCAGGCTGATGCCGCGCTGCTTGCGCAGGCGCAGGTCCGAGGCGCTCTTGCCGATCACTTCGGAGGTGGGCGGAATCACCGCTTCGGAAATCCCCGCGCGGCTGGGGTTGAACAGGTCACCCAGGTGCTTCAGCCGCGAGGACATGCGCAGGAACTGGTTCTGGGCAAAATCGCCCACCTGCTGGCGGCTGCCCATCACGCCCAGCACGCTGCCCACCCAGATGCGCATCTCCGCGGGCGGCGCCAGGCGGGTGTCGTTGCCGGTCTTGAGCGCCAGCATCAGCGGGGCATCGTGCAGGTTTTCGGCTTCGCCCAGGGTCATGCCGACCAGCGGGCTTTCGGCGCTGACCACCAGCTCGAATACATCGCCCTCGATCCCGTAGGTCTTGGCGAAGTAGCTTTCGGTGCGGGCCGGGGTGACGCCGTCATTGGCCAGCGTCTCTTCTTCCACCAGCTTGCGGTCGCCGAAGTAGCGGAAGTACAGCAACGACGCGGCCAGCAGCGCCACACCGATCGGCAGCGGCGCGAACATGCGCAGCGGCTCGATGGTCGCCAGGCCGGACGGCAGGTTGTTGTTGGCCGAGGCCAGCAGATCGTTGAGCAGGATCAGCGGCGAATTGCCGACCATGGTCAGCGCGCCGCCCATCACGATCGCCGCGGCGATCGGCAGCAGCAGGCGCTGCAGGGTAAGCCCGGTGCGCGCCACCAGCCGCGAGGCGACCGGCAGGTACAGCGCCATCACCGAGGGATTCTGCATGAAAGACGAATTCAACCCGGCGATGGCCGTGGTCATCATCATCAGACGCGTCTCAACCCCATGCCCGCGCCGCAGCAGCCAGGCGGCCAACCGGTTCAGCGCCCCGGTGCGGTCCAGGCCCGCACCCAGAATGGTAGTGGCGATGATGCTCATCACCGCGTTACCGGAGAAGCCGCCGAAGATTTCCTCCGGCGCGATCAGCCCGGTCACGCCCAGCACCACCAGCACCACCAGCGCTACCACATCGGCGCGGATGCGCTCGAACAGGAACATCGCCATCGTGAAGCCGACCAGCCCCAGAACGAGCTTCATGTCGGTGGTCAGCGTCAGCGTGGTGTCCATGGGGTAACGCGGTTCCTTGGAAGGGGATCAGGTACGGTCGTACAGCAGGTCCCACACCCCGTGGCCAAGCTTCTGGCCGCGGGTTTCGAAGTGCGTCTGCGGGCGCCATTCCGGCCGCTCGACCTGGCCGCGCGGACCGGCGCGGTTGGTGAGCCCGGCGGTGGCGTCCAGCACCTCCCACATCTGCTCGGCGTAGTCTTCCCAGTCGGTCGCGCAGTGCAGCCGGCCACCTGCGCGCAGCTTGCGCACCAGCAGGTCGGCGAACGCCGGCTGGATCAGGCGGCGTTTGTTGTGGCGCTTCTTGTGCCACGGATCCGGGAAATAGATGCGCACTTCATCCAGCGCGCCATCGGCGATTTCCTTTTCCAGCACTTCCACCGCATCGTGGTGGTACAGCCGCACGTGGTCGGCATTGTCCTCGGCCAATGCATTGAGCAGGCGGCCCACGCCGGGCGCGTGGACTTCCAGCCCGATGTAATCGCGGCTCGGGTCCTGCTGCGCGGCAAACCGCAGCGCGGCGCCGTTGCCGAAGCCGATTTCCAGTACCTTGCGCGCATCGCGGCCGAAGGTGGCGTCGAGATCGCGCGGCTCGCCGGTGAAGTCCAGCCCGAAACGCGGCCAGCGGTCGTCGAACGCGCGCTGCTGGGCGGGGGTGAAGCGGCCCTGGCGCAGCACGAAGCTGCGCACCTCGCGGCGGCCTTCGGTGACGGTAAAGGGCTTGGGCGGGGCCTTGGCGCCCGCGCTGTCGAAGGGATTGGTCATCAGCCGATCAACCCGTCCACCGGCGAAGACGCGTTCGCATGCCGCCTGCGCGGAATGCGCCCGGCCAGGAACGCCTCGCGGCCGGCCTCGACCGCCTTGCGCATCGCGCTGGCCATCAGCACCGGGTTGCGCGCGCCGGCAATGGCGGTGTTCATCAGTACACCGTCGCAGCCCAGCTCCATCGCGATTGCCGCATCCGAAGCGGTGCCCACCCCGGCATCGACGATGATCGGTACCTTGGCGTTCTCGATGATCTCCATCAGGTTGTACCGGTTCTGGATGCCCAGCCCCGAACCGATCGGCGCGGCCAGCGGCATCACCGCCACGCAGCCGATCTCTTCCAGCCGCTTGGCCAGGATCGGGTCATCGGAGGTGTAGACCATCACCTCGAAGCCGTCCTTGACCAGCGTTTCGGCGGCCTTGAGGGTCTGCACCACATCCGGGTAAAGCGTCTTCTGGTCGCCCAGCACTTCCAGCTTGGTCAGGTTGTGGCCATCGAGCAGCTCACGCGCCAGCCGGCAGGTCCGCACCGCATCTTCGGCGGTGTAGCAGCCGGCGGTGTTGGGCAGGATGGTGTAGCGGTCCGGCGGCAGCACGTCCAGCAGGTTCGGCTCGCCCGGGTTCTGCCCGATGTTCGTGCGGCGGATCGCCACGGTCACGATCTGGGCCCGGGCCGCCTCGGTGGCGGTGCGGGTTTCGTCCAGGTCCTTGAACTTGCCGGTCCCGGTCAGCAGCCGGGAGGCGTAGGTCTTGCCGGCGATCACCAGCGAATCGGGGGAAGAATGAGCAGTCATGGGCGAATTATCACACAGCCCACTGCCGCAGACCGGTAGCGCCCGCCCGTTGGCCGGCGCACGCGATCCGTGGATCGTCACCCACCACCCAACGCATGCACGATCTCGACCACGTCCCCCTCCTGCAGCACGTGACTCGCGTGGCGGCTGCGGGTCACGATCTCGCCGTTGACCTCGACCGCTACCCGGCGCTCGGTCAGCTGTTCGGCCTGCAGCAGGTCCAGGACGGTGGAATGTTGCGGAAGCTGGCGGCAATCGCCGTTGAGCACGAAGTTGACGAAGTTCATGACGGAATTGTCCCCCAAAGCGGTCGGTTGTGCGTACCCTTGCGCCCCCACCGATGCCCGTCCCGGCTCACCTCGGCTGCACGGGTCCCGGCCATGCCGCAACGCAGCGTGATGTCGCGGGGGGGCAGTGGAACCATGGCACCGTGCGCCGGCGTACGTCGGCCGTCATCACCCAGAAAAGGAGTTTTTTCCATGCTGCTCAGCAAGCGTCCCCTGCGTTCCATGATGGCCGTGGCCATCGCCCTGGCCGCTGTGCCGGCCATGGCGCAGTCGCCCTATTCGAAGACCATCTTCATCGGCGACAGCCTGACCGATCAGGGCTACTTCCGTCCGCTGCTGCCCGCGTCCGTGCAGCCGGTCACCGGTCAGTTCACCACCAACCCGGGTTGGGTATGGGCGCAGCACGTGGCCGACTACTACGGCACCAATGCCACCGCCCACGGCAACGGCCAGGGCGGAGACAACTACGCCATCGGCGGTGCGCGCGTTGGCGTGGATTCCACCCAGACCCTGGCCCCGGGCACCCCGGCCATTCCGGTCTACTCGCTCAAGACCCAGACCGCGCAGTACCTGGCGGCCAACGGCGGCAAGGCCGATGCCAACGCGCTGTACACCGTGTGGGGCGGCGCCAATGACCTGTTCGCCATCCAGGCCGGTGCACCGCTGCAGGCCACCCTCGGCGCGGCCGTGACCGACCAGGTCGGCATTGTCGGGACCCTGAAGAATGCAGGCGCGCAGTACATCGTCGTGCCGACCCTGCCCGACATCGGCCTCACTCCCGCCGCACGCGCCGGTGGCGCAGTGGGCATGGCGCAGGGCACCGCGCTGGCCAAGGCTTACAACGATGCCCTGTTCGGCGGCCTGAAGGCAGCCGGTCTGCAGGTCATCCCGGTGGACACGTTCCACATCCTGCAGGAAATCGTCGCCAGCCCGGGCACCTACGGGTTCGTCAATGTCACCAGCCCGGCCTGCACCACCGCCTCGTCGCTGACCTGCAACCCGACCGCGTACGTCAATCCGAACGCGGCCAACAATTACGTGTTCGCCGACGGCGTGCACCCCACCACCGCCACCCACCAGATGCTGGGCCAGTACACGCTGTCCATCCTGGAAGCCCCGCGCAACCAGCAGATCCTGACCCACACCGCGCAGACCGTGGGCCGTGCGCGCGCCGATCAGGTAAGCGGTCACCTGGATGGCCGCCCGGCCGATGGCCTGAGCTGGTGGGGCGGCCTGCGTGGCGACATGCAGCGCTACGACCATGCCGACCTGTACGACGGCCTGGCCCCGGCCGGCCTGTTCGGGATCGACTGGGCCAAGGACGGCATGGTGGTCGGCGGCTTCGCCGGTTACGGTCGCATGGATGCCGACTTCGGCAACAGCAAGGGCGACTTCACCCAGTCCGACACCACCCTGGGCCTGTTCGCAGGCTGGTACGGCGAGAACACCTGGGTCACCGGCCAGGTCAGCTACAGCTGGCTGGATTACGACGTAACCCGCCGCGTGCAGCTGGGCCCGGCCGAGCGCACCCACACCGGTTCGCCGGAAGGCAGCAACCTGACTGCGGCCCTGAATGCCGGTTACGAGTTCGGCACCGAGGGCGGCTTCCGCCACGGTCCGGTGGCCGCGGTGATCTGGCAGCAGGTCAAGCTGGATGGCTACGTGGAATCCAACCCGAGCGCCACTGCGCTGGGCTATGGCGACCAGGATGCCGATTCCACCGTGGGCCGCATCGGCTGGCAGGCCCGCTTCGATGGCGGCAGCATCAAGCCGTACGTGCAGGTGACCTACGACCACGAGTTCGAAGATGGCAAGCAGGCCAGCGCCTGGCTGCAGACCATGCCGGACGTCGGCATGTACAGGGTGCCGGGCCTGGAGTTCGACAAGAACTACGCCACCGCCGTGCTGGGTGCCCGCATGAGCTTGTTCGGCCTGAACAGCAATATCGGCATGAGCACCACCGCAGCGCAGAAGCGGGCACGTGACGTCAGCCTGTTTGCCACCGTGAGCGGCAGCTTCTAAGCACGAAACCGGCGGCACACGGCACATCGCCGTGCGCCGCCCGTTGCCTTTTTACCGCTCCGGCGCATAAACTTGCCCGGCACCAAGCGGGTGTAGCTCAATGGTAGAGCTGTAGCTTCCCAAGCTACTGACGAGGGTTCGATTCCCTTCACCCGCTCCACGGTTTGCGCAGCAAACCATGGAGCGTGGCGGCATGCCACCAGATCCCCGCGCCTGTCGGCGCGGCCCCTTGACTCAGGGGGCCTGTTACTTCGATCGCTTTCTTCGTGGCCTTTGCTGTCCTGACCGCTGCGGCTGCGGCGCGATGCCGGTAGCGTTGGATCCCAATCAACCGCCGGTAACATTCATCGGCGCGGCGAACGCATGATCCCAACCCAGGAGCGCGTGCAGAATTCGCCGTCCCCTTCGACAGCGCAAACGCGTCACGCTGACACTTCGCTTCCATTCCCCTTGCGCGTTGTTAACCTGCCTGTTGTGACCATGGTGTGTCGGCGCCTTGCGCCCCCCACGGAGTATCCCGCATGCATGGTTCCAACAAATCCGTCCTGCTGCAGGCCAATGAGGCCATCGTGGCGGGCGACAACGAAGGGTTCCTCTCCCATTGCACGGAAGACATCCGCTGGACGACGGTAGGCGAGAGCACGCTGGAGGGCAAAGAAGCGGTTCGGCAATGGATGAAGACCGCTTACGCCACACCGCCGCGCTTCACCGTTGACCGCCTGATTGCCGAGGACGATATGGTTGTAGCGTTGGGTACGATCATGGGCGAGGGTGATGGGGGCGAACCGACCCAACTGGCCTACAGCGACGTGTGGCGTCTCCGTGACCGTAAGCTGGCCGAGCTCAACGCCTTTGTCCTGCCTACCGTCCGCCGCAGCTGAAGTGCTGCAGGATTCCTGGCACCCGTGACGAGATCTCCCTGGCGAGAAATCCCAGCGGCCCTGCCGCTTCGGCAAGCAGCCGGCCCGCCTCGCCATGTGTCCAGACGCCCCACAACGCAGCTTCCATCGGTGTGGCACCGCGCGCGGCGAAGCCTGTGATGAGCCCGGCGAGCACATCGCCCGAGCCGGAAGTACCCAGCCCAGGCCCGCCGCCTTCGTGCAGCCACACCTCGCCATCAGGGCCGACGATGAAGGTGCGCGGCCCTTTCAGCACCACCACGCTGGCGGTGGCGCGCGCCATCCGCAGCGCATGTTCGAGCGGCTCGCGCTCCACATCTTCCTTGCGGCCGCCGCACATGAACGCCATTTCGCCCGCGTGCGGAGTAAGAATGAACGGCGCGCTTCCCGCCGCCGACACACCGCCGTTCAGAGCTCCTGCATCGAGTACAACGGTGGCCTTCATCTGATGCAGTCGTGCGGTGAGCCTGGCAAGAAACGGCGTTGCGCTCATGCCTGGCCCGACCAGCACCGCGTCGCACTGGTCCAGTGCCTGGTGAAGCGCAGGGCTGCCCGGCGCGATCTCGCCGCTGGCATCCTCGGGCAGGCCGATGACAAGCGCCTCGGGAACCGCCACGCCCAGTGCGGTCGTGCAGGACCGGACCGTGGCGATCTGCAGCTTGCCCGCGCCTGCACGCAGGGCAGCCTCGGCCGCGAGCAGCGCCGCGCCTGGCACCTGCACCGAACCGCCCACGACGCAGAGCCGGCCCCGATCTTCCTTATCCGTGCCAGGTGCGGGCAGCGGCATCACCTGCAGTGCAGCGGGCGTAAGCTGGCGAACGGCGGGCGTGTGCATGTCAGCGCGCTCCCGCCGGAGCGTCAGGTGCACCGGTGCGACCCTGCTCTGCGAGCTCGGCAGGTACGAAATTGGTGGTCACCAGTTCCAGCGCCTCGCCGGTGGCGGAGGCCCTGTATTCGGTCACCCCGCAGTTGGGTACATCGCCTTGGCGGTCGATATCAAGAATCGCGCGCTCATCCAGGCCTTCCAACAGGTAGCGCATGCAGTTCACGATCACCTGATGGCCCACCACCATGACGTTGGCGCCCACATGGCTGCGCTGCAGGTCGGCGATCACGCCACGCAGGCGCAGGATCACATCGCACCAGCTCTCACCGCCGGGCGGCCTGAAATAGAACTTGCCCACCAGCTTGCGCTGCTCGGACAGCTCTGGGAACTTTGCGATGATGCCGGAGGAGGTGTATCGGTCCAACACCCCGAACTCCTTCTCGCGCAGGCGTTCATCCACGATCACCGTGTTCCGGGAATGCTCCAGCACCGCAGCAACCGCTTCAGCGGTCTGGCGTGCGCGGACGTAAGGGGACACCAGCACGACCGTAGGACGATCACCCTCCGGCATCTTCCTGACCCAGTCGCCCAGTGCGGCCGACTGGCGTTCACCCAGCGGGGACAGCGGCACATCGGCGTCGCGGTGCTCCAGTTCGATCAGCGCGATGCCTTCGGCTTCGGCATGATCCCGCGCCACGTTGCCGGCGCTCTGCCCGTGGCGTACCACCCAGATACGGTCAGGCCATCGGGCCGTGACCCCCTCCATCGCACTCTTCTGATCCACCTGCATCTCCCGGCTGCTTGAACAAGGGCGTCGTACCTTGGTGAAACACTAGAAGCGTGGCTGTTACGCATACGCGTAGCATCGTGAAGACCGGATACACGATGCTACGCGCCCTCGTACATTCTGCTGACACCCCTGCGGCGTGGTCGGCGCCCTCGAAGCCGCCGATCCACTGCATCACGCTCAACCCGGCAACGCGTCGGCAGGCTCTTCACCGCGAGCGCGGCCCGCGCCGAGCTCGGCACCGGTCAGCGGATCGGCATCGGGGTCGGACGCGGTGCGGGCCGCCAGCGCGTCCAGCGCGTCCTGCTGGGCTTCGGTGAGCCCATCGACGCTGGCGTCGCCGTCGCCGCCGTCCAACGCGTACTGCTCATCGCGTGAGGACACCACGGTCCACTGCTTGCCGCTGTTCCAAGGGCCTTCCACATCGCCATCGCCCTGCGACATGTCCATGTACACGTCGGTGAACTCCGGGTCACCCGGCAGCTTGCCCGGCGGGAAGTTGGGTTCAATGGCGTACAGCGCCTTCTCGAATGACTTCTGGTGGGCGATTTCGCGGGTCATCAGGAAGCGCAGCGCGTCCTTGATGCCCGCATCGTCGGTCACGTTGATCAGGCGCTCGTACACGATCTTGGCGCGCGACTCGGCCGCTATGTTCGAACGCAGGTCGGCGGTGGGATCACCGATCGAATCGATGTAGGCCGCACTCCACGGTACGCCGCTGGAGTTGACCAGCGCCGGCCCGCCGCCATACAGGATGGACTGGGTATGGCTGGTGCTGTTCTGGGTCAGCCCGCGCATCTCGATTGCTTCGATCATGCCTTCGGAGAGCTCGCCTTTGACGCCTTTGTTGAGCATCGCGATGATCGAGCCGATGATCTCCAGATGGCTCAGTTCCTCGGTGGCCACGTCCAGCAGCAGGTCCTTGCGGCCGGCGTCTTCCTCGGCCAGCGCCTGGGTGAAGTAGCGCATGGCCGCGGCGAGCTCGCCCTGCGGACCACCGAACTGCTCCAGCAGCAGCGCGGCAAGGATGGGGTCGGGGCGTTCGACGTGGACCGTATACATGAGGCGTTTGTTGTGCATGAACATCGGGGGGTAACTCCTGGATGGCAGCGGCGTGCGCCGCTGCGTGGGTGGGTAGGCCGACATCGTGGGCATCGTTCGGCGATCTGATGCGCTCGACGCTACGCGGCGCGTCGTGAGGGCGGTAACCCGAAGAAGTGAGGACGGAGAGACAGGTCGCGCATACAGGCGGCCCGCGCGCTGAAGTGTTCAGATGCAGGCGCATCGGCACGCCGTCATCTGCACGCGACCCCTGCACGCTATGCTTCGCGCTTTCCCCACCCACCCATGCCGCGATGAAACTGGCCATCCTTTCCCGCAACAGCAAGCTGTACTCCACGCGGCGGCTGGTGGACGCGGCGCGTTCGCGCGGGCACACCGTGCGCGTGCTCGACCCACTGCGCTGCTACATGCGTATCGCCGCCGACGGCTTCACCATGCATTACAAAGGCCGGCCCATTACCGGGGTGGACGCAGTCATCCCCCGCATCGGCGCCTCGGTGACCCGCTATGGCACTGCCGTGCTCCGCCAGTTCGAAATGATGGGGGCGGTTACTCCAAACCCCTCCGACGCCATCCTGCGCGCCCGCGACAAGCTGCGCGCGCACCAGATCCTGGCCTCCAAGGGCATCGACATGCCGGTCACGGTGTTTGGCGACAACCCCGATGACACCGTGGACCTGCTCTCGATGCTCGGCCCGCCGCCCCACGTGGTGAAGCTCAACGAAGGCACCCAGGGGCGAGGGGTGATCCTGACCGAGAAGGCCAGTGCCTCGCGCGGCATCGTCGAAGCCCTGCGCGGGCTGTATGCCAACTTCCTGATGCAGGAGTTCATCGGTGAAGCGCAGGGCGCCGACCTGCGCTGCCTGGTGGTAGGTGACCACGTGGTGGCCGCCATGCAACGCCAGGCCCCGGACGGCGACTTCCGCTCCAACCTGCACGCGGGCGGCAGCGCCCGCGTGGCCAAGGCCACCCGCGCGGAGCAGCAGGTGGCGGTGCGTTCGGCCAGGGCGCTGGGGCTGGGGGTGGCCGGGGTGGACCTGATCCGCTCCAGCCGGGGCCCGCTGGTGCTGGAGGTCAATTCCACTCCCGGCCTGGAAGGGATCGAGGGGATCAGCCAAGACGACCTGGCCGGGCGCATCATCGAACACGTGGCTGGGCAGGTGTCTGCGAAAAAGCCAGCAAAATCAAAGGCATGAATTTTATTTCGGGTCGGTATGCCGGTTTTAACACCGGTTTAATCGCCCTCCGCGTAGCCTTCAACGAACCGCAGCTCTGCCCTCCTCAGCAGATAACGGTAATCGGGAATGACTTCAGGCCCAGGCGGGATCCGTCTGGGCCTTTTTCTTCCCGTGCCATCGCTCACTTGCTGAGGTGAAGGCGAGGGGGATACATTCGGCGTTCCGTTCAGTTGACTAAGGATTGGTTGAAATGAAGCGAGTGATTCTGGCCGCCGGGACCGCGGCCCTCCTGCTGGCATTGGGCACCACCCAGGCAGCGCCGCAGGCCGAAGTGTTTGCCCGTGGCAAGCCGCTGGCAGAGCAGATGCAGCGCATCGACGTCGAAATGAACGACGGCGAGACCTATTCAGAGCTCACCCTTGAAGACCGCAGCCGGGTCCGCGAGGCCTTGGGCCGCATGCGTGGCGTGCTGGACCAGTACCCAGACCAGGCCACCATCACCGACGTCGCCAAGACCGAGCTCTACAACGACCAACAACTTGTGAACACCGTTTTGACGAAAGCGCGCGAAGATAGTCGCCAGATCTGCACCCGCGAAAAGTCGACCGGCTCACACCGTGCAACCACGCAGTGCAGGACCGTGGCCCAGCGCGAGCGGGACAAGACGTCTGCCCAGCACCAGCTTGGCACCGCGCAGCGTGTGGGCCACAACGTCATCCCTTAAGAGGTCACATGCGAATTCTTGTAATTGAAGACAACAGCGACATCGCCGCCAACCTGGGCGACTACCTCGAAGACCGCGGCCACACCGTGGACTTCGCCGCCGACGGCGTGACCGGCCTGCACCTGGCGGTCGTGCACGAGTTCGACGCGATCGTGCTGGATCTCAATCTGCCGGGCATGGATGGGATCGAGGTCTGCCGCAAGCTCCGCAATGAAGCGCGCAAGCAGACCCCGGTGCTCATGCTGACCGCACGGGATTCGCTGGACAACAAGCTGGCCGGGTTCGATTCCGGTGCCGACGACTACCTGATCAAGCCGTTCGCGCTACAGGAAGTGGAAGTGCGTCTGAACGCCCTGTCGCGTCGCGGCAAGGGCGTGCAGACCCGGGTGCTGGAAACCGGCGACCTGGAATACAACCTCGATACCCTCGAGGTTCGCCGGCAGGGCAAGCTGCTGCAGCTCAACCCCACCGCGCTGAAGATCCTCCAGGCGTTGATGGAAGCGGCCCCGGCCGTGGTCACCCGCCAGGAGCTGGAAACCCGCGTGTGGGGCGAAGAGCTGCCCGATTCGGATTCGCTGCGCGTGCATATCCACGGCCTGCGCGCCGTGGTGGACAAGCCGTTCGAGGTACCGTTGATCCAGACCCGCCATGGCATCGGATACCGCATCGCCGCCCCGGAAGCCTGATCCGGTGACGGGCAGGGGGGAGCGGCGCCGGGGCCCGTACCGGCGCCGGCTGCGCAGCCGCATCATCGTCTCGTTCGTTTTGTTGGGTTTCTGCCTGACGACGCTGTTCGCGTTTGCTACGACCTGGACCCGCGCGCGCGTGGAGAACCAGCTCGTCGAAGACGTGATGAACCGCAACATTGACGAGTACGCGCGCCGCTTCCAGCTCGACCCCTCGCGCAGCCCGGATCTGCCCGTTCAGCAGATCCGCGCGTTCGTGTACCCCAGCGACAAGTTCGACCGGGTTCGCGAGGAGCGCCCGGAGTGGGCCGCGTTCTCCAACGGCAACTACAGCATCACCGGCATGGACGAGCAGAACAACCCGTTCTCGTACAAGCTGGCCGTACGCAAGACGCCGGAAGCGTGGTTCTTCCTGGCCTATGACATGACCGAAAGCCTGCGCGGCGAAGGGCAGTTGAACCGCGCGCTGTTCTTCTCAGTGCTGGTGTTCAGCGCACTTTCGCTCGTGCTGGGCTGGTGGTCGGCCTCGAAAGTGATGAAGCCGGTATCCGACCTGGCCGCACGCCTGCGTGCCTACCGGGGCGGCACCAGTGATCCCACGCCCCTGGCGCCACGTTTCCCGGACGACGAAGTCGGGCAGCTGGCGCAGGCGCTGGATGATTATTCGGCGCGGCTCACCGAAGTGGTGCAGCGCGACCGCGAGTTCAATGCCGACGTCAGCCACGAGCTGCGCACGCCGCTGGCCGTGATCCGCGGCGCCACCGAGCTGTTGCTGACAAGGCCGGACCTGGACCCGAAGGTGCTGCAGCGCCTGCAGCGCATCCAACGTGCCGAACAGCAGTGCACCGACCTGATCGGCTCGCTGCTGCTGCTCTCGCGCAACGAGCGCGGGCAGGGCAGCAGCAACGTGGCGCGGGTAGCCGAGCAGCTGCTCGATTCGCACCGCGCCCAGCTGGGCGGCAAGCCGCTGGAGCTGGTGTTGGAGGGCGACCGCGAACTGGTCGTCGATGCCCCGGAATCAGCACTGTCGGTGGCCCTGGGCAACCTGATCGGCAACGCCGTGAAGTATTCGCAGGAAGGCTCGGTACGGGTGCTGGTCACCGGCAACCGGGTTGAAGTGATCGACAGCGGTCCCGGCCTCAGCGCCGAAGACGCGGCCAAACTGTTCCAACGCGGCTATAGGGGCACCCACGCGGGCCACTCGCAGGGCGGTGGTATCGGCTTGTCGATCGTGAGCCGCCTGTGCGATCTGTACGGCTGGCAGGTCAATGTGCGCCCGGGCGAAACCCGGGGAGTGGTAGCCACGCTGACGTTCGCCCCGGCGTAGCGACACGCCATGCGTGTCCCACGCAACCCCGAACGAAGGCCGACATGCCCGGGTGCCCTGGCACCCCGTTGGACACGCATGGCGTGTCCCTACGCGGCGGCCTTCCTGTAGATCCGATCCAGGCGTTCCACTTCCGCCTGCAGATGGTCCGGGTGACCATCATTGACCACCACGTCATCCGCCAGCGCCAGGCGTTCCTCGCGGCTGGCCTGCGCGGCAATCATGCGGTCGGCCAGATCGGCCGTGGTGCCATCGCGCTGCATCAGCCGCGCATGCTGTACCGCCACCGGCGCATCCACCACCAGGATCCGGTCCAGCCATGGGTATTGCTGGCGGCCGCCGGCCTCGGTCAACAGGGGGATGGCCGCGATGGCATATGGGCTTTGCGCCTGCTCACAGGTCTGCCGCAGCAGCTCCCGAATGGCAGGGTGGGTAATGGCTTCCAGCGCCTGCCGCTCTTGGGCGGAGCTGAAGATGCGCTCACGCAGCGCGACGCGGTCAAGCTGGCCATCGGCCAGCAGGATTCCGGAACCAAAGTGCGCCACGATCCGGGCCAGGCCATCGCTGCCAGGGGCCACCACGGCACGGGCGGCCACGTCGGCATCGGCGATGGTGATGCCCAGCGCCTCGAAGCGCCGGGTCACCTCGGTCTTGCCGGCGGCCACGCCGCCGGTCAATCCAATCACGAACTGGCTCATCGCTGTCCTCAGCGCAGGCCGGACATTCTCAGGTAGGCGTTGATCAACGGCTCGCCCCACATGAACACGATCCAGCCGGCAACGGCCAGGTAGGGCCCAAACGGGATCGGGGTGGCGCGGTCGCGTCCCCGCGAGTACAGCCAGATCGAGCCGATGATGGCACCCACCACCGACGACAGCAGGATGATGGGCAGGATGCCCTTCAACCCGCACCAGGCGCCCAGCGCGGCCAGCAGCTTGAAATCGCCGTGGCCAATGCCTTCCTTGCCGGTGATCTGCTTGAACAGCCACCACACCGACCACAGCAGCAGGTAGCCGGCAATGGCGCCCAGCAGGGCGGGCTTGGCCGGCATGTACAGGTTGTCGATGCTGCCAATCAGGCCCAGCCACATCAGTGGCAGGGTCAACTGGTCCGGTAGCAGCTGGGTGCGCAGGTCGATACCGGACAGGGCCACCAGGAAGCAGCTCAGTACGATGGCGCCAAAGCCCTGCCAGCCGAAGCCGAACTGCCACACGCCGGCGACCACCAGCAGTGACGTGATCAGCTCTACCAGCGGGTACTGGATCGAAATCGGCGCATGGCAATGGCGGCACTTCCCGCGCAACACCAGCCAGCTGAACAGCGGGATGTTCTCGTACCAGGACAGCTTGTGCTTGCAGTGCGGGCAGTGCGATGGCTCGACCACCACCCCTGGCGGTGGGGGCTCATAAATATCTGGCAGCTCCAGCACTTCCCGCGCGTCGCGCTTCCATTGCCATTCGAGCCGCTTGGGCAGGCGCAGGATGACGACGTTGAGGAAGCTGCCGATCAACAGCCCCAGTGCGGCCGCGGCGGGATAGCCGAGGCCGGGATGCTGGTCTAGAAATGCCATGGTTACCTTAGCCGACGACGGCGCCGAGTTTGAAGATGGGCAGGTACATGCCGATCACCATGCCGCCGACGATGGTACCAATGAACACCATGATCATCGGTTCCAACAGGCTGCTCAGGGCGTCCACGGCATTGTTGACCTCCTGCTCATAGTACTCGGCCACCTTGAACAGCATGGTATCGAGCGCACCGGCCTCTTCGCCGATGGCGGTCATCTGGATGACCATGTGCGGGAACAGGTTGATCTGCTTCATGGCCATGTTGACCGGGTAACCGACCGACACGTCGTCGCGCATCCGCAGTACGCCTTCTTCGTACACCTTGTTGCCGGTGGCGCCTGCCACGATGCCCAGAGCCTCCACCAGCGGCACACCGGCCTTGAAGGTCACGGCGGTGGTGCGGGCGAAGCGGGCGATGGCGCTGTTGTTCATGATCTCGCCGATGACCGGCACCTTGAGGATCAGGCGATCCATGGTGTGTTGCAGCTTGGGCGAACGCTTGTAGGTGTAAATGAAGCCGGCGAACGCTCCGCCTGCGATCAGCAACATTACCCACCAGTAAGACACGGTAAACCGTGACGCCCCCACGATGAGCTGGGTGAACGCGGGCAACTCTGCGCCGAAGCCTGCGAAGACCTCTTCAAATTGGGGTACCACGAAGATCAGCAGGATCGCGCTCACGATGATGGCAACGGCGACCACCATCGCGGGATAGAACAGCGCCTTCTTGATCTTGCCCTTCAGGGCCTCGATGTTTTCCTTATAAGTAGCCACCGTATCGAGCACGGTTTCCAGCACACCGGCGCCTTCGCCGGCACGTACCAGGTTGCGGTACAGCTCGTCGAACTGCACCGGATGCTTGCTGATGGCCTCATAGAGTGACGAGCCGCCCTCGATATCGGTGCGGATGCCGTCTACCAGCTTCTTCATGCGCGGGTTCTTATGCCCGCTGCCGATGATCTCCAGGGCGCTCACGATCGGCACGCCAGATTTCATCATCGTCGCCATCTGGCGACTGAAGAATGAGATGTCCTTGGCCCCTACAGCCTTGCCCGCCGCCCCGAACAAAGGCTTGGGTTTGGGCTTGACCACGCCGGGCATGATGCCCTGGCGGCGCAGCTCGGCACGCAGGAGGTTGGCATTCTTCGCCACCTGCTCGCCCTTCATCTTCACGCCCCGCTTGTCGGTCCCCTCCCAGACAAAGGGCTGTAGCTCCATGGTGCTTCGCGCCACGGGCTCTTTCTTGATCGCACTACGGCTGACAGACATGTAAGGCTCCCCGGCCGCGCCATCCCCAGGCGGGCTTCTCCGCCGAATGGTAGCCGGTTCCGGGCCGGAGTGGCATCCCTCTTGCACGGCAATCCGTGACCCGGGTCCAGGACCCGCCCCGTCAAAAGGTGACGCAATGCGTCACAATGCCGGTTATGTCGCAATTTGCTGTGAGGGGGGTTCCAATCCTGAAGATTGCTGCCATCATTGCGCCGGGGAAATGCTGGGGAGCATTGCTAAACCACTTGGCACGCAACCTGCTATCAACCACCCGCACGGGCGATTGCCTTGCTCAGCCGGTCCGCCGGCCAGGCTTCGCACCGGTGTTCGTTTTTTACCTACCTCTAGGGGATGTACACAATGAAGAAGCAGCAGGGCTTTACCCTCATCGAACTGATGATCGTTGTCGCGATCATCGCTATCCTGGCCGCCATTGCACTGCCGGCTTACCAGGACTACACCGTCCGCGCCCGCGTCTCCGAAGCAGCTGTCATTGCTGCCGGCGCCAAGGTCACCGTGGCTGAAAACATCGCCAACAACGGTGGCGCGCTGCCGGCCAACGCCTGCCTGGGCGTTGACACCGCGATTCCGGCCGACAACCCGAACGTTGCTTCGATGACCTGCACCGAAGCCACTGGCGCCATCGGCGTCACCATGACCGCTGACAAGGGCAAGGGCACCATCCTGACCTACACCCCGACCGCTCAGGCCGGCGCAGTGGGCACCACCTGGAAGTGCGTGGGCAGCGGCAGCGCGGCCAAGTACTACCCGGCTGAATGCCGCTCGTAATACCTTGCGTCAGCTAGCGTAAAAGGACCCCGCTTCGGCGGGGTTCTTTTTTAGTTGGCATGGAAAGTGCGTAGCTGTATTCATTATTCAATGCCGATCGGGGAGGCATGCGTGAAGAGGGTCAAGGGGTTTACGTTGATTGAGCTGATGATCGTTGTGGCGATCATCGCGATTCTTGCCGCGATAGCACTGCCTGCCTACCAGGACTACACGACCCGGGCCCGGGTGTCCGAGGCGCTTCTCCTGGCTTCGTCGGCCAAGGTGACCGTGACCGAGAACGTCAACAACATCAACGTGCTCGACGCTACCGCCTGCTCGGGTGTCGACTCCACCACAACGGCCACGCAGAACGTGCTGTCGATGGATTGCTCCGGGAACGGCGTGATCACGGTCAAGACCACAGTGAAGGCAGGGTCCGTGACTCTTCTGCTTCGCCCCAGCTACAATCCGAACGAAGTCATCCGCTGGCGGTGTGTCCGCAGCGTGGGTGAGAACAAGCACGTCCCGGCGGAATGCAGGTCCTGACCCAGCGTGGTCTGAGCGGCCCGGCCGGGTAGTGTGTCGGTAGCGCTGGATGCTTCAGCACCAAACTTGGGGTCAAACATGAACGCCGTCGTCACCGCGAACCTTGTCGGAATCACCGGCATAGCCCGTCGCCTCGTCCAGGATGGGGCCTTGGAAGAGGCTACTGCGCGCGATGCGATGGCCAAGGCCGCTGCCGCCAAGCAGCCCCTGCCGCAGTATTTTGCCGAGAAGAAGCTGGTTACCCCGGCACAGTTGGCCGCGGCCAATGCGCTGGAATTTGGCATGCCGCTGTTGGATGTCAACGTGTTCGACAGCGCGCAGAGCGCCATCAGCCTGGTGAGCGAAGAGCTCCTGCGCAAGCACCATGTGCTGCCGCTGTTCAAACGCGGTGGCAAGCTGTTCGTGGGTACCAGTGACCCGACCCATTCGCTGGACGAGATCAAGTTCCACACCAATCTGGTGGTCGAGCCGATCCTGGTCGATGAGGAGCAGATCAAGCGCACGTTGGAGCAATGGCAGTCCAAGCATGACACCCTCGGCAGCTCGCTCGGCGGTGACGACGATGGCATGGGCGACCTGGACGTCTCCAGTGGCGACGAAGAGGGCGGGGCAAGCGAATCGGGCCACGATGCCAAGGGTGACGACACCCCGGTGGTCAAGTTCGTCAACAAGGTGCTGGTGGACGCCATCCGCAAGGGCGCCTCGGACATCCACTTCGAGCCCTATGAAGACGACTACCGCGTTCGGTTCCGCATCGACGGCCTGCTCAAGAACGTGGCCAAGGCCCCGGTCAAGCTCAACCAGCGTATCGCCGCACGCCTGAAGGTGATGTCCCAGCTCGACATCGCCGAAAAGCGCGTGCCTCAGGACGGGCGCATCAAGCTCAATCTGTCAAAGACCAAGCAGATCGACTTCCGCGTCAGCACCCTGCCGACCCTGTTTGGCGAAAAGGTCGTGCTGCGTATTCTGGACGGCAGCGCGGCCAAGCTGGGCATCGACAAGCTTGGCTATGAGCCCGACCAGCAGAAGCTGTTCCTGGAAGCCATCCACAAGCCCTACGGCATGGTGCTGGTCACTGGCCCCACCGGCTCTGGTAAGACCGTGTCGCTGTATACGGCGCTGGGCATCCTCAACGATGAGACGCGCAATATTTCCACGGCCGAGGATCCGGTTGAAATCCGCTTGCCAGGCGTGAACCAGGTGCAGCAGAACGTGAAGCGCGGCATGACCTTTGCCGCCGCGCTGCGCTCGTTCCTGCGACAGGATCCGGACATCATCATGGTCGGCGAAATCCGCGACCTTGAAACCGCCGAAATCGCGGTCAAGGCCGCGCAGACCGGTCATATGGTGCTGTCCACGCTGCATACCAACGACGGCCCGCAGACCATCGCGCGCCTGATGAATATGGGTATCGCCCCGTTCAACATCACCAGCTCAGTGACCCTGGTCATCGCCCAGCGCCTGGCGCGCCGCCTGTGCAACAACTGCAAGCGGCCGGTGGACCTGCCGGACAATGCGCTGCTGGCCGAAGGCTTTACCCAGGCCCAGCTGGATGCAGGTATCACCCTGTACGAGCCGGTAGGCTGCGAAGAGTGCACCGAAGGCTACAAGGGCCGTACCGGTATCTACCAGGTGATGCCGATGAGCGAAGAGATCTCGGTGATCGTGCTGGAAGGTGGTAATGCCATCCAGATTGCCGAGGCGGCGCAGCGTGCGGGCATCCGGGATCTGCGCCAGTCTGCGCTGGTGAAAGCGGCTGCGGGCACGACCAGTCTGGCGGAGATCAATCGCGTCACCAAGGATTGATCCAGCGTCAAGATCAATGCCCCGAGATGTACAACAGGCCCCGATTTTTGGGGCCTTTTGTTTTGTGAGGGAAGTTCCATATCGTTGCCCCGGTGCATGTCATCATCGGCCATGCTGATCAACAACACAGAACGGAATCGCGGCACCGAAACCATGCCGCCCTAAAGGGATTTGGGTATGCAATCTGCAGCTGCAGGGAAGCTTGGGCCATGGTTTGCCAGAGCCGGGGCGCTCATGCGAAGCATGTCCCGTTTTGCTCCGGTCGGCATGGCTCTGATGGTGCTGGGTCTGCCGCTGGCGGCGTGGGCGCAGGCTCCACAGGAGTGGACGGCCACCGGACAATCCGGGAAGTTTCCCAGCGAGTCGGCAGCGCTGGCGGCGATCCATGCTATGGGCGGGCGATACGCGCTTGCGGAAGAGATTGAGTCAGTCTCGGTCTCCCCTACGGGCGACAGGATTACATACGCGTACAGGGCTAGGCCCCGCCCTCAGAACATCAGCGAATGGAAGTATGCCGGGCAGTGGACAATCGGCGCTCCGTTCTCGTCTGGGGACGAGGCTCTCGCCAACGCGCTAGCCAATCTTAAGTCTGAGTATCCGCAGTGTGGTTTCCAGTCCATTGAGGTAGTTAACGATTGGTGGCTGTACCAGTCAAATTTCGATATCCCCACGATCTACATGCGGGACCTGAAGGCCGAAGCTGCGGAAGGCTCGACCTGTTCTAAGACGTGGACACTCCAGCACTATAAGCAAAGGACCGTTACATGCCCTCCGCTTATGGGCCTTAGTGATGGAGTTTGTGTGGCAACTCAAATCGCGCACACCAGCACCGCGCCTCCTCCGTGCGATCCGTGCGATCAGCGTGGCAATCCTGTAAGCGTCAACAGCGGCAGCAAAATTCAGCGTGAGCGCGATCTTTCGCTTGGATGGCTTGAGTTCTACCGAACGCTGAACTCTTCTTATCAGGCAGAGGGTGGACTGGGGCGGTACTGGACGCACAATCTAAATATGCGTGTCTACGGTACGGTTGCGGCAAGTTCGGTTGTCTTGTCCTCCGGTGGAGGCATGATGGCCTTCCAGTCCCGCGAAGCCATTGACGGCTCAGGTGCGACACTTCGCACGGAAGGGGCCGATACGATCCTTTCGCAGGGAGATGGCCTTTACTACTTCAACGGCTCCGGGCGCCTGTATCGAATAGAGCGCTTCGCCGGTGACACACTGAACATTGCGTTCGACGGCCGCAAGCGCATCGCACGCGTGGTTCACTCAAGCGGACGAAGTGTAGAATTCGGATATTCAGGTGGTTTCGGAGCCGGGGAATCTGATCTGGCCTACATCAGAGACCAGGAGGGGACGTTGGTGGCCTATGCCTACGACGATGCAGACAGACTGATCAGTGCCACTTACCGCGACGGATCAGGACGTCACTATCTGTATGAGAATCCAGCCTTACCGGATGCTCTCACGGGCATCCAAGACGAGACCGGCAACCGCTTTGCCACCTACGCCTACAACGAGGATGGCCTGGCCATTTCCACCGAACACGCCGGCGCATCGCAGGCTGCCAGCTTCCAGTACCAGTCCGACGGTTCTACCCTCCATATCAACGCACTTGGCGCCGTCGAACGGGTCACTTTCACGCCCGCAAATCCGTACCGCAAGATCGCATCGAGCACTACACTGTCTGGCGTCGAATCCTGGGAGTACGTTCCATCCACGGGAACCGCCTCCGACTTCCGCCGCCGCGTGAAATCCCATACGCACCGCAACGGGCGCATTGATCTTTACACCTATCAGGACCTCACCGACCCCGTTCTGGGCGAGGTGCACATCAAGCGCACGACAGAAGCCAGCAGCCGCCCAGAAGCGAACGTCACCGAAGTCTGGAAACGCCGCGACACCAACCAGGTCGTGAAGCGGGTCAGCAGCTCTCGTACCCAGACCTCGCAGCACAACGCCCGCGGTCAGGTCATCCAAGAGTCCACGGTTACCCAGGATGGATCCACTCGCACCACTGCGTACAGCTACTGCGAACAGATCAGCCCGCAGCAGGGCTGCCCGCTGGTTGGGCTGCTGCTGTCAGTGGATGGTCCCATGCCTGGTACGGCAGATACGGTCAGCTACACCTACTACAATGAAGACGCCCCGGGCTGTGCCTCTGGCGGAACAGCCTGCATCTATCGCAAGGGCGACCTGTGGAAAACCGTCCAGCCGCTGGGAAACATCACCGAGGTGCTTGCCTACACCTCGAGTGGGCACCCGCATCTGGTGATGGATCCCAATGGAGTCGTCACTGAGTATCGCTACACGCCGCGTGGCTGGCTGGCATCCACGACAGTAAAGGGTTCAGACGATGGCTCCGCCGCGGATGACCGGGTCACCGCAATGGAGTACCTGCCAACTGGTCAGGTAAGTCGCGCAACCGCTCCAGACGGAAGCGTCGTCACCTACGAATACGATGCCGCCCAACGACTCATCAAGGTGGGCGATGGCGCAGGCAACAGCGTCCACTACACCCTGGATGCCGCCGGCAACCGGGTGCACGAGTCGTATCGCGGTCCGGATGGCACAGTAACGCGGGAGGAATCCCGCGTATACAACGCCATGAGTCAGCTGGTGACCTTGGCTGACGCGTACGCCAACCCTACCGATTACGGCTATGACGCGGCGGGCAACCAGATCTCCGTCACCTCAGCATTGGGTCGAGTGGACCGGCAGGAGTACGACTCACTCAACCGGCTCAAGCGAAGCCTGCAGGACGTAGACGGCATTGGAGCCGAGTCGCGCTTCAACTACGACGCCGAAGGTAAGGTGGTTGAGATCACCGAACCCAAGGGATTGAAGACCACCTATGCCCGCAACGGTTTCGGGGAAGTGGTCACCCAGACCAGCCCCGATACCGGCGTCACTGCCTTCACGTACGACAGTGCGGGCAATGTGCTGACCCGTACGGATGCACGCGGCGTGACCGCCAACTACAGCTACGACGCGATCGGCCGCACGACGGCCGTGACCTTCAGCGATCCTGCGGCGGACATCCACTACGTCTACGACCAGCCCTCTAGCCAATGCGCGGAGGGCGAGCGTGCAGGTATCGGCCGCATTGCCAGCATGATCGACCCAAGCGGGCGTACGGACTACTGCTACAGCGCCATGGGCGACCTGGTTCGCCGTGTCCAGGTGGTGGATGGCCAGGCGCTGACGCTGCGCTACGCCTACGATGCAGCAGGCCGGATGCAGTCGATGACCTACCCGGATGGGAGCCTGGTCGACTATGGCTACGACACGCTTGGCCAGGTTAGCAGCGTGGGTGTTACACCGGCAGGCGGCACCCGCGAGGTGCTGCTGCAGGGGGTGCAGACGCTGCCGTTCGGGCCTGAGCAGACCTGGACGTTTGGAAACGGGCGTCGATTGGATCGCAGCTATGACTTGGACTACCGGACGGTGGCGATCAGCGATGGACGCGATGGTTTGAACGTCACTTTCGGATTTGATGAAGCGGGAAATATTGCCTCGCTGACCGATGGCGGTCCGCAGGGGCAGCGTGCGACGCTGGACTATGACGCGCTGGGGCGCCTGACGGCTTTCAAGGATGCACCGACAGGTGTAGCCATCGAACAGTACAGCTACGATTCGACCGGCAACCGCCTGTCCTTCGGTAACTCGACGGGAACGCAGGCATACACATACCCTTCGAACAGCCACCGATTGGCATCAGTCGATGGTGTCTCCCGTGCGTACGATGCGATGGGCAACACCTTGACCATTGGCGGTGAGTGGAATTACGCATATGACCTTGCCGGTCGGCTAAGCGCTGCATCCCGTGCTGGCTCCGCGCAAGCTTCCTATCTTCACAATGGCGCGGGGCAGCGTGTCCTGCAGCAAACTGGCACTGAAACGAGGCTGCACCTACATGGTGAGGGTGGGGAGTGGCTTGGCTCATATGACGACCACGGCATGCCCACTCAACAGATAGTCTGGCTGAACTCGATGCCAGTTGGTCTAATCCAGTCGGGGAGGGTTCTTTACATAGAGGCCGACCATCTGGGTTCGCCACGGGGCGTTATCGACCCACCGCGTGACTTATTGGTTTGGCGCTGGAGCTTGCTGAGCGAGGGGTTCGGTAGTGGCGGCGTAGCCGAGGACCCTGATCAGGACGGCATCTCACAGCATCTAGCGCTGCGATTCCCCGGGCAGCGAGTGGAGCCGTCCTCCGGACTTACTTACAATTATTTCAGAGACTATGAACCTCAAGTTGGACGATATTCTCAAAGCGATCCAATCGGGCTCTTAGGAGGGGGGAGTACCTATCTCTATGTGGGCGCGAGTCCGGTTTCGACAGAAGATCGATTCGGTTTGCAGGCATATACACCAGGCACCATGCCGCCTCCGGGTATCCCCGGCGGCCCATGGACGCCAGCACCAGGCCAGCCGCCGGGCAGCTTCCAAGGCCCAAGGAACGGCGCCAATCGCGCCAGTTGTAGATATGTCCCGGACGCGAGGAATGGCGGACCAGGCGGGGCCACCAACGGTGGATACTGGAAGTCGAAGACTCCCACGAGCGAATGGCAGCGATACAATCTCAGAGGCCAGCCCATAACTCCGGCGCAGGCCCACCCGGGCAATGCGGTCGGCAACGCCGGCGGCGGCGGTATCAGCCCGATTCTTTTCCGTTCCCTTTCAGCTTCTAGCGTGGCCCTATTCTTTGCCACATATTCAATGCCGCTGAATTCATCCGAAGAAGGGTCTCTCAGGACCATGCGGGAAGAGGAGGAGTACTGTGGACGATGCGGAGCAGAATAGGCATGACGAATCAATGAAGGATTGCCTGTTTTACCTTGAAGGCGCAGCAAGAAGCGTCTTGGCTGGTCCCGACCGAGCGTTGCACCAGTTTGATGGTCACTTCGCTGCCGCGTGGGAGCTCAGGCAAGAGATTCTGGTCGGGGCGTCGCTGGTAGGCTGGAGTGGGCTGACCGAGGCGCTTCGGCAGAGTGTCGAGCGTTTGGTCGCCGCTGCCGCTGCACTTCCAGAGGCGGCATTTGCAGGAAATGACGCGAGTGAACTCTTTCATCCGTCTTGGGGGCAGGTCAGGGAAGCAGCGAACCGGTTTCTCGCCGCGAGAGAGCAGGCTGGATGAATAATGTACTGCGATGGCTTGCAGTTGTGCCAGTTTCTCTCACCAGTTTCGGGGTGGTTCTGCTGGCCGTGATGTCGCTTCGCGTCCTATTGCTGCGCTTTTGCCCCGCCGGTGACCTAGGTAGTGAATGGACCTCGGATCTATCGCGGCGCGACTACGAAATAGGCGGCCCCACCTGCTACGCGGAATGGTTTCCGGGCGCCGAGATGTCCTTGTTGGTAGTGGCGTTCGCGGGCGCAGTAGTTGCGGCTGGAGGTGTAGCGGCATGGGTGGCGCCGACCAGAAGGCTGGCAAGTGGGTTCTCCGTGGCCGTTCTGTCCATTCTTTGCACGTATCTGCTTTTCCGCTTTTCATGACAACGTTCAAGCCTATGCTCAGGGATAGCGCATGGTGACCCTATGAAGATCTTCTCAGACGAATGGTTTCGGTCCGAATGGAGGAAGCTCGGGTTCCACTATGACCGTGATGATGAATCCAAGCGGTGGATCATCACAGGTTCCGAAGAGGGGTTGCGTGCGTTTGTGGCCGCAATTCGAACCTATGCGGCAGACTCCGAGAATGACTGGGTATCCTGTCACTGCAACTTGGGGCCGTATGATTTCCTTGAGATTGGTACCTGGCCGTCAGCGATCATCGACGGCCAATGGATTGCAGGTCGTCTGAGCGATCTTCAGGCATTGGCGACCTACATTGAGGAGTGGATCGACGCCGCGCAAGATGTGGGCGCTTGTCTTTCTGTCAGGTCGTTCTCCAGCCCGGGCTCCCCATACGATGTCTGGCTCGGGCTGGAATCGGATGGCTTTGATCCGTCAACGTTGGACCCCTCTCTATAGGCACCTTGAATGCCCGGTTGTATCCACGTCCTGGTGCATCAGGACGCCCCTCCACTACCTCAAGCTGACGGAGTAGCAATGATCCCAAGAATACTTCTGCTCGCCTTGGCGTTTTGCGTGTTCGCGATAGCTGGCTGTGGAAGTGGGCAGCCTGGCCCAAGCGACACTCAGCAGCTGAGTCCTAGCGACGCCTTTGTGATTCCTGAGAGCGAGCATGCGGCGGTAGAGGCCGCGGCGGAGCAGGGTGACGTTGCCGCGATGAAGAAGCTGATTGCTCACTATGATGCGCTTTCAGGCACCGATGAGCTTGCAGAGAGATGGAAGGCAGCGGCGCGGGAGGCCGGAGATTCGGAGCAGCTGAATTACTATGCGTCAGGGCTGCTGGTGGCCGCCGGACGTGAGAGCGATCCCGCGAAGCGACGAGCAATGTTGGCTGATGCATTGGCGTCGGCCAAGCGGTCCAATGAGGGCAAGGCCAACAGGTCTGCGCAGAAAATCAATTTGGAGCTGACTCGAGCAGTTGAGGCTGAGCAGTAGCGGTGAAACTCCGCTGTGGCGCCAGCGCATCGCCCGACATCATGTCAGGGCGCAGCGCGTTTCATCAGGTGTACTACTTTACGTTTGCTAGGTTGGGCAGATGACTATGGACATTGACGAGTATCTCAGTACGATGGGGTTTCACCCAAGATGGCGTGAGCATGGCATGTTGCCAGCTGGGCTGATTGAGCGGCTCTGTGCGACCTACCAGCCTGGAATGGCGGAGGCATCGGAACATGACCGAAATGGCGTCTTCCACTGGTGGCTGAGGAATTCTCCGACAAAGCAAGTGCTGATGAGGTTGGTCGAACTATCCTTCTTGGATCCTGACCAGGTCATGGCAGAGGACGTTAGAGCCCATATCGCGCGAAGCGCGTCGTACGACAGGGACGTGGAGCGCAGGATTGTTGACGGACGTCTCTCCCGCTAAGAAAGGTCTCGGTAGCCTGTGTTGGAGGGAGATATGGATATGCTTCGTAGGTTCGTCCTGGTCGCTTCATGCGCTGCTCTGTCGGCGTGCTCAAGTGAGATCGCTGACCCAGTCGATTTGTCTCATGAAAAGATTGAATGTAGTTCGCCAGCGGAGGCGGAGTACGGGGCGTGGTCGAAGTCAGGAAGCTACCAAGCCTGCAAGATAAAGCACGGGCCATTTGTTGCTTGGGAAGATGGCTACGTCCACGTGCGAGGTGAGTACGACATGGGCAAGGAAGCTGGTGTGTGGCGTTGGTACGACCGGAAAGGGCACGTAGAAAGGGAGATCGACTATTCGGCAGCCGCTACTTCGGTACGGAAGGAGTAAGCCGTCTTCTCGATTTTCACGTTGGGCTACCCAGCATCGACGGTCTCGCATCGGCGGAGGCGAATGAGCGCGTGGATATTTGTCATTGCCGGCCACGCAGGGCGCTGGATCAGGCACTTCTTCTCAGATAGGATCGCGAATAGGAGATGGAGTCTCACCGGGTGAACATGCTAGTGAAGGCGCGTAAAGCGTTCCCCATACTGATAGCGGTAGGAGCGGGGCTCATCTTCGCCTTGAGCCTGTACTCTGATTACCAGTCCGCAGATTGGGCCGGGAAGCCCGATGTGGATCAGCTCACGCGAGCCGGCACCCAGCTGGAGTTGCCGGCCAATTCAATCGGCGAGCCACTCAAGATTTTTTCGAAAGTCACATTGATTGGTGCGCTAAGGAATGTGGTCACTCAACTTGACTTGGCGTCGGTTGAGGACCATTTCCACGAGCTGGCGGTGACGCATGGATGGCAGCTCCGGTCAAGGCGGGTCGCGAACGGAGAGACAAGCCTTACGTATTGTGCGGGGGATTTCTCTCATGTCATGGCTTTCCGCCGCCGTGGTGACCAAGCCGCCATTTTTGCTGCCACGTACTGGGAGGCGGACACCTCCTCTGAGCTGTACTGCCGTCAAGCGGCTTCCTGATAAGAGGGGCGTGGCTGCTGATAGCGATTTGGTTGCACGGGTGGGCGGCTTGCGTCTCACCCTGTCAGCCACGCAGGGCGTGGCTCTACGGCCGGAGCGCGGTCATCGTATCGAACGGTGCTTGTGCTGCAGATCCAACCACAGCTTCTGCGACGTTCGGCCGAATGGCCCCAAGCGTTGGGCTAGATCCAGATCCACATCCTGATCGCCCGCCAGGAAGCATTCGGCGAAATCCTGCGACACGCCAATCGCGTGCGCGAAGTCCAGGGTGGAAGCGCCCATCGGCGCCAGGATGAGTTCGCGTACCATCCAGCCCGGGTGTTCATGGTTGATCTGGCTGTCCGGGGTAGCGCGGCCGCGCTTGGCGATGTGATTCTCGAATGCCGTGGAGCTTCCGTTATGTGCTTCTTCCGGGAACTCGATCAAGGTCACGATCAGTCGGCCGGCCGTTGCTTCGATGCTGACGCTTGAGCCGACGCTGAAACCGGCGCTCTCCAGCCAGTGGCCGTGTATCGACAGACATGGCACGGTGCCGCCGCCGAAGGTGTCCATCCAAGCGTAGGTGTGGGCACGCACGGTGTAGTGGCGCGGGCGGTCGGCCGTGGGCAGCTGGAGTTCGGGGAATAGGGGGGTATTGCGTGGCGAGCGCATGGGGAGCCTCCGAGGGGAAATCTCCCTTGCCGGTAGGGCAAGGGAGCCGGGAGGTTCAAATCCGCGTACGTGCTGCGGCGTGGAGTATTTCCCCGGTTGAGGGGTCTTGTATTAGCCACCCTCCCGACATGGGACGTCCATAATTTTGCACGTACATGGAGATTTGAAGCTCCGTGGCACACCATGCGCCGTGGTGGGGTCGGTAGCCAATCGATTGTGTCTGTTGGTTTTGCCCGGTTCGATAGGCGTTGCCGACCGGTTGTCGCTAGCGGCTTGGGTTGGAGCGGTAGTGGGACGGCGGTGCGGTTTTTGCGGGGTGTTGGCGACAGAAGAATCTGGCGTTACGTGGGACACGCATGGCGTGTCACTACGCGGGTTCGTGCCTGTAGCGACACGCCGTGCGTGTCCGACGAGATGCAGGGCGTTGTGATCGGTAGTGACACGCCATGCGTGTCCATCGCGATGCCGGTGATGCGGCCCCGTGGGCAATTGGGTTGGTCGGCGCGTTTAAGCCACGCAGGGCGTGGCTCTACGGGTTCAATCCATTCCCAGCTTTTTCAGCTTGTACCGCAACGCGCGGAACGTAATGCCCAACTGCGCCGCAGTCCGCGTCTTGTTCCAGCGGTTCTCTTCCAGCGCCTTCTGGATCGCGGTGCGTTCCATCTGCTCGATGTACGAAGGCAGCGCGCCACTCCCCGCCGGCAGATCCACCACCGCTTCTTCATGCGGCGCCACCGGCGCCCCACCATGTCGCGGCGCACCCTGCTGCGGCAACCGAAGATCACTCGCGCCAATGGTGTCACCCTCGGCCAACGCCAATGCACGCTCCAGGATGTTCTCCAGCTCGCGCACGTTGCCCGGGAAGTGATACGTGCCCATCGCCTCCAGCGCGGACGGCGCCAGCAGCGGAGTGGGGCGCCCATGCGTACGCGCCAACCGGGCCAGGATCGAAGCCGCAAGCTGCGGCAGGTCACTACGGCGCTCGCGCAGCGGCGGCACGCGCAGTTCAATCACGTTGATGCGGTAATACAGGTCATGCCGGAAGCGCCCGTCTTCCACCAGGTCGCCCAGGTCCTTGTGCGTGGCCGAAAGAATGCGCACATCCACCGGCACTTCAGTCGCCGCGCCCACCGGGCGGATCGACTTCTCCTGGATGGCACGCAGCAGCTTCACCTGCATCTGCAGCGGCAGTTCGGCCACTTCGTCCAGGAACAACGTGCCGCCATGCGCGGCCTGGAACAGGCCCGGCTTGTCGGCATGGGCACCGCTGAAGCTGCCCTTCTTGTGCCCGAAGAATTCGCTTTCCATCAGTTCTGATGGAATGGCGCCGCAGTTGACCGGCACGAACGGGCCGGCCGCACGTGCGCTCTGGCCGTGGATCGTGCGGGCCACCAGTTCCTTGCCCACGCCCGATTCGCCCAGGATGTACACCGGCGCCTGGCTGCGGGCGACCTTGGTGATGGTGGCGCGCAGGCCATCCATCGCCCCCGATTCGCCCAGCAGGCGTGCGGTGGTGTCGCTGGTCAGCGGCGGCGGGGCAGGGCGTTCGGTGTTGTTGAGTTCCAGCGCGTGCTTGACCAGCCCGCGCAGCACCGAAATGTCCACCGGCTTGCTGACGAAATCGAACGCGCCGGCCTTCAACGCTTCCACCGCCAGGTCCATGCTGCCGAACGCGGTGATCATCGCCACCGGGGTGCGCGGGTAGTGCTGGGCGATTTCAGTCACCAGCTCGATGCCGTTGCCGTCGGGCAGCCGCATGTCGGTGATGCACAGGTCGTAGGGGTTGCTGGCCAGCAGCTCGCGCGCTTCGGCGAGGTTAGCCGCGGTGCTGATGCGCAGGCCCATGCGGCCCAGGGTCAGTACCAGCAGTTCGCGGATGTCGCGTTCGTCGTCGACGACGAGGGCGCTGCGGTTTTCGTTCATATGGGGGAAAGATAGCCGAGTGCGGTTGAAAACGACAAACTATTGACGCCTGCAGGGTAGCGCGTCATTGCGGCCGCATGGTGTGCGGTCCGGGCAGTACCAACCGGAAGCAGGCACCGCCGGCGGGCACCGAGACGTACTCCAGGCTGGCCTGGTTGCCCTTGCACAGCTCACGGGCGATATACAGGCCCAGCCCGGTGCCATGTTCGGAGGTGGTGTAGAACGGTCGGAACAACTGGTTGGCGACGGATTCGGGAATGCCCGGACCCCGGTCCATCACGTCGATCACCGCATTGCGGTCCTGGCGGGCCACACGCAGGCGTACGCGGGCCGGGTCCTGGCCGGTGCGGCCGTACTTCAGGGCGTTGTGCACCAGCACGGTGAGGATCTGGTGCAGGTGGCGCGGGTCCACCAGCCCATGCACGGAAGACTCGCTGATGATCGGCTCGATGCTGTCGGTTTCCAGCGTGAGGCTCTGCTTGTACTCCAGCACGAAGCGGCGGACGAACGCGGCCAGGTCCAGGTTCTCCGGGTTGGCGCGCTCGCGGCGGGCCAGGCCCAACACGCTTTCCACGATGCCGTTGGTGCGCTGGCACTGCTGGTGGATGATCTGCAACAGGCGGCGGTCGGTATCGCCGATGGCGGTGGATTCTTCCAGCAGCTGCGCAGCGTAATTGATGGCCGCCAGCGGGTTGCGGATCTCATGGGCCAGGCTGGCCGAGAATCGGCCCATGGCCGAAAGCGTGAGCGATTCGGCGCGGCGCGAGACCACGGTGGAGTCGTCCAGGAACACCAGGGTGAGGTCACTGCCGGCCAGCAGGCGGGCAAAGCGCGGCTGCACTTCGGGCTGGTCAGGGGAGAGCTGCAGCGGGGTTTCTTCGTTGGTCCAGCCGTTGCGCCAGCGCTGCAGGCGGCGGCTCAGGTCGGGCGCGGCGCTGCCCAGTTCGAGCAGGCCGCTGCCGCTGTTGCCGTCGTTGTCGCCAATCAGGGTGGCCGCCGCTTCGTTGGCCAGGGTGATGCGGTTGGCGCCATCCACCACCAGCACGCCGGTGCGCATGCGACGGATGATCAGTTCGTTGATTTCGAACAGGTTGGCTACCTCGGCACCGCGCTGGTTGGCCAGCTGCTGGTTGCGGCGGGCGCGGCTGCCCACCTGGTAGCTCACGAACGCCAAGGCCAGGAAGCTGGTGATGAACATGGCCAGCTCGGCCAGCGTGCGGTTGGGCTCGCCATTTTCCAGCAGGTTCCAGGTGTACTCGCCGGCGGTGGCCGCGGCGGCGGCCAGCGCCAGGCCCAGGCCCAGCGACAGCGGCAACAGGGTGGCGGCGGCGGCGATGTTGAACAGCAGGGCCATGGACAGGCCGGCGCTGGCGCCGGGCAGGGCGTGGGCCAGCAGCACGGTGGCGGTGATGTCGATGAGCACGCTGCCCACCACGATGGGCCGCAGCCAGCGGTCGTTGCGGCCGGCCGCCAGGATCAGCAGCGACAGCACCAGGTAGCTGCCGCTGACCCCGGCGGCCAGCTGCGGGTGGGTGGATTCGCCCACCATCGCGCTCAACGGGCTGAACAGCAGGGCGGCGATGACCGCAGCGATCAGCACCCGGTAGAGGGCGAAAAAGTACAGCTCCCGCTTCGGCATGGACTCGATGCGGTCGATCAATGAAGCACTGGGTGACACGCCGGAACTCCCCTTCTGGCTGGACCCAGTATAGGCATAGCTTTGGGCCCGGAGCCGCGCATTTTGACCATTCCCGACCCACCCCCATGGGGGCCGCCCCGGCGCAACTGCCTGAATGAAGGTGAAAATATTGTCTCCTTCACGCCCCAAGGGCCGGTTTCTTTGCGCCGCGCCGCCGGGTCGTCCACAATAGTGGGCCCGCCGCGGTCCGTGCGTGCGGTCGTTCCTATTCCCACGGTGACGCATGAATTTCCACGAATACCAGTCAAAACAGCTGCTTGCCGAGTACGGCATTCCCGTCCCGGCCGGCAAGGTCGCGGCAACCCCCGATGAAGCCGTCGCTGCTGCCAACTCCCTGGGCCAGGGCCCCTGGATGGTGAAGGCGCAGATCCACGCGGGCGGTCGCGGCAAGGCTGGCGGCGTCAAGTTCTGCAAGACCACCGATGACGTCAAGGCCGCTGCGGCCAAGATGCTCGGCACCAAGATGGCCACCTACCAGACCGCGGGCGTCGAACTGCCGGTCAACCTGGTGCTGGTGACCACCGCCGGTGAGATCGTCAAGGAGCTGTACCTGTCGGTGCTGGTTGACCGTGGCACCAAGACCATCACCTACATCGCCTCTTCGGAAGGCGGCGTGGAAATCGAGCAGGTGGCTGCTGAAACCCCGGAGCTGATCCACTCGCTCAACGTTGATTTCGTTGAAGGCGTGCAGGGTTACCACGGCCGCGATTTCGGCTTCAAGCTCGGCCTGACCGCCAAGCAGGCCGGCCAGTTCGCCAGCATCATGGTGAACCTGTACCGCCTGTTCAACGAAAAGGACCTGGCGCTGGTTGAAATCAACCCGCTGGCCATCCTGGACGACGGCAACCTGTACGCGCTGGACGGCAAGTTCGACAGCGACGACAACGCCGCGTTCCGTCAGAAGGCCCTGGTCGCCATGCGCGACAAGACCCAGGAAGACGAAACCGAAGTGACTGCTTCGGAGCTGGACATCAACTACGTCACCATGGACGGCAACATCGGCTGCATGGTGAACGGCGCCGGCCTGGCGATGGCCACCATGGACGTCATCAAGCTCAACGGCGGCGAGCCGGCGAACTTCCTGGACGTGGGCGGCGGTGCGAACAAGCAGCGCGTCATTGAAGCGTTCAAGCTGATCCTGTCTTCGGACAAGGTCGAAGGCATCTTCGTCAACATCTTCGGCGGCATCGTCCGCTGCGACATGATTGCCGAAGGCATCATCGCCGCTGTGAAGGAAGTGGGCGTCAAGGTTCCGGTCGTGGTGCGCCTGGAAGGCACCAACGTGGAAGAAGGCAAGCAGCTGCTGCGTGACAGCGGCATGGCCATCATCCCGGCCGACAACATCAACGACGGTGCCAAGAAGGTCGTTGAAGCTGTCAAGAACGCCGCCTGATCCGACACCGAAGGAATAACAATGTCTGTTTTGATCAATAAGAACACCAAGGTGATCGTGCAGGGCTTCACCGGCCAGCAGGGTACCTTCCACGCCACTCAGATGATCGAGTACGGCACCCAGGTTGTTGGCGGCGTGACCCCGGGCAAGGGCGGCACGACCCACATCGACCTGCCGGTCTTCAACACCGTTGCCGACGCCGTGCAGAGCACCGGCGCCAACGCCTCGGTCATCTACGTTCCGCCGCCGTACGCGGCTGATGCGATCCTGGAAGCGGCGGCTGCCGGCATCAAGGTCATCGTGTGCATCACCGAAGGCATTCCGGTGCTGGACATGCTGCGCGTGAAGAACGTGCTGACCCGTTCGCACCCGGACACCGTGCTGATCGGGCCGAACTGCCCCGGCGTGATCACCCCGGGCGAGTGCAAGATCGGCATCATGCCGGGCCACATCCACAAGCCGGGCAAGATCGGCATCGTGTCGCGTTCGGGCACCCTGACCTATGAAGCGGTCAAGCAGACCACGGAAGTGGGCCTGGGCCAGTCGACCTGCATCGGTATCGGTGGCGATCCGATCAACGGCCTGAACTTCGTTGACTGCCTCAAGCTGTTCAACGAAGACCCGCAGACCGAAGGCATCATCATGGTCGGCGAAATCGGCGGCGACGCCGAGGAAGCCGGTGCGGAGTACATCAAGAACCACGTGAAGAAGCCGGTCGTCGGCTTCATCGCGGGCGCTTCGGCTCCGGCCGGCAAGCGCATGGGCCACGCCGGTGCGATCGCATCGGGCGGCAAGGGCACCGCTGAAGGCAAGTTCGCCGCCATGGAAGCTGCCGGTGTGGTCACTGTCCGCTCGCCGGGCGACCTGGGCGCCGCCATCGCCAAGCTGGTCAAGTAACAACGCTGCATGGGTAGGGCCCGACCGTTGGTCGGGCCGCACCAACAAACGCCGCCTCCGGGCGGCGTTTGTGTTTCCGGCATCCGGCGCGCGCCGCCGCACGACCAACGGTCGTGCGCTACCGGGGTGCACATCCGGTCGGGTAGCGTCACGCACCTCACGGTAGGTGCCGACCGTTGGTCGGCACGCCTCGCAGGCGAAAGGCCTAGAATGTAGAAAGTACCTACTGAGGCTTCACCCCATGACGTCGATCCGCATCGCGATGGCCCAGTTCGATTTTCCGGTGGGCGCGGTCGCGCAGAACACCGACAACATCATCGCGATGATCGCCGAGGCGCGCGATGAGTTCGGCGCCGAACTGGTGGTGTTCCCCGAGCTGGCCATCAGCGGCTATCCACCCGAAGACCTGCTGTTGCGCCCGGGCTTCCTGTACGACTGCCAGCAGGCGCTCGCCCGCATTGCCGGAACCACCCACGGCATCACCGCCGTGGTTGGCTGGCCCGAGGCCACCGGTGCAGTGGTCTACAACGCGGCCAGCGTGCTGCGCGATGGCCGCGTACTGCACACCTACCGCAAGCGCGAACTGCCCAACTACGCGGTGTTCGATGAGCGCCGCTACTTCGACGTGGACCCGGACGGCGGCAGCTGCGTGTTCGAGCTGAAGGGCGTGCCGGTGGGCGTGCTGGTCTGCGAAGACCTGTGGTTCCCCGAGCCGCTGGCCGACACCGTGCGCCAGGGCGCCGAACTGGTGGTGGTGCCCAACGCCTCGCCGTACGAACGCGGCAAGCACGCCCAGCGCGATGCGCTGCTCGCCGAGCGCACCCGCGAAACCGGGGCGGCGCTGCTGTACGTCAACATGGTGGGCGGGCAGGATGCGCTTACCTTCGATGGCGCCTCGGTCGTGGCCGATGGCGATGGCACCGTGCACCCGGCCGCGGCCGCCTTTACCGACCAGTGGCTGGTGGTGGACTACGACGCCGAAAGCCGCCGCTTCCTGCCGCGCGAGTGGATGGACGATGGCGACGAAAGCATGGATGCGTTGGCCTGGCGCGCGGTGACCCGCGGCATCCGCGACTACTGCGGCAAGAACGGCTTCAAGAAGGTGTGGCTGGGCCTGTCCGGCGGCATCGACTCGGCGCTGGTGCTGGCGATGGCGGTGGATGCGCTGGGCGCGGACAACGTTACCGCGGTGCGGCTGCCCTCCCGCTACACGGCCGACATGTCCAACGACCTGGCCGCCGAGCAGTGCCGCACGCTGGGCGTGAAGCTCGAAGCGGTATCGATCGAGCCGGTATTCGAGGGCTTGATGACCGCGCTGGGGCCCATGTTCGAAGGGCAGCCGGCCGATGTCACCGAGGAAAACCTGCAGTCGCGCGCGCGCGGGGTGATCCTGATGGCCCTGTCCAACAAGTTCGGCGGGCTGCTGCTCACCACCGGCAACAAGAGCGAGTACGCGGTGGGTTACGCCACCATCTACGGCGACATGTGCGGTGGCTATGCGCCGCTGAAGGATCTGTACAAGACCGAGGTGTTCGGCCTGTCCAAGTGGCGAAACACGGTGGGCGGGGCGCCGGTGATTCCGCCGGCGGTGATCGCCCGGCCGCCGTCGGCCGAGCTGCGCGCCAACCAGACCGACCAGGATTCGTTGCCGGCCTACGACGTACTGGACGGCATCCTGTACCGCTACGTGGACCAGGAGCAGTCGCGCGAGGAGATCGTGGCGGCCGGTTACGCCCCCGAGGTGGTGGACCGCGTGCTGCGCCTGGTACGCACCAGTGAGTGGAAGCGCCACCAGGCAGCACCGGGTCCGAAGGTGTCGCGCCGCGCGTTCGGTCGCGAGCGCCGCTACCCGATCAGCAACGGCTACAAAGGCTGAACGCATCCACACATGGGGGGCGCGCATGCCGCGCTCCTGATGGCTTCATGAAAGTGGCGGCAATCGGCGAAAACTAGAGTGCGCGCCTGGTCGCCCCCGGTTTCTGCTGCATGCCCAACATCAACACCAAGATCCATACCTTCGCACAAGCGCTTTGGAACAAGCGCAACAACGTCTCGCTGTCGCCCAAGACACGGCTCAAACTCACCGAAATCGCCAATGTTGAGTTCGGTGGCAGTGCCAAGCACATATTCAACGGCAAAGCCGGTGGCGTCGCCCGGTTCGATGGTGATGGCGCCGGGCTGCGCAAGGCGATTGCGGGTGGGCTGATGAATGTACGTTCGCCGGTTCTGCGCAGGACAATGAGTCAGTGGCTTGAGCGACTGCCTGTTCCCGACCCGCATCCAGGTCATCGGTTCGAGCTCAAGGTCACACAGCGCATCGCAACGGCGCCGGATCGCACGTCCATCGTCAGCGCCTGGCTCGCGACGTCCCCGAACGGCGGCGCCGCGCAGCGAAAGGAGCTGCCGGCGGTTGAGATTCCGCCCGAGGACTACCAGACAACCCGGATTCCCGCCGCCGGGATTCCAGAGCCAGACTATGACGACGACGCGGAGGTCCTGATTCCGCCTGAGGACTATGACCATGAGCCATTCCGTCCAGAGCCCGAAGCACGTCAGCCCCGCGGCACGCAGGACGGGCCCTGCGTCCGATTCAATGACGTTGTGCTCGTCGTGCCCGCTGCGACGGCAGACGAAACGGAGATGTCGTCGGCGCCTGAACCGTCCCAACTGAGAGAGGCTTCCAAGTCAAAGCACGACATCCTGCTGTCTCAGTTTCTCGAGGAGATAGCGCAATCGCGCGAGGAAGGCAGGCCGCAGGGTGATTTCAGTCCGCAGGAGCTGGAAACGTTTGCGCACGCGGCGCTCCGCTCAAACGCCGTGTCCAAGCGGGCGAAAGACAAGATAAGGGATATCGTGGCCACCACAGCTGCGGTGCCCACCGCCACGCGGCTTGAGCGGCTGATCACACGCTAGGGGCTGAGCGAAACGAGAAAGCGCATCCATGGGCAACGAATAAAGTCCGGGTGCCATCCCCTGGAGTCTTTTCCATGCGTATCACGCCTCCCGACCTTCGCCCCGTTGATCTGACGCGTATTGCCGTCAGCGCGCCCCCATCACGCGCCTTTCGCGACGCCCCCAGGCCCGTATTTGTCATCAATGACCCGGGGCTTCAGGCCGGAGCGCCGATGCCGACTGAGCGCGTCATAGGGCGTTTCCAGATCACCGCCGCCGATTTGCGCCAAGTCGATCCCGTGCCGGACCATGCCTGTGTCTTGCCGGCCGTTGATGGGCGTCGCGTGGCCATTGCTGCATGGTCTACTGAAATGAATGCCAATGGCCGCATCACGCCCGTGCCTACGCGAAGGGCGGATGGCCCGTGAGCAGCCAGCCATCCGCGTGCCGACCCACGGTCGGCACCTACCGTGCAATGAAAAAAGGATCCCGCAAGAGACCCTTCTTCTTTATCTGGTTCGCGCGGGTATCAGCGGCGATTCATGGTGGCGTTGCAATGGCCACAAGGGCTGAGCGAAATGCTAAAGCGTCTAAGCGGGAGTTGGTAGATGCTTGGATGATTTCCTAGGAGCGTTCCACATGATTATTTCACCTCCCGCTCTCCGAGCCATCGAACCCAACCGCGCTACGGCGATCGAAAATAGCCGCGCTGCGGCGGATATGCGTATAGCTGGTTTCCAGCCGGCCGGAAACCATCCGACGATGTTGTCACTGCGGAATGTGGTGTCACACCATCCGGCCCAAGAACCGCAGCCGGTCATCCCCCCAGTCGACTATGAAGTCGGTCGCCCGGATAACACCGGTGCCCGTAACACCGCGCAGATCACGCAGCGATGCATCCAGCGCAACCTGCAGTTGGTGGACTGTACGATGGGCCGCTTCAATCTCTCACCGGCGGCCGGCATCACCCTGCGGGAGGCAGAGCCGGCACCGGACTATTCAGGTGCCCGTATCGCCGGCGCGCCGTAAATCAAAAGGGTCCCGCAAGGGACCCTTTTTCTGTTTCAGCACCGCGCTGGTATCAGCGGCGGTTCATCGTGGCGTTGCGCTGGCCGGTGCTGGCGGATTTCTCACCGGCGAACGGGTTCAGCTTGCGCACCATCCACGGGTACTTCGGCCAGTTCCCCTGCAGCCACGGGTGCTCGGGCTGGTTCAGCTCCAGCACGCGGCGGGCGTCATCGGCCAGGGTCTTGTTGCCCAGGTGGGTGTAGGCCTCGCCCAGGGCGGCCACGGCGTCGTACTGGAACGCGCTCTGCGGGTAGGTATCCAGCAGGTAGTTGGCGCGGCCGGCGGCGGACACATAGGCCTCGCGGCGCAGGTAGTACAGCGCATTGTCCAGTTCATGCTGGGCGAACACGTCGCGCAGCTCCAGCATGCGGCTGCGTGCATCGGCAGCGTAGCGGCTGTTGGGGTAACGCTCGACCACGATGTTGAAGTCGGCGTAGGCCTGGCGCGGGGTGGACAGGTCGCGGCGGCTCGGGTCCAGCGACCACACGCGACGCAGGAACACCGTGTTGCGGTTGCTGTTGGCCAGGCCACGCAGGTAGTACATGTAGGCGATGTTGCGGTGGGTCGGGTAGGTACGGATGAAGCGGTCGATGCTCGACACCGCGTCATCGTGCTTGCCGGCCTTGTACTGGGCGTAGGCGGTCTCGATCATCGCCTGCTCGGTGTACGGGCCATACGGGTACTGGGCGATCAGGCGGCGGAAAGTGGTTTCGGCGCCACTCCAGTTGCCCTTCTGCATCAGGCCGTGGCTCTTGTCGTAGATCGTTTCGACGGGCTGGCCTTCTTCCGGGTTGTCACCCTTGGCGCCACGGTGGCAGCCGGTGGAAACGAGGGCCAGGACCAGCATCAGGGCCGCGGTGCGGACGGGCGCGGACAGCAGGGAAGAGCGTCGGATCATGGGGTCAGGGCGGGACGCGGCTGGAATACGAAGGGTCGATGATAGCCTAGTGGCCTGTCCTGCGACTGAAAGTGGTCGCCGGGACCCCCAATTTGTCTTCCTGCGGTGTGCTTCCCATGTCCGATAACGCTTCTGAAACCGAATCCACCCGTCAGGCCGTCGTGCCCGATACCGCCGCCGGGCGGCGCTTTGACGCCGTGCTGGCCGACCTGTTCCCCGAATTCTCGCGCTCCAGGCTGAGCGAGTGGATCAAGTCCGGGGATGTGTTGCTGGATGGCGAACCCGTGCGCGGGCGCGACCCGGTCCGCGGCGGTGAGGTGGCCAGCCTGCATGTCGTGCTCGACACCCAGACCCACGCCGAGCCCGAAGACATCCCGCTGGACATCCTGTACGAGGATGAACACGTTTATGTGATCAACAAGCCGGTCGGCCTGGTGGTCCACCCCGGCGCGGGCAACCCCACCGGCACCCTGGTCAACGCACTGCTGTTCCGCGACCCGGGCCTGTCGGTGCTGCCGCGTGCGGGCATCGTGCACCGCCTGGACAAGGACACCAGCGGCGTCATGGTGGTGGCCCGCACGGTCCAGGCGCAGACCGCGCTGGTGGAACAGCTGGCCGCGCGCAACGTGCACCGCCAGTACCTGGCAGTGGTGGTGGGCGCGCTGGTTTCCGGCGGTACCGCCGATGCGCCGATCGACCGCCACCCGCGCGACCGCATCCGCATGGCGGTGCGCGAAGATGGCAAGGACGCGGTGACCCATTACCGCCTGCGTGAGCGCTTCCGTGCCCATACGGCGCTGGAATGCCGCCTGGAAACCGGGCGTACCCACCAGATCCGCGTGCACATGGCGCACCTCAAGCACGCCATCGTGGGCGATTCGCTGTACGGCGGCGCGCTGAAGCTGCCCAAGGGGGCCACCGACGAGCTGGTGGCGCAGCTGCGCGGCTTCAAGCGCCAGGCGCTGCATGCCGAAACGCTGGAATTCGCGCACCCGATCACCGGAGAGCCGATCCGCAACACGGCCCCATTGCCGGCCGACATGGTGGCGCTGCTGGACGCGCTGCGCGAAGACACCCAGCGCTTCACCGAGCTGGAACGCGGTCGCCGCTGATGGCTACGCCCCCGGCTTCCGTTGCGTCGCACGACGCGCCGCTGCCGGTGCTGGCCGCCGACTGGGCGGCCGCGCCGGGGGTGCATGCGCTGACCACCCTGCGCTACGGCGCAGGGGGCTCGAAGGCGCCGTTCGACCAGTTCAACATGGGCAACCGCACCGCCGCCGACGGCGACGACCCGGACCAGGTGGCGCGCAACCGCGCGCTGCTGCAGGCCGGGCTGGGCCTGCCCTCGGCACCGCACTGGCTGCGCCAGGTGCATGGCACGGCGGTGCTGCGCTTCGATGCGCCACCCGTGGCCAGTGGCATGGATGCCGAACCCACCGCCGATGCGGCGGTGACCTCGGTGCCCGGGGTGGTGCTGGCGATCCTGACCGCCGACTGCCTCCCGGTGGTGCTGGCCGCACGCGATGGCAGCGAGATCGGGGCCGCCCATGCGGGCTGGCGGGGGTTGGCTGACGGCATGCTCGAGGCCACGATCGCGACCATGCACACCGCGCCCGACCGGTTGCAGGCATGGCTGGGGCCGGCGGCGGGGCCGGCCGAGTACGAAATCGGCGCGGACGTCTTCGCCGCGTTCGTGGACCTCGACGCCGGGGCGGCGCAGGCGTTCGTGGCTACCCGCCCGGGGCATTGGAAGGTGGATCTGTATGCCCTGGCCCGGCGGCGGCTGGTGGCGGCCGGGGTGGAGCCGGGCGCGATCAGTGGCGGGCAGCTGAGCACGATTGCCGAGCCGGGGAGGTTCTATTCGCATCGGCGGGATCGACGGACGGGGCGGATGGCGACGTTGGCCTGGTTGGCGCCGCATTTCGCAGCCACGCAGGGCGTGGCTGTACGCCAATGAGCGCGCCGTCGGTGATTGTGTTCGATGGCGTCTGCGCGCTGTGCAGCCGCTGGGTGCGGTTCCTGCTGCGGTTTGATCGGCGGGGGCGGTACCGGTTCGCGGCGATGCAGGGGGTGCACGGGCGCGCGCTGTTGCAGCAGCATGGGCTGGATCCGGATGACCCGCTGTCGTTCCTGCTGGTGGAGCAGGGCCGCGCGTGGAGCGATACCGATGCCATCGCGCGGGTACTGGCCGGGTTGGGTGGGGCGTGGAGGGCCGCACACCTGTTGCGGTTGGTGCCGCGTAGTTGGCGCGATCGTGCGTATCGCGCGCTGGCCCGCAACCGATACCGGTGGTTTGGCCGGCATGAGCGGTGTTTCCTGCCCACGCCGGCCCAGGCGGCGCGCTTCCTCGATTGATGCCCCGCCCCCACGCCCTGCGCGGCGTCGCGATCTCAGCGCAGAACGCGGTACTCGATCCGCCGGTTACGATCCCGCCCACTGTCCAACCGGTTGTCGGCCACCGGATGTTCTTCCCCATACCCACGCGGCTTCAAGGCGCTGGCCGGCACGCCCAGCGCCTGCAGTTCGGCCACCACCACACCCGCGCGTTGCCGGCTCAGCTCGAGGTTGGTTTCGGCCGCGCCCAGGCTGTCGGTATGGCCACCCACTTCCAGACGGATACCCGGCCCTGCGGCCCGGATCGCCTGCGCGCTGGCCCGCAGCATGTCGCGGCCGTCCGCCCGCAGCACTGACGACTTGTGCTCGAAACCTACCTTGCCCTGGTTCAACGCCGCCACCAGCTCATGCGGTTCGGGGTTGGCCGGCAGCTGTGCCAGCGCAATGCGGCCGGCGTCCCACAGCCCGCTCACGTCCAGGTGACCGAACGCGCGGCGCAGGGTATCGGACACCGCGATGCGATCCTCTTCGGGAACCCGGGTCATGTCCACGTGCAGTGCATCGCCGTTAAAGGAGAGCGAAAGCCCGGGATGGCGCAGCACCGGGGCCAGGGTAACCAGCCGGTCCAGCCAGCGCGGGGCCTGCGCCTGCGGGTCGCGCAGGATGTCGCCGGTGACGCCGCGCTGTCCGTACTGGGCCACCAGCGCGCTCCACACCCGTCGCCGGTCCGACTCCCTTGGCAGCCGCCCACGGACGTCGATCACGCCGTCGTTGTTCATCAGCGACAACCGCGGTGGGTGCTGCTGCTCGGCGTAGGCCGGTGCACCGGTGGTACCCACCCGGGTCTTCTGATGGATCCAGCCGGTCAGGCACAGCAGCGCGCCGGCCACCATCACCCACAGCAGCCCACGCACCGCCGTGCCGCGCGCCAGGCGCAGGGAAGGGCTGCGCACCGCGATGTGCGGCGTGAGCTCGGGCGCCCGGGTGTTGCGGGCGTCCTGCTCCAGCACCTCCAGCAGGCCCGGGAGCAGGTCGCAGGCAACCACTGCGAACATACCGGTGGGGAACGCGGCGCGCCGTGCCAGCACGGCCAGCTCTTCACGCCCCACCACGCATTCCAGCTGGCTCGCCAGCAACCGGGAAGGGCGCTCATCACCGGGGAAACGGCTGCCGAGTCCCACGGCATCGAAGCGACGGCGCAGGCCATGGACGCCGCCCGGCAGGCCGCGTATGTAATCGACCAGCACGTGCACCAGGTTGCGCGCGCGGTGGCCCAGGCCCATGTGCAGGGCGGTGTCTTCGATGAAGCGATCCAGCAGTGACATCAATCCGATTCCCGGTTCCAGCCCCTGCGGCATGCACGGGCGTTGCGGGAGCCACTGTCGGAACGGCCTGTCAACGAGAAATGAAAGTTGCCCGGGCTCCAGGTTGCGATTGGGCAGCGGATTCCGACGATTTAGGAGGACTATCGGAACGATGCGGCGCCGCTATCGGGCTGCGGTCGCCGGAAGTGCAGAAAGCGACATACTCCTAAACCGAGCGCATCACGGCGGATGATGCGCAGGGGGTGTCTGATACTGGGTCAAAAACGTCAGTCTGCTGGCCCCGAAACGTGTCGTAATCAGCCGCCTTCGAGCGCTTCCAGATAGGTCTGCCGCCAATGGTTGATGTCGTGCGTGCGCAGGTGATCCATCATTGCCTGCCAGCGATCCAGCCGCTTGCGCAGCGGCATGGTGGCGGCAGTGGCGATCGCATCGGCCACGCCATCCAGGTCATGCGGGTTCACCAGCAGCGCCTGCTTCATTTCGTCGGCTGCGCCAGCCAGCAGTGACAGCACCAGCACGCCGGGGTTTTCCGGGTCCTGCGAGGCCACGTACTCCTTGGCCACCAGGTTCATGCCATCGCGCAGCGGGGTGACCAGGCCTACGGCGGCGGCGCGGTAGAAGCCGGTCAGGGTGGCGTGGGCAAAGTTCTGGTTCACGTAGCGCAGCGGGGTCCAGTCCGGTTCGGCAAACCCGCCGTTGATGTGCCCGGCAATCTGTTCCAGCTGGCTTCGCAGTTGCCGGTACTCGGTGACATCCCCACGCGACACCGGGGCGATCTGCAGGTAGGTGAGGCTGCCGCGCTGGTCGGGGTGGCGCTGGAGGTAGCGTTCGAACCCCTGGAAGCGTTCGGGCAGGCCCTTGGAGTAGTCAAGCCGGTCCACCCCGATGGCCAGCTGGCGGTCGCGCAGGCTGTTGCGCAGGTCGCGCACGGCCGGTTTGTTGGCGCCGGCCTTGGCCTGGCGTTCGATATGTGCGGTATCGATGCCGATCGGGAACGCGGCGGCGCGGAAGCGGCGCCCGCCGGGGGCTTCAAGCATGCCGTCGGGCAGCACCTTGCCGCCGGCGAACAAGCGGACATAGGACTGGAAGCGGTCGGCGTCGCGCTGGGTCTGGAAGCCCACCAGGTCGTAAGCGTACAGGCTGGAGAACAGCCGCAGGTGGTCGGGCATGGCCTGCAGCAGGTCGGCCGAGGGCATCGGAACATGCAGGAAGAAGCCGATGCGGCAGCCGATACCCCGCTCGCGCAGCAGCGATGCAAGCGGAATCAGATGGTAGTCGTGAATCCACACGATGTCGTCTTCGCGCAGCAGCGGTGCCAGCTTCTCGGCAAACAGCGCGTTGACCCGGCGGTAGGTCTCGCGGGTCTGGCGGTCGTAGTCCACCAGGTCGAGGCGGAAGTGCAGCAGCGGCCACAGGGTGCGGTTGGCAAAGCCGTTGTAGTACCCGTCGACATCACGCTTGTTCAGATCCATGGTGACGTAGCGGATGTCACCCTCGGCCTGCTCGTGCAGGTCCCCGCTCGGGTCGCGGACCGACTTGCCACTCCAGCCAAACCACAGCCCGCCGCGTTCCTTCAGCGCGGCCAGCAGGCCCACCGCCAACCCACCGGGCGCGGCAACGCCCGGCGCGGCCACGCGGTTGGAAACGACGACAAGGCGACTCATGAGGCCTCCTGCCAGCTGCGTGACAGCCGCATGGCGGCGGTCACCAGGCCCACGTGCGAATAGGTCTGCGGGAAATTGCCCCAGGCCTCACCGTTGTCAAAGGCGAGGTCTTCGGAAAGCAGGCCCAGGTGGTTGCGGCGTTCCAGCAGCATCTCGAACATCTCGCGTGCTTCGTCCAGCCGACCGATCGCGGCCAGCGCGTCGATGTACCAGAACGTGCAGATGGTGAAGCTGGTTTCCGGCTCGCCGAAATCATCGGGAGCCACGTAGCGGTACAGCGCATTGCCGTGCTTGAGGTCACGGCCGATGGCTTCGACGGTGGCGATGAAGCGCGCATCGTCGGCGGCGATGAAGCCGATGTCGGCCAGCAGCAGCAGCGAGGCATCCAGGCGGTGGCCGCCGTAGGTGTCGGTGAAGTGGCCCAGCTCATCGCTCCACGATTCGCGCAGGATGCGGGCGTGGATGGTGTTGGCACGGTCGCGCCAGTATTCGGCGCGGTGGTCGAGCTTCAGGCGCACGGCGATCTTGCACAGGCGGTCGCAGGCGGCCCAGCACATCGCGCTGGTGTATGTGTGCACTTCGGTGCGGCCGCGGAACTCCCAGAGGCCGGCGTCAGGCACGTCGTGCAGGGCGAAGGCCTGCTCACCCAGCGGCTCCAGCCGTGCAAAGGTATGGGCGTCGCCGGGGTCCTGCAGGCGGCGGTCGAAGAACAGCTGCGTGGACGCCAGCACCACGCTGCCGTACACATCGTGCTGGCGCTGCACCCAGGCCAGGTTGCCGCGCCGCACCGGTCCCATGCCGCGGTAGCCATCCAGCGAGGCCACTTCGCTTTCTTCCAGTTTGGCTTCGAAGCCGATGCCGTACAGCGGCTGCAGGCTGCCATCGCCGGTGGCGAGGTTGAAGATGTAGCCCAGGAACTGCTCCATGGTGCGGGTGGCGCCCAGGCGGTTGAGGGCGCGCACCACGAAGGCGGCATCGCGCAGCCAGCAATAGCGGTAATCCCAGTTGCGGATGCTGCCCGGTGCCTCGGGAATGGATGTGGTCATGGCGGCGATGATGGCGCCGCTGTCTTCGTACTGGCACAGCTTGAGGGTAATGGCGCTGCGGATCACAGCGTCCTGCCATTCCAGTGGAATGGACAGGTAGCGCACCCATTCGCGCCAGTAGTCGCGCGTGCGCTGGAACGATTCCTGGACGTAGCCGCTGAGCGAGCGGTTCAGCGATTCGTCCACCCCCAGCACCAGATGGACCGGATGGCTGAGCACGAACGGCAGCTCATCGCGGACGAAGCGCAACGGTACGTCGGTGGTCAGGCGCAGCACATGGTCCGGCAGCACCCAGCGGATGTGGTTGCTGCCCCAGGTGCAATCGGGCACGCGTGCGCCCCAGTCGGCCAGAGGGCGTGCGCGCACGATGATGCGTGGGTTTCCGCCCAGCGGGCGCACCTGCCGGATCAGGCTGACGGGCCGGTAGAAGCGATCGTTCTGGCGCCAGCGCGGAGCAAAGTCGATGATCTCCAGCGAGCCTCCGTGCTTGTCGTGCAGCACGGTGCGCAGGATGGCGGTGTTGGTCAGGTAGCTCTGTTCGCTGCTGACCATGTCCTCCAGTTCGATGGCGAAATCGCCGCCAATCTGCTGATTGGGTCGCAGCAGCGCACAGAAGGTCGGGTCGCCGTCGAAAGTGGGCAGGCAGCTCCACACGACGCGGGCATTGCGGTCAATCAACGCGCCGAAGCTTCCGTTGCCGACAACGCCAAGATCCAGGTTGGAATCACTCATGGGGGTGGGGTTCTCTGGGTACATCAGTAAGCGTTTTCCTGTAGCCAGCCGTGTACGTCACGCACACGCGGCAGGGCGAAGACCGCAGCGCTGGGCTCGCGCTCGCCGACCAGCACGCTCCAGCCATGCAGGGTGTTGGCGGCATCGAAGCCATACTCGTCGGTCAGGTCGTCACCCAGGAATACCGGGATGCGGCCGCGGAAGGGCAGCTGCTGCATGAGCTGGCGGATCGCGCGGCCCTTGTCGCTGCCTTCGGGGATGAATTCCATTACATGGTTGCCGGGCTGCAGGCGGTAACCGGCATTGCCGCCGATATGGCGTTCGGCGAAGGCGCGCACGTCCTGCGCGGCGTGAGGTGCGCCGCGCCAATGCAGCGCCAGGCTGCGGCCCTTGTCCTCCACCCGCACCCCGGGATGGCCATGCGCGAACCGCATGGCCTGCTGGTGCACCGCGTGCAGCCATTCGCTTGTATCGCTTTCGACGCCGCTGCCGGAGTGGCCATCCACGGCGTGGGTCTGCCCGCCCAGGCCACGTACCTGATGGCCGTGCAGCCCGGCGGCCGGCAGGTGCAACGGCGCGAACAGGCGGTCGAGCTGGGCCAGCGGTCGCCCACTGATCAGCGCGACCGCGCCTTCCAGCCGGTCGCTGATGCGGCCGATGGCCTCGCGTACCTCGGGCAGCAGGGTGACCGCTTCGGGGTCGTCGGCAAATTCAATGAGGGTGCCATCCACGTCCAGGAACAGCGCGCATGCATCGTCCAGAAGTGGCGGCGGCGGACGGAGGGGGTAGTCGTTGGCCATGATGCCAACATGCCACCCAAAGCGTGATCGTCCAGTAGACGATCACGCCAGGGGAATCGCGTTGACGGCCCACGCCGGCGCATGGCACGCCACGGCGGCGGGGGGCGAGCGCCCGCGCATGAATTGAAACGAAATGGATGCTGATCAGAAGGTATACCGAACGCGTCCGTAGAAGTATGCGCCATTGCTCCCGACCGGCGACAACACGTCATACGGCAGGTTGCCGTAGTAATAGATGTCCTCGTTGGACAGGTCCGAGTAGTTGTCGGTCAGGTTCTGCCCACCCAGCGCCACGCTCCACTGCGGCGTGATGCGGTACTCCACCTCGGCATCCAGCTGCCACTCTGCGCCGTAGGTCTGCCGCGGCACGAACCCATCGCCGAAGTTGAACACCCGGGTCACGCTGCCATAACGACTCAGCCGGCTGCTCAGCGTCCAACGATCATTGGCCCAGGTTGCCGCCAGCTGCGCACGCGTACGCGGCGTGGCATCGGTCAGGGTGTTGGTCTCTTCCAGGCCGAACAACACATAGTCCGGATCGAGCGCCAACAGGCTCGCCGGCGTGGCCAACACGTTCTTCAGCGTGGTCTTGTTGTAGGCATAGGTGCCGGTCAACACCAGCTGCCCATCACCCAGTCCCTGCCGCCAGTTGGTTACCAGTTCGGCACCGCGCGTGCGCGTATCGGCGGCGTTGACGAAGAAGTTGGCGCTCTGCAGCCCCGCCACGCCGAACTGCTGCTGCACGTAGTCGGTGAGCGCATCGCCGGTGATGCTTTCCGACAGCGCGATGCGGTCATCAATATCGATCTGGTAGAAGTCCAGGGACAGGTCGAAGTGGTCACCGATGCGGCTGGTGAAGCCCAGGCTGGTGTTGACCGACTTCTCCGGCTTCAGGTCGGTGGCACCCAGCCCGCGTGCGATCGGGTTGTTCACCGACAGCGTGCGGCCCTGCACCAGCTGGCCGGCGGCGTTGTAGCCGGTGGAGGTGGATTCATAGCCGATCTGCGCCAGCGAGGGTGCGCGGAAGTTGTTGGAAATCGCGCCACGCAGCGCGAACGCCGGGGAGAACTCATAGCGCAGGCCCAGCTTGCCGGTGAGCTCGCCGCCGTAATCGTCGCTGTGCTCGTAGCGTGCGGCCAGGTCGCTGGAGAGGTGTTCGCCGAACTGGCTGGACAGGCTGGCATACACGCTGGTCACATCGCGGGTAAGCGAGGTGGCGTCCTGCGGGGTCAGGCCGCCGCCGGCCTGCGAGCCGGTCGGGCGGTCGGTGTAGGGGCCGGCGGCGTAGCTGGCCGGGTCACCCGGGCGGGTCTGGAAGTGGTCGCGGCGCGCTTCCAGTCCCAGGCCCAGGCTGTGGCTGTTCTCGCCCTGGGTGAACACCCGGCCCAGGTCGAAATTGCCTACGGTCAGTTCATTGCGGTAATCGCCAGTCTTGAACCGGGTCGGGCTGCCCGGGCCGAGCGAGGCATTGAGCGAATTGCGCAGGCGGTAGGTGAAGTCATTGAAGCCATGATCCAGGCTGGCGTCGTAGTTCCACTCGCCCCACTGGCCCTTGGCACCGGCCACGGCCTGCACGTCGCGGTTCTCGCCTACGGAAATGGGGCGGTAGCCGTTGGGGTACAGCTCGGTCCAGTTGGCGTCGCTGTCGGGGTAGCGGAAGTAGTTGGCGCCTTCGCTGTCGCGCTGGTTGAAGGTGCTGAAGAAATAGAACTTCGAGGTTTCACCGAACGGCAGTTCGGTGTTGATCCAGGCGTTGAGGTCCTTGGTCTTGCCATCGCCGAGTACGTAGTTGCGCCGGCCCTGCAGGGCCAGGTTGGCATCGCTCTGGTCCCACGGCGGGATCTGGTCGAAGCCGGCGCGGTTGGTGCCTTCGCGGTTCTTCAGCTCCAGGCCCACGCGCAGGAAGCCGCCGTCCTCGCCCAGCCGGGTGCCGACCTTGGCGCTGGCGAAGCTGGTCTGGCCATCGGTGATCGTGCGGTCGATCGGCTCAAGGTCGGTGTGGTTGGCGCCGAAGCTGGCTTCGATGGCGCCGCCTTCCGGGGCGTCATCCAGGATCACGTTGATCACACCGGCCACGGCATCGGAACCATACAGTGCACCGGCGCCGTCGCGAAGTACTTCGATTCGCTTGATGGCGCTGACCGGGATGGCGTTGAAATCAACCGGGGTGGTGCCCTTGCCGATCTTGCTGTCGGTGTTCACCAGCGCACTGGTGTGGCGGCGCTTGCCGTTCACCAGCACCAGCACCTGGTCGGGCGACAGCCCGCGCAGCTGGGCGGCGCGCACGTGGTCGGCACCGCCGGAGTTGGACTGGCGCGGGAAGTTGAACGAGGGCAGCAGCGCCTGCAGCGCGCTGCCCAGCTCGCCGTTGACCACGCCAGCGCGGCGGATGTCTTCGGCGGTGAGTATGTCCACCGGCGAGGTCGATTCGAGCACGGTGCGGTCGATCGCGCGGGTGCCGGTGACGATCACCGTGTCCAGCGTGGTGGCGGAGGCGGGCGCGTCCTGCGCGTGGAGGTCCTGGGCCAGCAGGGGGGAAGACAGGACCAGGGCAATGGCAAGGCCAAGGCGCGACGCGGACGGACGGGACATGCGGGCTCCAGCAGTACGACGAGGGGGGAGGGTAGCGCCGGGTCCTGCCCGGCTGTCCGGATGAAGTGCTGTTCCATCCGGATGAAGCGATATATTATCTTGGCGTGATGGCGCCCTGTGATGCAAGTCCCAATACGAACGGGCATCAGCTGATTGCCGTTGGGCATCTGCGCAGCCGCGCAATGTCCGTCACCCTTGCAAGCCCCCCCAATTCCCGACGTAGCGACACGCCATGCGTGTCCCACGCAACATCAGAGACCCCCAGAACATGAAGCCCCATTCCCTCCTGCTGGCTGCCTTCCTCGCCCTCAGCGGCTGCGCCACCGCAACCGCGCCAGTCACGGGCCAGCCCGCGCCGACCACCACCACGGCCAGCCTCCAGGGTGATGCCGCCCGCCCGGACGCTGCGGCCGGCTGGGTGCGCAGCGAGCTCTACTTCGGGGTCGGCGAGGAAAGCGGTGCCTCCAACCGCGAGCAGACCGATGCGATCAGCGAGGCGCAGTGGCGCGACTTCCTGGACAAGCAGGTCACCCCGCGCTTCCCGGATGGGCTGACCGTGTTCGATGCCTACGGCCAGTGGCTGTTCCGCGGTGCAAAGGAACCCAACCGCCTGCGCACCAAGGTGCTGGTGGTGCTGCACGAAAACACCCCGCAGCGGCGCGCGGACATCGAGGCGATCCGCCTGGCGTGGAAGCAGGCCACCAAACACCAGTCGGTGCTGTGGGCGCAGCAGGCGGTCGACGTTTCGTTCTGACGGCATACCGACCAACGGTCGGTACCTACCTTCGTATGAATCGGCGCGCATTCGCACGCCGGTGTCACCTGCGCGGGTCTAGGCTCGGACTTCCCCCTTGAACGTGGAAGTACCGTCATGAGCAAGCGCGTTGCCGAAATCGTCGTCGATACCCTTCAGGCCGCCGGTGTGCGCCATTGCTACGGCATCGTCGGCGACACCCTCAACCATGTCACCGATGCCATCCACAACAGCGATATCGCGTGGGTGCACGTGCGCCATGAGGAGGCGGCCGCGTTCGCGGCAGGGGCCGATTCGCTGATCAGCGGCCGCCTTGCGGCGTGTGCAGGCTCGTGTGGACCGGGGGGGCTGCATTTCATCAACGGCATCTTCGAGGCCAACCGCAACCGCACCCCGCTGGTGCTGATCGCCAGCCAGGTGGTCACCACCGAGCTGGGCATGGAATTCCCGCAGGAGGTGGATTTCAAGGCGGTGTACGCCAGCTGCAGCGTATTCTGCGAACAGGTGTCCACGCCGCTGCAGGCGCGGCGGATGGCGACGCTGGCGTGCCAGGCGGCGATCAGCCGGCGCGGTGTGGCGGTGCTGATCCTGCCTGCGGATATTGCCGAAGCGGAGGTCAAGGACGACCAGCCGTTCTCGGTCCACTACACGCAGCCGCTGCTGCGCCCGAACGACGACGAACTGCAACGCATCGCGGCGCTGATCGGCACGGGCAAGCGCATTGGCATCTACGCCGGCGCGGGCTGCGAGCATGCACATGACGCGCTGGTGGCGCTGGCCGCCCACCTGAAGGCGCCAATCGCGCATACCTCCCGGGCCAAGGATTTCGTGGAGTACGACAACCCGTACAACATGGGCATGACCGGCATCTTCGGGATCGAATCCGGTTACCACACCCTGATGGCATGCGACACGCTGCTGCTGCTCGGTGCTGATTTCGCCTGGGGCCAGTACTACCCGGACAAGGCGACGCTGATCCAGGTCGACCGGGATGGCAGCCATCTGGGCAGGCGCCACCCGGTACACCTTGGCGTGGTGGGCGACATCGGGCCGACCATCGAGGCCCTGTTGCCGCTGCTGCCCGCGCGGGACGACCGCAGCTTCCTTGACGAATGCATCGGCCATCGCGAGAAGGCCCTGGAGACCCGCGCCAGGGAGGAGCACCCGGGCGAGGGCGAACTGATCCACCCCCAGCACCTCACGGCGCTGCTGGACCGCCATGCAGATGACGATGCGCTGTTCACGGCCGACTGCGGTTCGCCGATGGTGTGGATCCTGCGCCACATCCGCGCCAATGGCCGGCGCCGCACGCTGACCAGCCTGCTGCATGGCACGATGGCCAATGCGCTGCCGCAGGCCCTGGGCCTGCAGAAGGCGTTTCCGGGCCGGCAGGTGATCTCCATGTCCGGCGATGGGGGAATCGCGATGCTGCTCGGCGAGCTGCTCACCGCCGTGCAGGAAAACCTGCCGATCAAGGTGGTGGTCTACAACAACAGTTCGCTGAACTTCGTGGAGCTGGAGCAGAAGGTGCAGGGCCTGCTGGACAACTACACCGACCTGAAGAACCCCGATTTCGGCCGTCTGGCCGAGGTGATCGGCTTCTATGGCCGCACCGTGACCCGCAGCGAGGACCTGGAGCAGGCGGTGCAGGATGTGCTGGCCCACCCGGGCCCGGCGCTGCTGGACGTGCATACCAGCCCGACCGAGCTGGTGATGCCGCCGCAGGTGGAGGCCAAGCAGGTGGCCGGCACTGCGCTGTACGCGGCCAAGGCGCTGCTGCACGGGCGGGTGGGGGATGTGCGGGACCTGTTGGCGAACAATTTCCTCAACAAGCCGTAGGCCGTCACGACCAACGGTCGTGACCTACCGCACGGGTCGGTACCGACCGCGCCGGTAGGTACCGACCGTTGGTCGGTACGGGGCGTGCCCCGCTGTTCCACGCATGCGTCTGTCGCCGGGCGCAATGAACGCCTACCATCGGGTACCCCACACCCCGTGCCCGCTCGCATGCCTGCATCCGCTCCCGTCCCTGGACGCCCCCGCTGGTTCGTCGCCGGCGATCTCAACGGTTTCTTCGGCCTGGTGGTCGACAACCTGTCGATCCTCGGCTTCATCGCAATGGCGCTGGTCGGCATTTTCCAGTTCCCGGCCGACGTGGTGTTCGGGCGCATGTTCCCCGGCACCGCGTTCGGTGTGCTGGTCGGCAACGTGCTCTACACCTGGATGGCGCGGCGGCTGGCCGTGCGCACCGGGCGCGATGATGTCACCGCGATGCCGCTTGGCCTGGATGCGCCGACCAGCATCGGCATGGCGCTGCTGGTGCTGGGTCCGGCGTTCCTGGCGTTCAAGGCGCAGGGGCTGGCCCCGCACGATGCGGCCATCGCCACCTGGCAGCTGGGCATGGCCTCGCTGGTGATCATGGGCGTGCTCAAGACCGTGCTGTCGTTCTTCGGCGAGGCGGTCACCCGCGCGCTGCCGCGGGCCTCGCTGCTGGGCTCCATCGCCGGCATCGCGATCGTGCTGATGGGCTTCCTGCCGCTGCTGGAAACCCTGCGCTCGCCGGTGGTGGGCTTCGTCACGCTGGGCCTGCTGCTGTACGTGCTGGTGGCCAAGCGCACGCTGCCCATCCGTGCACCGGGCGTGCTGGTGGCGTTCGTGTTCGGCACGGTGCTGTATTACGGGCTCGGCCTGGCCGGGTTGGGCGCGCCCGGCTTCAAGGTACCGGAATGGACCCCGCTGCAGATGGTGCTGCCATGGCCGACGCTGGGCTTCATCGATGGCCTGCCCACGGCGATCACCTACCTGCCGCTGCTGCTGCCGTTCGGCCTGCTGATGGTGGTGGGCGGCATCAACGTCTCCGAAAGCGCACGTGCGGCCGGCGATGACTACCGCACGCGCGACATCCTGCTGGTGGAGGCGGTGGCCACGCTGGTGGCCGGCCTGTGCGGCGGCGTGGCGCAGACCACGCCGTACATCGGCCAGCCGGCGTACAAGCACATGGGGGCGCGCAGCGGCTATACGCTGCTGACCGGCCTGTTCGTCGGTATCGGCGGCATGCTGGGGGTGATTTCCGGGCTGGTGCAGTGGCTGCCGTTGGCGGTACTGGCGCCGATCATCGTGTACGTGGCCATCGACATCACCACCCAGGCGTTCCAGGCCACCCCGCGCGAGCATGCCGGCGCGATGGTGCTGGGCTTCCTGCCATCAGTGGCCTACCTGCTGGCGATCAAGGCACCGGGCTGGATCGCGCCGGAGCAGCTGGTGGCGATGACCACCACGCTCGATGGCCACGGCTTGCCGGAACTGGCGGTGATCTTCACGCTGGGCAATGGCTTCATCATCACCTCGATGCTGTGGATTGCCGCCGTGGTGGCGATGATCGACGGGCGGCTGCTGCGTGCGTCGGGGATCCTGCTGGTGGCGGCGGCGCTGACCCTGTTCGGGCTGATCCATTCGGTGGACCCGCGCGGCGGCATCTATCTGCCGTGGCAGCTGGTCGGCCTGCCGCAGCAGATCATGTGGCAGTTCGCGGGCGCGTATGTGGCGTTGGCGGCGTTGTTGGGGTTGTTGTCCCTGCAGAAGAGCGATCACGACCAACGGTCGTGATCTACCGGGCAGGCACATCGAAGGCAATCGCACCATGGCCAACGGCCGCGGGCAATCGCACCATGGCCAACGGCCGCGGGCAATCGCACCATGGCCAACGGCCACGGGCAATCGCACCATGGCCAACGGCC
>NZ_JBQEOG010000001.1:933388-1044684 GCF_052045085.1 Stenotrophomonas sp. 22385
CGGGCAATCGCACCATGGCCAACGGCCACGGGCAATCGCACCATGGCCAACGGCCGCGGGCAATGACACCCCGGTAGGTCACGACCGTTGGTCGTGACCAGGCGTCAATCGTCGCCGTCCAGCTCCGTGTAATGGCGGAAAATGCCGTTGGTGTTGAAGGCCAACCGGCGTTCGGAGGCCAGGTAGGCGGCGATGTGGGGTCGCCGCTCCACCCGATCCTTCAAGGCGTGCAGCAACGGCAATGAGGGCCGCAGCGCCTGCATGCGCCGCGGGAACATGTACTGCAGCCCGCTGACCAGCTGGAACAGTGACAGGTCCACATAGGAATGCTCGCGCAGCGGGTGCAGGCCGCCATTGGCCTGCAGCACGCTTTCAAACCAGCCGAGGAACTTCGGCAGCCGCTCGCTACGCATCGACGCTGCGCGCGCCTTCGCTTCCTTCTTCTGGTCCTCGTAATATTGCGAGGCTGCAATCGGGTGGTGGGTATCGTGGATCTCGGCCACCAGGTCGGCAATGGTCAACTGCAGCTGCAGCGCCTGCGCGCGCCGCGAGGCGGCGTCGGGCACCAGGCCCAGCTCGGGCCCCAGATGGTCCAGGATCGCGCCCACCTGCGCGATCACCTGCCGCCCACTGACCAGGAACGGCGGCGCGAATGGACGCAGCCCGTCGGCCTTACCGTCCAGGAATGGCTGCATTACCTCATCCCCGTGCACCCGGGTCATGTCCGTATAGGCCGCGCCGGCATCCTCCAGCGCCAGCCGGATGAACTCGCCCCGGCCCTGGATGCCGGTCCAGTAATACAGCTCGTAATGCATGCGCACGCTCCACGACAGGAGGCCCCAGCCTCCCGCCTGCGCTGCCAAGCAGGCGTGATGGCGGTGTGGGGGTGACGTCGTCCAAGGCCTGAATACGTTCTCATCGCCCCTTGAAACACGCCTGCGTAACCGCATCTGTCTGATAGTGCTGGCTCGGCCAGCGGCAGAATATCGAGGATTCCCCATGCGGATGGACAAGCTCACCTCGCGTTTCCAGCAGGCGCTGGCAGACGCACAGTCGCTGGCCGTGGGCCGCGACCACAACATCATCGAACCGGTGCACGTGCTCACCGCGTTGCTGGACCAGCAGGGCGGCAGCACGCGGCCGCTGCTGGCCCAGGCCGGGGTCAACGTGCCGGTGCTGCGCGAGCGGCTGACCGAGGCGCTGGATGCGCTGCCGAAAGTGTCCGGGCAGGCAGGCAGCCTGTCGATGGGCAATGACCTGAACCGGCTGCTCAACAGCACCGACAAGCTGGCCCAGCAGCATGGCGATGCGTTCATCGCCAGCGAGTGGTTCGTGCGCGCCGCGCTGGACGATGGCGGCACGCTCGGCATGGCGCTGCGCGCTGCCGGCGCGGACAAGACCAGGATCGATGCGGCCATCGAGAAGATCCGCGGTGGCGACAGCGTGCAGAGCGAGAACGCCGAAGAACAGCGGCAGGCGCTGGAGAAGTACACCATCGACCTGACCGCGCGCGCCGAGAGCGGCAAGCTGGACCCGGTGATCGGGCGCGACGAGGAAATCCGCCGCACCATCCAGGTTCTGCAGCGCCGCACCAAGAACAATCCGGTGCTGATCGGCGAACCCGGCGTGGGCAAGACCGCCATCGTGGAAGGGCTGGCCCAGCGCATCATCAACGACGAAGTGCCCGAGGGCCTGCGCGGCAAGCGCGTGTTGTCGCTGGACATGGGCGCGTTGATCGCCGGCGCCAAGTTCCGCGGTGAATTCGAAGAGCGCCTGAAGGGCGTGCTCAGCGACCTGGCCAAGAGCGAAGGGCAGATCATCCTGTTCATCGATGAGCTGCACACCATGGTGGGCGCGGGCAAGGCCGATGGCGCGATGGACGCGGGCAACATGCTCAAGCCGGCGCTGGCGCGCGGTGAGCTGCACTGCGTGGGTGCCACCACCCTGGACGAGTACCGCAAGTACATCGAGAAGGATGCCGCACTGGAACGCCGCTTCCAGAAGGTGTTCGTGGGCGAGCCCAGCGTGGAAGACACCATCGCCATCCTGCGCGGGTTGAAGGAAAAGTACGCGGTGCACCATGGGGTGGAGATCACCGATCCGGCGATCGTGGCGGCAGCCACGCTGTCGCACCGCTACATTGCCGACCGCCAGCTGCCGGACAAGGCCATCGACCTGATGGACGAGGCTGCCTCGCGCATCCGCATGGAGATCGACTCCAAGCCGGAAGAGCTGGACCGCCTGGAACGCCGCCTGATCCAGCTCAAGATCCAGCGCGAGATGCTGAAGAAGGAAAAGGACGATGCCTCGCGCCAGCGCCTGGCCGACCTGGAAACCGAGATCGATGCGCTGGAGCGCGAGTTCTCCGACCTGGACGAGATCTGGAAGTCGGAGAAGGCCGCGCTGCAGGGCACTACCAAGATCAAGGAGCAGATCGAGCAGGTCAAGCTCGAACTGGAAGCGGCACAGCGGCGCCAGGATTTCGGCCGCATGAGCGAACTGCAGTATGGCCAGCTGCCGCAGCTGGAAAAGCAGCTGCATGTGGCGCAGGAAGCGGAGAACACCGAGTTCAAGCTGGTCCAGGACCGGGTGACGGCCGAGGAGATTGCCGAGGTGGTCTCGCGCTGGACCGGCATTCCGGTCAACCGCATGCTGGAGGGCGAGCGCGACAAGCTGCTGCGCATGGAAGACGTGCTGCATGAGCGCGTGGTGGGCCAGGAAGAGGCGATCAAGGTGGTTTCCGATGCGGTGCGTCGTTCGCGTGCCGGCCTGTCCGACCCGAACCGGCCCAGTGGTTCGTTCCTGTTCCTGGGCCCGACCGGGGTGGGCAAGACCGAGCTGTGCAAGTCGCTGGCCGAATTCCTGTTTGACAGCAGTGACGCCATGATCCGCATCGACATGAGCGAGTTCATGGAAAAGCACAGCGTGGCGCGGCTGATTGGTGCGCCCCCGGGCTATGTGGGCTACGAAGAGGGCGGTTACCTCACCGAGGCCGTGCGCCGTCGCCCGTACTCGCTGATCCTGCTGGACGAAGTGGAGAAGGCGCACACCGATGTGTTCAACATCCTGCTGCAGGTGCTGGACGATGGCCGCCTCACCGATGGCCAGGGCCGCACCGTGGACTTCCGCAACACCGTCATCGTGATGACCTCCAACCTGGGCTCGCACCAGATCCAGGACATGTCCAGCGATGACAGCCCGGAGGCCTACACGCAGATGAAGGCGGCGGTGATGGGCGTGGTGCAGGCGCACTTCCGCCCGGAGTTCATCAATCGACTGGACGACATCGTGGTGTTCCACCCGCTGGACAAGGTACAGATCAAGCAGATCGCACGCATCCAGATGCAGGGCCTGGAAAAGCGCCTGGCCGAACGTGGCCTGCGCATCGAGGTCAGCGACGCGGCGTTCGAGCTGCTGGGCAACGTGGGCTTCGATCCGATCTACGGTGCCCGGCCGCTCAAGCGCGCGATCCAGGCGCAGCTGGAAAACCCGCTGGCGCAGAAGATCCTGTCCGGCGACTTTGTTGGCGGCGATGTGATCCGGGTGGATGCGGCCGAAGGCCGCCTGGTTTTCGCCAAAGGCTGATCAACCTTGACCGATGGACGCAGAGCCCCGGATCAACCGGGGCTCTGTGCTTTCAGCGCGGTATGAATTTGATGGTGCTGCGGTAATCCGGCCAATGCGATCGAGTTGCCTTTGATGCCAGGCGCAGGGACCCCGCCCCTTCTGCGACGTCGCCGGAAGCTTCCCGGGCGACCGTCGCGGAGTATGCATGTTCAGTGGACCTAGAGGTAGACGACCCGTTCGGAGGCGTTGCGGGTCATAGGCGCTCCGGGCGGGCAGTGGAACGCTGCGGCATAGGCGGGCATGTTGGCCGGGCCGACATCTGCGCGTGGCGGCCCGAAGGCATGCACGTCGGTTTCCAGGTCGCGCTGCAGGCGTTCGCGGGTGCGCATGTCGCGGTACAGCATGCCCCAGCTGAGATAGAACAACTGCCTGCGGGTGAGCCCGTGCAGCATTGGATCGGTCTGGTTGCGGGTCGCGAATTCAAGCGCATCCAAGGCGATAGTCAGGCCGCTCAGGTCGGCCAGGTTCTCATTGGCGGTCAGCCGCCCATTGAGCGCAAGTCCGTCCACCTGCTGCTGGTCAAACTGTGCGGCAAGCCGCGCGGAAATCGCCGCGGCATTCTGCCGGTCGGCATCGCTCCACCAGCTCTGCAGGCTGCCATCGAGACCGAACTGACTGGATTCTGCCGAGAACGCGTGCGAAATCTCATGGCCGATGACCGCGCCTATCGCGCCGTAGTTGAGCGCATCGTCTGCCTCCATGTCGAAGAAGGGCGGCTGCAGCAGCGCCGCCGAGAAGGCGATGTCGTTGTTCATCACGTCGTGGTACGCGTCCACGGTCTGCGCGGTCATCCGCCAGAGTGCGGTGTCCACCGGCGCTCCCATCCGGGCCAGTTCGTTGCGCCGGGCGAACGCGGTGGCCGCGCGCAGGTTACGCAGGTAACCGCACGATTCGGTGTGCAGCCCGGACCAGTCCGGCCAGCGTTCGGGGTGGCCGATACGCGGTCGAAAGGCATCGGCCTTGCGCAGCGCGGTGGCGCGGGTTTCGGGATCCATCCACGGCACTACTGCCAGGCGTCGTTTCAGGGCCGCCATGACCTGCTCGATCAGCGCCACCACCCGTGCGCGGGCTTCCGGCGGGAGGGCGGCGGGAACGTAGAGTTCGCTGAGCGCTTCACCGGCCACGCGTTCGATGGCAGCCAGCACCTGCTTCCAGCGCGGCGGCATTGCTTCCTGGCCCTGCAGCGTCCTGCCGTGGAAGTCGTGATGGGCGCGGACGAAGTCATCGCCCAGGAACGGGCTGGCCGAGTCAAGCGTGTGGAAGCGCAGGTAGGCGCGCCAGGTGGCCGGTTCCTCGTTGGTCAACGCCCGACCCACCGCCTGGTGGAAGGCGGGCGTGGCCAGCGAAAAACGGTCCGGTGGGGCCACGCCCAACGCCTGGAACAACGCACTCCAGCGGAAGCCGGGGGTGAGCGCATCGGCCTCCGGCACCGTCAGCGGATGATAGAAGTTGGTGACGTTCTCGTTTAGCTCGTTCCACGGCGCCGACGCGTTGGCAAGGCGGCGTTCCAGCGAGAGGACCGCATCGGCCTGGCGCTCGGCATCGGCCGGCGCGTCGCCCGCCAGGCGCAGCACGTGCGCGACGTGCGCGCGGTAGGCCAGTGCGGCTTCGGCATGTTCCGGGTCCAGGTAGTAGCTGCGGTCCGGCAGCCCGAGGCCGCCCTGGAAGGCGTAGGCGATCTGGCTGTCGCGCGCGTCCATGTCCAGGTCGACGCCGAACCCGAACACCGGGTTGAGGCCGACCGCGGTGAGCGTGTGCAGGTGCGCCTCTACCGCTTCGGGTGTCCGCAGGGCGTCGATGGCGGCCAGCTCCGCGCGCAGCGGCGCGATGCCGTCCGCATTGATCTGGCGCTGGTTCATGCCGGTGCGCCACAGGTCGGCCACGATCTTCTCCACGTGGGTCGGCATGTCCAGGTTGGCGGCCTGTTCCACGACGCGGCGCTGCAATGCCAGCGAACGTTCCTGCAGCATCGTCGGCATGTTCCACAGCGGCTGGTCGGCGGGCCGCTGCTCGGTCGCATGCCATCGGCTATTGATGTGTGCGTACAGCGACTGACAGGGCGGGTGGTCCGGATCGATGTCGGCCGGGTTGAAGCGCAGCGGCGCTGGCAGACCATCGTCGCTCTCCGGGGTCTGGACCAGGGTGTCAGCAGCGGGGAGGCTCGTGGAGGCCCTGCCGCACGCGCCTTGCCCGGAGCGGTAGCCGAGCTCATAGCCAATCCAGGTGCCCGCGAACGCGCCCAGCGCAGTGACGGCGGCCCCTGCCAGTATCCGGGAGCACTCGCGTGGGCGAGCCAGGCAGCCTGCGGTGGCCGCGGTTCCAATCCGGTCCAGTGGTTCCTGGACCGGCACGGCCAGATACGCTTCACCCCGCGTCGCGGCCGCACCAGGCAGCAGAGCCGGCGGCGCCTGCGCTGGCGACTGCATCGTCGGCGGCCGGCCCGCGCGTGCTGCGCCAGCCGCGCCTTGCGGTATCAGCAGGTTGGCGGTGAGCGCTGCAAGCGTGAGCATGCCGGCTGCGTTGTGGACGCGCAAAAGCGGCGGACCCTCGGTGCCGAAGCGCTGGTGGCGGGCATGGTCTCGTGCGGGCTGTCGGCCGCACAGCTTGCGATTGAACTGGCCGACGCTGCGGCGGTGTTGTTGTACGGCATCGGCACGCATGGCGTGACCTCCACTATCAGTCGTGCGGGTGCCTGCCGGTTGCAGGCGGAGCGCGATCATGCCCACGGGCCCGCAGGACGCACATAGGATTGGTACGAAACGCACCACGCACATCACTGCAGTGACGGTACTCATGAGCAACCGGCATGACAGGGCGCGGCGGGGCTCGGCTATGGTGCGTTTTCGCACGTACCGTGCGCGGAGACCTTACGATGTCGGAACCGGACACCTCGCTGCCGCCGTGGAAAGCGGAAACCATCGCCGTGCATGGCGGCTACCGGCCGGACCCGACCACGCGTGCGGTGGCGGTGCCGATCTACCAGACGGTGGCCTACGCGTTCGACGATACCCAGCACGCGGCGGACCTGTTCGACCTGAAGGTGACGGGCAACATCTACACGCGCATCATGAATCCCACCACCGACGTGCTGGAGCAGCGCCTGGCCGCGCTGGAAGGTGGCATTGGCGCCTTGGCGCTGGCGTCGGGGCAGGCGGCCATCACCTACGCGATCCAGACCATCGCCGAGGCCGGTGACAACATCGTGGCCTCCAGCGCGTTGTACGGCGGTACCTACAACCTGTTCGCGCATACGTTGCCGCAGTTTGGCATCCAGACCCGGTTCGCCGATTACCGCGATCCGGATGCGTTCGCCGGGCTCATCGATGACCGCACCAAGGCGGTGTTCGTCGAGTCCATCGGCAACCCTCGCGGCAACATCACCGACATCCAGGCGGTGGCCGACATCGCACATGCGCATGGCGTGCCGCTGATCGTCGACAACACGGTGGCCACCCCGTACCTGCAGCGCTCGTTCGACTTCGGCGCCGACATCGTGGTGCATTCGCTGACCAAGTACCTGGGTGGGCACGGCACCAGCGTCGGCGGCGCGATCGTCGATTCCGGGCGCTTCCCCTGGGCTGAGCACAAGCAGCGCTTCCGCCGGCTCAACGAGCCAGACGTGAGCTATCACGGCGTTGTCTATACCGAGGCGCTGGGCGCGGCGGCCTACATCGGGCGCGCGCGGGTGGTGCCGCTGCGCAATACCGGCGCGGCGCTGTCGCCGTTCAATGCCTTCCTGATCCTGCAGGGCATCGAAACGTTGGCGCTGCGGCTGGACCGGATCAACGCGAATGCGCTGGCGATCGCCGGCTTCCTGCGCGACCACGCCAAGGTGGCGTGGGTGAACTACGCGGCGCTGCCCGACCACCCCGAGCACGCGCTGGTGCAGCGCTACCTGCGCGGGCACGGCTCGGGCGTGCTGACCTTCGGCTTGCCGGGCGGGCGCGCGGCGGGCGCGCGCTTCCTGGATGCCCTGCAGCTGTTTACCCGATTGGTGAACCTGGGTGATGCCAAGTCGCTGGCCACCCATCCGGCGTCGACCACGCACCGCCAGTTGGATGCGGCGGAACTGGAGCGGGCCGGGGTGAGCGAAGACACGGTGCGGCTGTCGATCGGCATCGAGCACGTCGACGACCTGCTGGCCGATCTGGAGCAGGCGCTGGCCAAGGCGTGAGGCGGGACCATCCCGGCCGGTGCGGGCCGGCCGGGGTGGGTTTTTATCAGGGCGCCGGTGCGTGCAGCCACGCGTCGATGGCCCCTTCCACCACCGCGAGCGCGGCCATCGCGCGGCGCGGGTCGACCTGGTCGAGCTGGTCCTGGCGGTTGTGGATGCGCGCCAACGCAGGTGACAGCGGCAACGCCTTGTAGGCGTTCATGGCGTGCTCCATGGCGTCCATCCGCGTTTCCATCGCCTGCGCCTCTTCCGGACCCAGCGTGCCATTGAGGTAGTGCTCGAACCGGCTCCAGTCCACGTCCGCATTGGCCACCCACAGCCGCGCCCGCGCCTGCTGCATGTCGCGTTCAAGCGGGATATCGGCCGCATCGGCCAGGTTCATCCCCAACGCCGGAATGCCTTCGCGCTGGAGGGCAATCTGATCCGACTGCATCACCCAGCCAGCGCTGTCATGCACGGTCAGCCCGACATCGGCGGCAGCGCTTTCGAGCAATCGACGCAACTGTGCTTCGTGGGCGGTCACCGGCGCGGGAGGCGGTTGCAGCGCGCGCGAATCGCCATCCATGTACAGGTGATGGCGGTCGGAGCCAGACAAGGTCATGCCATCGCCGCGCCCGGTCATGTCCAGGTTGAGCGCCTCGTCCGGACAGCTGGCCTGCGCCAGGCACTGCTCGGCGTAGGCCTTGGCGCCCAGCATGCCGTGCTCTTCCAGGTCGGTCACCATCAACTGCACGCGCATGCCGTCGGGAAGTTTTTCCGCGCTCAGTTTCCGGGCAAGCGCCAGCAGCGTGGCCAGCCCGGTGCCATTGTCACTGGCGCCGCTGGAGCCGTCGCGCGCGCCGGTCATGTCGCCATGGGCGAGCACCATCAACGTGCGTTGTGGGGTGCCGGCACCGGCAAACTCCAGCATCAGGTTGCAGCCGTTGTAAGTCTGGTCGAAGCCGAAGGAATCGCGGGTGCTGCCGGAGAACGGCAGCTGCTGCAGGGTGTGGCCGTCGCGCTTGAACAAGGCGCGGATCGTATCGAAGCGGGCGGCGTTGGCAGCCGACTCGCGCAGCGCGCCGGTCATGCCCGGCTGCTGCGCGCCGAGCGTGGCCTGCGCGATCTGTTCCAGGTCCAGCTCGAAGCGGGCCTGTGCCGGGCTCACCACGCTGCCCAGCAGTTCGGCCGCCCAATCCACCCACGACAGCATGGGCGCCAGCGCGGCGGCCTCAGCGCCGCTCGGCCAGCCGCCGTGCCCGTGCGTTTCCGCCTGGCGGGCAACGCCCAGCGTCACCATGATCTGGCGGCGCGTGGCCTCAGGCAGGTCCTGCAACAACGATCGGATCGCCGGGCCGGTGCAGGCCGCCGCATCGGTGCCGCAGTCGCGGACGATCTCCAGCAGGCGGTGGCGGTGTTCGTCGGGCAGCAGGTCGTACAGGGTCAACGGAAGCGAGGCCGGCGCGGGCGTGCGGTCGGCGTTGTTGGCGTCCAATGCGCTTTCGCGGCCAAGCACGAACCCCAGCACACCTCCAGCGGCCGCACTGGTAATCACCGTGGCAGCGGCGATCGTCGCTGCGGCGAGCGTGCGCGGACACTCACTCGGGCGCGCAACGCAGCTGAGCGTAGCGGTATTGGCGATGCGCCCCAGTGCGGCGGCAGGTGCGGTCGGTCCATTGGCCGCTACCGGCACCGCCTGGTAGCCGGCGCCGCCTTGGGCTTGTGCGCCGGGCAGGAGTGCGGGCGCCACGGTGCCCTGCCGGGCAACGCGGTCCGGCGCGGCAGGGCCAGGCGCCAGTGCGGGCCCGCGTTGCGGAACACGGGCCAGGGCCATCGCCGAGGACAACGCCAGCGCGCTGAGCACCCAGTCGCGGCCATTGCGCACGGTCAGTGGTGTGAACGCGTTCGGCAGCGGCTGCCGGGGCACGCCGCGCGAGCGCAGGTTGCGCGCGACGGTGTTGTCGAAGTGGCCCTGGACGTGGCGGGCGAACGGGATGTCGAGCGGCATGGCAATTTCTCCAATGGCGGGCGCAGGCCCACTGCACCGTGCCGCATTGCGGCGCCGCTGCCCATCGGAGCAGTTGCGGCTGGTACCTGGATGGGACCGCCGTCACACGCAGCAGTGGCAACCCGCTACGATCCCGGAGCCGCAACTGCGCAAGTTCGGGCACGCGCGGCGTAGGCGCGCGCTGCACGCTGGATGCACCCCCGGATGGAGCCCGACATGAACCGCCTTGCCCAGATCCGCCAGCGCCACGGTATCGACCGCGTCATCGCCCAGCTGCAACGCTGCCTGCGGGAGGGCGAGCCACTGCCCGACCTGGAGGCACTGGCCGCCACCGCGCATCAGTCGCCGTACCACTTCCACCGGCTGTACCGCGCGCTGACCGGCGAAACCCCCGGACGCACCGTGGCGCGGTTGCGGCTGGCGCAGGCGCTGCACCTGCTGGGAAAACCCGGCGCGCGGGTGACCGACGTAGCTCTGCAGGTGGGCTTTGAAAGCCCGCAGGCCCTGGCCCGCGCCTGCCGGCGGGAACTGGATGCCACCCCCGCATCGTTGCGCGACGACCCCACGCTGCGCGCGCGCTGGCAGCGGCATCTTGAAGTTCCCGCGGGCGACCAGGCCGAGCCGATCTCCGCGCTGCAGGTTCGGGTGGCCGAGCTGGAACCGTTCGAAGTGGTGGTGCTGCGCAAGCAGGGCGCATTCGACGAACTGGACCGTGCATTCGGCACGTTGTTCGCCTGGGCCGCAGGCGAGGGCTTGGCCGAACAGCTGCAGCACCTGGTGGGTATCGCACTCAACGACCATCGCGACGTCGCGCCCAGGGAGTGCCTGTTCGACTGCGGAATGGGGTTTGGCGACCTTGCGCAGCCAGTACCTCCACCGCTGCGCCGGTTGACCCTGGGCGGCGGCGACCACGCGGTGCTGCGCCACGTGGGCAGCTACGCCGGTCTTGAAGCCGCTACCGACGCGCTGCTGCGGCAGTGGCTGCCCGACAGCGGGCGCGTGCTGCGCGACGCGCCGTTGTACTACCACTATCTGGACGACCCCGAGGATGTTCCCGAGGCGATCCTGCGCGCCGATATCTGCGTGCCGCTGGCGGCCCGTTAAACCACTGGAATGGTGTGCTTGCCGATGTTGCGGTACGGCGGGGTGGCCATGACCATCTCGGCCAGCGAGTAGGCCAGCTCGCGTTCGGCCATCACCGTGCCGTCGGCACCGTGTTCGAGCAGGTGCTTCACTTCGGCGTCGCTGTGCGCGCGCGCCAGCAGGGTCAGCCCCGGGTTGAGCGCGCGCAGCTTGGCCAGGGTTTCGCCGGCTTCCAGCGGCTGCGGAATGGCCAGCACCGCGATCTTGGCGCGTTCGGGGTGGGCTTCGGCAAGCACGCGGTCGGAGGCGGCGCTGCCACGAATCGCCGGCAGGCCGGCGGCATGCGCTTCGGCCACGTGTTCCTTGTTGTCGTCGATCACCAGCACCGGCACGCCGCGATCGCGCAGCACCTGCGCCAGCGCGCTGCCAACCCGGCCGTAGCCGATCACGATGGCGTGGTCATGCAGGTCCAGCGACGGGCCGGGCGGCAATTCGGTTTCCACTGCAGCGGCGGGCGTTTCCTGGTTTTTGACCAGCCAGCGGTCAAGCAGGCCGAACACCAGCGGATTGAGCATGATCGAGATCAGCGCGCCGGCCAGCACCAGTGCCTGGCCGGTGGGCGGCAGGATCTTTAGGCTCACGCCGAGGCCGGCGATGATGAAAGCGAATTCGCCGATCTGCGCCAGGCTGGCCGAAATGGTCAGCGCGGTGCCGTTGGGGTGGCCGAAGGCGCGCACGATGAGGAACGCGGCGGCGGACTTGCCGAACATGATGATGGCGGCGGTGGCCAGCACCTGCCACGGGTGTTCGACCAGGATGGCCGGGTTGAACAGCATGCCCACCGAGACGAAGAACAGCACAGCGAACGCATCGCGCAGCGGCAGCGAATCGTTGGCGGCCTTGTGGCTGAGCTCGGATTCGTTGAGCAGCATGCCGGCGAAGAACGCGCCGAGTGCGAACGACACACCGAACAGCATGGCCGAGCCGAACGCCACGCCGAGCGCGATGGCCAGCACCGCCAGGGTGAACAGTTCGCGCGAGCCGGTACCGGCAATGCGCTCCAGGATCCACGGGATGACCCGGCGGCCCACCACCAGCATCACTGCCACGAACAGGCCCAGCTGCACGAAGGTCCAGCCGATGCTGGCCAGCACGCTGCCGATTGTGTGGGTTTCAGCAGCCGCGTCGGGGCCGAACACGCCGGCCAGCACCGGCATCATCACCAGCGCCAGCACGCAGGCCAGGTCTTCGACGATCAGCCAGCCCACTGCGATCTTGCCGCGCTGGGTTTCCAGCAGGCGGCGTTCTTCCATGGCCCGCAGCAGTACCACGGTACTGGCGGTGGCCAGCGCGAAGCCGAACACCACGCCATGGATCACCGGCCAGCCCATCAACCAGGCCAGGCCCCAGCCCAGCAGCGTGGCGACCAGGATCTGCCCGACCGCGCCGGGAATGGCGATCGCCTTGACCGCCATCAGGTCTTTCAACGAGAAGTGCAGGCCCACGCCGAACATCAGCAGCATCACGCCGATTTCGGCCAGCTGGTTGGCCAGCGCCTGGTCGGCCACGAAGCCGGGAGTGAAGGGTCCTACGCAGATGCCCGCAACCAGGTAACCAACCAGCGGAGACAAACGCAGCTTGTTGGCCAGCGCACCCAGGATGAAGGCGAGCCCAAGGCCAACGGCAACGATGTTGATCAGGTCGGTGTCATGGTGCATCGGGGCTCGCAACGTGGGGGATGCCCCGATTTTCACCGATGCGGCCAGTTCCGGCAAACCGTACTGTGGTAATCGACGCTGCAGCTGTCGGTAGCGCCGGCCGTTGGCCGGCCCTCATGAACGCCGGAACGTCCGCGAGGGCCGGCTGACAGCCGGCGCTACCGCGAACTCACCACTTGTACGTGACGCGGCCGTACACGTAGGCGCCGTTGAAGCCGTACGGCGAGTAGTTGCTGTACGGCAGCATGCCCCAGGTGGAGTTCTGCAGGTCCACGGTGCGGTCGGGGTATTCATCCAGCAGATTGTCCGCACCCAACGTCAGGGTCCAGTTCTCGCTCGGCTTGTAGGCCACCGAGGCATCGAGCACCCACGAGGCATCGTAGGTCTGGTCGCGGGTCGGGGTGGCCGAATTGCGCACGGTGAACGAGCCGTAGCGGGTGGCCGCCAGATTCAGGTCCCAGTGGTCCGACCGCCAGGTGCCGCTGAGAATGGTCTTGTCGCGTGGGTAGCTGTCTTCGATGCGGCCCACTTCATCGCGGCCGATCAGCGACTGGGTCAGGCCCAGAGAGCCGAACACGGCCGGCGATGCGATGAACTTCTTCACCTCGGTGTCGTTGTAGCTGTAGGCCGCGGTCAGTTCCAGCGAGCTGGCACTGAACGGGATGGTGTAGCTGGACACCGCGTCCACGCCTCGGGTGCGGGTATCCACGCCGTTGGTGAAGTAGGAGAACGCGGTGACCTGCGGCAGGCCCAGGTTGGCCAGCAGCGCATTGGTGGCCGCATTGGTGGTGATGTTGGTGGACAGGATGATGCGGTCGTCGATGTCGATCTGGTACGCATCCACGGTCAGGTAGAGGCGGTCGATCGGCTGCAGTACCAGGCCCACGCTGTAGGAGGTGGAGCTTTCAGCCTTCAGCGGGCTGGCGCCCAGTGCCTGCGCGGCGGTGCTGGTGGTGGGGAAGGTGCCGCGTTCGACGAACACGCCGTTGACGATGGTGCTGGTTACCGCCTGGTAGCTCTGCTGGGCCAGCGACGGGGCGCGGAAGCCGGACGAAGCGGTGGCACGCAGCGCAACCTTGTCGGTGAACGCGTAGCGGGCCGACAGCTTGCCGGAGAATTTGTCGCCGAAGTCCGAGTAATCCTCATAACGGCCGGTGACGCCGGCCGAGAACTTGTCGGTCAGGTCCGCTTCCAGGCCGGCGTAGACGGCGTAGTTGTCGCGGTCGGCATCGACGGCGTTGAGCGGGGTGAAGCCGCCGAAGCCCTGGGCGCCGGTGCCGAAGTACGAATTGGGCTCGCCCGCGCTCTGCTCCCACTTCTCGCGGCGATACTCACCGCCGAAGGAGAGGGTGACCGGGTAGGCCAGGCCCCAGTCCAGCTGCTTGGTGATGTCCACGTTGCCGATGTCCTGGGTGTATTCCAGCGCGCCGGCGTAGAACGAACGCGGGCTGGTCACGCCCAGCGCGTAGTTGATGCTGTTGCGGGTGTGGAAGTCGATCTTGTTGGTGCCGTGATTGTAGCTCACGTCCCAGGTCCAGCCGCTTTCGGTGTCGCCCTTCACGCCGGCCACCAGCGAGCGGTCCTTGGAGTACTGGTTGATTTCCGGGACGAAGCCGTCCGGGTAGGTCTGGGCCAGCAGCGCGCCCTGGCCGCTGTTGGTGCGCGAGCGGTAGAACGCGAACGAGGTGATGTCGCGGTTGCTGGCCAGGGCGGTGGCATAGGCTGAGACGCGGTCGCTGAACTGGAAGCTGGCATTGGCCGAGGCGGCCGTGGCATCCACCTGCGGGTCGCCGACCACGAAGGTGGTCTGGCCCACGCTGGGGAAGTTGCCGGTGTTCGGCGCGGTGCCCTGGTAGGGCCCGGCGCGGTTGCTTTCATCCTGCTGGGTGATCTGCCCAGCCACGTGCACGCTGCCGCGGCCGTCGGCAAAGCCGATGCCGGTATCGCCGGAAAGCTGGTACTTGTTGCCGTCGCCGGCCGAGTACTGGCCGGCATCCAGGGCCAGGCTGCCGCCGGCGCTGGATCCCTTGAGCACGATGTTGATCACGCCGGCGATGGCGTCCGAGCCGTACTGCGCCGAGGCACCGTCGCGCAGCACTTCAACGCGCTCGATCGAAGCGATGGGAATGGCGTTGATGTCCACCGCCGACGAGCCGCGGCCGATGCTGCCGTTGACGTTGATCTGGGCCGAGGTGTGGCGGCGCTTGCCGTTGACCAGCACCAGCACCTGGTCCGGGGACAGGCCGCGCAGCTGCGCCGGACGGATGCCACTGGTACCGTCGGTGAGCGCCGGGCGCGGGAAGTTCAGCGAGGGCAGGGCACGGGCCAGCGCAGTGGCCAGTTCGGTGGTGCCGGTGGACTGCAGGGCCTCGGGGGTGATGATGTCGATGGGCGACTGCGACTCGGCCACGGTGCGGTCGGCCACGCGGGTGCCGGTCACGATGACCGTGTCCAGGGTGTTGGCGCTGGCGCGGGCAGGGGCGTCCTGGGCAGTGGCACTGAAGGCAGAGGCCCCGAGGGCGACGGCGACAGCGGCGGCAAGCGTGCGGGTCTTGCGGTTCATCAGGATGTGGCTCCGGTTGGGACAAGGCGGCACCGGGCGACATCACGACTGCGGCAAAGCGGGTCAGCGAGGGCGGGTGTTGCGGTGCACAATCCATGGATTAACGGTATTTTTACTGACTGTCAAATCTAAAAAACGTTGCAAAAGCAACGATTTAGGACGATCTGACGGCTCGCGCGGGACAGAGGTCCCGGGGAAAGCGCAGGCAGGGTCGTGGGAGAGAGACGAGACCTGCCGCGCATCCCGGGGCCCGTCAAGTATTCGTTAACGCTAGAATTGCGTCGCAGGAAAGGTGCTCACCAGCACATTCCATTCCGTTATATGGACCCCCAGAATGATTTCCCTTCGTAACTTCGCCTTGCGCCGCGGCGAGCGGCTGCTGTTGTCCAACGTCGACCTGACCCTGCATGCGGGCTACCGCGTGGGCGTCGTCGGCCGCAACGGGGCCGGCAAGTCCAGCCTGTTCGCGGCCGTGCAGGGCGAGCTGGAGGCCGACAAGGGCGATGTCGACCTGCCCGGCAAGATCCGCATCGCCAGCGTGGCCCAGGAAACCCCGGCACTGCAGGACCCGGCGCTGCAGTTCGTGCTGGAAGGTGACACCGAGGTGGCGGCCGTGCTGCGCGAGGAAGCCGAGGCAACCGCGCGCGAGGATTGGGAAGCGGTGGCCAATGCCCACCAGAAAATGGCCGAGATCGGCGCATACGACGCCGAGTCGCGTGCAGGCAAGCTGCTGCATGGCTTGGGCTTCCCGTCCGACACCCACTCACGGCCGGTGGCGACGTTCTCCGGTGGCTGGCGCGCGCGACTGAACCTGGCGCGCGCGCTGATGATGCCGAGCGACCTGCTGTTGCTCGACGAACCGACCAACCACCTTGATCTGGACGCGGTGTTCTGGCTGGAACAGTGGCTGCTCAAGTACCCGGGCACGCTGCTGCTGATCTCGCATGACCGCGAGTTCCTCGACAACGTGGCTACCCACACCCTGCACCTGCATGGTGGCGGGGTCAAGCTGTACCCGGGCGGCTACACCGACTTCGAACGCCAGCGCGCCGAACAGCTGCGCCAGCAGCAGATCGCGCACGAGAAGGAACAGGCCGAGCGCGCCCACCTGCAGAGCTTCATCGACCGCTTCAAGGCGTTGGCCAGCAAGGCCACCCAGGCCCAGAGCCGCATGAAGCGCCTGGCCAAGCTGACCGGCACCGAAGCGGTACGTGCCGAGCGCGAGTTCCGTATCGAATTCGCGCCCCCGGCCAAGCTGCCGTTCTCGCTGATCCGCCTGAACGATGTGGAAGCCGGTTACAGCCCCGACGCGGTGATCCTGCACCACGTCGGCTTCGGCCTGGAAGCGGGCCAGCGTATCGGCCTGCTGGGCCCGAACGGCGCCGGTAAGACCACGCTGGTCAGGACCCTGGTGGGTGAGCTTGATCCGGTGGCCGGCGAGCGTTCGGCGCACCCGGACCTGCGCATCGGCTACTTCGCCCAGCACACGGTAGAGTCCCTGCACGCAGGCCAGTCGCCGATGGACCATTTCCGGGACATTTCCCCGGATGGCAGCAACCAGGCCTTCCGCGATTTCCTCGGCAAGTGGAACTTCGCCGGCGACCGCGCCTTCGAGCCGGTGGACGGTTTCTCCGGCGGTGAGCGCGCGCGGCTGGCGCTGGCGATGATTGCCTGGCAGCAGCCGAACGTGCTGCTGCTGGACGAACCGACCAACCACCTTGACCTGGAAATGCGCGAAGCACTTGCCGAAGCGTTGGCGACCTTCGAGGGCGCGATCGTGATGGTTTCGCACGACCGCCACCTGATCGGCCTGGTCTGCGACACCTTCTGGCGCGTAGCCGATGGCGTGGTGGAGCCGTTCGACGGCGACCTGGACGAATACGCGGCGTGGCTGCGTTCGCGCCCGGCGGCGCAGGGCACCAAGCAGAAGATGGCCGCCGCCGCGCCGGAACCGGTACCGCCGACCCCGCCGCTGCCGCCGAAGAAGAACGTCAACCCGGTCAAGCTGGCCGCCGCCGAGGCGAAGGTCAACCAGCTGGAAAGCCAGCTGGCCGAGCTGGACCGGCAGCTGGCCGACCCGGCCAACTACGCCGATTCCACCCGCATGGCGGTGCTCGGCCGCGACCGCGAAGCCACCGCGCAACAGCTGGAAAAGGCCGAGGCGAGCTGGATGGAGCTGATGGCCTGACGCAATGCGTGCGCCACGGCAACAGCCGTGGTGCACGAACGCCGGAAACGGCGAACGGGAACGGCGAACGGAAATTGCGCACCCGGGACGTAGGGCCGGCGCGACCGGGGCCCTGCGCGTGCAATGCATCGTGTGTCACGCCGCGCCCTGCGCTTCCAGCCATGTGCGGAACCGCCGCGCCGCATCGCTCTCTGCCCGGGAGCGTAGCCGCGTCAGCCAATAGCTGCCCAGCTCCAATGTCTGTGCGAACGGCTGCACCAGCCGTCCCTGCGCCAGGTCCTGTTCGAACATCCGCAGCGGAAGCAACGCCACGCCGGCGCCGGCTGCTGCCGCACTGGCCAGGGTCAACGATGAATCAAACACCGGCCCGCGCGCCTCCAGCTCGCCCACGCCAGCAGCCTGCAGCCACTGCGGCCACTCGTCGCTGCGGTAGGAGCGCAGCAGCGCCACACTGGCCAGGTCACGCGGGTGCCGCAGCGTTCGCGCCAGTGCCGGCGCGCACACCGGTGCGAACGGGGCGGCCAGCACCGGCGTACAGAGCTGCCCCTGCCAGTCGCCGTCGCCGAAACGGATCGCCAGGTCCAACCCTTCGCCGGCCAGGTCGATCCGGTTGTTGTGGGTCTGCAGGCGCAGCTCGATATCCGGATGCCGCGCATTGAAATCGGCCAGCCGTGGCAGCAGCCAACCGGTGGCGAAGGTGCCCACCACGCCGACCCCCAGGACCTCGCGGAAATGCCCGCCCACGAACCGGTCCAGGCTTACCGCGATCCGATCGAAGGCCTCGTTCAGTACCGGATAGAGGCGCGCCCCTTCGTCGGTCAGCGCCACGCCGCGGGGCAGCCGGTGGAACAGCACCGCGCCCAGGCGCTCTTCCAGCCCACGGATCTGGTGGCTCAGCGCGGCCTGGCTCACACACAGCTCCAGCGCGGCGCGGGTGAAGTTCTGGTGGCGCGCGGCGGCTTCAAAAGCGCGTAGCGCGTTGAGCGGGAGCTGGGGCCGAAGCATGGGAGAGGTGAGCAATCCTGATGGCTGCGATGGCGGTAGCGCCGGCCGTTGGCCGGCGGTCCCCATCCTACCCTTGGTACGGGTCGTTCGTCAGGCGGACAGGCATTAGTGTGGCTCATGCCTATCCCTGAAAATACGCGCTGGTGCCGGCACCGCCCGCATGTCGATACTGCAGCCCTGCCCAACAAGGAACCGCCCATGATTGCCCGCCGCCACTTCCTGCAATGGTCCGGCGCCGCCGCCGCCTCGGCCCTCGCTGCTACCGTGCTGGGCAAGGCTCCGCCGACCACGCTGGCCGCCAGCCAGGCCCAGGCGAGCGACTTCGCCGCACTGGAAAAAGCCAGTGGCGGCCGCCTCGGCGTGACCTTGCTCGACACGGCCAGTGGCCGTCGCATCGGTCACCGGCAGGACGAGCGCTTTCCGATGTGCAGCACCTTCAAGTTCGTGCTCTCCGCCTGCGTGCTGCACCTGGCCGACCAGGGCACGCTGTCGCTGGATCGGCGGCTGCCGGTACGCCAGCAGGACATGTTGTCGCACGCCCCGGTGACCAGGCGCCACATAGGCAAGGACCTGACCGTGCGCGACCTGTGCCGCGCCACCATGGTGACCAGCGACAACCCGGCGGCGAACCTGCTGCTCGGCGTAGTGGGTGGGCCGGCCGGGGTGACGTCGTTCCTGCGCGCCAATGGCGATGCGGTGACCCGCAACGATCGCCTGGAGCCGGAGATGAACCGATTCGCGCCCGATGACCCGCGCGATACCACCAGCCCCGCCGCGATGGCGGCCAGCCTGCAGCGGTTCGTGCTGGGGGATGTGCTCAAGCCAGCGTCGCGCCTGCAGCTGGCCGACTGGCTGATCGACAACGAAACCGGCGACACGCGCCTGCGTGCGGGGTTGTCGCCAGCGTGGCGGGTGGGCGACAAGACCGGCAGCAATGGCGAAGACACCACCAATGACATCGCGATCCTGTGGCCGCTGGCCGGCGGCGCCCCGTGGGTGCTGACCAGCTACCTGCAGGGCGCCACGGTGGATGATGCCGGGCGCAACGACGTGCTGCGCCAGGTGGCGGTCATCGGCGAAAAGATGATCAGCGCGCACGCGCGCTGATCAATACGGCATCAACCGTTGCCGGCTTGCTTGACCGCATCAAGGAACTCGCGGCCCCAACGATCCACATCGTGGTACTCCACGGTGCCGAACAGCTGGCGCATGCGGCCGCCGGCTTCTTCGTCGGGCATCGACAGTGCCTGCAGCAGCCCGGCGGTGAGGTCGGCCGGGTCGTGCGGGTTGGTCAATACCGCGCCCTTCAACTCCGCCGCCGCGCCGGCGAATTCGCTCAGCACCAGCACGCCATTGCTGCCTTCGATCCCGTGGGTGGCGACGAATTCCTTGGCCACCAGGTTCAGCCCATCGCGCAGCGGGGTGATCCACATCACCTGTGCCGCCGCGTAATGCGCCACCACCTCTTCGAACGGCAACGCCTGTGCGAAGAAACGCACCGGAGTCCAGTCCAGCCGCGAGAAGCGCCCGTTGATGCGGCCCACCGCCTGTTCGATCTGGTTCTGCAGCGTGCGGTACACGGTCATTTCGCGCGCGGCCGGCACGCACACCATCAGCAGGGTCACTTTGCCCTGCCGGTCTGGATGCTGTTCCAGCAGTCGCTCGAATGCCTCCAGCTTGGCCAGCGTGCCCTTGGTGTAATCCAGCCGTTCCACCGACAGCACCAGCTTGCGCGCGCCGATCTCACGGCGCAGCTTGAAGATGTCGTTGCGTACGCCGGGCCGGGCCAGCACGTCGTGGATGCGGCGCAGGTCAGTGCCGACCGGGTGCGCGCCCAGTGCCACCTCCCGGTCACCGACACGGATGCGCGTGGTCATCGTATCCAGCCCCACCGCGCAGCCATAGGTCAGGAAGCGCGGCGCACAGCTTTCCCACGACAATCGCTCGGCCGGCATCGCCCCGCGCACCACGTCCACGAAGTTCTCCACCTGGCGCGGGATGTGGAAACCAATATAGTCGCAGCAGAGCAGGCTGCCGATGATCTCGCGGCGCCACGGCACCACGTTGAACACATCCGCAGACGGGAAGTAGGTGTGGTGGAAGAAGGCGATCTTCAGGTCGGGGCGCAGCTCGCGCAGCGTGGCCGGCACCATCCACAGGTTGTAATCGTGGATCCACACGGTGGCCCCGTGCGCGGCTTCGGCGGCCGTTGCTTCGGCGAAGCGGCGGTTGACCTTGAGGAACACCTGCCAGTCGTCCTCGCGGAAGCGCGCGCGCTCCCAGAACACATGCAGCATCGGCCAGAACGCTTCCTTGGAGAAGCGCTTGTAGAAGATGTCCACTTCCTGCCGGGTCAGCGGCACGCGCGCGGCGGTCAGGGTGGGGTAATGCTCGGCGTCCACTGCCAGGCGGGTCTGGAACGGGCCGCGCTTGGGATCGTCGATGCCCCAGGCCACCCACGACCCGGTCTGGCCGCCCTGGAAGAAGCTCAGCAGCGAGGGAATGATGCCGTTGGGCGAGCGCGGCGGGCGCTGCACCAGCACGCCGTCTTCCATGACTTCATCGAAGGGCATGCGGTGGTAGAGCATCACCAGATCGGCACCTTCGGCGCGCTTGGCTGCCGGCGGCTTGAGCCATGCATCATCGGCCGGCAACAGGGCGAAATGCTCGATCGCTTCCAGGATGCCGCCGCAGCCCGGTGCCTGCGCGTGGTAGGTATGCGCCAGCCCGCGGGTGGCGGCAGTGAGCGCCGGTTCGGAATCGCCCACGCACACGCCGCGGAAGCCGGCGGTGTACATCGACAGGTCGTTGAGGGTGTCGCCGGCCACCAGGATGCGGTCACGCGGCAGGTCCAGCAGGCGCGCCAGCGCAGCCAGGGTACGGCCCTTGTCGGTGTCCGGCGGCAGGATGTCCAGATAGCGGTCGGCCGAATACAGCACGTCGCAGCCCAGCGCCTGGGCGGCGGCCTGGATCTGCGAACGCAGCGGGGCCAGCGTGGCCGGGTCGCAGAAGTAGGAGCAGCGCCGCTCCTGCGGCACGTCCTGGCGCTGCAGCGCGGTGAACGGCCGCATCGCGGCGGCCACCACCTGCTCGCCGGGCCAGTGCGCGTCGATCATCGATTGCAGGGGCTGCAGCGGCTGCAGGGTGTGGCCATCGACCACGGTTGCGCCGACATCGCAGACCACGTAATCGGGGCGCGGAATGGCCGGATCGGAGAGCAGCGGCATCACCGCTTCAAGGCCACGGCCGGTAATGAAGATCAGGCGGATACCGGGGTGCTGGTCGACCAACCGGTACAGGCGGTGACGCGCGGCGGCATCGCCGGCGAGAAAGGTGCCATCCAGGTCGGTGGCGAGAATCAGTTGCTGGGCCGGGGGAGCCGCCGGCGTGCGGGATGAGGTGGACGGGGCAGGTGTCGAAACAGTCAATGCACTTCCTTATCGGAGTTGTTGGGTGAGGGGTGGGGGGTATCCAGCGGCGCGTCATTCGCGGGTAGCGCCCGACCGTTGGTCGGGTGGCCGTCCGACGGCGCGACAGCATCGGTTTCAGGGATCAGCTCCAACGCCGCAGGCGTAGTGCGCAGCATCAATCGGAACACCACCGGGTGCGTGCGCAGCCGGTCGAAGCTGAGCAGGCGCGCGGTGGTGAACAGCGCCAGCACGCCCAGAACCGCAGCAAAGTAAAGCGGCAGGGCGGCCGGACCGAACTGCTGCATGGCCGCACCGGCCAGCGCCGGGCCGATCGCCGCGCCCACGCCGTGCACCAGCAGCAGGCTGGAGCAGCCCGACAGCAGGTCTTCGCGCGGCAGGTAATCGAGCATGTGCGCCACCGCGAAGGGATACAGCGCGAACGCCAGGCCGCCATAGAAGAAGAACAGACCGAACAGCAGCCAGGTCTGCTGCTGGATCATCGGCATCGCGGCCACCGCCGCGATGCCTGCAGCGGCCAGGCACAGCGCCACCAGCCCGACGCGGCGGTCATGGCCATCGCTGATGTGGCCCAGCGGCCACTGCAGCAGGGCGCCGCCGGCAATGGCGGTGAGCATGAAGCGGGCCACGCCGTCATTGGTGAGGCCGACCTCGCCGGCATATACCGGGAGCAGGCCCCAGAACGCGCCCATGGCCAGGCCCGACAGCCCGGCGGCAACCGTGGCCACCGGCGCCATCGCGTACAGCCGCGACAACGTCAGGCGCGGCACCGACGGCACGTCCGGCGGGGTGAGCCGGGTGGCGGTGATCGGCAGCACGGCGGCGCAGACCAGCATGGCGATCAGCATGAACATCGACATGGCCGGCGCATTGCTGACCATCAGCAGGATCTGGCCCAGGGCCAGCGCGGAAAGGTTGACCACCATGTACAGCGAAAAGGCACGGCTGCGCTGGCGCGGGTCGGGCTCGGCGTTGAGCCAGCTTTCGATCACCGTGTACAGCCCCACCAGCGCGATGCCGGTAATGATGCGCAGCAGCCCCCACAGCCAGGCATTGAGCCACAGCGGATGCAGCAGCACCGCAATGGCGGCGAGGGCGGCAAAGAAGGCGAACGCACGGATATGCCCGATGCGGCCAATCAACGACGGGGCGAAAAAAGTGCCCATGAAGAAGCCCGCGAAATAACCGGACATCACCAGGCCCAACGTACCGGCACCAAAGCCAGCCTCACCGCCGCTTACCGCCAGCAAGGTGCCCAGAAGCCCGCTGCCCGTCAAAAGCAGCGCTACTCCTGTCAGCAGGGCGGTCAGCCGCAACACGCGTGCGACCTTCGTGGGGAAGGCGAACCGGTCACGACAATGACCCTAACACAGACGTGATTAATCCTTTGTCGCCGATGGCGCGGATTTGCGCATTGCGCCCACGCGGGCTACGGTGTCCGCATGACTGTGTACAAGTTCATGCCGCTCGCGGCTGCTTTGTTGCTCGCCGCGTGTGGTGGCCAGCGTGACCGCGTGGCCCACGATGTTGCGATGGCCCCGGCCGACGCGTTTCTCGCTGCTGTCGCCGCGCATTGCGGCAAGGCGTTTGAAGGCCATGTCGCCGCCAATGAGCCGAAGAGCGCTGCGCCCGATCCGTTCGACGGCAAGCGCCTGGTGATGCACGTGCGTGGTTGCGATGACGCCTCGCACACGCTGCGCATCCCGTTCCATGTGGGCGACGATCATTCGCGTACCTGGGTGTTGAGTCGCACCGATACCGGCCTGCGCCTGAAGCACGATCACCGCCATGCCGATGGCAGCCCCGATGCGGTCACGATGTACGGCGGCGACAGTGCGCCGCCGGGCACTGCGCAGCGCCAGTCGTTCCCGGTGGATGCCGATTCGGTGGCGATGTTCCGCAAGGCCGGCATGGCGGCGTCGGTGACCAATACGTGGGCCATGGAAATCGAGCCGGACAAGACATTCGTATACGAGCTCACCCGCCCGGGCGGACGCAAATTCCAGGTGGTGTTCGACCTCGCCCACCCGGTGGCGTTGCCACCGGCCCCGTGGGGCGCCGAGGCGCCCCGATAGGGCCCGACCGTGGGTCGGGCTGCCTTCCCGTCAACGCGCGCCGAACCTCGCCCGGCACCCATTGCTGACCCACACCATGCTCGGTCGATAGCCCCAGCTGCGGTTCTCGACACAGCTGCTGCCTGACAGCTGCTCCAGCAGCACAGGACGGCCCTGGCGCGAATCCCAGGCACAGGTCTGCTGGCGGTTGCCATTGCTGCTGCAGGTCACGCTGTAGTTGCTGCCGCCCCCGCCACCACCCCAGTTGCCGCGCGATTCGGCGAATTCACCGCGGCAGCCGCGGGTGACCCAGATCGTGTTCCCGCGCATGCCCCAGGTCTGGTTCTGTACGCAGGGCGACCCGGAGATCTGCCGCACCAGGGCCGCATTGCGCCACGGGGTAGGGCAGCTGCGCTCGCGGTTGTCATTGCTTTCGCACCGTATCGTGTTGCCGGGGCCGCCGGTGCCGGGGCCCCAACCGCCGCCACGGCCGTCGACGAATTCGGCCCGGCAGCCGCCGCTGACCCAGACCTGGCCGTTGCGCGAGCCCCAGTTGCTGCCTTCCACGCAGCGGGTGCCCGAGATCTGGCGGGACAGCCGCGCGCTGCGCCAGCCGGTGGGACAGACCCGCTGGCGGTTGTCGTTGCTCTCGCAGCGGACCACCCCGTCGTTGCCACCGCCGGGGTTCCAGCCGCCGCCGGAGCCGCCCAGCGAGGTGGCGATGTCCTGCTTGATCCGGGAAAAGCCCCAGGACGAGCGGTTGACCTGATCCAGGTAGAAGCGCATCTGGTCGTCGGGAATGCGCCGCCCCCCGGACTGTTCGGCGTATTCCTGGGAAATGACCCGCTGCTGGTCCTGGATCGACAGGGTGCGCAGGTTTTCCGGGGCATAGGCCCGGGCATTGACCTGGGCCTGCAGGGCCGGGGCGCCGCAGGCAAGGAGGGCGGTAAGACAGGCAACAGCGAGGCGGTTCATGGCAAATCCCCTTGCACATGGTGGTGCGCGGACTATAGGGACGGGTCGGATTAAGCCCGTGTGACTGTCCCGGATTTGCCCGATCGGGTTGCCGGCCGCAGAATAACGGGCTGACCGGTGCCGCCTGGCGCCGGCAACCTCCTGCGGAGCTTTACCCCCATGCGTACCCACTTCTGCGGCCTGGTCGACGAGACCCTGATTGGCCAGACTGTCACCCTCGCCGGTTGGACCGACGTTGCCCGCAACCTGGGCGGCGTGTGCTTCATCGATCTTCGCGATCATGAGGGCATCGTGCAGGTGACGGTGGAGCCTGAGAACGCCGACGTGTTCAAGGTCGCCGCCAGCCTCGGCTACGAGGACGTACTGCAGGTGGAAGGCGTGGTGCGCAGGCGCCATGCGGTGAACGACAAGATCCGTACCGGCCAGGTCGAGATCGTCGCCACCCGCATCACCGTGCTCAACAAGGCCGAGCCGCTGCCGTTCCACGCCCACGAGAACCCGGGCGAAGAAACCCGCCTGAAGTACCGTTACCTGGACCTGCGCCGCCCGGACATGCAGCGCATGCAGCGCACCCGCATCAAGCTGGTGCAGGCGCTGCGCCGCCACCTTGATCGCGACGGCTTCCAGGACATCGAAACCCCGATCCTGACCAAGGCCACCCCGGAAGGCGCACGCGACTTCCTGGTGCCGGCGCGCATGCACCCGGGCGAGTTCTACGCCCTGCCGCAGTCGCCGCAGCTGTTCAAGCAGATCCTGATGGTGGCCGGCTTCGACCGCTACTACCAGATCGCGCGCTGCTTCCGCGACGAAGCCCTGCGTGCCGACCGCCAGCTGGAATTCACCCAGCTGGACATGGAATTCGCGTTCGTGCGCGAGCGCGACGTGCAGGATTACGTGGAAGGCATGATCCGCGCGATCTTCAAGGAAGTGGTCGACGTGGAGCTGGCTGCCAGCTTCCCGCGCATGACCTGGGCCGAGGCGATGCGCCGCTATGGCTCGGACAAGCCGGATCTGCGCATCAGTCTGGAACTGGTGGATGTGGCCGAGCTGGTCAAGGACAGCCAGTTCCCGGTGTTCGCCAGCGCCGCTGCCGACCCCGATGGCCGCGTGGCTGGCCTGCGCATCCCGGGCGGTGCCAGCCTGTCGCGCAAGCAGATCGATGAGTATGCCGCGCATGCCGCCAAGTACGGCGCCAAGGGCCTGGCCTACATCAAGATCGCCGAAAACGGCGAAATCAGCTCGCCGATCGCCAAGTTCTTCAGCGAAGAGGCGTTCGCCGCGCTGGTCGCCCACGTTGGCGCCGGCAACGGCGACATCGTGTTCTTCGGTGCCGGTGGCTACAACAAGGTGTCCGACTTCATGGGCGCGCTGCGCCTGAAGGCCGGCAAGGACTTCGACCTGGTTGCCGCCGGCTGGGCGCCGCTGTGGGTCACCGACTTCCCGATGTTCGAGTACGACGACGAAGCCCAGCGCTACGTGGCCCTGCACCACCCCTTCACCGCCCCGGCGGTGGATGACATCGCCGACCTGCGCGCGAACGCGAAGACGGCTGTGTCGCGCGGTTACGACATGGTGCTCAACGGCAACGAGATCGGCGGTGGCTCCATCCGTATCCACCGCTCGGACATGCAGAGCGCCGTATTCGACCTGCTGGGCATCGGCGCCGAAGAGGCCGAAGCCAAGTTCGGCTTCCTGCTCGACGCACTGCGCTTCGGCGCGCCGCCGCACGGCGGCATCGCCTTCGGCATCGACCGCATTGCTGCGCTGATGGCGGGCACCGAATCGATCCGCGACGTGATCCCGTTCCCGAAGACCACCGGCGCGCAGTGCCTGATGACCGGCGCCCCGTCGCCGATCCCGGATGAGCAGCTGGCCGAAGTGCACATCCAGGTCCGTCCGCGCAAGAATTGATCCCGCGATCAACCGATCGCACCATCCCCCTCATCGCCACATCGTCCAGGAGATCCAGCAGTGACCGAATTTGCATTCGCAGTGGAATGGGAAAAGCTGGGCAACGTAGGTGCCGATGCCAACCTGGTGACCGAGCGCGCCCGCGTGTTCGGTGGCTGGCTGGTGCGCGTGGGTACCAACCCGGCCGCGATGGCGCTGACCTTCGTCGCCGATGGCGAAGGCCGCTGGGATGGTGAGGACTTCGGCGTCGAGGACTACGAGGACGACGAAGAGGAAGAGGGCGAAGACGAAGAGTACGAAGAGGGCGAGGAAGACGAGGACGAGGAGGAGTACGAGGAAGAGGACGAAGAAGACGGCGACGAGGAAGACGCCGCCAAGGGGCCGCAGGCCTGAGGCCTGCTCCGCACCCGTCCATGTACACCATCCGCCGCGCCGGCCCCGAGGACGCACCGACCCTGTCGGTGCTGGCCACCCGTACCTTCGTGGAAACCTTCGGCCACCTGTACCCGGCCCAGGACCTGCAGGACTTCCTGGACGAGGCTTATGCGGAAGATCGCCAGCGCGTGATCCTGTCCCACCCCGATTACGCGGTGTGGCTGCTGGAGCGGGATGGCGTGGCGGTCGGTCATGCCGCTGCCGGCCCCTGCGGCCTGCCGCACCCGGATGTGCAACCGGGGGATGGCGAGCTCAAGCGGCTGTACCTGATCAAGGAGCAGCAGAGCTGCGGTTGGGGCAGCCGCCTGCTCGAAACCGCGCTGACCTGGCTGGAACGCAACGGGCCGCGCACCCTGTGGCTGGGGGTGTGGTCGGAGAACTTCGGCGCTCAGCGTTTCTACGCCCGCTACGGGTTCAGCAAGGTGGGCACCTACGAATTCCCGGTCGGCCAGGTGCGCGACCTTGAATTCATCCTGCGCCGCCCGCCGCGGGCGGCCTGAACGGTCCATCTCCAGGAAACGACGTGAGCGGCGGGTTTCACTCGCCGTTCCTTCGTCCATTTGTCTAATGACACCGTTTCCTGCCTCTGGAACGGTTTTGCACCGGCTACGCTGAGCACATGACTCCCCCCGTTTTACTGCTGCATGGCATCTGGAATGCCCGCGCCTGGGTTGGCCCGTTGGCCTGGCGCCTGCGCGCGCGTGGCTTCAGCGTGGATACCTTCGGCTACTCCAGCGTGTTCGGCGGCCCCGACGTGGCCGTGCCGCAGCTGCTGAAGCGGCTCCAAGACAGCGGCCCGGTAGCGCTGGTCGGGCACAGCCTGGGTGGGCTGGTGGCCCTGGAGGCCCTGCGCCGCCAGCCGGACTTGCCGGTATCGAGGGTGGTCTGCCTGGGCTCGCCGCTGCGCGGCAGCGGCACCGCCCGTTCGCTGGCCGAGCATGGCTGGTCGCTGGCGCTGGGTCGCAGCAGCGAGCTGCTGCTCGATGGCCTGCCGGCCTGGGAGGGCAGGGCACAGGTCGGGCTGATCGCCGGGTCCGTGCCGCACGGGCTGGGCAGCCTGCTCGGCGCCTGCGGCGACGCCTCCGACGGCACCGTGGCGCTGGACGAGACCCGCCTGCCGGGCCTGACCGACCATTGCGTGGTGGCCGCCAGCCACAGCGGGCTGGTGTTTTCCCCCGACGCGGCGCGCCAGACCGCCGCCTTCCTGCGCGATGGCTGCTTCCGCCCGGACCGGGCCGCGCACGCGGCCTGACCCCGGCTAACACGGTGAAGGCGGTCGATCAGGTAGAATCCGCGCCCTGTTCCTGACGCACGCACGGAAACACCCATGGGTAGAGGCCCTTCCATCGAAAACCGCAAAAACGCGTCTGACGCGAAGCGCGGCAAGATTTTCACCAAGATCATCCGTGAGATCGGCGTAGCCGCGCGCGGCGGTGGAGGCGACCCCAACAACAACCCGCGCCTGCGGGTGGCCATGGACAAGGGCCTGGCCTCGAACATGTCCAAGGACGTGATCGAACGGGCCATCAAGAAGGCCACCGGCGAGCTGGAAGGCGTTGAATACGAAGAGATCCGCTACGAGGGCTACGCCCCCGGTGGCGTGGCCGTGATCGTCGACTGCCTGACCGACAACCGCGTACGTACCGTGGCCGATGTCCGCCACGCGTTCAGCAAGTGCGGCGGCAACATGGGTACCGAAGGCTCGGTCTCCTTCATGTTCAAGCGCATGGGCGTGCTGCACTACGCCGGCGGCGCCAACGAAGACGCAGTGACCGAGGCGGCCATCGAGGCCGGCGCCGATGACATCGTGGTGTACCCGGAAGACGGCGCCATCGACGTGCTGACCGCAGCCGACATGTACCACGCGGTCAAGGATGCGCTGGAAGCGGGCGGGCTGACGCCGGATCACGCCGAGCTGACCTTCCGGGCCGATAACGACATCAAGGTCGAGGGCGACACCGCCCTGCAGGTCAAGAAGCTGCTGGACATGCTGGAAGACCTGGACGATGTGCAGGACGTGTTCTCCAACGCCGACCTTGGCGCGGACGCCTACGCCTGATGTCCATGCCCCCGTCTCGCCAAGTGCGACGTCGGGGGCGGACAATGCGGACCATGATGACTCCCGACGCGCCACGCATGATCCGCATCCTAGGCATCGACCCCGGTTCGCAGCGCACCGGGGTGGGCATCATCGATGTGGACTGCACCGGCAAGGTGCTGCACGTGCACCACCTGCCGCTGGTGCTGCTGGGCGCCGACGACTTCCCCAACCGCATGAAGCTGCTGGTGCTGGGCCTCAACGCGCTGGTGGAGGAATACCGCCCGCATGAAGTGGCCATCGAGAAGGTGTTCATGGCGCGCAACCCCGATTCGGCCCTGAAGCTGGGTCAGGCGCGCGGCGCGGCCATCTCGGCCGTGGTCATGCGCGACCTGCCGGTGCACGAATATGCGGCCAGTGAGATCAAGCTGGCGGTGGTCGGCCGTGGCGGAGCGGAAAAGCAACAGGTCCAACACATGGTTGGGCTTATGCTCAACCTGAAAACCAGGCTGCAGGCCGACGCGGCCGACGCGCTGGCCGTGGCCATCACCCACGCCCATGTGAGGGCAACCGCGCAGCGCCTGGGCGTCAATGCCCGCCAGGCCTGGAGCCGGAAATGAGGACATCTGCATGATTGGTCGTCTGCGTGGGATCGTCGCGTACAAGGCGCCGCCGTGGCTGCTGATCGACGTCAACGGCGTCGGCTACGAACTGGAGGCGCCGATGAGCACCTTCTACGATCTCCCGGAACTGGGCCGCGAGGTCACCCTGTTCACCCACTATGCGCAGAAGGAAGACAGCGTGTCGCTGTATGGCTTCCTGCGCGAGGGTGAGCGACGCTTGTTCCGCGACGTGCAGAAGGTCAGCGGCATCGGTGCCAAGATCGCGCTGGCGGTGCTGTCCGGGGTGAGCGTGGACGAGTTCGCGAAGATGGTGCAGGCCGGTGACATTACCGCGCTGACCCGGATTCCCGGCATCGGCAAGAAAACCGCCGAGCGCATGGTGCTGGAGCTGCGCGATCGCGCGGCGAACTTTGGCGGCGGCGGTGCGCCGATTGCCGGCGCGGCGCCGGCCACCGACCCGGTCTCCGAAGCCACCGTGGCGCTGCAGCAGCTGGGCTACAAGCCGACCGAGGCCGCGCGCATGGCCCGCGACGCCAACGCCGACGGCGACGATGTCGCCACCGTGATCCGCAAGGCCCTGCAGGCCGCGCTGCGCTGAGCGCGCGGGCCTATTCCCCTTCCGACCGACGCCTTCCCGGAGTCTCATGTCCACCTCTTCCACCCAGCACGACAGCGGCCAGCACGGGCATGGCCATGCGCCGGCCGCCAGCGGCCTGGCCCTGATCGTCGGCGCCATCGGCGTGGTGTTCGGCGACATCGGTACCAGCCCGTTGTACACCCTGAAGGAAGCGTTCTCGCCGCATTACGGCCTCAACAGCGACCACGACACCGTGCTGGGCGTGCTGTCGCTGGCGTTCTGGGCGCTGAACATCGTGGTGACGCTGAAGTACGTCACCATCATCATGCGTGCCGACAACGACGGCGAGGGCGGCATCATGGCGCTGATGGCGTTGACCCAGCGTACCCTGCGCCATGGCTCGCGCTCGGCGTATGTGGTGGGCATCCTGGGCATCTTCGGCGCCTCGCTGTTCTTCGGTGACGGGGTGATCACCCCCGCCATTTCGGTGCTGGGTGCGGTCGAGGGCCTGGAAGTGGCCGCGCCGGGCCTGCATTCCTTCATCGTACCGATCACCGTGGTGGTGCTCCTGGCGGTGTTTGCCGTGCAACGGTTTGGCACCGAGAAGATCGGCAAGCTGTTCGGGCCGATCACCTCGATCTGGTTCATTTCGCTGGCCGCGATCGGCATCTGGAACATCGTCGATTCGCCGGAAGTGCTCAAGGCCTTCAACCCGATGTGGGCGCTGCGCTTCTTCATGGAGCACGGCTGGCACGGCATCTTCATCCTCGGTGCGGTGGTGCTGGCGGTGACCGGTGGCGAGGCGCTGTACGCGGACATGGGCCACTTCGGGGCCAAGCCGATCCGCCACGCGTGGTACTTCTTCGTGCTGCCGTGCCTGGTGCTGAACTATCTGGGTCAGGGCGCGCTGGTGCTCAACAACCCCGAAGCGGTGAAGAACCCGTTCTTCGAAGCGGTGCCGCAGTGGGCGCTGTACCCGATGATCATCCTGGCCACCATGGCCGCGGTGATCGCCTCGCAGTCGGTGATCACCGGTGCGTTCTCGGTCTCGCGCCAGGCCATGCAGCTGGGCTACATCCCTCGCATGCGCATCACCCATACCTCGCACGACACCATCGGCCAGATCTACATCCCCGGCATCAACTGGGGTATCGCGGTGATGGTGATCGGCCTGGTGCTTGCGTTCCGCAGCTCCTCCAACCTGGCGGTGGCCTACGGTATCTCGGTTTCGGCGACCATGCTCATCGATACGCTGCTGCTGGCGCTGGTCGCCCGCGCGCTGTGGCCGACCTCGCGTTACTGGATCATCCCACTCTGCGTGGTGTTCTTCATCATCGACCTGGGCTTTGTGATCGCCAACGGCGCCAAGCTGCTGCAGGGCGCCTGGTTCCCGGTGGTGCTGGGCATCGTGCTGTTCACCATGATGCGTACCTGGCGCCGCGGCCGCGAGCTGCTGCGCGATGAGATCCGCAAGGATGGCATCCGGCTGGATACCTTCCTGCCCGGCCTGATGCTGGCCCCGCCGGTGCGGGTGCCGGGCACGGCGGTATTCCTGACCGCCGACCCCTCGGTGGCCCCGCACGCGCTGATGCACAACCTCAAGCACAACAAGGTGCTGCATGAGCGGAACGTGTTCCTGCACGTGGAAACCCTGCCCATTCCCTATGCGATGGAAGGCAAGCGGCTGAAGATCGAATCGGTGGGCGATGAGTTCTACCGCGTGTTCGTGCGTTTCGGTTTCATGGAAACACCGGACGTGCCGCTGGCGCTGATGCGCTCGTGCGACCACGGCGGGATCTACTTCGACCCGATGGACACCACCTTCTTCGCCAGCCGCGAAACCATCGTGGCCACCGCCAACCGGGGCATGCCGATCTGGCGCGACAAGCTGTTCGCACTGATGCACCGGAATGCGGCTCCGGCGACCGGGTTCTTCAGGATTCCGGGCAACCGCCTGGTCGAGCTCGGTGCCCAGGTCGAGATTTGAGGCGATGGCCGACCAACGATCGGCCGCTACCGGTTGATTTCCATCCCTGGCGGGTGACGACCGTTGGTCGTCACCCGTTTTGCCGCATAATCACGCGATGACCGACGACCGCATCATCGGCGCCGGTGCCACCCGCGAGGATGACACCACCGACGCCAGCATCCGCCCCAAGCGCATGGCCGATTACCTTGGCCAGGCGCCCGTGCGCGAGCAGCTGTCGATCTACATCGAAGCAGCCAAGGCCCGTGGCGATGCGCTGGACCATGTGCTGATCTTCGGCCCGCCCGGCCTGGGCAAGACCACCTTGAGCCATGTGATCGCCAACGAACTCGGCGTGGCGCTGCGGGTGACCTCCGGGCCGGTGATCGAAAAGGCCGGCGATCTGGCCGCGCTGCTCACCAACCTGCAGCCGCACGATGTGCTGTTCATCGATGAGATCCACCGCCTGTCGCCGGTGGTGGAAGAAGTGCTGTACCCGGCGATGGAAGATTTCCAGATCGACATCATGATCGGCGAGGGCCCCGCGGCCCGCTCGATCAAGATCGACCTGCCGCCGTTCACCCTGATTGGCGCCACCACCCGGGCCGGCCTGCTGACCGCGCCGCTGCGCGACCGCTTCGGCATCGTGCACCGGCTGGAGTTCTATACCCCCGAGGAACTGACCCGGATCGTGCGGCGCTCGGCGGCCATCCTCGGCATCGACTGCACCGCCGACGGTGCGGCCGAAATCGCGCGGCGTTCGCGCGGCACCCCGCGTATCGCCAACCGGCTGCTGAGACGCGTGCGCGATTACGCCCAGGTCAAGGCTGCCGGCCACATCGACCAGGACGTGGCGCAGGCCGCCATGCAGATGCTGAAAGTGGACCCGGAAGGCTTTGATGACCTCGACCGGCGCATGCTGCGCACGCTGATCGATTACTTCGACGGCGGCCCGGTGGGCGTGGAATCGATGGCCGCGGCCCTGTCTGAAGAGCGCGGCACGCTGGAAGACGTGGTCGAACCCTACCTGATCCAGCAGGGTTTCCTGGTGCGCACCGCGCGTGGCCGCATGGCCACCCAGAAGGCCTACCGCCACCTGGGCCTGAAGCCGAAGAATCCGCCGGCCGACCTGTTCGCGGAGGTCCCGGATGTCGGTTGATCCGCGGTTCAGTTGGCCGACACGCATATATTGGGAAGATACCGACGCTGGCGGGGTGGTCTACCACGCCCGCTACGTGGCCTTCATGGAACGGGCCCGCACCGAATGGATGCGGGCTTTGGGCTACGGCCAGGAACGCACCCGCACCGAGCATGGCCTGGTGTTCGCGGTCCGGTCGATGACCATGGAGTTCCTGAAGCCGGCGCGGCTGGACGACGCGCTGGACGTGACCGCCACGCTGGTGCAGTGCAAGCGCGCCAGCATGGTGTTCGACCAGGCGGTGTGTCGCGGCGATGAAACGCTGCTGACCGCGCAGGTGAAAATCGCGGCACTGGACGCTGCCACATTCAAGCCGCGCGGCATGGACGATGCTCTCCACGCCGCGCTGAAACCCCACGTAATTCAAACAGCCGCATATTGAGGAACAACGGATGATCGGAATGCTCCTGGCCCTGCAGGCCACGGTGGTCGAAGCGCTGCCGCAGGAAGTCACCAGCGCCGCGTCGCAGACCGTCGCCCAGGCCGCGCACGGCGGTGGCATCAATTACCTGGACCTGATGATCAAGGCCAGCCTGCCGGTGAAGATCATCGTGCTGCTGCTGTTGGCCGGTTCGTTCATCAGCTGGGTGATCATCTTCCGCAAGGCGCGCGTGTTCAACGCCGCCAACCGCGAAGCCGATGAGTTCGAAAGCCGCTTCTGGTCGGGGGCCGACCTCGGCAAGCTGTACAGCGCCGCCACCGACCGCAACCGCAAGGTGGGCGGCCTGGAGGCGATCTTCGAAGCCGGTTTCCGCGAATTCACCCGCCTGCGCGACAAGCGCCGCCTGGATGGCCGCGCCCAGCTGGAAGGTGCCCAGCGCGCCATGCGCACCACCTTCACCCGTGAGGTGGACCAGATGGAGCGCAGCCTGGAACTGTTGGCCAACATCGGTTCCACCGCCCCGTACGTGGGCCTGGTCGGCACCGTGTTCGGCATCATGGTGACCATGCATGACATGATCAACAGCGGCGAGCAGGCCGGTATCGCCTCGGTCGCGCCGGGTATTTCCGAAGCCCTGTTCGCCACCGCCATCGGCCTGTTCGTGGCCATCCCGGCGGTGTGGGCCTATAACCGCTTCACCACCCGCGTCGAGCGCCTGTCGGTCCGCTTCGAGACCTTCGCCGAAGAGTTCAGCTCGATCCTGCAGCGCCAGTCCGCGGGCGACGAGTAAGTGCCCAGCACAAGGACCCTGCCATGACCGCTGCCATCGGCCGCCGCAAGCGCCGCAAGCTCAAATCCGAAATCAACGTCGTGCCTTACATCGACGTCATGCTGGTGTTGTTGATCATCTTCATGGTCACCGCGCCGCTGCTCACCCTGAGCTTTGAAGTGGACCTGCCCAGTTCGCAGGCCAAGGCGCTGGAGAGCAAGCAGGACCCGGTGATCGTCTCGGTGCGCCTGGACGGCCAGCTGAGCCTGAAGCTGCCTGAAGCGAAGGAGCCCGCCCCGATGGAGGCCGGCCAGCTGCAGGCCCAGCTCGGCGCGCTCGCCGCGCAGGACAAGAACCTGCGCGTGATCGTGGCCGCCGACAAAGCCGTGGCCTACGAAAAGGTGGTCGCGGCGATGGACGTGATCAAGCGCGCCAACGTGGAAAAGGTGGGTCTGGCGACCGATGCACGCTGAAGCCCTGCCACCGCAGCGCCAGCCGGAAGGCGAGTGGGGCCTGCCGATCGCTCTGGCGATCCTGGTCCACGTGCTGCTCGCGCTGGTGTTCATCGCCGCCTGGCTGTGGTCGCCCCAGCGCAGCACTGAAGCGGCCGCCGGCGATCCGGCCATTGAAGCCAGCCTGCAGCTGTCGGCGTCGGAAGCCGCCGCGGCACGCCAGGCGCTGCGCGCGTCGGAAAAGCTGCCTGACCTGCCCGAGCCGGTCGCCGAGCCGATCCCGGTGGAAGAAGACACCGTGCCGCCGCCGCAGCCGCTGCCCGAGCCGCGCCCCCAGGACGCGCCCACCCCGCAGCAGCAGAACGCGCAGGAACGCATCGCGCAGCCCGACACGGTCGACCAGGCCGCGGTCAACGCGATGTCGATCTCGGCCGAGAAGGCCAAGCAGGAGCAGGAAGCCAAGCGCCGCCAGGAGCAGATCGACCTGACCGAACGCAAGCGCGTGGAAGAGGCCGAGCAGAAACTGCGGCTGGCCAAGCAGCAGGAAGAGGCCGCGCAGAAAAAGAAGCTCGCCGAGCAGGAGCAGAAGGCCAACGACGTAAAGGCCGAAGCCGAGCGCCAGAAGAAGATCGCCGAGATCCGCAGCCGCCGCGAGGCGGCAGAGAAGGAAGCCAAGCTGGCCGAGCAGAAGCTGCGCCAGCTGGCCGCCGCGCGGGCCGCTGCAGGCCAGTCCACCGCCGGTTCCAGCGGCGCCGCGCAGCCGGCCGCCGGCGGCGGCGGTACCAGCGACGACCTGCGCGCCAAGTACGCCGCAGCGATCCAGCAGAAGGTGCTTGCCTCGTGGACCCGCCCGGACAACGTACCGTTCGGCCAGCGCTGCAAGATCGTGATCGTGCAGCTGCCCGGCGGCAACGTGAGTTCGGCCAAGGTCAGCCCGGACTGCCCGTTTGACGAGGCCGGCCGCCGCTCCATCGAAGCCGCTGTGCTGAACGCCCAGCCGCTGCCGTACCGCGGCTTTGAAGAAGTGTTCTCGCGCCAGCTCAACTTCACCTTTACCGCCCAGGACAACTGATCCCGGGCGGCCCGGTGCCGCGTTTCGTTAATGCGCTGTGATTTCCGCGGCCACGACCACTCGGATTTCACACCCGGTTGGTTCATGATTGCGAAACCGTTCACCGCACTGCTGTTATCCCTCGTTCTGGTTTTCCCCCTATAGAGCGCCCATGAAGAAGATGCCTCGCTGGTTTGCCGTGTTCGCGGCTTTGTTGTTCCTGCCTTTCGCCGCCGCCGCGCAGCAGAGGGGCCTGGACATCGACATCATCGGCGGTAACGCCTCCGCGTTGCCCATCACCGTGGTGCCCATGCCCTACCAGGGCTCAACCGCTGCCCCGCAGACCGACGTGGCGCAGGTGGTCCGCGCCGACCTGGAGCGTTCGGGCCAGTTCCGCACCCTCCCCGAAGCGCAGATCGTCGAAAAGCCGACCCGTGGCGGTGAGATCCAGTTCGCCACCTGGCGCGCGCTGAAGCAGAACTACATCGTGGTCGGCCGGGTCATGGACGCCGGTGCCGGCGCCTACCGCGTCGAGTACGAGCTGTATGACGTGCCCAAGGGCGAGCGCCTGCTGGGCCTGGCGATGACCGCCCGTGGCAATGCCATGCGCGACGTTGCCCACCAGATGGCCGACGCCATCTACGAAAAGATCACCGGTGTGCGCGGCGCCTTCTGGACCCGCATCGCCTACGTCACCGCCAGCGGCAAGGGCGATGCCATGCGCTACGCGCTGATGGTGGCTGATTCGGACGGTTTCAATCCGCAGACCATCGTGCGTTCGGCCGAGCCGCTGCTGTCGCCTTCGTGGAGCCCGGACGGCAACCGCTTGGCCTATGTGAGCTTCGAACGTGGCAATTCGGCGATCTACATCCAGAACATCGCCACCGGCGCCCGTGAGCTGGTGACCAGCTTCCGCGGCATCAACAGCGCCCCGTCGTTCTCGCCTGATGGCCGCCGACTGGCCCTGTCGCTGTCGCGCAGCGGCAACCCGGAAATCTACGTGATGGACCTGGGCAGCAAGCAGCTGACCCAGCTCACGAACCACTTCGCCATCGACACCGAGCCGACCTGGAGCGCAGACGGTTCCAGCGTCTACTTCACCTCCGACCGTGGCGGCCGCCCGCAGATCTACCAGGTGTCCTCGAGCGGTGGCAGCGCCTCGCGCGTGACTTTCCAGGGCAACTACAACGCCACCCCGAGCATGTCCTACGACGGCAAGAAGCTGGTCGTGGCGCAGGGCAGCGGCAATACCTACAAGATCGCGATGATGGACAGCAGCCTGGGGTCCCCGCGCTGGAGCACGCTGTCGCCGGGCTCGCTGGATGAGTCCCCCACGTTTGCGCCCAACGCAAGCATGGTGCTGTACGCCGCCCGCGAGGGTGGTCGTGGCGTGTTGTATGCCGTGTCGGCTGATGCGCGCGTGCGCCAGCGGCTGGTCCTGGCCGACGGTGATGTTCGCGAGCCTTCTTGGTCGCCATACCGTACAAAGCGCTAACAGAGTGTTAAGATCCGCACGTATTCATCCCTACATCCGGCTTTAGGAGCCTCAAAGGTAACTACATGAACAAGACCACCCGCGTTTTGCTTGTCTCCCTGCTGTCCGTGGCCGCTCTGGCCGGTTGCTCGAAGAAGGTCAAGGAACAGCCGGCTGCTCCGGTTGACACCGGCAGCACCTCGCAGCCGACCGGCCCGTCGACCTCCGGCCTGTACGGCCCGGGCGACCTGGACACCGATGCCTGCCTGCGCCAGCGCGTTGTGTACTTCGACCTGGACCAGGACGCAATCAAGCCGGAATTCCAGGCCCAGATGGCGTGCCACGCCAAGTACCTGCGTGACCGTCCGTCGTCGCGCATGACCCTGCAGGGTCACACCGACGAGCGCGGTTCGCGCGCCTACAACCAGGCCCTGGGTGAGCGTCGTGCCAACGCCGTGTCCTCGGCGCTGCAGGCCAACGGTGGTTCGGCCAGCCAGATCACCGTCGTGTCCTACGGTGAAGAGCGTCCGGTCTGCACCGAATCGGCCGAGTCCTGCTGGTCGCAGAACCGTCGCGTCGAAATCGTCTACACCGCGCAGTAATCCATGCGCATCGGCATCAAAAACCTGATGCTGGTCGTTGCGGCAGCCTTCTTGGCTGCCGCACCGGCGCAGGCCCAGCGGCAGAGCCTGGCCGACCGCGTTGGCGCGCTTGAGCAGCAGGCCTACAACAACAGTTCCAACCAGGACCTGTTGAACCAGGTCAACCAGCTTCGGCAGCAGATCCAGCAGCTGCAGAGCACGGTTGAGCAGCTCCAGAACGAAAACGCCCAGCTCAAGCAGACCTCGCAGGACCAGTACCTGGACCTGGACGGGCGTCTGAACCGTATCGAAGGTGGCTCGGCCCCGATCCTTCCGGCCGCTCCGGCCACGAATGCACCGGCCGTCGCCCCGAAGCCCGCCGTACCGGCAGCGGCCGCCACCGAGCGGCCGCCCTCCGTGCATGGTGACCCGGGCAGCCTTGCTGCCAGCGGCGACGAGCGCACCGCGTACAACGTGGCTTTTGATTCGCTCAAGGCCGGCAAGTACGACGACTCGGCCCAGCTGTTCCTGAGCTTTCTCGAGCTCTACCCCAATGGCGTCTACACCCCCAACGCGCTGTACTGGCTGGGTGAAAGCTACTACGCCACCCGCAATTTCCCGCTCGCCGAGGCGCAGTTCCGCGACCTCATCGCGCGTTACCCAACCCACGACAAGGCCTCTGGTGGCCTGTTGAAGATCGGCCTTTCCCAGTACGGCGAAGGCAGGATCGAGGAAGCCCAGGCCACCCTGGAGCAGGTCGTCAACACCTATCCCGGCTCCGACGCCGCGCGCACCGCGCAGGACCGTCTGCAGGCCATCCGCCTCGGCCAGCAGATCCGCTGAGGCCCCGACCGGCCAAGGCCGGTATAATCATCTGTTGCGCGCCGGCCAACCCGGTGCACCCGTGCGGCTGAACGTCCGCGCGGCCTTCGTAGAGCCAGGCCCTGCCTGGCTGCTCTCGTTTCCGTAACCGCATTCCCCAGACGCCCACAATGACCACCCCCCAGTCCGCCGCCGCGCTCCCCAGCGAGATCGTGCAGTCGCCCCTGCCACGGCTGAAGATCACCGAGATCTTCACCTCCCTGCAGGGCGAAGCCGATGCAGCCGGCTGGCCGACCGTGTTCGTGCGCCTGACCGGCTGCCCGCTGCGCTGCACCTACTGCGACACCGCCTACGCCTTTCACGGCGGCACCTGGTGGGACATCGACGAGATCGTGCGCGAAGTGCTGGCCCAGGGCGTCCACCACGTGTGCGTGACCGGTGGCGAGCCGCTGGCGCAGAAGCGCTGCCTGGTGCTGCTGGAGAAGCTCTGCGACGCCGGCGTGGACGTCTCGCTGGAAACCTCCGGCGCACTGGATGTCAGCGGCGTGGACCCGCGCGTGTCGCGCGTGGTCGACCTCAAGACCCCCGGTTCCGGCGAAATGGCCCGCAACCGCCTGGAAAACCTGCCGCTGCTGACCCGCCGTGACCAGATCAAGTTCGTGCTGTGCAGCCGCGAAGACTACGACTGGGCGCGCGCGATGGTGCGCGAGCACCGCTTGAACGAACGCTCCATGGTGCTGTTCTCGCCCAGCAAGGGCCAGGTCAGCCCGCGCGAGCTGGCCGACTGGATCGTCGAAGACCGCCTCCCGGTGCGCTTCCAGATGCAGCTGCACAAAATTCTCTGGGACGACGAACCGGGCCGCTGAGCCCGTTCGTTGCCCCTTGATGTACCGGCGCGGGACAGCGTGCTGGCTTTCCCGCAACCCACCGGAAACACCCTCATGAAGAACGCAGTTGTCCTCCTGTCCGGCGGCATGGATTCCGCCGCCGTCGTCGCCATGGCCCGCGAGCAGGGCTTCGCCGTGCATGCCCTGAGCGTGCGTTACGGCCAGCGCCACACCTCCGAACTGGCCGCCGCCGCCGCCGTGGCCAAGGCGCTGGGCGTGGTCGCGCACAAGACCGTCAACGTGGACCTGCGCAGCATCGGCGGCTCGGCGCTGACCGACGACATCGACGTGCCCGAAGCGGGCGGCGAGGGCATCCCGGTCACCTACGTGCCGGCACGCAACACCATCATGCTGTCAGTCGCGCTGGGCTGGGCCGAAGTGCTGGGCGCCAACGACATCTTCTGTGGTGTCAACGCGGTGGACTATTCCGGCTACCCGGACTGCCGCCCCGAGTTCATCAGCGCCTTCCAGACCCTGGCCAACCTGGCCACCAAGGCCGGCGTGGAAGGGGCGGGCATCCAGGTACATGCACCGCTGCAGTTCCTGAGCAAGGCCGACATCGTGCGTGAAGGCGTGCGCTTGGGCGTGGATTTCGGCCTGACCGTGTCCTGCTACAACGCCGACGACAGCGGCGCGGCATGCGGCCACTGCGATGCCTGCCGCCTGCGCGCGCAGGGCTTCGCCGACGCCGGCGTGGCCGACCCGACCCGCTACGCCTGATCGCCGGGGTACGCCTGCGGCGCAAGATGGGTTAGAATGCGCACCCCCGGCGCGAAGTCGGGGCATGCAATGGGCCGTTAGCTCAGTCGGTAGAGCAGAAGACTTTTAATCTTTTGGTCGATGGTTCGAATCCATCACGGCCCACCACTGCATCAGATAACTAAAGGCGCCCGATGGGCGCCTCTTTTGTTTCTGGCGAAGACGTCGGTCACAACGCGCAGCACTCGCCACCGGTGTCATACTCGTTGTATGCCAGAGCGTGTTTCCGGTGGATACAATCCATCGATCCCGGTAGCTCCCGGGCGCTGACATGTGCTCTCCAGTGAAGATTCTCCTGACAGGAAGTTCAGGCCGGGTTGGTCGCGCCATCTTTGGCGCCCTGGCCGCCCGCCACGATGTGGTGGGCATTGACCGCAGTCCGTTTGCGACCACGCGTCACGTGGCCGATTTCACCGATACCCGGGTGCTCGCCAGGGCGCTGCAGGGCGTGGACGCGGTCATCCATGCCGCTGCGTTGCACGCGCCGCACGTGGGCCTTTTCAGCGACAGCGAATTCCAGCGCATCAACGTGGAAGGCACCCGCACGCTGGCAATGCTGGCGCGCGAAGCAGGAGTGCGGCGGCTGGTGTTCACCAGTACCACTGCGCTGTACGGACACGCCATCGTACCGGGGCGCTGTACCTGGGTGGACGAACAGACCACGCCCCAGGCCCGCACCGTGTACCACCGGTCCAAGCTGGCCGCCGAACAGTGGCTGGAAGAGGCCGCAGGACCCGACCTGGATGTGCGCGTGATCCGGATGTCGCGCTGCTTTCCGGAGCCGCCGGAACGCATGCTGTTGTACCGGCTGCATCGGGGGATCGATGTCCGTGATGTGGCAGATGCGCATGTGGCCGCGCTGACCAACGGCGGCCCGGCGTTCCAGCGCTATCTGGTGAGCGGCTGGACACCGTTCCAGCGGGAGGATTGCGAGGCGCTGGTGAAGCGTCCGCGTGACGTCCTGGCCCAGCGCTGCCCGCAATGGCTGGCCGAGTACGACCGTCGCGGCTGGACACTGCCGGTGGTGGATCGAATCCATGACGCGCGCGCTGCCAGTGTCGGGTTGCAGTGGCGCAGCTGGCGTGGGCCGGAAACGATCCTGGAGCAGCTGGCGGTGGGTAGCATCGAGGTGTTGCCCGATACCGTCCGCGTCGAAGACTGCACCATTGAATAGGCCATGTACACGCCGCCTGAGCGTGGCGTGGCGCAGACTATGTCGGTTGAGTAACGGCGCTGTGGAGGTGCCATGAACCGTTTTGTCCTGATCGGCCTGGGCGCACTCGCGCTTGTGGCCTGCAAACCCACGCCGACTGATCCGACGGCTGCACCCACCGCGCCTGCCACGAGCGAAGCCGCGTCCAGATCGCCGAAGCCGGCGCCCGTACCAGCGGCGCTGCCTGCGGCGGGTTCCGAGGGCCCGTCGTTCGACTGCGCCAAGGCCGGCTCGGATGCAGAGAAGACCGTCTGCGGCGACGCGCGGCTGTCGGCATTGGATCGCGAGCTGGCCGGGTTGTACAAGGCGGCGCAGACCGGGCCGGGCGAGCTGGACGTGGCTGCTGAACAGCGCGGTTGGATCAAGGGCCGCGATGCCTGCTGGCAGGCGGTGGACGCCAACCGTTGCCTGCTTGAGTCGTACCAGACCCGCATCGTCGAGCTGCGCCTGGCCGCGGCCAATGGGCCGGGACCGGCGGCAACCCAATACCAGTGCGACGACGCCAGCAAGCCGCTCTCGGTGGTGTTCCACAATGAGTTTGACCCGCAGGCGGCGGTGATCCGGCTGGGCCGCGACCAGGCCATCGCGTTTGCCGCGCCCTCAGCCAGCGGCAGCCGCTACACCCGCGAGGGCGTGGAGTTCTGGGAGCACCAGGGCGAGGCCACGCTGGAGTTCTACGGCACGCGCCTGAGCTGCAAGGTGGCGGGCAGGTAAACTGAAGCGGGTGCCGGCACAGGCCGGCACCGCCTCGCCGCTCAGCGCACGCGGCGGTAGCGCACTTCGTTCTGGCGGTCGCCCACTTCGGTGGTGACGAATCCGTCGCGGCTCTGGTTGATGTCGAACACGCTGTTGCCCACGTTGAGCTGTCCACCATTGACCCAGCCGGACAGATTCTGTCCGCTGGCTTGGGCGGACATCCGGCCATCGGCTTCGATGCGCATGCGGATGTCGGTGTTGTACATCGGGTTGTAGCCCTCGAACTCACCGACCATCCAGTTCGGCACGTACGAGCTATGGCGCGCGCCCTGGTAGTTGCCATCGTCGTAGCGCTCGTCCTGCTTGTTGGCGTTGTGGACCAGCGCGCCCAAAATTGCCGCACCAACCAATACGCCGGCAGCCACCTTCGCATCGTGGTTGTCGTCATCGCGGTCATGGTGCCGGTCATCGCCGCGCACCCGGAACGAGGCGCGGCAGCCATCGTCCACCCACACATTGCGGCGGTCGTAATCCCAGCTGCGCCCTTGGCGGCAATCAGCGCCGGACAGCTTTCGGTCCAGCGTGACATAGGCGGCGTAGGGCAACGCACAGGACTGGTAGCGGTTGTCGCGGCTTTCGCAGGTAACGAAGTCGTCAGCGCGCACGTCGGTGAGCGAGGCCAGCAGCAACAGGGGAGTGCCAAGCAGCAATCGGGTCTGCATGATCAGGAGTCCGGCAAGGGAGGTTCACGTGCCGAACGATGCGCAGGGGTTGATGAAATCCTGATGAAAGCGGGGCGTGGCCAGCGCGCCCCTTACGCGGGGGCCTCAGGCCGCGCGATCCACATCCTCGTCGCCGAAACAGGCGCGGATGGCATCCAGCAGCTCGCTCATCGAATACGGCTTGGGCAGGAAGTGGATGCCGGGGGCCAGCTGGGGGGTCACCCGTTCCGGCTGCAGGCCGGAAGTGACCAGTACCGGCAGGCTCGGTTGGTGCTGGCGGATGCGGTGGGCGGCTTCAATGCCGCTCAGCCCGCCCAGGCAGACGTCGGTGAATACGAGGTCGAAGCGCTCGCCGGCCTGCAACAGGCCCAGGGCGGCTTCTGCCGAGCTGACGGCGGCCACGTCGCAGGCCTGGCTTTCCAGCGCCATGCGGCTCAGTTCACGGGTGTCTTCGGTGTCTTCAATCAACAGCACGCGCGGTGTCACATGGCGCTTGGACAACAGCATGACGCGGGTTCCCCTGCAGGGTTTGGGTGGAAAGGCGCGGCAGTATGGGCAGCGGCGGGTGAGGGGATCGTGCAAAAAACGTCAGCCAGGCGTTGGGCTGTTGTGCGCCGCTCAGGTCGGTCACGGTACAGTCAGAGCCTGACCCCGAATGGAGCCAAATCGATGCAATGCCCCGTATGTACGACCCAGGCGCTGGTGATGTCCGAGCGCCAGGGCATCGAAATCGATTACTGCCCGCAGTGCCGGGGCGTGTGGCTGGACCGCGGTGAGCTGGACAAGATCATCGAGCGTTCGGCCGGTGCCGCTGCGCCCGCCCCGGTGCCGCAGCCTCCGCCGACGCAGCAGGTCCATCAGCAGGTGCAGCACCGTGACACCCGCCACCTGGGCCAGCAGCATTACGGCGATGGGCAGGGCTACCGCAAGAAGAAGAAGGAAAGTTTCCTGTCGGACCTGTTCGATTTCTGATCGCCCGCACGGTCCGTGCGCCGGCCCTGCTCAGGGCCGGCGCAGGATGAATTCCAGGTCGCGGCTTTCGCCCACCGGGAATTCATAGCTGCCCACCTGCACACAGCCGTAGCGCGCGTAGAAGCGCTGCGCGCCAAAGTTCTCCGACCAGACGCCCACCCACAGGGTGCGGCGCCGGGGCTGGTCCAGCCAGTCCAGGAACGCGTCCATCAACCGTGCACCGTGCCCGCCGCCCTGATGGCTGGTCTGCACATACAGCCGCTTCAGTTCGATATCGCCTTCCGTCGCCAGTGCATGGGGCAGGCTGTTCGGCCCTGCGGCGAGATAGCCGATCGCCTGCCGTCCATCGAAGAGCAGCCATGCGGCACTGAGCGGGTCTTCAAGCTCGCGAAGCTGGGGTGCGGGAGCGTAGTGCGCCTCGAGGAATTCATGCAGGTCCTGCGGCGGATACGAGTCGCCAAAGGTCTCTGTGTACGTGGCAATGGCCACGGCGGAGAGCAGCTCGGCATCGGCAGGCGTTGCACGTCGGATCTGCAGTGCCATCAGAACCAGACCCGCACGCCGGCCACCCAGCGGGTGTCGCGGGTGTGCTCGCCCGCCGCCTGGTGGTAGTCGGCCGTGTCGCCGAACAGGCGCTCATGGCTGATGCCGATGTACGGCGCGAAGCGGCGGCTGAACTCGTAGCGCAGGCGCAAGCCAGCCTCGACCTTGTTCAGGCCCGTCCCCATGCCGTGCTCGGGTTCGTCCTTGGCGGCGAGCGTGGCCTCCACCAGTGGCTGCAGGATCAGGCGGTTGGTGAGCAGCAGCTCGTACTCGACCTCCATCGTGGCCGCCACCTGTCCGCCTTCGCCGACATACGCCGTCGCCGAGGTTTCGAACTTGTACGGGGCCAGGCCCTGGATGCCGAACGCGGCCCAGGTGCGCGATTCCGCCGGGCGGAAGTCCTGCTTCACGCCCACGAGCACGTCCCACCATGGCGACACGCTGCGCCCGTACAGCACTTCGAGATCGGACGATTCGGTGCGCCCGCCGCTGCGTTCGCCTTCGCTGCGCAGCCACAGGCGGTTGATGTTGCCGCCGACCCAGCCGCTGGCTTCCCAGGCCTGGCCGGTCCCGTGCTTGCCATCCCAGTGTTCCAGCCGGTTGATCAGCAGCAGGCTGTGGACGTCGGGCGCGTGTTCCATCGCATCATGGTTGATGGGCGGGAAGGCGGCCGTACGGTCAGCGTCGGTGACCGGCGGGATAGGCTCACGCGGTTCGCTGGGCGCGGTGCCATGGCCCATGGCGGCGTGATCCATCGTCGAGTGATCCATCTGCGCGTGGTCGCTGCCGCCGTGGTCCATGGTCGAATGGTCCATCGTTGAATGGTCCATTTTCGAGTGGTCCATTTTCGAATGGTCGACCGCTGCCGGTGCAGCCGCCGGGGCTGCATCGGTGTGCCCATGCGACTGGGCCCAGGCCGGTGTGGCCATGGCGGTCAGAAGCGCAACAGTGAGTGCCTTCATTCTTCGATCCTCACTTCGCGCATCATCCCTGCTTCCATGTGGTAAAGCAGGTGGCAGTGGTAGGCCCAGCGGCCCAGTGCATCGGCGCGCACGCGGTAGCTGCGGCGGGTGCCGGGTGGCATGTCGATGGTGTGCTTGCGCAGGTGGAATTCGCCGTCGGCGTTTTCCAGGTCACTCCACACCCCGTGCAGGTGGATGGGGTGCTGCATCATCGTGTCGTTGACCAGCACGATGCGCATGCGCTCACCGTAGTTCAGGCGCAGCGGTTCGGCGCTGGCAAACGGAATGCCATCAAAGGACCAGCTGAATTTCTCCATGTGCCCGGTGAGGTGAAGCTCGACCTCGCGCGACGGCTCGCGCCCGTCGGGATCCTCGAACAGGCTGCGCATTGCGCCATAGGTGAGCACCTGGCGGCCGTTGTCGCGCAGGCCGATGCCGGGGTCGTCGAGCTTGGGCTCCGTGGCCGAGCTCTGCATGTCGACCAGCGGGTTGCCGTTCTCGCTCGGTGCGTGGCGCGGGGCCTTTTCGCCACCGCCATGGCCAGCGTGGCCCATGTGGGCGCCGCAGCCGCCTTCCATGCCTTTCATGTCGTGGCCCATGGCACCCATGTCATGCCCCATGTCGCTCATGGTCAGCAGCGGGCGCGGGTCACGGGTGGGAATCGGCGCCTGCAGCCCGTGGCGCACGGCCAGGGTGCCGGCGGCGTAGCCGGTACGGCCCATGTCCTGGCAGAAGATGGTGAAGGCATCCTGGCCGCTCGGTTCGACGATCACGTCGAAGGTTTCGGCCGGCGCGATGCGGAATTCGTCGATGCTCACCGGGTGGATGTACTGACCGTCGGCGGCGACCACGGTCATCTTCAGGCCGGGAATGCGCACGTCGAAGTAGGTCATTGAACCGCCGTTGATGAAACGCAGCAGCACCTTTTCGCCGCTGCGGAACAAACCGGTCCAGTTGCCGGCCGGTGCGGTGCCGTTGAGCAGGTAGGTGTAAGTGTGGGCGTTGATGTCGGAAATGTCGGTGGGGGTCATCCGCATCCGGCCCCACATGCCGCGGTCGGCGGTGGCCGCGCTCCAGCCATCGCGGCGCACGTCGCGCAGGAAATCGGGCAGCGTGCGCTTGTAGTAGTTATCGTGCTCGGCCAGCTTCTTCATGCGCCGGAACAGTGCACCGGGGTCCATGTCGGTCCAGTCCGAGAGCAGGATCACGTGTTCGCGGTCGAACCGGTAGGGGGCCGGCCGCAGCGGATCGATGATCAGCGCGCCGTACAGCCCGGCCTGTTCCTGGAACATGGAGTGGCTGTGATACCAGTAGGTGCCGGACTGCTTGAGGGTGAACCGGTACTGGTAGGCCTCGCCCGGGGCGATGCCGTTGAAGCTCAGGCCGGGCACGCCGTCCATGTTGGCCGGCAGCAGGATGCCGTGCCAGTGGATGGAGGTGGGGTGGCCCTGCAGGGCGTTGGCCACGCGCACGTTGACGGTGTCGCCCTCGCGCCAGCGCAGGATCGGTGCGGGCAGGCTGCCGTTGACGGTGATCGCCGGACGGGTGCGGCCGGTGAAGTTGGCCTGCGATTCGCCGATGCTCAGCTGGAACTGCTGGCCGCTGAGCACCTGGGGGGCGGTGGCCACGCGCGGACCGGCGCTGGCCAGGGCACGCGCGGGTACGGCACCGGCCAGGCCGGCAACCACGCCGCCAGCGGCCAGGCCCTGCACAAACCGGCGTCGCGACGGTACGGGCGGGGCGCCCGCGCCGGGGAAAGAGGGGTGTGACATTGCAACTCCGAATCGGATCCGAGGGCACGCGCAGGTGCCGGCAGGACGCGCGTGCATCAGCACGGCATCGCGGTTACGCAGGCGTTCGTGGTGAACGCGCGCTCAGGCGATGGGAGGGCGGGTGATGCGGTCCAGCGGCGGGCTGGGCAGGGACGGCTGCGCCGCGTGCAGCAGCACCGGCGACGGCGGTGGGGGTATCGGAAGCCAGGCGATCTGGGCGGTCAGGCTGGGCTGCTGGGCGCAGCTGCGCAGGCAGTCCTTGATCCTGCAGTGCTCGCCGTCGTCCGGCGCCGGGGCCGGTGTCTGGGCCGGGGTGCTGTGCAGGGCGGCATGGTCCTGGCCATGGCAGGGCGGTGCGGACGCGTCCTCTGCGGCGGTGGGCGTGGCCATGGCCAGCACCATGGGGCCGGCCATGGCCGCGTTCAGCCCGTTGAGCAACAGGCTGAGCATCAATACCACTCGCAGGAGCAGGCCACCGGCGGACATGGGCGCCACCTTAGCGCCAAATTGCACAGCGCGCACCCGTGCCTGAACGGGGGATTCAACTCTGGACGTGGGTCCGGCTGGGGCCGCGCGCATCAGCCTTCTTCGCGGACGATTTCGACCAGCCGCTCGCCATAGCGGGACAGCTTGGTGCCACCGATCCCGCCCACTCGGCCCAGCGCGTCGATGCTGGTAGGGCGCTGTTCGGCGATATTGCGCAGGGTGCTGTCGTGGAAGATCACGAAGGCCGGTACGTTCTGCTCGCGCGCCAGCTCGGCGCGCAGGCCGCGCAGGGCGTTGAACAGGGCCAGGTCCTGCGGCAGCACCGACAGGCCGGTGCGCTGGCCGCCGCGCTCGCGTTCGCGGGTCCTGGCGCTTTCGCGGCGCATCATGACCTTGCGCTCGCCCTTGAGGACCTGGCGGCTGCCATCGGTCAGGCGCAGACCGCCGTAGGCGTCGCTGTCCACCTCCAGCAGGCCGGCGGCGACCAGTTGGCGGAACACGCTGCGCCAGGTGCGTGCGTCGAGATCCTTGCCGATGCCGTAGGTGCTCAGTTCGGTATGTCCGAACTGGCGGATCTTGTCGTTCTCGCCGCCACGCAGGATGTCGATCAGGTGGCCCACGCCGAACCGCTGCCCGCTGCGGTACACACAGCTCAGCGCCTTCTGGGCGGCCACGCTGGCATCCCAGGCATCGGGCGGCTGCAGGCAGTTGTCGCAGTTGCCGCACGGCTGCGGATAGGTTTCACCGAAGCCGGCCAACAGCACCTGTCGGCGGCACTGCATGGATTCGCAGTAGCCCAGCAGGTGGTCCAGCTTGGAACGTTCCAGCGCCTTGCGCTCTTCGCCCGCTTCGGATTGCTCGATCATCTGCTTCAGCAGTACCACATCGCCCAGGCCGTAGCAGAGCCAGGCCTCGGCCGGCTCGCTGTCGCGGCCGGCACGGCCGGTTTCCTGGTAGTAGCCTTCCATCGACTTGGGCAGGTCGGTGTGGGCGACGAAACGCACGTCGGGCTTGTCGATGCCCATGCCGAAGGCGATGGTGGCGCACATTACGATGCCGTCTTCGCGCAGGAAGCGGCGCTGGTTGGCCGCGCGCACCTCGGCCGGCAGGCCGGCGTGATAGGGCAGGGCGTTCATGCCCTCCCTGCACAGGAATTCGGCGGTCTCCTCGACCTTGCGCCGCGACATGCAGTACACGATGCCCGCTTCATCGCGGTGGCCGCGCAGGAAATCCAGCAGCTGGCGCTTGGCGTTGTCCTTCTGGACCACGGTGTAGCGGATGTTGGGGCGGTCGAAAGAGCTGACGAAGTGCTGGGCATTGGTCAGGTCCAGCCGCTCGGCGATCTCGCGCTGGGTCGGCGGGTCGGCGGTGGCGGTCAGCGCGATGCGCGGCACATCCGGCCAGCGCTCGTGCAGGACGGTGAGCTGGCGGTATTCAGGTCGGAAATCGTGGCCCCACTGCGACACGCAATGGGCTTCGTCAATGGCGAACAATGCAATGCGGCTGCGCGCCAGCAGGGACAGGAAACGGCCGGTCAGCAGCCGCTCGGGCGCCACGTACAGCAGTTCCAGCTCGCCGGCAGCCAGTTCGCGCTCTACCCGGGCTGCGGTTTCGCCGTCCAGGGTCGAATTCAGGTATTCGGCGCGCACGCCGAGCTGGCGCAGGGCTTCCACCTGGTCCTGCATGAGCGCGATCAGCGGCGAGATGACGATGCCGGTGCCCTCACGCAGCAGGGAAGGCACCTGGTAGCACAGCGACTTGCCGCCGCCGGTGGGCATCAGCACAAGCGCGTCATTGCCGGCCGCGACATGCTCGACGATCGCCTGCTGCGGACCGCGGAAATCGTCGTAACCAAAGATGCGGTGCAGCAGTTCGTGCGCGGGGCGGGAAGACATCGCGCTAGTTTACCGGTTCCGGCGGGCGTTCCCCGTCCGGAATTCCCCCGACGGAGCATCGGGGGAACGGGGCCGGGCGTTACTGCAGGAGCGAGCGGAGCATCCAGGCGTACTTTTCGTGGGTCTGCAGGCGCTGGGTCATCAGGTCCTCGGTCGGAGCGTCGTCGGCACCGGCGGCCACGTCCAGCACCTTGCGGGCGGTACGACACACGGCCTCGTTGGCAGCCACCAACTGGCGTACCATTTCACGCCAGTCGGCGCTGTCGGTCAGGCCCGGTTCCTCGGCGATCGAGGTCAGGGCGGCGAATTCGCGGTAGGAGCCCGGGGCATTGAAGCCCAGCGCGCGGATACGTTCGGCCACGTCGTCCAGCGCGGCCCACTGCTCGGTGTACTGGGTTTCGAACATCAGGTGCAGCGAGTTGAACATCGAACCCGTCACGTTCCAGTGGAAATTGTGGGTCTTCAGGTAGAGCGTGAACGCGTCCGCCTGGAACGCCGACAGGCCATCGGCGATCTTCTTGCGATCCGTTTCCTTGATCCCGATATCAATATTCGGGGCAGACGGTGCTGACGCTGCCAGCTTCTGGTTGGCGGCCTTGGGTTTGGCCGGGGTCTTGGTCTTCGCCATGGGGGAAATCCTCGTGTTGGATGGGATGGCCTTCACAATAAGTCAGACTAACCTTCAGTTGCACTCATAAGTTCAAAACGATTCGATTGATGACCGCTATCAAAAAACCCGAAGCTTCGTCCCTGTCGTCGCAGCAGGCCGCCATCGACGGGGCCATGAGCCGTGATCGCGGTCGTCTGCTCGGCATGCTCTCGCGCTGGCGGGCCAGACCGGCCGATGCGGGCGTGGCGGCGGCATTCCAGCAGGCCTTGGAGGCATCGGTGCAGAGGCGCCAGGCGCGGGCGCGCAACCAGCCGTCGGTCAGTCTGGACGACAGCCTGCCGATCGCGCGTGAAGCCGAACGCATCACCGCGCTGATCCGCGAACACCAGGTGGTGGTCATCGCCGGCGAAACCGGATCGGGCAAGACCACCCAGCTGCCTAAACTGTGCCTGGCGGCCGGGAGTGGCGTGGCCGGGATGATCGGCTGTACCCAGCCGCGGCGGATCGCCGCACGTGCGGTAGCCACCCGCGTGGCGCAGGAACTGCACTCCGAGCTGGGTACCCTGGTCGGCTATCAGGTGCGCTTCACCGACCGGGTCGGGGACGATACCCGCATCAAGTTCATGACCGACGGCATCCTGCTGGCCGAGATCAGCAGCGACCGCTGGCTGTCGCAGTACGACACGATCATCGTTGACGAGGCCCACGAACGCAGCCTCAACATCGATTTCCTGCTCGGGTATCTCAAGCAGCTGCTGCGCAAGCGGCCGGACCTGAAGCTGATCGTCACCTCGGCGACCATCGATACCTCCCGCTTCGCCCAGCACTTCGGCGATGCGCCGGTGATCAGCGTGGAAGGCCGCACCTTCCCGGTGGAAGTGCGCTACCGCCCGCTGGAAGGCGAGGGCGGTGCCGACGAGGACGGCGGCCGCGATGGCGAACGCACCGTCAACGATGCCGTGGTGGCTGCCGTGGATGAGATCACCCGGCTCGACCCGCGTGGCGACATCCTGCTGTTCTTCCCGGGCGAACGCGAGATCCGCGACGCGCACCAGGCGCTGGAACGGCGCAGGTACCGCGAAACCGAAGTGCTGCCGCTGTACGCGCGGCTGTCGGTGAAGGACCAGGACGCGGTGTTCAACCCGGGAAGCAAGCGCCGCATCGTGCTGGCCACCAATGTGGCCGAAACCTCGCTCACGGTGCCACGCATCCGTTATGTGATCGATCCGGGCCTGGCCCGGGTCAAGCGCTACAGCCCGCGCCAGAAGCTGGACCGGCTGCATATCGAGCCGATTTCGCAGGCCAGTGCCAACCAGCGCAAGGGCCGTTGCGGGCGCGTCTCTGCAGGCATCTGCTACCGGCTGTATGCGGAGGCGGATTTCCAGTCGCGCGCCGAATTCACCGACCCGGAAATCCGCCGTTCCAGCCTGTCCGGGGTGATCCTGCGCATGCTGCAGCTGGGGCTGGGCCGGATCGAGGATTTCCCGTTCCTGGAAGCTCCCGACGAGCGCGCCATTGCCGATGGCTGGCAGCAGCTGGGCGAGCTGGGCGCGGTCGACAACGACCGCCGGCTCACCCCGATCGGCCGCCAGATGGCGCGCCTGCCGGTGGATGTGAAGCTGGCCCGCATGCTGGTCGCCGCGCAGGCGCAGGGCTGCCTGCGCCCGATGCTGGTGATCGCCTCGTTCCTGGGCATCCAGGATCCGCGCGAACGCCCGCCCGAAGCGCGCGCCGCCGCGGACAACGCACACGCGCTGTTTGCCGACGGACGTTCTGAATTCGTCGGCGTGCTGCGGCTGTGGGAAGGCTACCGCCAGGCCCACGAAGACCTGACCCAATCCAAGCTGCGCGGCTGGTGCGACCGCCACTTCCTGGGCTTCCTGCGCATGCGCGAATGGCGCGAGCTGCACCGCCAGCTGCGGGTGCTGTGCGAAGAGCTGGGCTGGAGCGAAGAGCCCGCGGACAGTGCAATGGCCCCGTTGCTGGCCGGTTCGTCGGCGCCCGCGCCCGTTCGCGATGATGCCGAGAAGGCCAAGGCCACCCGTGGCCAGCAGCACCGCGCCGCCCGCCTGGCCCGCGAGGGCAAGACCGAAACGCCGGCCGCCACTGCGCCTGCGGCCGTCCCGGCAGCGACCGACGAGGCCCGCAGTGCCTTCAGCGAGCGCGCGCGTGCCGCGGCCTACCAGACCCTGCATCGCGCGCTGATCGCCGGCCTGCCGACCCAGATCGGCCACCGCAGCGACAAGGGCGATTTCCTGGCCCCGCGGCAACGCCGTTTCCTGCCGTTCCCCGGTTCGGTCATGGCCAAGCGGCCGCCGCCGTGGCTGCTGGCGGCCACCCTGCTGGATACCCAGAAGGTGTGGGGCCTGACCAATGCGGCGATCGAGCCGGACTGGGTGATCGCCGAACTGCCGCACCTGCTGCTGCGCAAGCACTTTGATCCGCACTGGTCGCGTGCGCAGGGCCAGGTGCTGGCCTTGGAGCAGATCAGCCTGTTCGGGCTGGTGCTGGCACCGAAGAAGCCGGTGCACTACGGCCGCATCGCCCCGGGCGAGGCGCACGACATCTTCGTGCGCCAGGCGCTGGTCACCGGCGAGATCAACACCCGCGCCAGCGTCATCGCCGACAACCTCAAGGTGCTGGAGCAGGCCCGCGAAGAAGAAGCCAAGCTGCGCCGCGCCGGCATCGTGGCCGACGAGGGCTGGCAGGCACGCTGGTACCTGGACCGGATACCGGCCGACATCCATTCGGCCACCGGGCTGGATGCCTGGTGGAAGGCGCTGGCTCCAGACAAGCGGCGCGCGCTGGCATGGACGCTGGCCGACCTGCTGCCGGGCGAGGGCAGCGATGCCGAGCGCTATCCCAAGTACCTGCCGCTGGGCGATGCGCGGCTGGCGCTGCACTACCGCTTCGAACCAGGCAGCGAGGACGATGGCGTCAGTCTGGATGTGCCGTTGCATCTGCTCAATGCGCTGGACCCGGCACGTCTTTCATGGCTCGCGCCGGGCTTCGTGGCGGACAAGGCCTCCGCGCTGATCCGCAGCCTGCCCAAGGCCATGCGCCGCAACTACGTGCCTGCGCCGGACTTCGGGCGTGCCTTCGCCGAGGCCTTCCCGGTTCCCAGCGCCGACGACCTGCGTGGAGAGCTGGCCCGGTTCCTGTCGCGCGCCACCGGCGCGCAGGTGGCGGCCATCGATTTTGATGAAAGCGCGCTGGACGCGCACCTGCGCATGAACCTGCGCCTGCACGATGCGCAGGGCAAGCTGCTGGCCGCCTCGCGCGACCTGGAGGCGCTGCGCGCGCGCTTCGGCGAGCAGGCCGGCGATGCGTTCGCCGCACGCGCTGGTCGCGCGCTGGCGGCTGAAGGGCTGCGCGATTTCCCGGCTGCTCCGATTCCGACGCAGGTGCCCGGTGAAGCCGGCGTGCCGGCGTATCCGGCGCTGGTCGATGCCGGCGAATCCGCCTCACTGCGTATCTTCGCCGACCGCAACGAAGCGCTGGAACAGCACCCGCGGGGCGTCCGCCGCCTCATGGACATCGCGCTGGCCGACAAGGCAAAGCAGGCGCGCAAGCAGCTGCCGGTGCCGCCCAAGACCGGCCTGCTGTATGCCTCGATCGAATCGCAGGAGCGCCTGCGCGGCGACCTGGTCGACGCGGCCATGAACGCGGTGCTGGCCGAAGGCCTGGGCGAGATCCGCGACCCGGCTGCCTTCGCCAGGCGGCGCGATGCCGCCGGCCGGGAGTTGTTTGGCGAGGCGATGGCGCGGCTGAAGCTGGCAGAGAACATCCTGGCGCATGTAGCCGAGCTCAAGCCGTTGCTGGAAGCCCCACTCATGGGTTGGGCGCGCGGCAACCTGGATGACCTGGAGCAGCAGCTGGCGGCGCTGGTCCACCCCGGGTTCCTGCGCGAAACACCGGCCGATGCACTGGCGCAGTATCCGCGCTACCTGCGCGCGATGATCCTGCGCAGCGAGCGCGCCAAGCGTGATCCTTCCCGCGACCAGGCCCGGATGCTGGAGCTGCGTCCGTTCCTGGACGCGCTGGAAGAGGCGCAGGCACGTGGCCTGCGCGACCGCCCACAGTGGCAGGCCTTGCGCTGGGACCTGGAAGAACTTCGGGTGTCGCTGTTTGCGCAGGAACTGGGTGCCAGGAGCGGCATTTCGGCCAAGAAACTGGCCCAGCGGGTGGCCGCGCTGCGTCAGGCGTGACGCGGCAGCGCCCCGCGCGGCAGCCGCGCGGGGCGTGCCCTGTCATTTGACCCGGCGGACCTTGGCGCGGGTGTTGACGCCCTTGATCTGCAGGTACCACGCACCGATCATGCCCGGCGCGATGGACACTTCCGGATCGGTGCGACGCACGCCGGCCAGCGTGGTCTCGTCGGTCTGTTCCCATTCCTGCTTGTTGGCCAGCACGTAACGGCGGCCCTTGCCGAAGCCGCGGAATTCGCCCTGCAGCGTGCTTACGATCGGCTCGTTGCTGCCGAAGTCGAAGAAGCCGCGGTTTTTCACGATCACTTCCTGACGGCCTTCCTCGCGTGCTTCTTCGCGCACCTGTTCGCGCACCTGCTCACGCACGTCGGCGCTGACCGCAGCCACCTTGCCCTGCAGCCAGCCGTTGAGGGCGGCCAGTTCGGTGGGGCTCAGCTTGTCCAGGCCGGCGGCCTTGAATTCGGCCGGTGACATCTGCTGCTGCAGATCGCCTTCGACCACACGCTGGGCGAGGGCAGGCCCGGACACGGCCAGCAGGACGGCCGCAGCGGCCAACAACCTAAGACGGGAAAAACGCATGGCAGCTCTCCAGGAATGCATGATGGAACCGGTTCTGATTGTCCGGCAACGATACCAGCGCTAGTGTAGGGCTCTCTATCTTGTCTGCATGATGCTGTGAACCGCGCTTCTGTCCCCGGCCTGGATGGCTTGTTGAACCGACCGTCGGCGGCCTCGCTGCCCCCCGCGCTGCGCGATGCCCTGCTGCAGCGCTGGCAGGCCGACGATGCCGACCACGTCCAGTCAGCCTCCTGGCCGGTGCTGGCCGATACCGTGGATGCGCTGGCCCTGCTGTCGGCCGACGACAGCGCCCTGCTGGCGGCCCTGCTGTTCGACCTGCCGTGGTTGCGTGCCGGGCTGGATGCGCTTCCGCTTGGCAGCCACAAGGCTGCCGTGACAGGCCTGCTCGAGGGCCTGGACGCGGCCGACCAGGTCTGGGCGCTGCACGCTGGGCGCGATGCCGGGCGCAACAGCGAAGGCCTGCGCCGGTTGCTGCTGTCGATCATCCAGGACCTTCGGGTGGTTCCGATCCTGCTGGCCCGGCAGCTGGCGCGCATGCGCGCGGCCGACCGGCTGCCTGAAGAGCAACGCCGCGCGCTGGCCCAGCTGACCCGTGACATCCATGCGCCGCTGGCCAACCGGCTCGGCATCTGGCAGCTGAAGTGGGAACTGGAGGATCTGGCGTTCCGGCACCTGGAGCCGGATACCTACCGCCGCATCGCACGTGAAGTGGACGAAACGCGGTTGGCGCGCGAACGCTACGTCGAATCGGTCAAGAAGGTGCTGTCGCGCGAGCTGCTGGCGCAGGGCATCGAGGCCGAGGTCAGCGGGCGTCCCAAGCACATCTACAGCATCTGGCGGAAGATGCAGAAGAAGCGGCTGGCGTATGAGCAGCTGTACGACATCCGCGCGGTGCGGGTGATGGTCAAGGACGTAGCGGCCTGCTACGCCGCGCTGGGCGTGGTGCATTCGTTATGGGCGCCGGTGCCGAGCGAGTTCGATGACTACATCGCCCGGCCCAAGGCCAATGACTACCGTTCCCTGCACACCGCCGTGGTGGGCCCGGAAGGACGCACGATCGAAGTGCAGATCCGCAGCCACGACATGCACGCCCAGGCCGAGCTTGGCGTGGCCGCGCACTGGCGCTACAAGGAAGGCAGCAAAGGCGCGGAAAAAGCGTTCGATCGCAAGATCACCTGGATGCGCCAGCTGCTGGAGCAGTCCCAGGAAGGCCACGGCGGTGAGCTGGCCGGCGCGCTGGATGCGGAACTGACCGAGGACCGGGTCTACGCGCTCAGCCCCAAGGACGAGGTGATGGACCTGCCGCAGGGCGCCACCCCGCTGGATTTCGCGTACCACGTGCACACGATGGTCGGGCACCGCTGCCGCGGTGCGAAGGTCAACGGCCGCATCGTGCCGCTTACCTACCGCCTGCGCAGTGGCGACCGGGTCGAGATCCTCACCGGCAAGGAGGCCGACCCGCGCCGCGACTGGCTGCTGGCCTCCAATGGCTACCTGGCCAGCAACCGCTCGCGCGAGAAAGTGCGCGGTTGGTTCCACAAACTGGACCGGGCGCGCAACGTCCAGGCCGGGCGGGACCTGCTCGACCGAGAACTGAAGCGGCTCGGACTGGCGCAGGCCGACCTGGCCGTGGCGGCAAAGAAGTTCCATGCCGACAGCGTCGATGACCTGTACATCCAGGTAGCGCTGGGCGACACCGGCCCGCACCAGGTCAGCCGCGCCCTGCTCGAAGCCGAACGCGCGGCCACGCAGCCGGCGGTGCCCGCGCTGCCACGGCCCACGGCGCGCCGCGACAGCCTGGGCAAGTCCAAGTTCACCGTGCAGGGCGTGGGCAACCTGCTGGTGCAGCTCGCGCGCTGCTGCCAGCCGGTGGCCGGCGAGCCCATCGTCGGGTACCTGACCCGCACCCGTGGAGTCACCGTGCACCGCACCGACTGTGCCGCACTGGCGCGACTGTCGGCGGCCAGCCCACAGCGCATCCTGCCGGTCGAGTGGGGCCAGGCAGGCGGTGGCTACGAGGTGGATGTGGCGGTCGATGCGGTGGATCGCCGCTGGCTGCTCAAGGACATCACGAACCTGATCGCGCAGGAAGATGCGTACGTGCTGGACATCCACAGTGACAACGTACGCAACAGTGGCCGAGCGCACCTGCGCCTGCGCCTGAAGGTGAGCGATTACGGCCAGCTTTCGACGCTGCTGGGGAAACTGGATGCCTTGCCTGGCGTCAGCCATGCGCGGCGTCTGGGCTGACATCACGTGACCAACGCTACGCTCACGGAATGAGCCGCCATCCCGACCATGAGGACGCCGCGCATGCCGCCCTCCGCCGCGTTCGCCGCGAAGGGCGCTGGTGGTGGGTGCAGGCCTGGCAGTCGCGCCGCATCTGGCGCTGGGCGCTGTTGGTGGCGGTGACGGTGTTCGTGCTGCTGGCCCTGTTCCGGCGCCCATTGGCCAACTGGTTCTGGAACGAGCCGCAGGTGGAACAGCTGCTGGACCGGGGCGACCGTGCACTGGCGGCGGGACGGTTGACGGCTGCCGACGGCAGCGGCGCGCGCGAGTGGTACCAGGCGGCGCTGGCGCTGGACAGCGATCGACCGCAGGCCCGTGAAGGCCTGGCGCGCACCGGCCAGGCCGCGCTGGTGCAGGCCGGTGCCGCCCTGGATGCCGGCGATGCGGAGGCCGCGCAGCGTGCCCTGGCGCTGGCCCGCGAACTGCAGGTGCCGCAGCGCGATGCCGATGCCGTGGCGCGCCGGCTGCGCGACCACCGGCAGGGGGGCGCCGGGATTGGCGCGCTGCTGGGCCGGGCCGAATCAGCGCTGCAGGCGCAACGGCTGGACGGCAGCGAGGACAGCGCCTTGCCACTGTTCCAGCAGGTACTGGCGCGGGCGCCGAACCACCTGCGCGCGCTGGAAGGGCGCGAGGATGCGCTTTCGGACCTGCTGCAGCAGGCACGCGATGCAGCAGCACGGGGTGATGTCGCCGGTGCCGCGGACCGCGTGCAGCGCGCGCGGGGCTTTGATGCAGGCCATGTCGACCTGCCAGCAAGCGAGGCCGCCCTGAACGCGGCGCTGGAGGCGCGCGTGCGCGATGGGCAGCGGTTGCTGCGCCGGCAGCGCTGGCAGTTGGCGGGCGACGCATTCCAGGCAGTGCTGGCGGTGCGCCCCGATGACGCCGTCGCGCAGCGCGGGCTGCAGCAGGTGGTCGAGGCGCTGCTGGCGGCGGCGGTGCGCCAGGCCGCGGATTTCCGCTTCGATCTGGCGGGGCAGGCGCTGGCCACTGCAGAGGCGTTTGGTGCGTCCGAACGCCAGTTGGCGGCGTCGCGCCAGGCCGTTGCGCAGGCGCGCCAGGCCGAGCGGGCGCTGACCGCACCCGCCACGCCGCACCGACGCCGCGAGCAGGCCGTGCGCGACCTGCTTGCGCGTTTCGAGCAGGCCCAGGCACGCGGCGACATCCTGTCGCCGCCCGGCAGCAGCGCCTACGACGCACTCCGCGAAGCGCAAGCGCTGGCGCCCCGGGACGCGCGCGTGCATGCGGCGGCACAGCGGCTGGTGCCCGCCACCCGGCAATGCGTCGAAGATCGCCTGCGCGAAAACCGCGTACAGGCTGCAGGTGCGTGCCTGGAGGCCTGGCAGGCGTTGTCGCGCAGCGGTGGCCAGGCCGACGCCGGCCAGCGCCTGGGCCAGCGCTGGCTGGCCATTGGCAGTGAGCGCCTGGGCCGGGGCGACGTGGCGTTTGCGCAGGAGGCGCTGCAGCAGGCGGCCCGCTGGGGCGTTTCCCCCACGGCGGCCGAATACCAGGCGCTGCAGCAGCGGCTGCGCGATGCCGATCCACTTCGCTGAGCCGCACCGCGCCGGCAGGCTCCACGCAGCCGGTCGGCTATAGTGCGCGCTCGTTCCATCGTGGAAAAGCAATGACAGTTCTTGTTTCCGGCGCGACCAGCCAGATTGGCAGGTACCTGTTGCCGCGGCTGGTGGCCGCACAGGTGCCCGTACTGGCGTTGAGCCGGGATGCGCACCCGGCGCAGCCGGGGGTGGCGTGGCAGGTGGGCGACATGCGTGCACTGCCGGCGCCGTCGCAACCGCTGCAGGCAATCGTCAGCTTCGCGCCGCTGGACGCATGGGGCGACTGGCTGGCCCGGCAGCACACTGCGCCGGCGGGAAAGATCATCGTTACCAGTTCGATGAGCGTGTTGACCAAGCAGGGATCGGCGCAAGCTGACGAACAGGCGCTGGTGGCGTTGTTGCAGCGGGGCGAGCGCAACCTGGCCGAGCAGGCCGAGCGCCTTGGCATGCAGTGGACCGTGCTCCGTCCAACGCTGGTGTACGGCGCCGGGGTCGACCGCAGTCTGACCCCGATCGTCGCGCGGGCGCGGCGCACGCGCCTGTTTCCGATTCCCATGGCGCACGGGCTGCGCCAGCCGGTCCACGCCGATGACATCGCACTGGCGGTGGTGGCGGCGTTGGGCAGCGAGGCGGGATCCGGCCAGACCCTGCAGATCGGCGGCGGCGAGCGCCTGGATTACCAGCAGATGTTCCAGCGCGTGCGCGCGAGCATGGGCAGCTTCACGCTGCCGGTATACCTTCCGGAGACAGTACTGGCGCTGCTCGCGGCGGCCGTGCCGCGTGCGCGCGGACCGGTGTCGCGACTGCAGCAGGACCTGGTGGCGGACAACACCGAACTGACCCGACGCCTGGGCGTGGAGCCACGTGCGTTCCAGCCGACCCCTGCGACCTGGCGGCCGCATACCCCCTGACGGCCTGCCCTTACTGGACGAACACGCGCCGCACCGTGTCGCGCGCGGCGTCCAGCGAGAAGTGGTCCGCCACGTTGCGCAGCCCCGCAGTCGACAGTTTCCGCCACAGCGCTTCGTCGCGGTACAGGCGGACCACGGCGGCCGCAAACGCGTCGGCATCGTCGGCCACCAGTACATCCTCGCCATCGCGCAGGTGCATGCCTTCGACCCCCACGGTGGTAGCCACGACCGGCTGGCCGTGGGCCATGCTCAGGTTGACCTTGCCTTTGACGCCGGCGCCGAAACGCAGCGGCGCCACCGCGATGCGCACCTCGTCCATGTAGGGGGTCACCACCGGTACGAAACCGTGGATCTGCACGCCCGGCTGGGTGGCGGCCAGCGCCTGCAGGGCAGGGGGAACATCGGCGCCGATGCAGTGGAAGCGCACCTCCGGCAACTGCGCCCGGATGCGCGCGAACACCTCGCCGATGAACCACTGCATGGCATCCACGTTCGGCGGATGGCGGAAGCCACCAACGAACACCAGGTCGCGGCGCTGTGCCCAGCTGGCGCCGCCACCGGCCACTTCATGCAGGTTGGAAATCAGCTCCACGTGTACGGCCGGGGCGTCGACCTGCAGCTGGGTGCGCTCGGCTTCGCTCACCAGCACGGTCACGTCGCTGGCGGCCATCACCGCCAGTTCGCGGGTGCGGGTGCGTTCGGCGTTGCGCAGCAGTCCGGCATCGCCAGCCAGCTCCGCGCCGCGGCGTTCGCGCAGGTAATGCAGGTCCACGGTGTCGAACACGCGGCGCGCATCCGGTGCATAACGTCGCAGCAGCGGCAGGCACTCGCTGGCCACGTGGTGGCGCACCATCATTACCACCGCAAAGCGCGGCCCGTGCTCGCGCAGCCACGCGCCGACGCCGTCCAGGAACGGGGCGTACCAGACCTCCACGCCCAGCTTCTGCAGCGCTTCGGTGGGGGCGCCGGCATGTTCGCGCAGGGTCGGCACGAACACCACGTGCAGGCCTTCAGCGAGCAGCATGCGGATCAGGTTGTACTGGCGCAGCGACCCGGAATCGCGATCCGGCTGCGGCACCCGTTCGTCGAGGATCAGTACCTGGCGCTGCTGGCGGTGCAGCAGTGCCGGCGTGGGTACGCTGCCTGCGGCGGGGTGGGCAGCCAGTACCGGCGCCCACTTGGCGGCGAACACGCCCCGGTTGCGGACCTGGTAGGCCTTGATCCCCGTGCCGGTATCGGTGCCGTTGCTGGTGCCTTCGTCATGCACCACGCGACTGGCCGGTTGCACCAGCACCCGGTGGCCGGCGGCGCGCACTGCGAAGGCCAGGTCGGTATCTTCGTAATAGGCCGGACGGTAGCGCGTATCCAGCCCGCCCAGCTGCTCCCAGAGCGGGCGCGGCAGCATCAATGCCGCGCCGGAACAGTAGTCCGCATCGCGCAGCGCGCTGTAGCGCGGGTCGTCCGGCGATTCGAAGCGGCCGTAGCTCCACGCGCTGCCCTCGTTGAACACCACGCCGCCCGATTCCTGCAGGCGGCCGTCCGGATACAGCAGTTGCGAACCGACCAGGCCGGCGTCCGGTACCGCGTCGAAGGTGTCCAGCAGCGCGTCCAGCCAGCCCGGCTGCGGTACGGTGTCGTTGTTGAGCAGCACGATGAACGCGCCGCGCGAACGTGACACACCGTCGTTGCAGGCTTCGATGAACCCGCCATTGGCTGCGCGGACTTCATAGCGCAGCCCCTGCACCTGCGGCATCCACTCCGCCGTGTCATCGCTGCTGCCGTCGTCGACCACCAGGATCTCGCAGGCCACCTTCGGCGGGTAGGCCGCCAGGGCGCGCAGACACGCCAGGGTGTGGGCGGCATGGTTGTACACCGGGATCACAATGCTGACCCGGGGCTCAACGCTGTACGGCACCGAAAACGGCGCGAACGGGGTGGCAGGGGGCAGGTACAGCGGCGCGCGCTGAAGACTCGCCACGGGGCGCGCATGCACCCGGATACGCTGCCAGGTGGCCTGCCAGCCCCGTGTCCGCAGGCTGGCCACGCTGCGCCGGAACAGGCCGATCATGCGGTTCAGGAAGTAGCGTGCATCGGCCAAGGACGTGGGCATCCCGTTACAACTCCAGCTAAGCGGGGAAAACCGGGGGACACGCGCGCCACCAAGGCTGCGCTAGACTCGCCGGACTTTTACATTCTTGCATGCCCGTGCCCCCACGCTACGATTCCGACGACAACGACGCGTTCGAGGACGACACCGACAGCCGCTGGCCGCAGTGGCGTCCTCGCCTGATCACCTGGGGCATGGCCGCCGTTGCGCTGGCGCTGGGCTTCCTCATTCCGTATACCGCGTACCTGAACACCCAGGTCACCCAGCGCTTCGGCGAGCTGCGCTGGCAGATTCCGACCCGCGTCTATGCACGTCCGCTGACACTGGCGCCGGGCGTGGCCATGGATGCGCAGACGCTCAAGACCGAGTTGGCGGCATCGGCGTATCGCGATGACGGCATCGGCAAGTCCCCGGCCACCTTCAGCCAGGACGGCGGCCGCTTCGTTGTCTCCAGCCGTGGCTACAACGATGTGGATGGCAAGGTCGCGCCGCGCCGGATCGAGCTGCGTCTTTCCGGCGGCCAGATCGCCTCGCTGCGCGATGCCGACAGCCGCAAGGCGCTGAAGGCCGCGCGGCTGGACCCGGCGCGCATTGCCACCCTGTACGGACAGAAGCAGGAGGAACGCCGCCTGGTCCGGCTGGAAGATACCCCCGAGCTGCTGGTCACCGGTTTGCAGGCTGTGGAAGACAAGGACTTCAACCGGCACCACGGCATCGACCTGAGCGGCATCGCGCGCGCGGTGTGGGTGACCGTGCGGTCCGGTGGCCAGAGCCGCCAGGGCGCGTCCACGCTGACCCAGCAGCTGGCCCGCAGCGGCCTGCTCGGGATCGGCAAGGAACAGACGGTCACCCGCAAGTTCAACGAGGTGCTGTACGCGCTGATCATGGAAGCGCGCTACGACAAGCGCACCATCCTGGAGGCCTACCTCAACCAGGTGTACCTGGGCCAGCGCGGCAGCCAGGCAATCCACGGCATGTCCTCCGGCGCCGAATTCTGGTTCGGCCGCGACCTTTCCTCGCTCAACACCGAGCACATCGCGCTGCTGATCGGCCTGGTCAAGGGGCCGTCGTACTACGACCCGCGCCGCAATCCCGAGCGTGCGCTGGATCGGCGCAACTTCGTGCTCGGCAAGCTGCACGAGAACGGCCTGATCGACGCGACCGAACTGCAGCGCGCGCTCAAGGCGCCGCTGGGCGTACCGAAGAACCCGGGCCTGATCGCCGCCAACCGGTTCCCGGCCTATGTGGATCTGGTGCGCCGGCAGCTGGGGCATGACTACCCGGAATCCGTGTTGCAGGGCGCCGGCCTGAGCGTCATGACCGGCATGGCGCCGTCTGCCCAGGCCTATGCCGAAGGCGCGGTGACCAGGACGCTGAAGTCGCTGGAGAACAAGCGTCGCCCCGAACTGCAGGCCGGCCTGGTGCTGACCGATGTGCACAATGGCGACGTGCTGGCCGTGGTCGGCAGCCGCGATGTGTCCGAACCGGGCTTCAACCGGGCCATCGAAGCGCAGCGGCAGGTAGGCTCGCTGCTCAAGCCGTTCGTGTACCTGCTGGCACTGGCGCAGCCGGACAAGTATTCGCTGGCGACCTTCGTCGACGATTCGCCGGTGACCGTGCAGCTCAGCCGCGGCAAGCGCTGGACCCCGGGCAATGCGGACAACCGCAGCCACGGCACCGTGCGCCTGGTCGATGCGCTGGCCAATTCCTACAACCAGGCCACCGTGCGCGTGGGCATGCAGGTAGGCCCGGAACGCGTCACCCAGCTGATCCACGTGCTGGCCGGGTTGAAGGCCGAGAGCAATCCCTCGGTGATCCTGGGCGCGACCGATCAGAGCCCGTATGCGATGGCGCAGCTGTACCAGTTCCTCGCCTCCGGCGGCGAAATCCAGCCGCTGCACGCGGTGCGCGGCGTGCTCGATCCGCAGGGAAAGCTGCTCAAGCGCTATGACAAGACCCCGGCACCGGCCCAGGAAGGCGACTCCATCGCCGCCAACCTGATCAGCATCGGCCTGCAGCAGGTGGTCTCCAGTGGCACCGCCGCGCGCCTCAATGCCGACGGCCTGTCGCGCCTGCAGGCGGCCGGCAAGACCGGTACCTCCAATGACGGCCGTGACAGCTGGTACGCCGGCTACACCGGCGACCACCTGGCAGTGGTCTGGATGGGCAACGACCAGAACCAGCAGACCGGCCTGTTCGGCGCCACCGGCGCCATGCGGGTGTGGTCGGGCATCTTCAGCCGCCTGCCGAGCGCGCCGCTGAAGGTCAGCAACAAGGGCCTGGACTGGCAGCCGGTCGAAGCCGGTGGGACCGCCGCCACCGACGAGTCCTGCCCGGGCGCGCGCCGTTTCCCGTTCGTGGTCGGCTACGCACCGGCCTACACTGCGTGCGTGGCCCCCACCGCATTGCCGGAAGGCGAAGGCGGCGAGGGCAGCGAAGGCGGCGGCTGGCGCAGCTGGTTCGGCCTGGACAAGAAGCCCGAACCGGCCGCCGAGCCGGCGCAGGCCGCACCCGCGGCCACTTCCCCCGCTCGATGAAGCGCAACGCAAGGCAGCCCCGCATGACGACTTCCCGCACCGTGATTCGTACCGCTACCGTGCTCACCCTTGGGCTGGCGCTGGCCGCCTGCGTGTCCACCGCGCCGCCGGTGAAGGCGCCGGTGGATACCACAACGCCGGCCCAGCGCATGGCGGCGGTGGATGCCAGCGCTGGCAAGGATGACAAGGAACTGGACGTGCAGCCGCTGCGCGATGCCGGCATCGAGGACCTGCGCGTAGTGGCCAAGGCCAAGCGCCAGGCCAACGATCTGGCCGGTGCGGCCGAGGCGCTGGACCAGGCACTGCTGATCAACGAAGGCGATCCCTCCATCGTGCAGGAACGCGCGGAAATCGCGCTGCTGCAGGGTGACTGGGCACGCGCCGAAACGCTGGCCCGCGAGGCGGTGGAGCTGGGATCGAAAACCGGCCCGCTGTGCCGCCGCCACTGGGCCACCATCGAACAGGCGCGGTTGGCGCGTGGCGAAAAGGAAAACGCGGTGTCGGCGCACGCCCAGCTGGAAGGCTGCACGGTGCCGGGCATAAAACGCTATTGACGGTTCGCCGGCCTGCGGCCGGCACTACAATGGCGGTATGTCCCGCCTTGCCCACGCCAGCAGTGAAGCCCTCAGCGAGGGCGGCACCCTGGCCAGCCAACTTGATGCCTTCGTCGCGCGCCCGGCCCAGCTGCGCCTGACCACGGCCATTGCCGAGGCCTTCGACCAGCGCGAAGTGCTGCTGGCCGAGGCCGGCACCGGCACTGGCAAGACCTTCGCCTACCTGGTACCGGCGCTGCTGTCGGGCCTGAAAACCATCATTTCCACCGGTACCCGCGCGCTGCAGGACCAGCTCTACCACCGCGACCTGCCGCGCGTGCGCGCCGCGCTCGGGGTGGGGCACAGCAGCGCGCTGCTCAAGGGCCGGTCCAACTACCTGTGCCGGTACCGGCTGCAGCAGGCGCGAGGCGAACCGCGCTTCACCTCGCCGCAGGAAGTGGCGCAGTTCCAGCGCATCCTGGCCTGGTCGGGGCGCACGAAGTTCGGCGACATGGCCGAGTTGGAAGCGCTGCCCGACGATTCACCGCTGTACCCCATGGTCACCTCCACGGTGGACAACTGCCTGGGTACCGAGTGCCCGTTCTGGGACGACTGCTTCGTGGTGCAGGCGCGCCAGCGTGCGCAGGCGGCCGACGTGGTGGTGGTCAACCATCACCTGCTGTTGGCTGACCTGGCACTCAAGCAGGAGGGCTTCGGCGAAATCCTGCCGGGTGCGCAGGCGTTCGTGATCGACGAAGCCCACCAGTTGCCGGAGCTGGCGGCCAACTTCTTCGGCGAAGGCTTTGGCATGCGGCCGTGGCAGGAACTGGCCCGCGACTGCCTGGCCGAGAGTCGCAGCGTGGCCGGCGCCCAGGCGGCGCTGCAGGCGCATGCCGGGACATTGGAGCAGACCCTGCGTGACCTGCGCATGGCGATGGATGGCCTGCCCGCGCGTGGCACCCAGTGGCGCGCCCTGGCGGTACCGCAGGTGCGCGATGGCTTCGACGCCGCGATGAGTTCACTGGTCGCGCTGCGCGATGCACTCGATGGCGTGCGGGCCGCATCGCCAGGCCTGGATGCCTGCCATGCGCGTGCGATGGAGGCGGTGTCGCGGCTGTCGCGCTGGTTGGGCGACGATGCGCCGCTGCTGGATTTCGATGCCGATCCGGAACAGGCGCCGGCGCCGGCCGACGTGCTGTGGTACGAGCTCACCCCGCGTGGCTTCCGCTGCCAGCGTACGCCGATGGATGTATCCGGGCCCCTTCGCGAGCACCGCCAGCGTTCGATGGCAGCGTGGATCTTTACCTCGGCCACGCTCACCGTTGACGGCAGGTTCGAACACATCGCGCAGCGGCTGGGCCTGGACGACCCCATCACCCTGCTGCAGCCGAGTCCGTTCGACTGGGCCCGGCAGGCGCTGTGCTACCTGCCGACCGATCTGCCCGATCCGGCTGCGCGCGGCTTCGGTACTGCGCTGATTCGCGCGCTGACCCCGGTGTTGGAAGCGTCCGCCGGCCGGGCATTCCTGCTGTTCGCCTCGCATCGCGCCCTGCGCGAGGCGGCCGAAGCGCTGCGCGACGCGCCCTGGCCACTGTTCGTGCAGGGCGAGGCGCCGCGCGCCACGCTGCTGCAGCGCTTCCGCGAATCGGGCAATGGCGTGCTGTTGGGCTCGGCCAGTTTTCGCGAAGGCGTGGATGTGGTGGGCGATGCATTGAGCGTGGTGGTGATCGACAAGTTGCCCTTTGCCGCCCCCGACGACCCGGTATTCGAGGCGCGGCTGGACGCGATCCGCCGCGACGGCGGCAACCCCTTCCGCGACGAGCAGCTGCCGCAGGCGGTAATCGCGCTCAAGCAGGGAGTGGGGCGGTTGATCCGCAGCGAGACCGACCGGGGCGTGCTGGTGCTGTGCGATCCACGCCTGGTCAGCCGCAGCTACGGCCGTACCTTCCTGGATTCGCTGCCGCCGTTCCGGCGCACCCGCTCGCTGGGCGATGTGCAGAGCTTCTTTGCGCCACAATGGCCTGCCACGGCTGCCGACCCCGGGACTGCAGGTCCCGCCGCGGTTGCAGACGCCTTTCCTACTTCCCTGTTCTGATCCCCATGAAACTGCTCGCTTTTGAAACCGCCACCGAAGCCTGCTCCGTTGCCCTTTACGTGGATGGGCAGGTGCGTGAGCGCTTCGAGATCGCCCCGCGCCGCCATGCCGAACTGAGCCTGCCCTGGGCCGAGGAGCTGCTGGGCGAGGCCGGGCTGGCGCGGTCGCAGCTTGACGCGATCGCTCTGGGGCGCGGGCCGGGTGCCTTCACCGGCGTACGGCTGGCCATTGCCATTGCCCAGGGCATCGCACTGGCGCTGGATCGTCCGCTGATTCCGGTGTCCACTCTGCAGGTGCTGGCGCTGCGTGCGCCGGCCGGAGCGACCCATGTGCTGAGCAGCATCGATGCGCGCATGGGCGAGGTGTACGCGGCTCGCCAGGTGCGCGTGGATGGGCAATGGCAGCTGCAGGGCGAGGAAGTGGTGTGTGCGCCGGAGGCGGTGGAAGTGCCCGATGGCAGCCGTTGGTTCGGTGTCGGCACCGGCTTCGGCGCGGCCGATGGCGTGCTCGCTGCCCGATTGGCCGACCAGCTGGAAGGTGTCGATGCACAGGCGTTGCCGCGCGCATCCGACCTGCTGACGCTGGCGGTGCCGATGTTCGAGCGCGGCGAGGCGATGGCGCCGGAGCTGGTCGAACCGGCCTACCTGCGCAACAACGTGGCGCTTACGCTGGTTGAACAGCAGGCTGCGCGGGCGGCAAAACAGCAGGTCTAGGGATTGGCCGCAGTCACCGTTTCGGGTGTCCGACCTCATTCACCGGTCGTCGCGCAGCTCGCCGCCGGGCAGGAACACCCAGGTCCGGGTGACCTGCAGGATATCCACGCCGTCATCGGTCTTGGGCAGCGGCGGGAACGGCTGGGCCAGGCGGATTACCCGCAGTGCGGTTTCATCCAGCAGCGGCGTGCCGCTGCTGCGCAGGATCCGGCTGCTTTCCACGCTGCCGTCGCGACGCACGCCCACGGTGATCACTACCTGGCCGCCGAGGCGGCGCTGGCGCGCCTCATCGGGGTAGTTCAGGTTACCCACGCGCTCGGCGCGGTCCACCCACGCGCGCAGGTAGTTGGCGTAGGCGTACTCACGGGTGCTGGCCGACACGAACTTGCGGTTCGGGCGTTTGGCGTACTGCGCCGAGCGCAGGTGCACTTCGGCGGCCAGCCGCGCCATTTCGGCATCGCGTTGTTCGCGTGCGGTCAGCGCCGGATCCTGCTGCGGATGTTCCGGCAGTGGCTGTGGCTGGGCTTCGGCGACCCGGTCGGAGCTGTTGCGGCTGGCCACGACCCGCGCCTGCGGCGGCGGTGGGCGCGCGGCATCCTGGCGCTGCTGCGGCACCGGCGACAGCCCGGCCTGCGGCTGCGGCACGATCCCGGTCTGGTTGTCGCGCGGACGCTGCGCCTTGTCGTGGTCGCCGCCGCCCTGCTGGTTCGCCTGGGCCAGGAAGTCAGCCTGCTTGGGCGTCAGCGGCGTCTGGGTCTGGCTGAAGATCACGTCCAGGGTAGGTACCAGCGCGGCGTTGTCGCTGACCGCGAAGCCCACCCCCAGGATCAGCAGCGCATGCACCAGCGCCGACAGCGCCAGGGTCGCGCCCAGGCGCTGCGATTCGCGGGCCTGCAGGGGCACCATCGGGGCGACCGCCGTATTCATTGCGCCAGGCTGGCCTCGATCGCGTCGAACAGGGTGCCGGCGATGTTCAGCCCGAACTGCGCATCCAGTTCGCGCACGCAGGTGGGGCTGGTGACGTTGACTTCGGTCAGGTAATCACCGATCACATCCAACCCTACGAAGCGCATGCCACGGCGCTTCATTTCCGGCCCGACCTGCGCGGCGATCCAGCGGTCGCGCTCGCTCAGCGGGCGGCCTTCGCCGCGGCCGCCAGCGGCCAGGTTGCCGCGGAACTCGTCGCCCTGCGGAATCCGCGCCAGGCAGTAGTCCACCGGCTCGCCGTCGACCAGCAGGATGCGCTTGTCGCCGGCGGTGATGTCGGGGATGAACTTCTGTGCCAGGGTCAGCCTGCGCTCGCCGTCGGTCAGCGTTTCCAGGATCACGTTGAGATTCGGATCCCCGGTGCCGCTGCGGAAGATCGAGCGCCCCCCCATGCCGTCCAGCGGCTTGAGCACGGCCTGGCCGTGTTCAAGCACGAACGCCTTCAGGTCGGCATGGCGACGGCTCACCAGGGTCGGCGGACAGCACTGCGGGAAGAGCAGGGCGGCCAGCTTCTCGTTGTAGTCGCGCAGGCCCTGCGGGTCGTTCACCACCAGCGCACCGGCCTGCTGGGCCACGTCCAGCACCTGGGTGTCGTAGATGAATTCGGCATCCACGGGCGGATCCTTGCGCATCAGCACCACTTGGCCCGGGCCGAACGTGGTCTGGCTGAATTCACCGAGCGTGAACCAGTCATGCTTGTCGTCGCGCACCTGCAGCGGCGCGGTGCGGGCCACCGCGACTCCGTCACGCAGCGCCAGCCCGCCGGGGCTGACGTAGTGCAGAGCGTGGCCACGGCGCTGGGCTTCCAGCAGCATGGCGAAGGTGGTGTCCTTGGCGATCTTGATGTGGGCGATGGCATCCATCACCACGATGACGTTCAACGGCATGGTCGCAACCTGGCGGGCAGGCGCTGATGGTAGCGGCAATGCGGCCGTATTGCCCGCCCGGAGCGGCGGAACGCAGCGTCCGGCGGTCTTCACGCTTTGCGCAGTTCCGGGCCGGGCCGGTTCGCGGGGGGCGCTCCCGGCTTGGCTTCGGAAGCACACCCTTGATGACGGCCGCGTGGTGGGATATAGATACGCTTTCGCAGCGGCGCCGGACCAAAGCAGAAGCGTCGCGCGCTCGGGGAAAGGTAATGACTGAAAACATGGCTGCGGGTGGGGAACTCGCAGGGCTCAGGGTGATGGTCATCGATGATTCGAAGACCATCCGCAGAACGGCTGAAACGCTGCTCAAGCGTGAAGGCTGCGAAGTAGTGACCGCGACCGATGGTTTCGAGGCGTTGGCGAAGATCGCCGACACACAGCCCCAGATCATCTTCGTGGACATCATGATGCCCCGTCTCGACGGGTATCAGACCTGCGCGCTGATCAAGAACAACCAGCTGTTCAAGGCTACGCCGGTGATCATGCTGTCGTCCAAGGATGGCCTGTTCGACAAGGCGCGCGGTCGCATCGTGGGCTCGGAGCAGTACCTGACCAAGCCTTTCACGCGTGAAGAACTGCTGGGTGCCATCCGCACATACGTAAACGCCTGACCAGGGGGGAAAGGCACAATGGCTCGAATCGTTCTGATCGAGGACTCACCGACCGACCGGGCGGTGTTCATCCAGTGGTTGACCAAGGCCGGGCACGAAGTGCTCGAAGCCGGCAACGCCGAGGACGGCATCAAGCTCGTGCAGGAACACCAGCCACAGCTCGTGCTGATGGACGTGGTGCTGCCGGGCATGAGCGGCTTCCAGGCGACCCGTGCGCTGAACCGCGATGAGAAGACCAGGGCAATCCCGGTGATCATCGTGAGTACCAAGGCGATGGAAACCGACAAGGCCTGGGGGCTGCGCCAGGGCGCGGCCGCCTACGTGGTGAAGCCACCGCGCGAAGAAGACCTGATCGCGCAGATCAACGACCTGCTGGTGTCCTGATGCGTTCTCCCTTCGACATCCTTGAAGCCTACGAACGGCGCAGCCTGGCCCATGCGGTGCAGCTGCCCGAGCGGCAGTTCGCCCAGGACCTGTGGCGCGGCGTCGGCTACCGGGTCGGCAAGCGCCACCTGGTCTCGGACTTCCGCGAGGTGGTCGAAATCGTGCCGATGCCGCCGATTACCCCGGTGCCCGGCGCGCAGCCGTGGCTGCTGGGCGTGGGCAACCTGCGCGGCAACCTGTTCCCGGTGGTCGACCTGAAGTACTTCATGGAAGGCGAGCGCACGGTGCAGCAGGAAGGCCAGCGCGTGCTGATCATGCGCCAGGCCGGCGGCGACGTCGCCCTGACCATCGATGAACTGTTCGGCCAGCGCAGTTTCGAGCTGGACCAGGATATCGAAAGTGGTGACCTGGCCAGTGGCCGCTACGCCCACTTCATCGACCGCGCGTTCCGCGGCGACGGCCACGACTGGGGCGTGTTCTCGCTGTCACTGTTGTCGCGTACCCCCGAATTCAGGCAGGCCGCGGCGTGAACGCTGCTGCCTGCCTCACTGCATTGAAGATCGAGGTTGAACGATGAGTACTTCTTCGGAAACCGCCAAGGCCGGCAAGCTGGGCACGGTAGGAACCAATTTCTGGCTCGGCCTGCTGGCCCTGTCGATGATCGTGTTCGGCGTCAACACCGGCGTGGCCACCTGGCAGGGCAGTCGCCTGGCCGGCGCCAGCACCGGCGCGGCCGACCTCCAGGTGCTGTCGCAGCAGCTGGCCAACCAGGGCCGTGAAGCGGTGTCGGGCAACGCCCAGGCCTTCACTGCCTTCAAGGACACCAAGGCCCGCATCGAAAGCACCGTGAGCAGCCTGCAGGGCCGCTACGGCAGCGAAGCCAACGTGTCCGGTCCGCTCAACCAGCTGACCCAGACCTGGGAGCCGCTCGGCAAGAGCGCCGCCCAGCTGGTGGCCAGTGAACCGGCGGTGCTGGCGCTGGCCGGCAACGCCAACAACTTCGTCAACGGCGTTCCCGCGCTGCAGGCCCAGTTGAACGAAGTGGTGCGCGCCATGTCGGCAGGCGGCGCGCCCGCGTCGCAGGTCTACAACGCCCTGCAGCAGGTCGTTGTGGTGGGCTCGATGGCGCGCCGCGTGACCGAAATGCGCGCCGGCGGCGCCAACGCTGCCGCCGCGGGCGATGCGCTGGCCCGCGACTCGGTGGTGTTCACCCAGGTGCTGGACGCGCTGCGCAACGGCAACGAGGAACTGGGCATCGCGCCGGTCCGCAACGCCGCCGCGCTGGCCGCGCTCGAGCAGTCGCAGAAGCAGTGGGACACCATGAAGCAGGACGCCGACGCGATCCTGGCCAGCTCGCGCCAGCTGTTCTCGGCGCAGTCGTCGGCCGCGGCGTTGACCGGCGGTGCGACCAAGATGCTCGACGACAGCAAGAAGCTGTTCGAGGCGTTCTCTTCGTTCGGTTCGGTACGCGATACCCGCCTGTTCCCGAACTTCTGGCTGGGCGTGATTTCCGGCGCGCTGTCGCTGATCGCCATCATCGGCTTCGTCAGCAGCACCGTGCGCAGCCGTTCGCGCGAGCAGGAACTGCGCTACCAGACCCAGGTGGAGTTCAACAGCCGCAACCAGCAGGCCATCATGCGGCTGCTGGACGAAATCAGCTCGCTGGGTGAAGGCGACCTGACGGTGAAGGCCTCGGTGACCGAGGACATGACCGGCGCCATTGCCGACGCAATCAACTACGCCGTGGACGAACTGCGCCACCTGGTGACCACCATCAACGACACCTCGGCCAAGGTCGCCGTGTCCACCCAGGAAACTCAGGCCACAGCGATGCAGCTGGCCGAAGCGGCCGGCCACCAGGCCAACCAGATCACCTCGGCGTCGGACCGCATCGGCGAAATCGCGTCGAGCATTGAACAGGTGTCGCGCAACTCGGCCGAGTCGGCCGACGTGGCGCAGCGCTCGGTGGTCATCGCCGCCGAGGGTGCCGGCGTGGTGCGCGAAACCATCCAGGGCATGGACCAGATCCGCGACCAGATCCAGGAAACCTCCAAGCGCATCAAGCGCCTGGGCGAGTCCTCGCAGGAAATCGGCTCGATCGTGGAACTGATCAACGACATTTCCGAGCAGACCAACATCCTGGCATTGAACGCCGCAGTCCAGGCGGCCTCGGCCGGTGAAGCCGGTCGCGGTTTCGCGGTCGTGGCCGACGAAGTGCAGCGCCTGGCAGAACGCACCTCCGGTGCGACCCGCCGAATCGAAAACCTGGTCCAGGCCATTCAGGCCGATACCAACGAAGCGGTCAGCTCGATGGAGCAGACCACGGCCGAAGTGGTGTCCGGTGCACGCCTGGCCGAGGACGCCGGTACGGCGCTGACCGAAATCGAACGCGTGTCCAACGCGCTCAACAACCTCATCAAGAACATCTCGATCGCCGCCCAGCAGCAGTCGTCGGCCGCGTCGGACATCACCCGCACCATGGGCGTGATCCGTCAGATTACCGGCCAGACCTCGCAGGGCGCGGGACAGACCGCCGAGTCGATCGGTCATTTGGCACAGCTGGCGGCCGACCTGCGCCGCTCGGTTGCCGACTTCAAGCTGCCGGCGTGAGCCGCGGGCAGGGCGGAGAGGGAAGGAATCAGCAGATGATGCATCGCGATAAAGCACAGCACGACATGCGCGCCCACCTGCCGGGAGACCTGGCATGAGCACGCTGCGCGATGCCATGAGCCACGCCGCCCTGGGCTGGGTGAAGCCGGAGCTGGACGAGACCCTGCGCCAGGTGCGCAACGAGCTCGAGTACTACGCCGAAGATCCTGCCGATGGCAGTCGCATGCGCTTCTGCGCCGGCTACCTGCATCAGGTGCAGGGCACGCTGCGCATGGTCGAGCTGTATGCGCCGGCGATGGTGGCCGAGGAGATGGAACAGCTGGCCAATGCGATCGGCTCCGGGGAAGTGCCCGACCGCGACGAAGCCTGCGCCACCCTGATGCGCGGCAGCGTGCTGCTGCCCGATTACCTGGAGCGCCTGCAGAACGGTCACCGTGACATTCCGATCGTGCTGCTGCCGCTGCTCAATGACATCCGCCTGGCGCGCGCCGCGCCGGTGATCAATGAAAGCGTGCTGTTCGCCTTCGCACCGGACAGCGCCAGCGCCACCGAGGCCGAACTGGACCACGCACGTGGCAGCCTCAGCGGACGCAACCGTGAACTGCTCGACACCGTGGGCAATGCGGTCAAGGAAGAACTGCTGCGCATCAAGGACGCGCTGGACCTGCACCTGCGTACCGGTGGCGAGCCGGCCCAGCTGCAGACCCAGGTCGACGAACTGGGCGCGGTGGCCGACACCCTGGGCATGATGGGCCTGGGCGTGGCCCGCGGCGTGGTCGTGCAGCAGCGCGATGCGTTGCGTGGCGTGGTCGAGGGCGAGCAGCAGATCGATGAAACGCTGCTGCTGGATATCGCCGGTGCACTGCTGTACGTAGATGCGTCACTGGACGACCAGGTCGCCCATCTTGGCGCCGGCGGCAGTGGCGAGGACGATCCAAGCGCTGCCGAAGGTCGGCGTACCGTTGAGGTGCTTGCCCATGAGGCGATCGCCAACTTCTCGGCCGCCCGCGAGCACTTCGTCGCCTTCATTGAAACCAACTGGAACCACGAGCAGCTGCATGAGGTGCCGCGCCTGCTGGGTGAGGTCGCCGGCGCGCTGCGCATGCTCGATCTGTCCACGCCGGCCGATTACCTGCAGGGCGTGCGCCAGTACATCGCGGTCGAGCTGATTGGCCGCCAGCGCGTGCCCAGTGGCCGCCAGTTGGATACCCTCGCCGATGCGATGGCGAGCCTGGAGTATTACCTTGAAGCCCTGCGCGAGCGCCGCCAGGGTCGCGACGACATTCTCGACATCACCCGCACCAGCCTGGAAACGCTGCGCTACTGGCCGCTTCCGGACGAGAATGCCGCCCCGGCCGATGCCAGCGCCGAAGCGCTGCCGGTCGCCCCGGAGCACGTGGAGCTGACCGGTTGGGATGCGCCCGTGGTGACCCCGGTGCAGACGGCAGTGACGCCGGCCGCTCCGGCACCGGGCCAGGTGCCGTCGCCGCCGCTGCCGGACTTCACCTTCGAGCCGCTGCCGGAGGTGGCTGCTGTCGCGCCGGTTGCGCCGGCCGGCAAGCCTGCGCCGACGCTGGTGTTCGAAGCCTCGACCGCTCCGGTCGCCCCGGACGCGCCACAGTGGACGCTGCACGCTGAGCCCGTGCGTACCGATGACGCGCCCACGTTCGCCCACTTTGATCCGGTACTGGCCGAAGATGCCAGCACCGGCACGTCGTGGGAGGCCGCAGCAGCGACCGATATCGCACCGATCGCCCTGGACGGCGTGGATGCGCCGTCGTCCGCCACCGAAGCACCGGTCGCCAGCGGGTTCGACCCGGTCGCTGCCGAACACGATGCGCTGGAACTGAGCGACGAGCCGATCGAATTCACCTTCGACGAGCCGTTGCACAATGCCGGCGATGTGCTCTCGCTGCAGATCGAAGACGCGCCGGCCACCGCCAGCAGCGAGCTGGATGTGCAGGCACTTCCTGCGTTCCTGCAGGAGCAGCCCGAACCGGTTGAAGCCGCCGTGCCCGCCGACGACCGGATTGATGCCGGCGAAGCAGCGGCCCGCGAAGACGAGGTCCCGCTCGACGCAACGGCAGCGGGCAGTGTCGCTGGCGTGCAGGAAGCGGTCATCGGCAAGATCGAGCTGGATGACGAATCCGCGCGCTTCCTTGCCGAACTGGATGCCGCCGCCGCGCAGTTCTCTACCGCCCCCGCCGTCCAGGCGCCCGCCGTGGTCGATGCGCCGCTGGGTGTTGAAGCGCCGGGCACCATTGAAGCCGGCTTCGAGGACGACGGCGAGAACATCGACCAGGACATCCGCGAGGTCTTCATCGAAGAGTTCGACGAGGAGCTGGTCAACCTCGGCAACCTGCTTCCGGTCTGGCGCATGGCCCCGGACAACATGGATCGCCTGCGCCCGATCCGCCGCGTGTTCCATACCCTGAAGGGCAGTGGCCGCCTGGTGGGCGCGCGCACCCTGGGCGAGTTCAGCTGGAAGATCGAAGGCATGCTCAACCGCGTGCTCGACGGCAGCCGTCCGGCATCGCCGGCCGTGGTGGCGATGGTCACCCAGGCCTATGAAGTACTGCCGCAGCTCAATGCGGCGCTGCGCGACGGCAGCCGCGTGAGCGCGGACCTGCAGGCCATGCAGGGCATCGCCGACCGTGTGGCTGCGGGCGAGGAAACCTTCCACGTGCCCTTGCAGCGTCCGACGCCAGCCACTGCGCCGGTAGAGCCGGCGGAGGCGGTCGTGTCGGACCTCGCGCAGGACACCGCGGACGCCGAACAGGGGGCGGGCACCCCGGCCAACATCGACGAAGTGCTGCGCGAGATCCTGGAGGCCGAAGTCGAGGCCCACCACGCGACGCTGCAGGCCTGGTTGGAGCAGGCGCAGTCGGCGCCGCAACCGGTCACCGACACCCTGCTGCGCGCGGTGCACACCATGAACGGTGCGTTCGCGATGACCGACGTGCCCGAAATCACCGCAGTGACCGGCGGCGCCGAGAGCTTCATCAAGCGCTCGCTGGCGGCCGATGCAGTGCCGGGCACCGAAGGCGTGGATGCGCTGGCGGCGGCCGCCGCCGCGATCCGGACCACGATGGTGGCGCTGCAGGCCGACGCTCCGCGTATTCCGTCGCAGGCCGCGCTGGCCGAACGTCTCCATGCGCTGGCTGAAACGCTGCCTGAGGCGCGCTGGCCGGCTCTGGTCGCCGACGAAGGCCTCGACTTCGAGGTCGAGGATGTCGACCCGGTGGATGTGGTTGCCGACGCCGACAACGTGGCGGACCACGATGCCCAGGCCGATGCATCGCAGGCCGCGCATGATGTCACTGCCCACGAGCTGGCGGCCTTCTCCGCACAGTTCGATGAGCGCAATGACCATGCCGTTGCAGACGACAGCGCCGACGCCGCCGATGCCGCCGCCGACCCGCTGGTCGCCGATGAGCTGACCGGCAGCGACGATCTCTCCGCCTACTTCAATGCCGAGCTGGTGACCCCGTTCGATGCGCCGTCCAGCGCGCCGACCGGGGACCTGCCGGAAACCGTCGGGCCGGCGGCTGTCGAGCACGGCCTTGACGCGGTCGAACTGACGGCTGCGGACGACCTGTCGCGCTTCTACGAGCACACGCTGCCCGATCCGGTGGATGCCACGGACGCGGAAGCTGCCGAGCCGTCGGCGCCGGTCGGGGTCGTTGACGAAGACGTGGTGGCCGAGGAAATCGCGGTTGAAGAGCTCCAGGCCATCGAACTGGAGGCCGCGGAGCTCGAGGTTCTTCACGAGGTGATTGCGGCGGAGACCGACGCACCGGCCACCGTCGGAGACGACGACGCGTACAGCCTGGACGCCATCGAAGAAGACGAAGCCGCCGCCGCGCTGGAAGACATCATCCCGTCTCCCCCGGCGTTCGGTGAAACGGTTGAACTGCAGCAGGCGCTGGATGACGGTCTGACCATTGTCGACGGTTCCGAGACGCAGGCGTCGGCCGAGGATGCACCGGTGCTGGGTCTGGATGCCCGTCACGAGGCGCTGGATGAGCGCGATGCGTTCGCCGAGGCCGATGCCGAAGCACGCGTGTCCGATGCTGCAGACGCGTCGCCGCCGGCACCGCTGTTCGAACTCGAAGACGCCCCGATGGCGGCCACGGCCGTGGCAGAGGAGGCCGCCGCCGACGAGGAGATCGACGACGCCGGTTCGCTCGACTTCAGCGTACTGGACCGCGAGCTGGTCGATATCTTCGTCGAAGAAGGCAAAGACCTGCTCGACCATTGCGATGGCCTGATCAGCGAACTGCGCGCCGCTCCGCAGGACCGCGAAGCGATCGCCGGCCTGCAGCGCGACCTGCACACCCTCAAGGGTGGCGCACGCATGGCCGGCATCAATGCCATCGGCGACCTGGGCCACGGCATCGAATCCCTGCTGGAAGCGGTCGCCGCCAACCGTACCGATATCGACCGCAGCGACGTCCACCTGCTGGAACGCGGCTTCGACCGTCTGCACCAGATGCTGACCCGCACCGGTCGCCACCGCGACGTGGCCATGCCGGACGACCTGATTGCCGCGTTCGAAGCGCGCACGCTGGGCCGCGCCGAGCCCGAGGACGCGCCCGTCGCGGCCGCGAGCGCGGTCGATGCCGCGCCGGTGGTCGATACGGCCGTCGCCTCGGCACCGTTGTCCGCACCGGTGCCGTTGGAAGCGTCCAGCGAGGACGACAGCCTGGCCCGTCCGCAGCAGGAACAGGTGCGCGTCCGCGCCGACCTGCTGGACCGCCTGGTCAACCATGCCGGTGAAGTGGCGATCTACCGCTCGCGACTGGAACAGCAGCTGGGTGCCTTCCGCGGCGCGATGGCCGAACTGGACCGTACCAATGCGCGTCTGCGCGACCAGTTGCGCCGCCTGGACCTGGAAACCGAGGCCCAGATCGTGGCCCGTTACCAGCGCGAGCAGGAACAGGTCGACCACAAATTCGATCCGCTCGAACTGGACCGCTTCTCCACGCTGCAGCAGCTCAGCCGTGCACTGAATGAATCGGCAGCCGACCTTGGCGGCCTGCAGGGCGTACTGGACGACCTGTCGCGCCAGTACGACGTGCTGCTGCAGCAGCAGTCGCGGGTCAGCTCGGAACTGCAGGACGGCCTGATGCGTGCGCGCATGGTGCCGTTCGACGGCCTGGTGCCGCGACTGCGTCGCGTGGTCCGCCAGGCCGGCCAGGACACCGGCAAGCAGGTCCATGTGACCCTGGACGGTACCCACGGGGAACTGGACCGCAATGTGCTCGACCGCATGGTCGCGCCGCTGGAACACATGCTGCGCAACTCCGTGGCCCATGGCCTGGAGACCCCGGAGCAGCGCCGCGCCGCCGGCAAGCCGGAGGAAGGCGAGATCGCCATCCGCCTGCGCCGCGAAGGCTCGGAAATCGTGCTGGAAGTGGCCGATGACGGCGCTGGCCTGAACCGTGAGGCGATCCGTCGCCGCGCCGAACAGCGCGGGCTGGTGGAACCCGACGCGGTCCTGGGCGATGCCGAACTGGACGCGATGATCTTCTCGCCCGGGTTCAGCACCGCCGACCAGGTCAGCCAGCTGGCGGGCCGTGGCGTGGGCATGGACGTGGTGCACAACGAAGTGCGCCAGCTGGGCGGTTCGGTGGACATCCACTCGGTGCCGGGCAAGGGCGTCACCTTCACCCTGCGCCTGCCGCAGACGCTGGCGGTCACCCAGGCGGTGTTCGTGCAGATCGGCGACACCACCTTCGCGGTGCCGGTGGCGTCGGTCAGCGGTATCGGCCGGATCTCCCGCGAGCGCTTCGAGTCGGCCAACGGCGGTTACCACTACGGCGGCGAAGAATTCGCGCTGCACGATCTGGGCACGCTGGTCGGTCAGGGCCAGGCCCGTGCCGAAGGGCAGGAGCAGGTGCCGCTGCTGCTGGTACGCGCCGGTGAACTGCGCGCGGCCGTGGCGATCGACCAGGTGCTGGGCAACCGCGAAATCGTGGTCAAGCCGGTGGGCCTGCAGATCGCCTCGGTACCGGGCATCTACGGCGCCACCATCACCGGCGATGGCCGCGTGGTGGTGATCCTGGACGTCGCGCCGCTGGTGCGCCGTCACCAGGCCAACCCGCTCAAGCCGATCGCACCGGCCGCGCAGGCAGCCGACCGCCAGGCACCGTTGGTGATGGTGGTCGACGACTCGCTGACCATGCGCAAGGTCACCGGCCGCATCCTGGAACGCCACAACTTTGAAGTGGCCGTCGCCCGCGACGGTATCGAAGCGCTGGAACGCCTGGAAGAGCGGGTGCCGGACCTGATGCTGCTGGATATTGAAATGCCGCGCATGGATGGCTATGAACTGGCCACCGCCATGCGCGCCGATCCGCGCTACAAGGGCGTGCCGATCGTGATGATCACCTCGCGCAGCGGCGACAAGCACCGTCAACGCGCCTTTGAAATCGGTGTCCAGCGTTACCTGGGCAAGCCGTACCAGGAGCTGGACCTGATGCGAAACGTGTATGACCTGCTGGGGATCGCCCGTGCCCGTGAATGACCTGAACCCGCTGCCGTCGGTGGCATTGCTGGCACGGGTCGGCCCGGCGCGCGAGCGCCTGCGCGAAGCGCTTGCCCAGGCCGGCGCGATCGTGGTGCTGGAAGAGGATCCCAACAGCGTGGATCTGGAAACCCTGGGCGGTGCGGATGCCGGCGCGGTGCTGATCGCGCTGGAGCCGGCCATCGAGGAGGCGCTGGAACGCCTCGACCCCGTATTGGCCTCGCCCTCACTGACCGTCATCTTCGACGAAGCAGAGCTGGCTGCGCGTCGCGAAGGCTGGGAAGCCCAGCGCTGGGCGCGCCACCTGGTGGCCAAGCTGCACGGCCACCAGGACGTGCTGCCGCCGGGCGCCGAGCAGGAAGGCCTGCTGCAGCCCGAACCGGGCCTGCCGCAGACCCCGGCCGAACTGCATGCCGACGCGCCGTTGGAATTCCATGTGCGCGAGGCGTTCGACGCGGCCGGCGACGTGCCACCGGACAGCCTGTACCAGGCGCCGGAAGGCTACAGCGAGCCGATCTCGCTGGAAGAAGCGCTGGCCGCCATGCAGGCGCCTGTGGCCGCGCCGCCGGCCAGCGTACCGCCGCCGGTTCCGACCTCGGTGCCTGCCGTACCGCAGGCGCCACTGGGCGACCACAGCAGCTGGGCGCTGGTGGATGACGACAGCGCCGCACCCGTTGCAGCGCCAGCTGCGCCGGTCAGTGCGCCGGTCGCGCCCGACGCGTTCGACATCGATCGCCTGTCGCTGGTCGAGCTTGAACCCGACGTCGACCCGAACGGCGCCGCACCGGGCGCGGTGCTGGTGCTGGCCGGCATCGGTGGCCCCGACGCGCTGCGCCGCCTGCTGGCCGCGCTGCCGGCCGGGCTGGCGGTGCCGATCCTGGTCTACATGCGCCTGGACGGCGGCCGCTACGGCAACCTGGTCAAGCAGATGGCCCGCGTGTCAGCGCTGCCGGTCGTGCTGGCTGAATCCGACCAGCCGGTGCTGGCGGGCAATGCCTACATCCTGCCCGACGACGTGGGTGTGGCGGTGCACAACCGCGGACTGCATTTTACCGCCGACGCCAGGGGCATCCAGGTGGCCGCATTGCCGCCGGCGCACAGCGCCGTCGTGATGCTCAGCGGCAGCGACGTAGCCCTGCTGGACGATGTCCTGGCGCTGGCCGTGGCCGGCGGCTGGGTCGCTGGCCAGACCGGCGAAGGCTGCTACGACCCGGTTGCCGCCAATGCGGTGGTTGCCGCCGGCATGGCCGCCGGGGATCCGCCGCAGCTGGCCGCCGCCATCGCCGAACGCTGGGGCGTAAGCGAGTAATCGCCGCGCCGCATCACTTTCAGGAAGCAGACTCATGAGCTACGCCAGCAACGACGAAATCCGCGGGGTATTGATCCAGGCCGGCAGCGAGCGCGTGCTGCTGCCCAATGCGACGGTGGCCGAAATGATGTCCAAGGTACCGGTCACCCCCGTGGACAACGCGCCCGCATGGCTGGTCGGTGAGATCCGCTGGCAGGGCTGGGACGTGCCGCTGATGTCGTTCGCACGGCTGTCCGGGCTGGGCGAGGAAGCGGTGGTAAGCAACAACAAGGTGGTGGTGCTCAAGGCGCTGGGCGGCAACGCCAACCGCCCGTACTTCGCGCTGCTGACCCAGACCTTCCCGCAGCTGATCGCCGTGCCGCGCGACGGCCTGCTGGCTGACGCGTCCGAAGAAACCCTGCCACCGGGCGTGCACATGCGCGTGCTGCTGGGTGAGCAGAGCGCGCTGCTGCCCGATCTGGACGCGCTGGAAGCCGCGCTGGATGAAGTGCTCCCGGTGAATTGACCAGGTATCGACCAACGGTCGATACCTACCGGACATTCGAACATCACCGGACATTCGAACATCACCGGACATTCGAACATCACCGGAAATGCGAACATCACCGGAAATGCGGTAGGTCACGACCGTTGGTCGTGACGCCGCCTTACCCGAGATCCCCCAGCCGCGCCTGCATCGCTGCAATAGCGGCCAGACCAGCGGTTTCCGTACGCAGGATCCGCGGCCCCAGCTGCAACCCCTGGAACCCGGCGGCGGCCAGCGCCTGCCGATCCCGCGGCGACCAGCCCCCCTCCGGCCCGATCGCGACCACCACGCCACCGGGCGCGGCCTCCAGCGTGGACAAGCTGTGCTCGCCCAGCGGGTCCAGCGTCAGCTTGAGCGCTTCCGCCGGCATTCCCTTGGCCGCCTCCTGCACGCCCAGCGGCGCAGCGACCTCCGGCACCCGTGCACGTCCGGACTGCCCACACGCGGACACCACCACGCTGCGCCAGTGTGCCAACCGCTTCGCGGCCCGCGCCGCGTCCAGCTTTACTTCGGTGCGCTCGGCATTTACCGGCACGATCGCGGTGACCCCCAGTTCGGTGGCCTTCTGCAGGATGAGATCCATCTTTTCACCGCGCGCGATGCCCTGCAGCAGCGTGATCGACAGCGGCGATTCGTTGTCCAGCGCCTGCGCGGCGTCGATCCGCACGCGCGCATCGCGCTTGCCCGCTTCCACCAGCGTGGCGGCGTAGTCGTGCCCGTCGCCATTGAACAGCACGCAGCCTTCGCCCTCGCGCAGGCGCATCACCCGCACCAGGTGGTTGGCGACCTCGTCAGGCAGCGAGAGGGTCTGGCCGACGGCCAGCGGGGCATCTACATAAGAGCGGGTCACGCGCATGCAACAGCTTCCTCGATGGCGGCCAGGGTGGTCTGGGCCAGCAGGTCCAGGTGTTCGTCCTCCACGCAGTAGGGAGGCATCCAGTACAGCACGTTGCCCAGCGGGCGCAGCACCACGCCGCGCCGCAACGCGGCGTTGTAGGCGTGCAGCCCCACCCGCGCTTCGGCGGGGAAAGGTGTGCGCTTGTCGCCATTGCGGGTCAGCTCGAAGGCCACCACCATGCCGGCCTGGCGCACATCGGCCACATGCGCATGGTCGGTGAACGGCGCAGCCAGGCTGCGCATGACCTCGGCCGTGCTGCGGTTGCGCGCGATCACATCCTCGCCGGCGAAGATCTCCAGCGTCGCCAGCGCGGCCGCACAGGCCAGCGGGTTGCCGGTATAGCTGTGCGAATGCAGGAAGGCACGCTCGCGGCTGTCGTCCAGGAACGCGTCGTACACGGCCTGGGTGGCCAGCACGGCCGCCAGCGGCAGGAAGCCTCCGGTCAGGCCCTTGGACAGGCACAGCAGCTCGGGCATCACGCCGGCCTGCTCGCAGGCGAACAGGGTGCCGGTGCGGCCAAAGCCGGTGGCGATCTCGTCGGCGATCAGCAGGGCCCCATTGGCGTCGCACAGTTCGCGCGCGCGCTTGAGATAGACCGGGTCGTGCATGCGCATGCCGCCGGCGCACTGCAGGCGCGGTTCCAGGATCACCGCGCAGATCTCGCCCGGGTGCTGGTCGAACAGGTCGGCCAGACGATCGGCCGCTTCATGGGCGCGCGCGGCGGCATTCTGGCCGGGTTCGGCCAGGTAGGCGTCCGGCGAGGGCGCGAACAACGCCTCGGTCAGCAGCGGCGCGTACACGCGGCGGTACAGCGGAATGTCCCCGACCGACAGCGCGCCCAGGGTTTCACCGTGGTAACCGTTCTCCAACGCCACGAAGCGGGTGCGATGTTCCTCGCCGCGGTTGCGGAAGTAATGGAAGGCCATCTTCAGCGCAACTTCGACCCCGGCCGAGCCGTTGTCGGCGTAGAACACTTTGGCCAACGGCGCCCGCCCGGCCTGGCGGGGGGCGATCGCCAGCAGGCGTTCGGCCAGCTCCACTGCCGGTTCGTGGCTGAAGCCGGCCAGCATCACCTGTTCCAGCCGGGTGGCCTGGCGGGCAATGGCCGCGCCGATGCGGGGTTCGGCATGCCCGAACAGATTGGTCCACCAGCTGCTCACCGCGTCCAGGTAACGGCCTCCCGCGTGGTCGATCAGCCACGGGCCTTCACCGCGCGCAATCGGCACCAGCGGCAAGGTGTCCGGGTGCTCGCGCATCTGTGTGCACGGGTGCCACAGCACGGCCAGGTCGCGCTGCCGCCACCGGTCGGCCAACGTAAGGGGGGCTGGGTCTGCTAGCATTTCGAGCTCATGGCCACGTTTTCACCTGCCTGCATTCTATCGATCTCCAAGAGCCCGTTCGCATGACCCGTCCGCTGCCCACCATCCACCAGATCACGGACGAGGAAAGCGGCCCGTTCCAGCGCCAGCATCTGGACCTGGAGTTCTCCAACGGCGAACGCCGCCGCTTCGAGCGCCTGGTCAGCCGTGGCCACGGCGCGGTGGTGGTGGTGCCGATGCTGGATGACGACACGGTGCTGCTGGTGCGTGAATACGCGGCCGGCGTGCACCGTTACGAACTGGGGCTGGTGAAAGGCCGCATCGACCCGGGCGAAACCCCCGCGCAGGCCGCCGACCGCGAGCTGAAGGAAGAGGCCGGGTACGGCGCGCGGCGCCTGGACGTCCTGCGCGCCATGACGCTCGCCCCGACCTATATGAGCCACCTGTCGCACCTGGTGGTGGCACGCGACCTGTACCCCGAGCGACTGGTCGGCGATGAACCGGAAGAGCTGGAAGTGGTGCCCTGGAAGATCGCCGAGCTCGACCAGCTGATGCTGCGCGAGGACTTTTCGGAAGGGCGTTCACTGGCGGCGTTGTTCATTGCCCGCCAGTGGCTGGAACGCGGGGAATGATCAAACTCACCACCGATCTGCGCGAAACGGTGATTGCCATTGCCCAGGACGCCGCCGCCGCCATCATGGCGGTGTATGCCACCCCGTTCGATGTCGAAATCAAATCCGACCGCAGCCCGGTCACTGCCGCGGACCTGGCCGCCAACCAGGTGATCCTGCGCGGGCTGGGCCAGCTGACCCCGGACCTGCCGATCCTGTCGGAAGAATCGGCACACGTGCCGTGGGAGGTGCGCCGGCACTGGGGCGCCTACTGGCTGGTGGACCCGCTCGATGGAACCCGTGAGTTCGTCAAGCGCAATGACGAGTTCAGCGTCAACATCGCGCTGATCTACCAGGGCGCCCCTGCGTTCGGAGTGGTGCTGGCGCCGGTCAGCGGCGTGGCCTGGCACGCCATGCGCGGCGAGCTGGCCTACCGCCGCGACGGCATGCACGACTCGGTGCTGCGCACCCGCACCCCGGCGCTGCCGCCGCTGCAGGTGGCTGCCAGCCGCTCGCACCGCAGCCCGGAAACCCAGGCGCTGCTGGACCGCATGGGCGAGATCGAGGTCGTCGCGCAGGGTTCATCACTGAAATTCTGCCGACTGGCCGAAGGCACGCTCGATGTCTACCCGCGGCTGGGGCCGACCGCCGAGTGGGATACCGCGGCCGGCCAGTGCGTGCTGCATGCCGCAGGTGGCGCGGTGCTCTCGGCCGCCACCGGCAAGCCATTCCGCTACAACCGCCGCGAAACGCTGTTGAACGGCGACTTCATCGCGCTGGGCGACACCCGCCTGCCGTGGCGCACCTGGATTCCCGCCTGACCGGAGCACCGATGTCCGCACCCGCCGAACTGGAACGCCTGCTGGGCATCATGGCGCGCCTGCGCGACCCGCTGCAGGGCTGCCCGTGGGACCTGCAGCAGGACTTCGCCAGCATTGCCCCGTACACCATCGAAGAAGCCTACGAGGTTGCCGATGCCATCGACCGTGGCGACCTGGATGACCTCTGCGACGAACTGGGCGATCTGCTGTTGCAGGTGGTCTTCCATGCGCAGATGGCCAGCGAGCAGGGCGCGTTCGGCTTTGCCGATGTCGCCCGCGCGATCAGCGACAAGATGCAGCGCCGCCACCCGCACGTATTTGCGCAGGTGTCGGTCGATGGGGCTGAAGACGTCAATACCAACTGGGAAGCGATCAAGCGTGCCGAGCGCACTGCCAAGGGCAATCGCGACAGCTCGGCCCTGGCGGGCATCTCGCGTGGGCTGCCCGAGTGGCAGCGGGCGGTGAAACTGCAGGCACGCGCGGCCCGGGTGGGCTTCGACTGGCCCGGCCCGGCGCCGGTGCTGGACAAGGTACGTGAGGAACTGGACGAGGTGGCCGCCGAATTCGCGCGCGGCCCGGTACAGGACAACCAGGCGCGGCTGGAAGAAGAGCTGGGTGATCTGTTGTTCGTCTGCGCCAACCTGGCGCGGCATGCCAAGGTTGACGTCGGAGCCGCGCTTCGCCACGCCAACCACAAGTTCGAACGACGCTTCCGCGCGATGGAAGCCCAGGCCGCCGCTGCGGGCGCATCGCTGGCCGGGTTGGACCTGGAGGCGCAGGAGCGGCTGTGGGAGCAGGCCAAGGCCGCCGAAGCCAAGCCTTGAAGACGTGCTGCCGTTCATGGGGACCGCCAGGGCCGGGATCGTCGGCTGCTGCCCGCCGTTGTCCGCCGCCCCGGAGGCCGGGACCTGAGCGCGGTGAGAGGCGGGAACAGCGCTATATTCGGCATTACCCATGGAGAGGAGTAAGTAATGTTTCCCACCGTGCTGTTTTCGCTGATTCTGGCCTTCGTCGCCGTGGTGATCCTGTTCAAGGCCGTGCGGATGGTGCCGCAGGGGTATGAATGGACGGTGGAGCGCTTCGGGCGCTATACCCACACCATGTCGCCGGGCCTGCATTTCCTGATTCCGATCGTCTACGGGGTCGGCCGCAAGGTGAACATGATGGAGCAGGTACTGGACGTGCCAAGCCAGGAAGTGATCACCAAGGACAACGCTGCGGTGCGCGTGGACGGGGTGGTGTTCTTCCAGGTGCTCGATGCCTCGAAGGCCGCCTACGAGGTCGCCAACCTGGAGGTGGCGATGATCGCCCTGGTGCAGACCAACATCCGCACCGTCATCGGTTCGATGGACCTGGACGAATCGCTGAGCCAGCGCGAGGTGATCAACGCCCAGTTGCTCAGCGTGGTCGACCATGCCACCAATCCGTGGGGAGTGAAGGTCAACCGGATCGAGATCCGCGACATCCAGCCGCCGCGCGATCTGCTCGATGCGATGGCGCGGCAGATGAAGGCCGAGCGCGAGAAGCGCGCGCAGATCCTGGAAGCCGAAGGCTCGCGCCAGTCCGAGATCCTGCGTGCCGATGGCGAAAAGCAGGCCGCCGTGCTTGAGGCGGAAGGCCGCAAGGAGGCCGCGTTCCGTGATGCCGAAGCGCGCGAGCGCCTGGCCGAGGCCGAGGCAAAGGCGACCACGGTGGTGTCAGAGGCGATCGCACAGGGTGACGTGCAGGCCATCAATTACTTCATTGCCCAGAAGTACGTGGAAGCGTTCAAGGAACTGGCGACCTCGCCCAACCAGAAGCTGGTGCTGATGCCGATGGAAGCCAGCGGCGTCATCGGTTCGATCGCCGGCGTGGCCGAGCTGGCCAAGGAAGCATTCGCCAGGCAGGAAGAAAAGAAGACCACCCGCGCGGTGCCGCCGCGCATCGGAGGCTGAGATGCGTTGGGAAGTAGTGGGGTGGGGCGCACTGGCATTGGTGCTGTTCGCCGCTGAAGCGTTGGCCCCGGGCGCCTTCATGCTGTGGATCGGGATCGGCGCGGCCGCCGTGTTCGTGCTGGTGGCCGTGTTCGCCGACATTCCACTGCTCTGGCAGGTGGTGGCGTTCGTGCTGCTCAGCGTGGTCTCGATCCAGTGTTACCGGCAGTGGGGCCGTACGCGTGCGCGGAAGACCGATGCCCCGCTGTTGAACCGGCGGGCCGAGCAGCTCATCGGGCGGGTGGTGGCGCTGGACCAGCCGATCAGGGCCGGTGTCGGCCGCGCCAAGGTTGACGATGCGTTCTGGGTGGTGGCCGGCCCCGACCTGCCGGCGGGCACGCCGGTGCGCGTGGTCGCCGTGGAGGGCATGACGCTGAAAGTGCAGCAGGTGTGAGAGCAGACCCCATGAGATGGCGCACCGCCGCAGGCGCTGCCGGGACGGTTCTGGGATAATCAGCGTCAGTTGCCGGGCAGAACCCGGCACTGCCAATTTTTCTCCGGACCGTGGTCATGACCCAGAAGACGCTACTCAACGATACCCACCGCGCGCTTGGCGCCAAGATGGTCGATTTCGGCGGTTGGGACATGCCCATCCACTATGGATCGCAACTGGACGAGCACCACCTGGTCCGCGCCGATGCCGGCATGTTCGATGTGAGCCACATGACCGTGGTCGACCTGCGCGGCGCGCAGGTGCGGCCGTTCCTCCGCCGGCTGCTGGCCAACTCGGTGGACAAGCTGAAGGTGCCGGGCAAGGCGCTGTACTCGTGCATGCTCAATGCGCAGGGCGGGGTGATCGACGACCTGATCGTCTACTACCTGGCCGACGATTTCTTCCGGATGGTGGTCAATGCCTCCACCCGTGAAAAGGACCTGGCGTGGATCCGCACGCAGGCCGTCGCGTTCGACGTGCAGGTGACCGAGCGCGAAGACCTGGCGATCATCGCCGTGCAGGGCCCGACCGCACGCGAGCGCGTCATCGGCCTGGTGGCCGAGTCCGACCGCGCGGCGCTGCAGAAGCTGGGTCGCTTTGCCGCCATGGAAGCTACTGCCGCCAGCGGCGCGCCGCTGTTCGTTGCCCGGACCGGTTACACCGGCGAGGACGGCTTTGAAATCCTGGTCGCCCAGGACCAGGTGATCGCCTTCTGGAATGCGCTGGCTGCCGCCGGCGTGCGTCCGGCCGGGCTCGGTGCGCGCGACACCCTGCGCCTTGAAGCCGGCATGAACCTGTACGGCCAGGACATGGACGAAGCGATCAGCCCGTTCGAAGCCGCGCTCGCCTGGACGGTCGCGCTGGATGAAGGCCGCGACTTCATTGGCCGCGACGTGCTGGAAGCGCAGAAGGCTTCCGGCGACGCGCGCCAGATGATCGGCCTGGTGATGGACGAAAAGGGCGTGTTGCGCCATGGCCAGGCAGTAACCACCGCCGGCGGCACCGGTGAGATCCTGTCGGGTACGTTCTCGCCGACGCTGGGCAAGGGCATCGCGTTCGCCCGCGTGCCGGGTGGTGAGCTTGGCCAGGTGTACGTGGACATCCGCGGCCGGCAGGTGCCGGTGCGCGTGGTGAAGTTCCCGTTCGTGCGCGAAGGCCAGGCCCAACCCGGCGTGCTGGTCGAAGGCTGATCAGCGGTTGTTTTACACTACCCCCGTTTTCTGACCCCCCTGAAATTCTTCGGAGCAGTCCCATGAGCGAGATCCCCGGCGACCTCAAATTCCTCAAGTCCCACGAGTGGGCACGCGTTGAAGGCGACGGCCGCGTCACCATCGGCATTTCCGACCACGCCCAGGGCCTGCTCGGCGACCTGGTGTATGTCGAGCTGCCCGCCGTCGGCGACGAAGCCAAGGCCGGTGCGCAGATCGCGGTGGTCGAGTCGGTCAAGGCCGCCTCCGACGTGTACAGCCCGATCTCCGGTACGGTGGTCGCGGTCAACGGCGATCTTTCGGACAAGCCGGAAACGATCAACGAAGATGCCTACGGCGAAGGCTGGATCTGCGTGATCGAGCTGTCCAGCAAGGAAGAAGTCAACGACCTGCTGGATCCGGACGACTACGCCGAACTGCTGGAGGAAGAGGACAACTGAGCCTCGCCCGCCTGGAAGGAACGGCCGCCCCGCGCGGCCGTTTTTTTTTTGCCTGCGCCCGCCACCGTCCGCTTGCCGACGTCCATTACGTTATCCGTGCGTGAGGGATGGCGAGATGATCGACGCGCTCGAACCGTCGCTGCCGCGCTCATGCCGGACGGTATCCGGATGCCGACACGCAGGTCATGAGTTCGCGTCGCGGATCCCATCGATGCGCGTCGTCGCACCGGCGAACGGGTCATCGGCGCACGTCACCGGCACGAATCTGGCGACGACTACTGCCCAAAAGTTTGCGCAGTTCTGCAAATCCGGACGCAAAAAGCGTTCGCGGATGTGAAAAGTTTTCGCCCCTGTTTTGTTCCCGTGCGGGAAGCCGTTGCGATGCCGTCGCTGCGGGTGCCGGTTGTGGGCGGCAACGTCGACGAAGCCGCAGTGTCGGATACGAAAGTGCTTCTTTTAAGTGGTTTTCTTTCAGAGCGTCGTCGCTGGAGCGGATGCTCGCGCGCGCGCAACGAGTGTCGAAGGGGTGGCGCCGAGCGCTTGGGGTGGGGTTTGGCAAGGTGCGCTGAAGGGCGTCCATGTGAATTTTTTTCGCGGGGGTTGTTGACAGTGAAAAAAAGCGTGATTAGGTTTCGCCCAGCAGACCTTGCCTGCCAAAACGAGTGAGCCGAATCGACATCCAGTTGCGAAGCACAACCAGAACATCCGCCGCGCGTCCCAAGACGGTGGAGTCGGCTTCGCTACCTCCGGTGAAATGCAAGAGCACCCCGCATTCGATACCTGCCTGGCATCCTGTGGCAGGTATTCCCGTATCCGTCACGACGCGCTCGACGCGACGGCGGTCCCCGCACAGCAGTAACGGCGGGTTTGCTTTACCTGGGCGTTTCAACTCCATAGATCACTGACGAGGAGCCAATCCCATGGCAACCAAGAAAGCTGCGAAGAAAAAGCCGGCCGCCAAGAAGGCCGTGAAGAAGGTCGCCAAGAAGGCGGCTGCCAAGAAGGCCGTGAAGAAGGTAGCCAAGAAGGCGGCTGCCAAGAAGACGGTGAAGAAGGCAGCCAAGAAGGCGACTGCCCGCAAGGCAGTAAAGAAGACGGCAAAGAAGGCGGTCCGCAAGGTCGCCAAGAAGGCCGCCGCCAAGAAGACCGCAAAGAAGGCAGCCAAGAAGACTGCCAAGAAGGCCGTCCGCAAGGTAGCCAAGAAGGGCGCTGCCAAGAAGACCGCCAAGAAGGCCGTCCGCAAGGTAGCCAAGAAGGCCACCGCCAAGAAGGCCACCGCGCGCAAGCCGGCAGCCAAGAAGGCCTCGGCCAAGAAGGCAGTGAAGAAGGTCGCCAAGCGCAAGCCGGCGGTCCGCAAGAAGAAGGCTGCACCGGTCGCCCTGCCGGCAACCCCGGCACCGCTGATCTGATTCATTCCCGATAGCCGTACTGAAACCCCCTTCCCGGCAGCCCAGCGGGAGGGGGTTTTTTTTGCCCGCACGAAAAGCCCCTCCCGCGAGGGATCAGCCCCATGTTGATCCCGGCCGGTCATGAAAAAAAGGGCGACCCGTAGGCCGCCCTGTACTGCATGCGGTACACCTCGCTGGCGTTACCTGGGCGACGCCACCGCCCGATCCGACGACACGCCCTTGCGCTTGCCCGGGGCCGGCGTGCGGTCTTCGGTCATCAGGTTGTCGCTGCCGAAATCGGTATCCACGTCCAGCCAGCGCTGGGTGGGCAGGCCCATGGCCGCGTCGAGCACCGTAGGCAGCAGGCCGCTGGGCAGGCTGCTCTCGCCGTTCCACATGATGGCAATGCCCAGGTCGCGTTCGGGCACCAGCGCCACGAGGCCGCGATAGCCCTGCACGGCACCGGCATGGAAGATGACTTCATGCCCGGCGTAATCGAAATTGCGCCAGCCCAGCGCGTAGCCGGCCGAATTCAGGCGCTCGCGACGCCACCCCGAGCGCATCTCACCCGGAGTGTTGATCAGGGTCGAGTGCAGCGTGGCCAGCAACGGCGCAGGCAGCACGTCGGGGCGGTGGCCGGTGTGCGCCAGCAGCCACTGCGCCATGTCGCTGGCACTGGCATTGACGCCCGCAGCGGGGGCCAGCCGGTAGTAAGTCGGTTTCGGGCTCAGCGACACCCAGCCGTTGCGGCTGCGCACGTGCGGGCGCGCCCAGCGCGAGCTGGCCTGGATACCGGCCAGACCCAGGCTTGCATCGTCCATCCCCAGCGGTTTGAACAGGCGGCGTTCCACCGACTGTTCGTAGAAGCTGCCCGACGCGGCGTAGACCACGTCGCCGATCAGGCTGAAAGCGACGTTCTGGTACGCGTAGCAGTCGCCGGGCAGGCATTTGAGCGAGGTCGAGGCCAGCTTGTGGGTGAGCGTGTAGTACTCGGCGTTGGCCTCCACGTCACGATCGTAGGCGTTGTAGGGCAGGCCAACCCGGTGGCTGAGCAGATCGGCCACGGTCAGCCGCTCGGTGGCCTCGGGGCTGCTGAGTTGGAAACCGGGCACGTAGTCGGTGACCTTGCTGTCCCAGCGCAGCGTGCCGTCATTGACCAGCAGGCCGGCCATGGTGCCGGCAAACGCCTTGGACAGCGATGCCAGGCGGAACACGGTGTGCGCATCGACCATCTGGGGGTTGTTGACGTCGGTCACGCCATAGCCGCGCGCGCTGAGCACGCGGCCGCCCTGCACGATGGCCACTGCCATGCCCGGTACGCGCTCGCCATAGGTGAGCTGCTGGGCCATCGACTCGATATTGGCCACGTTGAACCCGGGCGCAGGCGGCAGCACCTTCGGGTTGGCCGTGGTGGCCCGGTACGCGGCCGGCTGCGTGTGCGGAATGGCGGACACGGCGCTGTTCTCGATGTTGACGGGGAACGCGGCCGGTGTCGCAGTGGGCGTCTGTGCGGTGGACGACATCGCGATGGGCATGAGCATGCCCAGCAATCCGGTTGCCGCCGAACGGATCGGTCGGCGCCTGCTGTTCTCTTTCATCGTTTGGGGCCCGTGCGCAACTGCTGGGGCCGATTCTAGCGCTGCTTTTCCTGATTGCACAAACGAAGCGAAGATGAATGCGTATCGCATTGAAAAGGCGCGGTTTTTGCATCGACCGGGCCGCTTGTGTCCGATGCCCTGTTCAGCCGGCGGGTACGGGCGCCCCCAGCCAGCGCGCGGCGCGTTCGGCGATCATCATCGTGGGGGCATTGGTGTTGCCGCTCACCAGGGTGGGCATCACCGAGGCGTCCACCACGCGCAGACCCTGCACGCCCCGAACGCGAAGCTGCGGGTCGACTACCGCATCGTCCCGCTGGCCCATCGCACAGGTCCCCACCGGGTGGTAAATGGTTTCGGCCTTGGCGCGGATGAAGGCGTCCAGTGCGGCGTCATCCAGGTCTTCACGGGCCGGGAAGATCGGCGCACCACGCCAGCGGTCAAAGGCGGGCTGGGCCAGGATCTGGCTGGACATGCGTACGCAGGCCTTCATCATGGCCAGGTCGTGCCCCTCCGCATCGCCCAGGTAATTGGCCTCGATCCGCGGTGCCGAGGAAGGGTCGGCATCGCGCAGCAGGATCCGTCCCCGGCTGCGCGGACGCAGGGCGCACGCATGCAGTGTGTAACCGTCGCCTGGCAGACGGTGGCGGCCATGGTCGTCCAGCATGGCGGGGACGAAGTGGAACTGCACATCGGCACCATCACCCTGCGCCAGCGGCGAGCGGGCGAAGCCGCCGGCCTCGGCGATGTTGCTGGTGCCGGCACCGCGACGCCCGCGAAGGAAATAGTCGAAGGCGATGCGCGCCTGGTTGCTGCGGTCGTAGCTGACACCCGGCCGGGTGTGTACCAGCGTGCAGATGTCCAGATGGTCCTGCAGGTTGCCGCCCACGCCGGGCAGGTCCACGCGGGTGCTGATGCCGTGCGCGCGCAGCTGCCGGTGCGGGCCGATGCCCGAGAGCATCAGCAGGTGCGGGGAGTGGATCGCGCCGGCGCTGAGGATCACCTCGGCGGCCGCCTGTGCATGCCGGTGTGCGCCACGGTGGCGGAAGTACACGCCGCTGGCGGTGTCGCCCTGGAAGCTCAGCGCACGCGCGCGGGCACCGGTGAGCACGGTGAGGTTGCGCCGGCCGCGCGCGGGGCGCAGGTAGGCGGTGGCGCTTGAGCAGCGCACGCCGTCACGCTGGGTGACCTGGTACAGGCCGACGCCTAGCTGGTGGTCACCGTTGAAGTCGTCGTTGCGCGCATGACCGGCCTGCACGGCGGCCTCCAGGAAGACATCGGAGAGGGGATTGTGGTGGCGCAGGTCGGACACCGACAGCGGCCCGGCATCGCCATGCCAGGCGCTGGCGCCGCGGCTGTTGGCTTCGCCGTGCAGGAACCAGGGCAGCACGTGCGACCAGTCCCAGCCGGTGGCGCCGGCGGCAGCCCAGCCGTCGTAGTCGGCCGCCACGCCGCGCACGTAGCACATGGCGTTGATGGCGCTGGAACCCCCGAGCACCTTGCCGCGCGGCCACCACAGCCGGCGGCCGTCCAGTGCCGGCTCGGGTTCGGTATACAGGTTCCAGTTGATGCGACGGTTGTTGACCAGGCGCGCCAACCCGGCCGGCATGTGGATGAAGGGGTTGCGGTCGCGCGGGCCGGCTTCGAGCAGCAGCACGCGGCAGTGCGGGTCGGCGCTGAGCCGGTTGGCGAGCACGCAGCCGGCCGAACCGGCGCCGACGATAATGTAGTCGTACATGTCCGTTCCCCAACGGTGATGGCATGAGCATAAGGCAGTGCACCCCTAGCGATGTTGCGGTGCATCGTTTACCGTGCGCGCTTTGCTGCCCGGAATCCCCACGATGCTGCCGCTTCCACGCCTGTGCGGGACCTGCGCGCGATGAACACCCCGGACCCGACCCCGCCGGCGCAGCCCGGCCTGCGCGCGGCGCTGCGCCAGTCGCCGCCGCTGTTCTGGGCCTGCGTGTATTTCTTCTGCCTGCTCAGTGGCTACTACGTGCTGCGCCCGGTGCGCGAGGCGATGGCGGCCTCGGCCGACCTGCAGACGGTGTTCCCGCCGGCGCTGATCGCGTGGTTCGATGGCCATGGCATCGCGCTGCAGGACTTCGTGCTGCAGGTGCTGTTCACCTGCGTGTTCGTGATCATGGTGGTGCTGCAGCCGCTGTACGGGGCGCTGGTGAGCCGCTACCCGCGGCGGGTGTTCCTGCCGGCGGTGTACGGCTTCTTCATCGTGACGCTGCTGGGCTTCTACGTGCTGTTCGACAGCGGGGTGCCGGGGCGGGGCATGCTGTTCTTCTTCTGGACCACGGTGTTCAACCTGTTCGCGGTGGCGGTGTTCTGGAGCTTCATGGCCGACGTGTTCTCCAACGTGCAGGCGCGGGCGTTCTATGGCTACATCGGGGCGGCCGGCACGATCGGCGCGTTCCTGGGCCCGACGTTGACCTCGACGCTGGTGCAGCGGGTGGGCATCGCCAACCTGATGCTGGTCTCGGCCGGCTTCCTCACGGTCTGCCTGTTCTGCATCTGGCGGCTGCGCCTGTGGGCGGTGGCGCGCGAGCAGGAGCTGCAGCTGGCCTCGGGCGAGGCACCGATGGGCGGCGGGGTGCTGGACGGGCTGAAGCTGATCGCGCGCGAGCCGCTGCTGCGCTGGTTGGCGCTGATGGTCGTGTTCGGGGTGGGCATCGGCACGCTGCTGTACAACGAGCAGGCCTCGATCGTACGCCGGCTGTACACCGACCCGGCAGCGAGCACGGCGTTCTATTCGCGGGTGGACCTGGCGATCAACGCGCTGACGCTGATCCTGCAGCTGGGTCTGACGCGCTGGCTGCTGTCGCGCTTCGGCATTGCGCCGGCATTGTTGATCCCGGGCTTTGCGATCATCGTCGGCTTCTCGGTGCTGGCCGCCTCGCCGCTGCCGATGCTGGTGGCGGTGGTGCAGGTGATGACGCGCGCCAGCGAGTTTTCGCTGGCCAAGCCGGCCCGCGAGACGATCTTCACCCGGGTGGACCGGCAGTGGCGCTACAAGGCGGGCGCGGCGATCGACACGGTGGTGTACCGCGGCGGCGACCTGACCTTCGCGTGGGTGCACAAGGGGCTGTCGCTGTTCGGCTCGCACGCGGTGTTCGCCGGCGGGCTGGTGGTGGCGTGCATCATGACGGCGGCGGCTTTCGGGCTGCTGCGCGAAGAAAAGAAGCTGCCGGTCGAGCGGCCGGAGTAAGCTTCCTCCCTCTTGCTGAGGATTGCCCATGTACTGGACCGCACTGATCCTGACCCTGGTGGTCGCGCTGCTGCACGTGTACTTCCTGGTGCTGGAGATGTTCCTGTGGACGCGCCCGCTGGGCCTGAAGACGTTCCGCAACACGCCGGAGAAGGCGGAGATCACGCGCGTGCTGGCGGCCAACCAGGGCCTCTACAACGGCTTCCTGGCGGCGGGCCTGCTGTGGGGGCTGTTTGATCACCTGCCGATGCTGGTGAACTTCATGCTGGGCTGTGTGATTGTTGCCGGCTGCTATGGCGCCTACAGCGTCAACAAGCGGATCTTCTTCATCCAGGCCGTGCCTGCGATCCTGGCGGTGATTGCCTGGCAGTTCGTGCCGGCCTGACCCGCCCTGCGGTAGGTACCGACCGTTGGTCGGTGCTCTGTCCGCCAAGAGCCACAGCCCCAGGTCTGCGAACTCGCTCGCGCTGGGCCGGCGGGTGTGGGTTTGCGGGACACGCCGTGAATCCGTCCGTGGAGGCTTGTAGAAAACACCCCTGTTTTCTACAGTCCCGCAAACCCACCCCCGCCGACCCTCGACAGTGGGTTGGGGGCCACGGGAGATCAAGGGCGGCTCCGATCATTTTGATGCGTTACCGGGCGTTGGTGCGTTCCGTGCGTTCGTTCGGGAACCGAACCTACCACCGGCACAGCGTAGGGACACGCCATGCGTGTCTGCTTTTGCCCACCGCACGCGACCACCTGTCGGGGGCGGCCGGCGGGTAGCCCCCGGAGGGACTGTCAAAAACATGGATGTTTTTGACAAGCCTACATGGATGTATTCACGGCGTGTCCCGGAGCGGGGCTACCCGACGGCCGCCCCAGCTCGTATGAAGTGAGACGCTGCCGTTGGCGCAGAAACTCAACCGCGCTTGACCGGCGACACCCACATATCAATCCGCGCTTCGAACACCACCGTTCCGGCGGTATCACGCACCTGCACATTCACCGGCAACGCATAACCCGCGTCGGCACTGACAATCGCCTGCGCAGGCGTGGCCACCGCATGCTGGGTGCCGGTCGCCTTGGCCAGGTATTTGACCTCCATGCCCTTGGGGATCCAGCGCATGCCCTTGGGCAGCGAGGCATCGACCATCAGGCCGGCGGTGAGTTCGGCCAGGTTGCACAGCGCGATCGCGTGCACGGTGCCGATGTGGTTGGTGACCTTGCGCCGGTGCGCGATGCGGCCTTCGCAGCGGCCCGGTTCGAGCAGGGTGATGCGCGGGGCGATGCTGGCGAAATAGGGCGCCTTGAAGCACACCGCACGCGAAAACAGCCACTGGCCGGCCGGCCAGCGCTGCATGCGGTGGTACAGGTTCAACAGGGGAGCTGCCACGGTGTGTCTCCTCAAAAAAACGGCGGACCGAAGTCCGCCGTTGTCGTTCATGCATGCGCAGCCGTTACGCTGCCTGCGACTGGGCGTCCTTGCGTTCGCGGTCGTAGTAGCTGGCCGAACGCAGTTCGTGCGGCTCGAAGTCGTCTACCGTGATGGTGTCCATCGTCAGCGTACGCAGTTCTTCCAGCAGCGTGCGCTCGTCCTGGGTGATCACGCCTTCGGCCACGGCTTCGTCCAGCTGGGCATTGAAGTCCAGCGCTTCGATACCCTTGGTCTTGAGCGCCTTGATGAACTTGCGCTCCACCGGCTCGGCCATGATCGCCTTGGACAGGTAGCTGTTGATGCGGCCGCCCGGGTTGTTCTCGCACGGGGTCAGGAACACGCCATTGGCCAGGCGGTCGCGGGCTTCGTTGGGCGCCATCAGCAGCGCGGCCACGCGGTGGCCCAGGCGGTCGCCCGGGGCCTCGGCGCGGCGGCCGAACGGGAAGATCAGCAGCCACATCAGCCAGCCGATCGGGCGGATCGGGAAGTTGCGCAGGGCCGCCGACAACGATTCTTCGATCTTGTGCACGCTGTCGTGGAACGCCCAGGCCAGCAGCGGCTGGTCGGCCACCGGTGCGCCTTCATCGTGGTAGCGCTTGAGCATCGCGCTGGTCATGTACACGTGGCTCAGCACGTCGCCGAGGCGACCCGACAGCGATTCCTTGAACTTCAGCTTGCCGCCGAGGGTCATCATCGAGATGTCGGCCATCAGCGCCAGGTTGGCCGAATAGCGGTCCAGCTTGCGGAAGTAGCGGCGGGTGTAGGCATCGCCCGGGGCCGCACCGAAGCGCGCGCCGGTCAGGCCAAGCCAGAACGAACGCACCGCGTTCGAGATGCCGAAGCGGATATGCCCGAACAGGCTGCGGTCGAACGCCTGCAGGCCAGCCTTGGTATCGGGGTCCTGCGCCGCCTTCATTTCCTGCAGTACCCACGGGTGGCAGAGGATCGCACCCTGGCCGAAGATCAGCAGGCTGCGGGTCATGATGTTGGCGCCTTCCACCGTGATTGCGATCGGTGCGGCCTGCCAGCTGCGGCCGGCAAAGTTGCGCGGTCCCAGGATGATGCCCTTGCCGCCGATCACGTCCATGACATCGGAGATCACTTCGCGGCTCATGGTGGTGCAGTGGTATTTGGCGATCGCCGACGGCACCGACGGCACGTCGCCGCGGTCGACCGCCGCAGCGGTGGCCTGGCACAGCGCGCTGATCGCGTAGGCCTTGCCGCCGATCCGGGCCAGCGCTTCCTCCACGCCTTCAAAGCGACCGACCGACAGACCGAACTGCTTGCGGATGCGCGCGTAGGCGCCGGTGACCACCGCGCCGGCCTTGGCACCGCCACTGGCAGTGGAGGGCAGGGTGATCGAGCGGCCCACGGCCAGGCACTCGTTGAGCATGTTCCAGCCCTTGCCGGCCTTCTCGGCACCGCCGATCAGCTGGGTGAGCGGAATGAACACGTCCTTGCCGCGGATCGGACCGTTCTGGAAGGTCGAGTTCAGCGGGAAGTGGCGACGGCCGATTTCAACGCCGGCGGTGTCGCGCGGCAACAGGCCCAGGGTGATGCCGATGTCGCGGGTGGGGCCGATCAGGCCGTCCGGGTCGTACATGCGGAACGCCATGCCGATCAGCGTCGCCACCGGGGCCAGGGTGATGTAGCGCTTGTCGAAGGTCAGCTTGACGCCGAGCACCTGCTCGCCGTTCCACTCGCCCCTGCAGACGATGCCGTAATCGGGAATCGAGGTCGCATCCGAGCCGGCGAACGGGCCGGTCAGGCCGAAGCAGGGCACTTCGCGGCCGTCGGCCAGGCGCGGCAGGTACTGGTCCTTCTGTTCCTGGGTGCCGTAATGCACCAGCAGTTCGCCCGGGCCGAGCGAGTTGGGTACGCCGACGGTGGAGCTGACCACGCTCGACACCGAGGCCAGCTTCTGGATCACCTTGTGGTGGGCCAGCGCGCTGAAGCCCAGGCCGCCGTACTCCTTCGGAATGATCATGCCGAAGAATTTGTTCTTCTTGATGAAGGCCCACAGCTCCGGGGGCAGGTCGGCGTACACGTGGGTGATTTCCCAGTCATTGACCATCGCGCACAGCTCTTCCACCGGGCCATCCAGGAAGGCCTGCTCTTCAGCCGTCAGCTGCGGCTTCGGATAGTTCAGCAGCTTGTTCCAGTCGGGGTCGCCGGTGAACAGCTCACCTTCGAAGCCGACCGAGCCGGTTTCCAGCGCGATGCGCTCGGTCTGCGACAGCGGCGGCAGCACCTTGCGGAACACCTTCATCATCGGCGCGGTCAGCAGCGGCTTGCGGATGAACGGCAGCAGCAGCGGCACGGCGATGACGGCGACGATCGCCGCCGCCACGATCGTGGCAGTCTGGTTGATGTAGGGAACGAACCAGCAGGCAGCCAGCAGCACCAGGCTGACGAGCGTCCAGGTGATCAGCCGCATCCGATGGTAGGCAACGATGGCGCCTGCCAGCAGGATGGCGAGGAAGGGAACGACAATGCTCATGAGCGTGCTCCGGTGACGTGCTCGGTTGTGGCGGACTGTGCCACGGCGGAGGCCGAGGGCAACACGTCCAGGTAGTCCAACACAGTAGCGGTAAAGGCGTTGTTGTCGTCGCCGGCGACCATGTGCGTGGCCTCCGGCAACTGCACGTGGCGTGCGTGCGGCACCAACGCCAGGAATTCGGCCACCGTTTGCGGGGTGACCAGGGTGCTGCGCCCGCCGCTGACCAGCAGCACCGGGCATTTCACCTGGCGCGCTGCGTCTGCAAGCGCGTCCTGGTGCTGTTCGCTGTCGCGCGCCAGTTCGGCAACCAGGCGCGGGTCCCAGTGCCACCGCCAGCGACCATGGCCGTCGTCGCGCAGCAGCGCGCGCAGCGCGTCTTCCGACTTGCGCGGGCGGTGCGGCAGATAGGCCGAGATCACGTCGGCCGCCTGTTCCAGTGAGGCGAATCCTTCCGGATGCGCGGTCATGAACATCAGGATCTTTTCGACCCCGGCGGTGTCCCAACGCGGGGTAATGTCCACCAGCACCATCGCTGAGAACAGACCCGGCCAGCGCGCTTCGGCGAGCAGACCGAACAGCCCGCCCATCGACGCGGCCACCAGGATCGGCGGCTGCGGCTGTTCGCCGGCCAGCACGATCAAGTCATCGGCGAACTGTTCGCCGTGATAGGGCAACGTGGCCGGGTTCCAATCGGAGTCGCCATGGCCGCGCGCATCGTAGGCCAGGGTCTGGTAGCCGGCGGCGGCCAGCGACTGCGCGGTAGCGGTCCAGGCGTGCCGGGTCTGGCCGAAGCCATGCGCGAACAGGACCGTGCCGCGGCGCCCGGGAGCCGAACGGGTTGCCGCCAGGACTGCGTCGTGCGCCGCAACGAGGCGCTCGTCGGTGGGGGCGGGCTGGAAGGGGGCGGGGGTTACCATACTTGCTAGTATGGACCTGGCTTTGGGCATGTCAATACTCTCTAGTATGGTCGGGGTCGCGCGCCAGCCACGCGGGACGTGGCGGCATGGGTACGGCCCGACGGCGCAGGGCTTTTCAGGCCGCGGTTTCGGCCAATTCCACACAAACCGACCCCGGCGTATGGTTAAATCAGGGCATGAATGAACCTGAAGCTTCCGCCGGCGAGCCACGTGCCGGCCGCAACAGCCGCCTGAGCGCGGAAGACTGGGCGCAGGCCGCCTTGGATCTCATCGCTGAACAGGGGGTCGGCGCGGTGGCGGTGGAGCCGCTGGCGCGGCGACTGGGGGTCACCAAGGGCAGTTTCTATTGGCATTTCCCTTCGCGCGACGCGCTGCTGCAGGCCGCGCTGGAGCGTTGGGAGCTGTTCGAGCAGGAGCAGGTGTTCGGCAGCCTGGAAGACGTGCCCGATCCCCGCGCTCGCCTGCGCCAGCTGTTCCAGGTGGTGGCGCACGAAGTGCAGCCGCACATCATCTACAGCGAACTGCTGAAGGCACTGGACCACCCGATGGTGCGCCCGGTGATCGACCGTGTGTCGCATCGTCGCCTGGAATACCTGGTGGCCTCGTTCCGCCAGGCCGGGTTGAGCCGCACCGATGCGCAGCATCGCGCGCGCTTGGCCTATGCGGCCTACGTAGGCTTCCTGCAGTTGTCGCTGCAGCTGCAGCAGCCGAAGCCGGCGCGTGAGGACTTCGAAGCGTACGTGGAGCATGTGATCGAGACGTTGATCCCGATCGGCTGAGCCAACGCTGCCGGCAATGCAGAAGGCCGCGGAGACGCGGCCTTTTTTCATGTCCGCAGGCCGCTGCGCACGTGGCCATGCACAAAAGACAACGGCCCCTTCCGGGGCCGTTGCTGCATCAGGTACCGATCAGTGGATCGATCAGAACTTCTGCTTGTACTGCACGTAGTAGTAACGGCCCGGCAGGTCGTACTGCGGGTCGAACATGTTGTACGACACCGAGTAGGAGACCGGCGGCTGCTTGTCCCACACGTTGTTCAGACCCAGCATGACGGTGCCGTTCCACGGGGTGTTGTAGCGGAACTGGACGTCGTGGTAGGTGGTGGCACCGATGTGGTTCTTCTGGTTGTCCGGATCCGAGCAGTAACCGCGGGTAGCCGGTCCCAGGAAGCAATCTTCGGTCATGCCGGACTTGTAGCGCAGGCCGTAGTTGACGCCGAAGTCACCGAAGGACCAGTCGACGTACAGGTTGGAACGGATGCGCCAGTACGGATCCTGGTTCAGGTAGTCGCCCTGGCGGCCGTCGACTTCAGAGTCTTCGGTAGCCTTGGTTTCCCACTTGCTCAGGTAGGTGCTGTCCCAGCTGATGCTGAACTGGCCGAACGAGGTTTCGGGCAGACGGTAGGCAATGCCCAGGTCCCAGCCTTCCACGTTGTAGGAGGACAGGTTCAGCAGCGGCATGTTGACGTTGGTGATCGCGTAATGCTCTTCCGTCGTGCCGTAGTTCGGGTCGCGGAAGATAAGGCCGCAGTACTCAGCCTGTTCCTGCGCAGTGCCGCTGTAGCAACGGGTCATGATGTCGTCGATCGACGGACGGGTGATCGAGTCTTCAATTTCGATCTTCCACCAGTCCAGCGTGACGTTCAGGCCGGTCACGAAGCTCGGGCTCCACACCAGGCCCAGCGTCTTGCTGGTCGAGGTTTCCGGCTTCAGGTTCGGGTTGGACTGCCAGGTGAACGGCTCAACGGTCTGCAACGGACCCGGTTCGCCATCGGTGTTCGGCTGGACCAGACCAGCCGGAACGCCCTGGCTCTGGCAGATCGCCAGGACCTGGCCGGTCGGGTTGTTGGCCTGGGCGCAGGGATCAGCGTAGGTTTCGAACGAGTCGGTGTCGCCGCGGTACAGGTCGTTGATGCTCGGCGCGCGGAAGCCTTCCGAGTAGTTGCCGCGGATCATCAGGTCGTCGATCGGCTTCCAGCGGAACCCGAACTTGTTGTTGGTGGTGTTGCCGAAGTTGCTGTACTTCGAGTAGCGGGTTGCCACGCTGAAGTCCAGCAGCTGGGCGCCCGGCAGGTCAGCCAGCACCGGGATCGACAGTTCGAGGTAGACCTCGTCCAGGTCGTAGCCACCCTTGGTCGGGCTGGCGCCGTTGCCGGTGCTCAGGCCCGACGCGATGAAGGCGTCCGGATCGAACTGACCGCTTTCCTTGCGGTACTCGTAACCGGCTGCGAAGGCCAGGTCACCGGCCGGCAGCGGAACGATGGTGCCGGAGATGTTGGCGTAGTAGCCCTTCGATACCTGCGACGCGGAGTCATGCGCGGTGAAGGAGGTGTAGTCCAGCGCTTCCTGCGAGATCGAGCCCAGGCCACCCAGCGGGTTGATCGGGGCGCAGCCCGGGATCACCGTGCCGGTTGCAGCCAGCGAGGTGACGCAGACCGGATTGCCGGTGATCGGATCGATACGCGACGGGCCATAGGCTTCCGCCAGGCGCGCCGTGTTGAACAGGCCGTAGGTCAGGTCGTTCTGGTCGGTCTTGTCGTAACGGTAGCCGACGTCCCAGTCGAAGGTGCGGTCAGCGAATTCGAAGAAGCCTTCGAAACCACCATAGAAGTGCCAGTTCTTGACGTTCTGGTTGAACGAACGGCCGCCGGTTTCATTGAAACGACGGTTCACGCCGGTCAGGTCGACGCCGTACGGGTTGTACATGCTGCTTGCGCTGAGACGCTGGCCGGTGACCGGCATTGCGGCCAGCAGCTGCTCGGACTTGCGCTCGTTGTACATCGCTTCCGTACGGAAGGTGATGTTGTCGGTGACGTTGTACGAACCGGAGGCGAACAGCGAGGTGCGCTCGTTCGGGGTCAGCAGGTAGTTGTCCGGCGCGGTGTTGTAGCCGTGCACGTTGCTGACGAACGGGGTTTCGACGCCGTTGACGATGATGTAGCGCGAACCATTGCGGACGTACGAGCCCGGGATGCCGGTGCCGCTCTGGCCGCTGAAGAACGGCGGGCCACCGGCGGAGATCTTGCGATCACCGGCCATGACTTCGCGTTCGTTGACGTAGGAGGCGCCGATCATCACCGACGCGCGGTCGGTGGTGGTGCCCAGCACGAAGTCGGCGGCTTCACGCTCGCCGTCGCCCGCGCTGTACTGGCCCTTGTAGAAGTTCGCTTCCGCGCCGTCGAAGTCCTTCTTGGTCACGATGTTCACAACGCCGGCGATGGCGTCGGAACCGTAGATCGTCGAAGCGCCATCCTTCAGCACGTCGATGCGCTCGACCATGGCCACCGGAATGGTGTTCAGGTCGACGCTGCCGTCCAGGCCGGTGGTCCAGCGGCGGCCGTTGACCAGCACCAGAGTGCGCTGGCTGCCGAGGTTGCGCAGGCTGATGCCGGCCGAACCATCACCACCGTTGTTGAAGGTGCGGTTCAGGGCGGCGCCGTTGGCGGCGACGCGCTGCAGCACATCGGCGATCGAGGTGACGCCCTGCTTGTCGATGTCCGCGCGGCTCAGGCTCAGCACCGGCTGCGAGGTCTCGATGTCGGTGCTCTTGATGCGCGAACCGGTGACCGAGATGCGGTCCAGGTTGGTCGTATTGGCGGCTTCCTGCGCCTGCGCGGTGGCGCTGCCGGCCGCGACGACCAGTGCAACGACCACTGCATCACGCAGCTTGTTGGACTTAAAGTTCATTGCTCTCTCTCTCCAAGGGAATCTTGGGTATTCACTGGGGTGTTTGCCTCAGGCGGTGCCAATAGAGAGCACCAAAGACCACGAGGCTGACTCGATAGTAACTGCCACTTGAAAAGAATTAAAGTAGCGTTAATGAAGTCTGTGATCTGTGTGAAATTCGGCAAAGTCCTTGTGGATCAAGGCCCTTGGAAGAGTTATAAGCGTCAGATGGCTCAAGTGTTAATAAAATGTTAACAAAATAGTTGCAGTTGTTTTGTCACGCTCTGTATCAGGCTGGCGTGTTCAGCGACCCAGGCGGGCAGTCTGGAACGACAAAGGCGCGCCAGTGGCGCGCCTTTTGCGGTCTTGCAGGTCATCGAAAAGCGGACTCAGAGGTCCTGCTCGTACCGCACGTAGGGCACGGTGCCCTCGTCGGTGCTCTCATTGCGCGGTGCGAAGGGGTTCTTGCCGCGGGTGATCACGTTTTCCGCGCCGACCGTGAGCTGGCCGCTCCACGGGGTACGCCAGGTCAGGCCCACGCCCAGCCCTTCCCATTTGCCGGGCTGGCCGGGCACATCGACCACGCGGCCGATGATGTTGCCGCTGAAATTGCCGTAGCCGGCCCCCAGGGTGAGGCTCTTGCTGTCCCAGCGGTCCACCAGGGCCGGGGACACGTCGGACAACGGCACCAGGCGCGCCTTGGCATACGTGCCGCCGATGGAGACGAAGCCTTCGCGGCCAATGTTCTTCTGGCCGAACACGGTCAGGTCGTTCTGCTCCGCGCGCAGCGCCGGGGACTTGTTCGGACCGGCCAGCCACGCGGGCAAGGTGTCCTTGCCGGTGCCGGCGGTAATGCCGACGCGACCGCCGGGGCGGTTGAACGCAGCGGTACCGGTGACCCGGCGGCTCAATGCGTTGTCGTCCTCGTCACCCAGGCTGGCCAGCATGCAGTGGCTGGCCAGTCCGCTGATGCTGGTGCCGCGGCTGCTGTTGCAGAGCAGGCCGAGGGAATCGCCGGAGGACAGCCCGAAGGCGGCATCCAGCGAACTGCGCCCGAAGTGCCAGCGGGCGCCGGCGGCCTGTTCCCCGGTGGGTTCCAGATACAGCAGGGCTTCCACCTTGCCGCTGCCCTTGTTCCAGACCGGAATCACGGTGCTGTCCTGACGGGCCTTGGACTGCGCATAGGCGCCCGGGATCGCGGCGAGGGCGATCATCAGGGCCAGCGGTAGACGCAAAAGGGCGCGCATGGGAACTCTCAGACAGCGGTGATGAGCACAAGTTCCCGCCGGAGCGGGACACTGATCCTAGGGTGTTTATGAATTCTTAACAAGTCTTGGTTCTCCCCAGAACAAAACTCGCCCGGTCGTTACTGAAGCCGTTCAGGTGCCGGCGAGGAAACAGCGGCATCGCGGAACAGTATGTCGAATTCCGTCAACGGAAAGTGATACTCCCGTCCGCAGAATTCGCAACGGATTTCGACCGCCCCGGTGGGCTCGGCGGCAGCGCGGGCCTCGGCTTCGCCCAGTGACTGCAGCATGCCCTCCACCCGCTCGCGCGAGCAGGAGCAGGCAAAGCGGAGCGGGCGCTCGCCCAGCAGCTCGGGCGCCTCTTCATGGAACAACCGGTGCAGCAGTTCATTGCCGGCAACGTCCAGCAGCTCCTGCTTGCCCAAGGTCTCGAACAGCGCACTGGCCCGGGACCAGCCGTCGGTATCTCCCTCATCGCCGGGCAGCTTCTGGAGCAGCAGGCCAGCGGCGCGGTCGCCATCGGCTGCCAGCAGCAGGCGGGTGGGAAGCTGTTCGGACTGGCGGAAATAGTCTTCGAAGGCCTCGTCCAGGCCGGATGCGCCCAGCCCGACCAGGCTCTGGTAGCGCTGCGGTTCGCGCGGGTCCAGCCCCGGGTTCTCAATCGTGATGGCCAGCAGGGCATCCTCTCCCAACGCGGTCAGGTCGCGCGGGGCGTCGCCTTCGCCGGACAGCTGCACGATGCCGCGCAGGGTGCCGATGGCGGTGCACTCGGCAAACAGCGTGCGCATGGCGGTGGCGCTGCGCAGCTGGATCGACAGCCGGCCGTCCACCTTGGTGTGGCCGGTGAACAGGGCCGAGGCCACGGTGGCCTCGCCCAGCAGCTCGGAGGCGGCCGGCGGGTAGGTGCCGTGCGAGAGGATCTGCTGCCAGCTGGCGTCAAGGTGCACGTGTACCCCGCGCACGCCGGCATCGGGAAGCAGGAAACGGACAAGGGAATCGGTCTGGGCGGTCATCGGGTCGGTGGCTGCGCTTAAGTAATGAGGGCGTGTTGCCGGATAATGCGCCGACAACCGTGCAAGCAGAGGATGCACCAGTAATGGGGGCAGAGCGCAGCAACCACAAGGCCGAACCGGGCCTGGAACCGACCCGCCGGCGCCGCTGGCGCTGGAAACATCTGCTATGGCTGCCGGTGCTGTTCGTGGCCGGCAGCGTGCTGCAGGTAGCCGTGCTGCGCTTCATCGACCCGCCGCTGTCGACCGTCATGCTGTGGCGCTATGGCGAAGCACTGGGCCAGGGCGACTGGGGCTACCGGCTTCACTACCAGTGGCGCGATCTCGACCAGATGGCGCCGAGTCTGCCCATCTCGCTGGTAGCCGCCGAAGACCAGCGTTTTCCCGTGCACAACGGCTTCGACCTGCAGGCCATTGAAAAGGCGCGCGACCACAACGCGCGCGGTGGGCGCCTGCGCGGCGCCAGCACGATCAGCCAGCAGGTCGCCAAGAACCTGTTTCTGTGGCAGGGCCGCAGCTGGATCCGCAAGGGGCTGGAAGTCTGGTACACGCTGCTGATCGAAACGCTGTGGCCGAAGTCGCGGATCCTGGAGATGTACGCCAACATCGCCGAGTTCGGTGATGGCATCTACGGTGCCCAGGCTGCATCAAAGCAGTTCTGGAACAAGGAGGCCGCGCGGTTGTCGCCGGCTGAAAGCGCAAGGCTGGCGGCGGTTCTGCCGGCCCCGCGCCGCTACAACGCCGCACGGCCCGGCCCTTACGTGCAGCGCCGCGCCGCCTGGATCCAGCGCCAGGCGCGTCAGCTCGGTGGCGACGCCTACCTGCAGCATGAGTAGGCATGCATGTCGGTGACCGCGCACCGCTACAATCCGGGCATGTCAGACGAACGCCTTACCCTGGTCATTGCCGCCCACAACGAAGCCCTGGCGCTGCCGATGCTGCAGCCGCGCCTGCGCGCGGTGCTGGATGGTCTGGAGGGTATCGAGGGCCGGATCGTATATATCGACGATGGCAGCACCGATGCCACCTGGCAGGTCATGCTGGAACTGGCGGCGGCCGACGATCGCGTGGGCGTGCTGCGCCTGTCGCGCAACTTCGGCAAGGAGGCGGCACTCACGGCCGGGCTGGACTTCGTGGACGGCGGTGCGGTGATGATCCTCGATGCCGATGGCCAGGACCCGCCGGAGTTGATTCCGGAGTTCGTGGCGCTGTGGCGGCAGGGGTATGACAACGTATATGGCACCCGCCAGGTGCGCGATGGCGAGAGCTGGCTCAAGCGCGCTACCGCGGCGGCGTTCTATCGGGTGATAGGCCGGATGTCCAGGATTCCGATTCCGGCCGACACCGGAGATTTCCGCCTGCTGTCACCGCGCGCGCTGCAGGCGCTGGGTCAGCTGCGTGAACGCCACCGGTTCATGAAAGGGCTGTTCGGCTGGGTGGGTTTCCGCCGCGTCGCGCTGCCGTACCACCGGCACGCGCGAATGGTCGGCAACAGCAAGTTCGGGCTGTGGAAACTGTGGAACTTCGCACTGGAAGGGATCACCAGTTTCTCCACGGTACCGCTGCGCGCGGCGACCTACCTGGGGCTGGCCACGGCCAGCGTCGCGTTCGTTTTCGGGCTGTGGGTAGTGGTGAAGGCGGCACTGTACGGCGACCGGGTGGCCGGCTACCCCACGATGATGGCGGTGATCCTGTTCCTGGGCGGGGTGCAGCTGATCGCGCTGGGGCTGATCGGCGAGTACCTGGGCCGGCTGTACGAGGAGTCCAAGCAGCGGCCGCTGTATCTGGTTGACACCTGGCATGCACCGTTCGTGGCAGACTCGGCCGTGCATCCCATCGGTGGAGGGCAGCGAGATGGCCACGGTACGGCAGCTGTTGGAAGGCAAGTCCCCTGAGGTTTTCGCGGTAGGCCCGGAGTCGGCCGTGATCGACGCGATCCGGTTGATGGCCGACAAAGGCATCGGCGCCGTTCTGGTGATGGACGGCCGCAGCCTGGTCGGCATCCTGTCCGAGCGCGATTATGCGCGCAAGATCGTGCTGCATGACCGCTCGTCGCGGTCGACGAAGGTCAGCGACATCATGACCGCCAAGGTGGTGACGGTCGCGCCGTCAGAGCAGGTGGAACACTGCCTGCAACTGGTCACCGACTACCGCATCCGCCACCTGCCGGTGGTGGACAGCGGCGGCGTGATCGGCGTGATCTCCATCGGCGACCTGGTGAAATCGGTGATCGACGAACAGGCCCGGAAGCTGGACCAGCTGCAGCAGTACATCGTCGCCGGCTGAGCTGCCAGTGGCGCGGATGTCGCCGGTAGGCATCGACCGTTGGTCGATGCACTCGAAGAGCAGCGTTGCAGTTGTTCCGTGCTGGGGCGGCCGACAGGCAGCCCTCTACGGGACACGCCGTGAATCCATCCATGGAGGCTTGTCAAAAACATCCATGTTCTTGACAGTCCCTACGCGGGGTTTACTTCGCGTAACGACCACCACAATTCGAATCCTCACCCGGCCCGGTTTCAATCGTGGCCAGCAGCGCCGCCGGCGGGGCAATGCTGCCCAGCGTGAGCGCGATCGCACCACGCAGCCCCAGTGCCTTGAAGTCAGGCCGGAACGATGGATCCTTGAACGTGCCGCCGATGCGCAGCGGCGAACGCAGCGCCAGGATGCTGATGTCCTTCGGACGGGGGCGCAGCAGAAGGTCGAGCTTTTCCTGCTTCAGGTCCACCGTGCCTTCTCCAAGGATCAGCGTATCGGTGGTATCAAACGCCAGCTGCTGCGAGGTCATCAGGCCCTGCTTCACGCCGAAATCTCCCCATGCGCAGCGCAGCGGAATCTGCTTGTCACCGGTGAACAGGAACTTCAGCGATTCGGCTACGTCCAGGCCGGCCAGTTCCATGATCAGGTTGCCGACGTGACCGCGACCGATGCCCACCGCAACACCGCCATCGGAGCTGCCCAGCATGGACGCGATGGAGTTGCCGCTGCCGCTGAGGTTGATCTCACCACTGATGCCACCGGAGGCCTGCTCGGCAAGCTTCGCGTCGGGGAACAGCCCGCCCAGCTGCACTTTGCGGATGCTGGCCTTGAGTTGGGTGGCGATGGTCGGCTTGCGCGCATCCATGCGGATGGTGCTGCGGATGTCGCCGCCGGCCACGCCGAAGTTGAGCGGTTCCAGACGCAGCAGGCCATCGTCCAGCTTCAGGTGCGCGTCCATGTCGTCCAGCGGCAGCGCCGGGGAGTTGATGCGCTGCGCTTTCCAGTGCACATCGGCATCCATTGCGCGCAGCTTGCTGAGATCATACGGGGTGTCCGGAAGCACGCGCGCCTTCACCGCGAGCGCGGCGGCCTTGGCCTTCTGTTCGGCATTGGCTGATTCGCCGGCGCCGGTCTTGGGCGGTGCGCCGACGAAGCCGGCAAGATCATCGAAGTCCAGGCGCTTGGATACCAGGTCGGCCTTGAGGAAGGGCCGCTCTCCACTGACATCGATCTGCGCGGTACCACCCAGGTCGCTGTCGCCGGCGACCCCGGTGAAGTTCTCGTACCGCCAGACATCGTTGTTGCGCTTGAGGCGGCCTTTCAGGCGATACGGCGGTGTGGAGGGGATGGCCAGGCCGATCAGGGGGTACAGGTCTTCCATGTCCTGCCCGCTCAGCGCGAAATCAAGATCGAAAGTGCGCAGCGCGAACGGGTTGGTCAGGGTGCCGCTGGCAATGGCGCGGGTACTGCCGGCACGGCCATCCAGATGGATGCGGAACGGATGATCGCTGTTGGTCAGTTCCAACGGCGATTCGGTGTTGCCCGCCAGCGTGAACGGGTTGCCCTGCCAGCGGCCTTTGCCGCTGACGAGCAACGGCGGTGCACTGTCGGCAGTGCGCGGCTTGCCACTGGAAATGGCGACCAGGATGTCGGTCTTTCCAGCGGCATCAAGGAATTTCAGGCGGCCATCGTCGACCAGCAGGCGTTGCAGGACGGGCGGCTCGCCATCGCTGGGCCCAAGAAAATCCCAGTTGCCGGGCTGGTCCTTGCCAGGCGCGGTTTCCAGCAGCAGGTCGGGGCGGGTAAGGCGGATTTCGGGAATGCGGATATTGCCGCGCAGCAGGGGCCAGGCGCGCAGGTCGATCTCGGCGCGGTCGGCGCTGGCCATTCGCGGGGTCTTGGACCATTCGGCATTGGCAAAGGTGAGCCCATCGGCGCGCACGGTAAGGGTGCGCCCGAGATCGACATCCAGATTGCCCCCGATATGGAATTCCCGGCCGGTCTTGGCCTGCACGGCGCGTTCGACGGGGCCCTTGAACCAGTTCCAGTCCCACAGCGCGATCACCAGCAGGATCAGCGCGCACAGGAACACCAGGACCGCCAGCCAGCGCTGTCCGCGCTTGCCGGGGCGGCGCAGACGCCAGCGTGAGCGGGAGGAGGGCGTATCAGGCGTAGGCGCGGGGACGGTATTCACCCACCCATCCTTGCCCGTTCATCGTGCAGGTAACGCGAAGCATTGGTAAGGATCGCGTCAGTGTGGCGCCAAAAGCCAAAGCGCGTGCTGTTCACGTTTACGAGCTGGGGCGGGCGGGGGTATGCCATTGCGGGACACGCCGTGAACCCATCCATGGGGGCTCGTTCGCGCCATCCATGGCG